>CAJUMV010000045.1 GCA_910587715.1 uncultured Lachnospiraceae bacterium | reverse complement strand
CTCCCTCTTCCACCACTACATCATATACGCTGCCATTTACGGTAATTGTATAATTTTTCATCTTCATATCCTCCTATACTCTTAGGCATTCTGCCATTTGCTCTTATTCGATTTTCTGATGGACCTCACTACGAAACCATCCGTAGACGCGGCGCCCTCATAGGCTGCGATTGCTGCGGCGATAACCGCCACCAACTCCGTATCATCGGAAAGCTCCTCTTTTGCTGCAATCTGCTCTACCACGGGAGCTGCTGCCGCCGCTGCTGCAGGCTCCTCCTTCTTCTGCTTCTTTTCAAACTTAGATATCAATGTGAAGCAGGAAATAATCAGACTGATCAGAATCAGAACCGCGAACACGGTGCCCATACCGATTAAGGTATTCATACCTGCCTTCGCCATAATCTCCCCCGTGGAGTAATGGACATTGGTGGTGATTCCGATGTAGGTTGCGAGCGCATTGTCAAGCACAATCTCCACATCCGCATTGTGGGAGGAACCGAGCACGTTAATCGTAATCGCCACCTCATCCCCATCAAAAGCTACGGAGCCGCCGCTCACGCCTTCGTAAGCGCCGATATCATCCAGTGCGCTCTGCCAGCCCTGAAATCCGTTGTAGAGTACGGGCTGATCTACATACTGCTCGATAGCGCCCTGACTTACAATGGAATTCATCTGGTCAACGATGGTCGTACCAATCTGTATTGCCTGTTCTTCGCTGATGGGACCGCTTGGCGCTTCCTCCTCACCGCACGCCGAAAGACAGGTCATACAGGTAATCATCCCTAATATTACCAATAGTTTTTTCATAGTGCCTCCTTAAACAGTGCCGTGTTTCTTTTCGGGACGTCCCTCTGTCTTGGAGGAAAGCATCTCGAACGCACCGATTACATACTTTCTGGTGTCTGCCGGCTCCACGATTTGGTCCACATAACCTCTCTTTGCCGCACTGGTCACGTTATTCTGTAATGCTTCATACTCTTTCGCACAAGCGTCGATGGCATCGGCGCCCTGACCGTCGCAGATAATCTTCGCCGCCAGCTTCGCATCCATCATGCCAATCTGGGCATCCGGCCACGCAATCGTGATGTCCGCGCCGACTGCCTTGGAGTTCATAGCTACATACGCGCTTCCGTATGCCTTGCCGATAATCACGTTTACCTTGGGAACGGTAGCGTTGGCAAAGGCATATGTAAGCCTGCCTGCCGCTTTCGCCATCCGCTTCTCGGAGCAGGTGGTCGCCGCAAATCCCGTCACATTGGTAAGGGTCAGTACCGGAATGTCAAAAGCGTCGCAGAAATTCACGAACTCTGCCGCCTTCTCCGCTCCTCTCGGGGAGATTGCCGCGTCAAACTTCTCCACAACCTCACCGTTCTCGTCGCAGACCTCGGTGCGGTTCGCCACGGCGCCGACAGTGGCGCCGTTTAAGCGGATAAATCCTGCCACCATATCCTTCGCGTAATCCTGCTTCACCTCCACAAACAGACCGTCGTCCGCAAGCTGGGAAAGCGCAATCGCCGTATCGCCCACACAGTTGGCAATCTGTGCGCAGGCACGGTTTAAATCGTCTGTGCAGTCCACCCACGCAAGATCGGAATTGTTCGCGGGAAGAATAGAAACCAGCTGTCTGATCCGACCGAGAATCGTCGCTTCGTCAGCCACCATATCCACAAGCCCTGTCTCCTCGCTCTGGAACGCCGCAGCGGATGTGTCGCAGCGGGAAATCTCATTGCCAGAAAGTGCATTCGGGGAATTGACAAACAGCTTCGCGTTCTTCTCCTCCATAAACGCGAAATCGGTCATGGCAGGAATCAGGGCAAGTCCGCCGCCGCAGCTGCCGAATACAGCCGTAATCTGCGGAATCACACCGGACGCCATTGCCTGGCTCCTGTAAATCTCGCCGAAACCGTTCAACGCGTCGGTCGCCTCCTGCAGACGAAGCCCCGCGGAATCGATCAGCCCGATCACAGGCGCGCCCATCTTCATTGCCAGCTCGTAAATGTTCACAATCTTTTTCGCATGCATCTCGCCAACGGAACCGTTTAACACGGAAGCGTCCTGACTGTAGACATACACGAGATTGCCGTCGATCACACCGTAGCCGGTCACGACACCGTCAGACGGCGTCTCAGTCTGTTTCAGATTGAAATCCGTGGCTCTCGCCGTCACGAGACCGCCGATTTCAACGAAACTGTTTTCATCGAGTAAAGCATTGATTCTTTGACTCGCTTGAGAAGTAGTACTCATTTTTCAGCCCTCCATTTATCATAATTATAAATACTAAAACTTTGTCATTACATGACATAGCACACGATAGTAGTATATCACACAATCCCATTTCCGACTAGCAGATTTTATAAAAATTTGAAAGTTTTAGCAACTTCCGTAACACGAAACCGAGGGCTAAACTGTTACAAGTTTTAGGATGTATTTCAGAATCCATAAAAAGCTGCGTTCTTCTATCTCTTCCTCCGCGCATACGGCGTAGCTTTTGACAAGTTCCCCGTTCAGATAGTAGGATACCGAACCGACCTGCTCCCCGGCGGCGACAGGCGCGTCAAGCACAGGCTCCACCCGGCTCTTCACCTCCACCCGGTCATCCTCGCACAGAAGATAAGGCAGGCTCTCTTCCTCCGCCTGCAGGGTAACGGACACTGCCGCCTCCTCAAAGGGCGTACCCGGCTCCCCCGCTATGCCGTTTCTGACGGGGATGTCGGAAAAAGTCTGTTTCTCATAAATATCCCGGTACTGATACCGCTCCATCCCGTAAGCCGCCAGCTTTTTCATATCGCTCCACTTGTAGCTGCGGTTATTCGGCCAGCCGCAGGCAAGAAGCGCCACCGTAAAGATGCGCCCCTCGCTCTCCACCGCCCCCACATAGCAGTAGCCCGCGTTATTCGTAAAACCGGTCTTCCCGGAAAGCGCTTCCTGCATCATGCCTAAGAAAGCATTATGATTATTGCAGTGAAAACTCCTCGTGCCATCCACGTCTGTGAAATCATAGCCCTGCGTCCTCGTAATCTCTAAAAACCGCTCCTTCTCCGGGGAATCCGTCACACAGTACGCCATAATCTTCGCCAAATCCGCCGCCGTCGTGGAATGCACCTTTCCGGTGTCATTCACCTTCGCGTCCAGTCCGTTCGGCGTGATAAAATAACTGTCGAAGCAGCCGATGTCCCGTGCCTTCTGGTTCATCATTGCCGCAAACTTCTCCACGCTGCCGCCCACTGCCTCCGCGACCACCACCGCCGAATCGTTATGGGATTCTAACATCAGGGAATACAGCAAATCTTTCAGATAATATTTTTCCCCCTGCCTGACATACAGTTTTACCTTCGGCATACTCGCTGCGTAGGAAGAAACTTCCGCAATATCCTCCGGATTGCCATACTCCAGCGCGAGAATGCATGTCATAATCTTCGTGGTGCTTGCCATCGGCAGCTTCTGGTCGGCATTCTTGCCGTAAAGAATCCTTCCCGAATCCGCATCCATGAGAACTGCCGCCTGCGCATAGAGCTGCATTTCTTCCCCTGCCGTTTCCCTCTTCGCCGCTTCCTCAGACACAGCCGGAGCAGAAACGCTCTCCTGCCCTGACGCGCGCAGCAAGGCATATCCCTGCACACAAAACAAGGCAGCTGCCGTTATTATGACCGCTACCTTGTAATATATCCGTTTTTCCGCTCTGTTTGTCATATTCTTTCTGTTACGCATATCCACGTCCTGACATTTCCATTCGTTAATATATATGCGCAACACACTTTCCTATGACATGGTTTGTTTTCCGTCAGTCATGGAACAGTCAGTCCCAGTGACCTGTCTCCTCCGTCTCCAGACTCCTGCTTTTGCAGACTGGGCACGCTGTTTTTTTACTCCATTTTTCCATGCCCTGCTCTTCCCCGCAGAGACTTTTCGTCTTTTTCCCGCACAGAGGACACTTGCCCACAAAAACTTCATCGCTGTCCGCCGCCCGCAGCACGGGGATTGCCACGATATTGTGACAATGCCCGCAGACCGACAGCTTATACTGAAAGTCGTAAAGGGGAACCGGAGCCGCCCCCATCAGGTTTTCTGCCTGCTGCCGCTCCTCCTCCGAAAAGGCGGCAAGAACTGCCTCCTTCCTGCCGTGCAGCAGACCGTTTCCCGTAAAGCACTGCCATTCCTTTTTACATGACTTGCAGCGTACATGAATGATCTCGCCCATCTCTTCCCATCCCTTTCAAGCGCAGTTTCTATGTTCGTTAACCGAGCAGACTTAAGATAAGCTGAGAACTCTGATTCGCCTGCGCCAACATAGATGTGCCCGCCTGCATTAGAATCTGGTTATTCGAGTACCCTACCATCTCTGTTGCGATATCCGTATCTCTGATTTGGGACTCCGCTGCCGTCGTGTTCTCCGTAATATTGTTCAGATTGTTTATGGTATGCTCCAGGCGGTTTTGGATCGCGCCGTAATAGCTTCTCACATTGCTGACATACTGGATAGAACGTTTGATGTCGTCAATAGCCACATCTGCGTCCTCCGTAGTCCTGACATTGGTTTCCTCCAGTCCAAGCGCCTTGGCATTCATCTGGTACAGATTGACATCTATGTGAGTGCCCGCCTCCGCGCCCACCTGAAGCCATGTACCCGCACCACCGCTGTAATCCACCCTAATCTGAAAAGGATCGATCTGGAACGGCTGACTCGGATCCCAGCCTGTGCCGAGAAGTGAGGAACCGCCTTTGTCCAGACCGCCTGCAATAAACGATCCTGCGCCGTCCTTCGCTTCATAGGACAATTTTCTGACAAACTCCGTGAGATTAGCGTCTCCGTTTTGAAACAACCGGTTCATTTCGGCTGTGTTAATACCCGCATGTTTCTTAAGGACACTGTCCAGTTTCTGTCCGGCGAGCAGATCCGTAAATATTTTATTCATGCCGTCTGTCACAGTCTCGTCAAGACTCTTGCCCGAGGTCTTGCCGCCGCCCGCCAGATAGCCGAAATATGCCGTGCCCAGATAGCCGTGCCCGTAAGGTCTGCCGCTCATGGTGAACCTCTTCAGATAGTTCGCGTAATCTTTGTCATGGCTGGCATCATTTTCATCCGTCAGATAGTTTGCGTAATAGGAAAGGGTGTCGTTCCACCCGGTAGAAAAGCCGCCGCCCGCAAGCTGCGCCGTACCTTCCACAAACCATGTGGGGTACTTTTCTCCCTTACGTCCGCTCATACCGTCCGTCAGGGTATACTGCATCACCGAATGCATCAGCTCATGCGCCAGCGTGGATTTCAATACTTCCACCCGCTCGCCGGTTCCGTTTGCGTCCGCCTCCTTAAAATCGGCGGAATCCACACGGATTCCCATGGAAACCGGCTTGCCGCTGCTGCCGTACCGGAAAGAGGCGTAGGCAAGCGTCTGGTTTTTTCCGTCTATGTACGCCACTTCCAGAGACATTTTTATGGTATCGTTCCCCACCGCAGTCTTAAGCGGATCAAACGTGTCAAGAATCTGCTTGACCGCATTTGGCACGATTTCATTGGCAATCATATCCGCAAGCTTACTGCCGCTGGAGACCTGCACAGCGGAACTCGCCCGCCCTGCCCCCGCAGCGCCCGGTCCCGCCTGCGCCTCGTTTACCGCCATGGAACCGTCCCGCAGGTCGTAGACAATATCGTAATTCTTCATTTCCACATAGCCCGACTCGCGAGGCGAAGTGCCGTCCTCCGGGAAAATCTCAATCTCATTAAATGTGGTGTTTCGCGCGACCCTGTCAATCTCCGACTTGAGCTGCTGGATCTCCGCGTCGATCATCCCGCGGTCCACATCCTGCAGTGTGCCTGTCGCCGCCTTAATCGCCAGCTCATTGGCACGGTGCAGCATATCATGCACCTCATTCAGGGCGCCCTCTCCAATCTGTACCATGGAGATGCCGTCCTGCGCATTTGCCGCAGCCTGTGTCAGACCACGCATCTGTCTTCTCATTTTTTCGGAAATAGAAAGACCTGCCGCATCATCAGCCGCCCTGTTGATACGGTAACCGGAAGATAATTTTTCCGCACTCTTGGCATTCGCCTTCGTGGTCATGCCAAGGTTTCGGCTTGCGTTCGCCGCAAGCATATTAGTCTGTACTGAGAGCATTTTACCCCCCCCCCGACGAAATCCGCGTCCTTGCAGTCATCCGTAAATCGGTCCATACAGATTCAGACAATATTTCATTTTAGGGAAATGTGTGATTGTATAGATACGTTTTATATATCGGCATATATATCCAATTCCTTTCGCTTTTTTAAATATCCAGCTGCATCTCCACTTCGGACTCCGCCTGCTGCTTAAACTCTTCGATCTGCACTGCGGAAAGCTCCGGCAGATCCTCGATGGATTTCACCCCGAAACTCCGGAGAAACTGCTCCGTCGTACCGAACAGAAGCGGGCGCCCGGGCGCGTCCAGCCTGCCCACCTCTGCGATCAGGTCAAATTCCAGCAGCCGGTTCACCGCATGGTCGCAGCTTACGCCCCTCACCTTCTCAATCTCCAGTCTGGTGATGGGCTGCTTATAGGCGATAATGGAGAGCGTCTCTAAAAGGGTGTCCGTGAGCACAAACTTTTTCGGCGTTTTCGCAATTTTAATCAGATATTCGTACAGCTCGCTCTTCGTGCACATCTGCACCGCATTATCAAGGGTGGTAAGCGAAATCCCTCTGTCCGCTTTCTGATAACTCGCCGCCATCTCGTCCAGAAGCTGTCTGGTAGTCTCTTTATCCTCTTCAATCACTGCCGCCAGTCTGTCAATCTCCACCGAATCACCCATAGTGAATAAAATTGCTTCCAGAACTGCCTTTGCCTTCTTCTTTTCCATGCCTGTTCCCTCTTAACTATCTATGTACCTCAGCTGACGCTTGTAAGCTGCAGTGGTTCACTGTCAGCATTGTCCCGCGCCGTAATGATAATATCCGCAAAGGTATCCTCCTGCTCGATTCCGATACGTCCTGTCTTAATCATCTCCAGAATCACAAGAAAGGTCACGATAATCTCCATTTTACCGGACTGCTTCTCCAACAGTTTTCGGAAGCTGAAGGTCTTGTGGCTGCGCACATAGGCTTCCACATAAGCAGTCTTTAAATCCAGATCGATCTCGTCCTTCTCAATCTTCCCGAAGGTGCTTCTGACCGGGTCGATCTTGTCCTCCTGCCGCTTTATCATCTGTTTGAATATCTCATGGAGCTTATGCAGTGTCATATCCCCGATGAGCTCCTCATAATCTACCGGCTGGCGGTACTGCGCTACTTCCTCCGGCAGCGTCGGTTTTTTATAGAGGTTTCTCTCCGCGTCCACCATGCGGTCTCGCAGCTCGTAGGACATGTACTTGCACATCTTATAGGCAAGCAGCTTTTCCACCAGCTCTGCCCGAGGATCTTCTTCCTCCCCCTCCTCGTTCACTTCCTTCGGCAGAAGCATCCGGCACTTAATGTCGATCAGAGTAGCCGCCATAACGAGGAACTCGCTCATCACGTTCATGTCCTCTGTCTCCATCTGCTTGATATAATCCAGATACTGCTCAGTAATCTCCACGATGGGAATATCATAAATATCCACTTTATTTTTGTCGATCAGGTGTAAAAGCAGGTCTAACGGACCCTCAAACACCTCCAGCTTCACAGGAATTGCCATTGCCTGTCCTTTCTCACTATCCAAAATCACTTACCGGGCTTTAAATCAATCACAATCAGCTCTCCCGGGTTAAAAATCCTGATGGGGGGCGTATGGCTGCTCAGTCCCCTGCTCAGTATCATGGTACTATTATTTTCCGTAAACATGCCGCCGTCATACTTGGGAAACAGCGTCAACGCCGGCGAAAGCACACCGCCTAAAACCGGCAGTCTCATAATCCCTCCGTGCACATGCCCGGAAACGACCAAATCCGCCCCCCACTTGGCGTAAGCGTCAAAATACACCGGATTGTGGGCAATCAGCAGTTGAAACATTTCCCTGTCCGGCGTTCCTAGGAGCTTCGGCAGATAGGACGGCTCCATCGGTCTCCTTTTAAAATGCCTGTAGTATGCCCTGTCAATCTGCGCGCCGCAGACAGCGATATTACACTCCGGCAGATACGCCGTCTCATTGATCAGAGGCTCTATTCCCGCCCGTTTTAAGCCGGACAGATATCCCTCATACATCCCCGGATAATTGTCCGGATAACCCCCCAGACGGTATTCGTGATTGCCCATAGCGTAGTAAATCCGGTACTTTGCCGCCAGCTTTTCCATCAGCGAAAGCGCATGACTGTAATCTGCGCCCCTCATGGCTGTCAGCATGTCCCCCGCTGCCAGAATCCCGTCCGGCGAAATACCGTCAATCGCGTCTAAGAGTCTCTTGTTTTCCTTTCCGAAGGACTTATTGTGTAAATCCGCAAGGAGCACCAGCCTGCAGGGCTTCGTAATCTTATCGGAGCAAAGCTCATAGGTAATCGTCACAAACCGGTTGCTGTCCCAGAGCGCCACAGCCAGACAGATACCAATAACCGCGACAGCCGCCGCCAAAATTCCTTCTATCATATTCCTCCCTATCCATTAGGAGCATAAGCAGACTTAAGATGCACTACATCGTCCGCACATAATAAGGTGACTGTCTGACGCTTTTGCGCGACAGCCACCCATATAATATATCATACCCCCTGTTTCCCCGCAATCGGCGAACTTTTGTTCTGTATGCTGCTTTGCTTCGCAGCACAAAGTCCTGTACCAGCATTTTCTCTAGCGTTTCATCAGGTACCGTCCCCATACCTTCTTATAGTAGTCCTTATACTGTGCCTTCTCCACGTCCTTCGCCGCCAGAATGGATATGCTGCCGATGCGGGTGCCGTTCAGCTTATAGACCACCTCGCCGATGGCATCCCCCTCCGCTATGGGTGCGGCAACGCTGCCCGGCAGACTGATTTCCTTCTCAATCTCATTCAGATTATTGCCCGCCGTGTCCAGATAGGAGAAAGCGCCTTCATAGACAAGATTCACCGTATCCTCGATGCCGCCCTCCACTTTCTGCGCCGGGATCGGCTCTTTGTTCTCGTCCTTATACATCTGGCTGACGCTGTAGCCATAGCTTAACAGCGACATGGCGTCCTGAAATCTGGTCTTGGGATCCGGCGCTGCCATCACCACCGCGATCAGCTCCATGCCGTCCTTGTTCGCCGTGGCAGACAGGCAGTAAAGCGCCTTGGAGGTAGAACCCGTCTTTAAACCCGTCGTCCACTCGTACTGCTTCAAAAGCTTATTGGTGCTGGAAAGGGTAAAGGTGCTCGTTCCCTGCGCCGTCACATGTTCGATATCCTCCATCCAGATGGTCGTATAGTCAAAGACCTCCGGATATTTCGTGATCAGCTCTCTTGACATGATCGCCACATCCTTCGCCGAGGAATAATGGTCGTCGGAATCCGTCAGTCCGCAGCAATCCTCAAAATGGGTGTTCTGCATCCCCAGACTCTCCGCCTTCTCATTCATCAGCTTGACAAACTCTCCTTCGCTCCCCGCTATGTACTCCGCCACCGCGACACTGGCATCATTGCCGCTCGCTACCGCGATGCACTTAATCATGGTCTCTAATGTCTGGCTCTCTCCCTCCTCCAGAAACACCTGCGAGCCGCCCATGGATTTCGCGTAGGCGCTTGTGGTCACCTTATCCTCTAGATGTATCCTGCCGCTCTTTAACTGTTCAAAGATAAGGAGCAGCGTCATAATCTTGGTGATACTGGCAGGACTCCGCCTCGTATCCGCATCCTGCTCACAAATCACCTGCCCCGTGGAGGCTTCCAGCACAATATAGGACGGCGTAGTTACCTCCGGCGCAGCATTGACCGATATGGTCATAGTCGTAAATAAAGTCTCCGCTAAAAGTATGCCTGCCAAAAGCCATACAACAATCCGCTTTCTTTTTCCCTGCAAACTCAGTCACCCCTACCATTCCTTCTGTACTATACATATTGGAGTGGGACAACGGATATGCCGACAGAAATCATAGAATTTTAAGAAACACTTTTCTTCTCCCGTGCTATACTATATAAGAAAATCGGTCAGACGAAAGGATGTGCAAAGACAAGATGAGTAAGACTTTATTGGCGGGATACTTTATATGGGGTGTTTTTTTCTTCGTCCTGATTTGTCTCAGACCCGGTTCCTCCCTTCATTCCATAACCATGGATGCGAAAAGCAAAAAGGTCGGATGGCTGTCTGTCCTTACCCTGACAATGACCATTCTTTTATGCATCATTCCCATGGGACTTTCCCCTTCTTACAACGGAGAAAAACCGGATTACATGAACCAGTATGAACTGCTGGCAGAATCCTTTTTGGAAGGGCATCTCTATATTGACTATGACGACATGGATCCGAAACTTTTGACCTTGGACAACCCCTACGACCCTGATGCCAGAGAGGCTGCCGACGTATCTTTTCACTGGGATCACGCCTTTTATAACGGTCATTATTACATGTACTTCGGTGTCGTACCCGTTTTTCTGCTCTTTCTTCCCTACCGGCTCCTCACGGGTATGAGCCTGACAACCTACCACGCGACGCAGATTTTTACCGCCCTGTTCATTTGCGGTGTTTTTTCGCTGTTTTTTACCCTCAGCAAAACCTTTTTCAAAAAGCTCTCCCTTGGTCTGTACCTCTCCCTGTCGGCCGCCTTTTCCGTGATGAGCGTCTGGTACGCCGTTTCTGCGCCGGCTCTGTACTGCACCGCCATCTCCGCCGCCATCTGCATGGAAATCTGGAGCTTCTTCTTTTTCATCCGCGCCGTGTTCGTCTGTGAAAAAGAGAGCACAAGCATCCGCTATGCTTTTTTCGGCAGCCTGACCGGTGCCCTCGCCTTCGGATGCCGCCCGCCCATCGCTCTCGCCAACCTGTTTGTACTGCCGCTTCTCGCGGTTTTTTTAAAAAACAGAAAATTCACGCTCCAGCTGGCGAAACAGCTGTTTTTCGCGGCTTCTCCCTATATGATTGTGGGTGTGCTTCTCATGCTGTACAATTATGCCCGCTTTGACAATCCCTTTGAATTCGGACAGGCTTATCAGCTCACGATCACGGATCAGAGCCATTACGGCAGCTTCTTTTCCAGATTCCAGCCGCTGAAAACCTTTGACAGTATTTGTAACTTCTTTGTGGGTTATACGCCCATGTCCGACCAGTTTCCCTTCGTCACCTTCGATGGCATCCTGCTCAACTTCCCCATCCTGTTTCTGCCCTTTTTCGGCATTGCCTCGGAGGGCGTCCGCGGTGAGATACGGGAAAGCCGCCTGCCCCGCTGCATCATAACCCTGTTCTGTATTCCTCTGCTGATCGCCTTTGCCGACGTTCTCTGGGCTCCCACCGTGCTGGAGCGCTACCATATGGACATCTATTGGATTCTCTGCCTGCTGTGCTATCTCGTGACCGGTCTCTACTATCGGAATCTGTCCGCAAAGACAGCCCGGAGATTTAGCTGCATCGTGTCAATCTGGGCTTTTCTTTCTCTCTGCAAATGCATTCTGCTGTTCCTTGTACCCTATGATTACAATTTCACCTTCTATTATGTGGAAGCGCTGGAAAAGATCCGAAAGATCCTCATGCTGGGTCGAGGCGTCGGCCTGTACTGAGAAGTAATGTAACAATAATGTGAAAACAGACCCGAAACAATTCCGGGTCTGTTCCACTGTTTAGTTATATTTGCGTTTTCTTGCCGCTTCGGACTTTTTCTTACGTCTTACGCTGGGCTTCTCGTAATGCTCACGTTTACGAATCTCCTGCTGGATACCAGCCTTCGCGCAGCTTCTCTTAAAACGACGCAACGCGCTGTCCAAAGTCTCGTTTTCTTTTACGATTACGTTTGACATTTCCGCACCTGACCTCCCTTCAGTCCCAGAGTATTTCGACTGATTGGGTTATTTTGCGTGTTCTCACACAATGTAAATTATATCACATTTTAGTTACGAGTCAACCGAAAAATGTAAATTTATTCTATTTTGCGTTTTCTTCCCGCAATGCCCGCTTGATACAAAAGAACCCCCAGCAGAGCGGCCGCAGACAAAAGCTCCGCTCCTCTCCAGTACAGCGGTTCCCGAAAGTCTATCCGGATGCTGCCTGTAAACCCTGCCGGCACACAGAGCGAAATCCGATCAGAAACGCCGGGAACAATCTGCACCGGTTCCCCGTTTTCCGCCGCCGCCCGATAGCCCTTGTAGTACAAAAGCGGAACCTCCACCTGCTGTACGCTGTCCGCCCTATTTTCCAGATCGACCGTAACCACACCCCCTTCTCGCTTCCACTCTCTCACGGTAATCGCCGTCTCGTCGTAAGTAAGCTGTTCCACATAAACCGCCACATAGTCTGAAACAGAGAAGGCTTCCTCCCTGTTCAACGGCAGATATTCTCCACCCAGCACACTCGGCTGCTCCTCGGAGAATGCCCCCTGCGCCTTCATGGTTGACATGTTGCCGGTCTGATAGACGCGGTATGGCAGGGCGCTCTGCAGGCACTGACCCATGAAAAAGATTCCCTGCCACAAGGACAGCGCCGCCAGTGCGCCGGCCGCCAGCTTCCGCCCGTTCAGGGGAACCCGCTCCTTTTTCATGAGCAGCCCAAACAGCCAGGTAAGCGTCAGCGCCGCAACAGAGAAAAACCGCCATATATACTGGACACTCACAATGGGCATCTGAAAAACAGGACATATTTTTACAAGCCACGTATAGGGGAAAAGGCAGGTCGCCATCCCAACTCCCAGAACGGAGAGAGACACCGCCAAAAGCTCCGTTTTTCTCTCCTCCGCCTTCTCATCCTTTCCGTATTTTTCAAAGAGGAACCAGAGCGCCAAAACCGCCAGCAGCGCAAGACCCACCGTCTGCGGCATTTCCCCCGAAAGACCCTCCGCCGCGTCAAGAGAATGCCCGAAAGGCTCGAAGCCTCCCATGAAAAGCTGTGCCACAAAGGCGCCCGTCTTCTCCATCTGGTAGGAACCGTATTTACCGGCGTCGTTTATGACATAGCTGCCGCTTGCCATATAGTCCAGAAACGGAACGAGAAACCAGGCGTTCAGCAGCACCGTGGCGATCGCCGCTTTCAGAATGACGAGCATGGTCTTTTTCCGGAAAGTCCTCCGCCACAGAAGCAGCGCGGAAAGAACGATAAAAAACGCCGTAATTTCCGTGGAAATCATGTGGGAGAGAAAAATACCCGTGCACCCCGCCGTCATGGGAATCCAACTGTCCCTGTGCCGCCTTGTGTCCTCCGGCATCGTGTAAAGCAGCCACAGGCCGTACAGGACAAGCGGCATAAAGGTCATCGCCGTATACTCGCCCACCGCCGCCCTCGTGTAAATGCAAGTGAGACGGTATATATTCAGGGAATACAGCACAGTACATGCCAGACCGATTTTCGGTCTGCTCATTTTACTGAAAGAGTAGTAGGCAATTCCCACCGTCAGCATGTGGATCATCACCACATAACATTTGTAGGCCGCCTGCACAGACACGCCGAAATACCGAAGCAGCGCCGGAACATACAAAAAGAAATCCCCGTAAAATACGGAGACCGCGTATCCGTGGCCATTCAGCCACCCCGGCTGAATCCGCACCGGAAACATGCCGTTTTCCAGCCCTGCCCGGATTCCTTCAATGCGCATCAGATGAAAATACAAATCATGGGAATTTAAAAACAGATAATCCACCGCAAGGGGAATGCTGCAAATCCCCGTCAGAAGAAGGAGCGCGCGGAAAGGTACGCCGTCCGGCCCTGTCCTTAAAATCCGCTCTCCTCTCCTGCTCTTCCAAAGTAAAAAAAGGACGCCGTCAGCGGCAAGGAGGAAAACCGTAAGCCGAAACAACGCATTTCTCACGGCACAATCCGCGGAAGCAATATGAACACTTCGGATCAGAAGGTACTCCCCTTCCTGCATCTCGTCAAAAAACTGCCCTCTCATCTGCAGGGATCTGTCCCCGTAGACCACCCGGAAGTCACAGGAAGCGGTTCCGTTTCCGGACAGAGGAATATCGCCGCTGACCTCACTGTGATAGCGGCTTCCCGGATGTACCACCATAAGCTTTGCCTCCCCGGCGCTCTCGTACTGCACCGTCAGCGTGTACATTCCTCTCGGAAGCGTAAATTCAGGTGTCGCCACATAACGGCACCCGGCGGAGCGGTCCAGATAAAATGCCACCTCCCCGTCATCGTTCACCAACTCCTCCTGCGTGTAGCTCAGCTCTGCCGCCTCACGCCTTCCATAAAAAATACCGGCAAAGACCAGGAGAGCCGCTTCCGCAAAAATAATGAAAATCCAAATCCTTTTACCAAAGCCGCCCTCTCTTGTCATGCCGGATACTCTTCGCCCTTTCTTCCCTGCAACGCAATAAAATACCTATCAATATATTATGGTCTTATTTTTTTCGCCGCATGTTTTTGTTCCAGCTGGTCTTCCAGCGCTTTCACGCACGCATTGACCGCCTTGCTCATGCCTGCCGGGTTCTTGCCGCCCGCCTGCGCCATATTGGGACGTCCGCCGCCGCCGCCACCTACAAAAACTGCGATTTCCTTAATCAGGTTGCCCGCGTGTGCACCCTTCGCTACCGCGCCGTCGGTCGCCATGGCGATCAGATTGACTTTCCCCTCTTTCTCGGAAAGCAGCACGACGACACCCTCACCCAGTTTCTCCTTGAGCTGGTCGCCAAGCTCTCTAAGACCGTTCATATCCACACCCGACACCCTGGAGGCGAGAAGCGATACGCCGTTCACATCCTGTACCTGATCCATCACGTCGCCGAGCGCGTCCTTTGCCGCCTTGCTCTTCAAAGACTCGTTCTCGCTCTGCAATGCCTTTATCTCCGCCATCAGATGCTCGCAGCGCTCCACCAGATTGGAAGGATTCGTCTTAAGTGCCTTAGCCGCCGCATGTAACTCTTCTTCCAGTTTCTGATAGTAAGCCGTCACATTGCTGCCCGTCACCGCCTCGATACGGCGCACACCCGCAGCGACGCCGGACTCGGACAGAATCTTAAAGGAACCGATGGTTCCCGTGGATTTCACATGGGTACCGCCGCACAGCTCCTTGGAAAAATCGCCCATCTGCACGACGCGCACCGTCTCCCCGTACTTTTCCCCGAAAAGAGCCATTGCTCCGGACTTTTTAGCCTCCTCTATGGTCATCTCCTTCGTCTCCACAGAGAGGTTTTCCGCAATCTTTTCGTTGACGATCTGCTCGACCTTCTTAAGCTCCTCATCTGTCATCGCCGCGGAATGGGAGAAGTCAAAACGGGTTCTCTCCCCATCCTGATAGGAGCCCGCCTGCTCTACATGGCTGCCAAGCACTTCCCGCAGCGCTTTCTGCAGAAGATGGGTGGCGCTGTGGTTTTTGCAGGTATTCCCTCTTCTCGTGGAATCCACTGTCAAAATGGCGGTGTCTCCCACCTGAATACTGCCCTTCGTCACCCTGCCCACATGTCCCACCTTACCGCCAAGCAGCTTGATGGTGTTCTCCACCTGAAATTCCCCATCGCCTGTGGAGATTATGCCAATATCACCCTCCTGACCGCCCATGGTGGCATAGAAGGGTGTCTTCTCAACAATCACCGTACCGACCTCGTATTCCGAAAGCTCATCCGTCAATTCCGTCTCGGTGGTGAGCACCGTGATTCTGGAATTATATGTCAGATTGTCATAGCCCACAAACTCCGTGGTGATAGCGGGGTCAATGGACTCATAAACCGTCACGTCCGCTCCCATGTAATTGGTGACCTTGCGTGCCTTACGCGCCTTGTCCTTCTGCTCCTGCATACATGCCGCAAAGCCGTCCTCGTCCACCGTAAAGCCCTTCTCCTCCAGAATCTCTCTCGTCAAGTCAAGCGGGAAGCCAAAAGTGTCGTACAGCTTAAAAGCATCCGCACCGCCAAGCTGTTTCTTTCCGTCCTTCTCCACCGCTTCCGCCATCTCATTTAAGATGCTTAAGCCCTGGTCGATGGTCTTATTGAACTTGCTCTCCTCCTGCTTTAACACATTGAAGATGAAGTCTTTCTTCTCCTCCAGCTCCGGATACCCGTCCTTGGAACCCTCAATCACGGTTCCCGCCAGATCGGCGAGGAACATATCCTTGATGCCGAGTTTCCTGCCCTGTCTCGCCGCGCGGCGGATGATCCGGCGCAGCACATAACCGCGTCCCTCGTTGGAAGGCATAATGCCGTCCGAAATCATAAAGGTCGCCGAACGGATGTGATCTGTGATAATACGAATAGATACATCCGTTTCGTAGTCTTTTTTGTATTCGACGCCCGCAATCTCACACACCGTTGTGCGCAGCGCAAACACCGTGTCCACGTCGAAAATGGAATCCACGTCCTGCACCACGGAGGCAAGTCTCTCAAGCCCCATGCCGGTGTCGATGTTCTTCTGCTCAAGCTCCGTATAATTGCCCTTGCCGTCGTTGTCGAACTGGGTAAACACGTTGTTCCAAATTTCCATGTAACGGTCACAATCGCAGCCTACGGTGCAATCCGGCTTGCCACAGCCGTACTTCTCACCCCGGTCGTAGTAAATCTCCGAACAGGGACCGCAGGGACCGGAACCGTGTTCCCAGAAATTGTCTTCCTTTCCAAAACGGAAAATCCGCTCCGGGGCTATGCCGATTTCATGATTCCAGATATCGAATGCCTCATCGTCGTTTTCATAGACGGACGGATACAGTCTGTCAGCAGGCAGTCCCACCACTCTGGTCAGAAACTCCCAGCTCCATGCGATCGCCTCGCGCTTAAAATAATCTCCGAAGGAGAAATTGCCAAGCATCTCAAAAAAGGTGCCGTGCCGCGCCGTCTTGCCCACATTCTCCAGATCCCCGGTACGGATACACTTCTGGCAGGTCGTGACGCGGCGTCTCGGCGGAATCTCCTGCCCCGTAAAATAAGGCTTAAGCGGCGCCATGCCGGAGTTGATCAGAAGCAGGCTGTTGTCGTTGTGGGGCACCAGCGAAAAACTCTTCATCTTCAAATGATCCTTGCTCTCGAAAAAGTCGAGGAACATCCTTCGCAGTTCATTTACACCATAAGGTTTCATCGTAGTCTTATCCTCCTATGTGGTTTTGCAAGCTTTTCAAAAGGTAAATTTATCCGCAAAATACGCATCCAGCTGGTCGATCGCAACACGCTCCTGCTCCATGGAATCGCGGAAACGCACGGTCACGCAATTGTCCGTCTCGGAATCGAAATCGTAAGTCACACAGAACGGCGTGCCGATTTCATCCTGACGGCGGTATCTCTTACCGATATTGCCGCGGTCGTCAAACTCGCAGTTGTACTTCTTGGAAAGCTGTGCGAAAATCTTCTCCGCGCCCTCGTTCAACTTCTTGGAGAGAGGCAGCACGCCGATCTTCACAGGCGCAAGAACCGGATGGAAATGCAGCACGGTGCGCATATCGCCCTCGCCCAGCTCCTCCTCGTCGTAGGCGCCGCAAAGCACCGCGAGGAACAGTCTCTCCACGCCGAGGGACGGCTCTATCACGTAAGGGATATATTTCTCATTCTTCGTATCGTCAAAATAAGTCAGATCCTCACCGGAGGTGTTCTGATGCTGGGTCAGATCGTAGTCCGTCCTGTCCGCGATACCCCACAGCTCGCCCCAGCCGAAGGGGAACAGGAACTCGATATCCGTGGTCGCCTTTGAGTAGAAGGAAAGTTCCTCCGGATCGTGGTCGCGGACTCTCATCTCCTCCTCCTTCATGCCAAGACTCTTCAAAAAGTCGATACAATACTTTTTCCAGTAAGCGAACCACTCGAGGTCTGTGTCCGGCTCGCAGAAGAACTCCATCTCCATCTGCTCAAACTCGCGCACGCGGAAGATAAAGTTGCCGGGCGTAATCTCGTTACGGAAAGACTTGCCCACCTGACAGATGCCGAAAGGAATCTTCTTGCGGGACGTCCGCTGCACGTTTTTGAAATTCACAAAAATACCCTGTGCCGTCTCGGGACGCAGGTACACCGTATTCTTCGCATCCTCGGTAACGCCCTGAAATGTCTTAAACATCAGGTTAAACTGTCTGATATCGGTAAAATTATGTTTGCCGCATGTCGGGCAGGGAACGTTATGTTCTTCGATGAAATCCTTCATCTGCTGCTGGCTCCAGCCATCCACGGAAGAATCAAGCGTCATGCCTTTTTCCGCTACATAATCCTCGATGATCTTATCCGCACGGAATCTCTCGTGGCACTCCTTACAGTCCATCAGGGGGTCGGAGAAGCTGCCCAGATGCCCGCTCGCCACCCACGTCTGCGGATTCATCAGAATCGCGCAGTCCACGCCCACGTTGTAGGGGCTCTCCATGACGAATTTCTGCCACCACGCCTTCTTGATGTTGTTTTTAAGCTCCACGCCCAGATTACCGAAATCCCATGTATTCGCCAATCCACCGTAAATCTCGGAACCGGGATATACAAACCCCCTCGCCTTCGATAACGCCACAATTTTCTCCATTGTCTTTTCCATTTTTTCGCCTCCGTTTTTATTCGTAAATGATATAGGAGAGAGAGGTCGTTCCTGCCTCCTCCTGATTGCTGATTTTCACGCCCTTTTTCCCTACAAAGGTAAGCTCCTGACCACTGTGTGCGCTCTGGTTTACATAAAGTGTCTTGCCCGGCAGATTAACAAGCATTTCTTCCCCGCTCTTCGTCTCCAGAATGAACATCTTCTTTTTATCCCAGTCTTCGATATAGCCAATCTCCGACGCCTGTCCCTGTATCGAGACAAAGGGCACCGCTTCCAGCTCATACCCTTCGTCAGCCGCGCTTTCTATCGTCCCCGCATACAATACTCTGTGGTTGAAATTGCTGTAATCCTCCGGTGAAGCGTATTTAAAATCCATCACGATGCTGCCTGACTTCTCCTCCACCGCCTCTAACGCCACCTTCTTTTCCCCGTTCTCGGCGCAGTATTCCTCCACACGCGAAACGGCGAACTCCTCCAGCGCCGCCGGCTCAATCTGGTAGTAATTCTGGTCCGTTTTCCCGACGATCCGGTGTATGACTTCTCCGTCCTTACCAAAAGACAACGTATTTATTTCCGGTGCCTGCCCTTCTCCGCATCCGGCAAGCCCCAGAAGCAGTATTGTCAGACCAAGTATTCCCGCTGCTCTTCGCATATTTTCCCCTACCTACTCCGCCGTGCCACTCGCAATCCGCTGCTTCGCAGCTACTTGCTCGTGTCGGGCTTTCGCCCTATAAATTTCAGCTGTCACATGCATCCGAAAGCAAGCTTTCGTCTGACAGTGCCATCAGAAATTTGCACGGCTCAATCATAAATCATCATACTAAAGTTCTTCCACAATTTCAAGACTTTTAAACGGACGGTCGATATATCTGCTGCGGTAGTCATCCGCGATTTCTTTCAGCTGCGCAAGAACCTGCGGCGTCACGGTAAAGGTGTAGAGCTTCTCCACTGTGCTCTCCGTGATGTAATTGACCGCGTAGCGGGTGGATTCCTCCCACTCCCCTTCCTTCGGCATCCCCGGGAACTCTCCGTTTAATACCATTGCCTTCATCTCGAATATGTACCGTACCAGCGCATTGGAAAGTCCCTCGTGCATGAGCGCACGCAGGGACTGGTACAGAAGTTTTAGCATCTCCTTCTCGTCGTTATTCTCTCTCGTATAATAATCCATGACCTCCAGAAAGTACATGCCGTAAAACGCGCCCTCGTAGTCGTTCCGAAGCCCTTCAAAATAGTTCGTAATCTCAGCCTCCATTACATTGTAGGAGGTTCTTCCCTCATATAACTTAAAAATGCCGAAGCAGAACGGGTTGGTTGCCGCCAGCAGTTTGCTGTTCTGTTTCCTTGCCCCTCTGGCGAAAGCCGATATCTTTCCCCGCTCTTTTGTCAGTAAAACGACTCTTCTGTCATAATCGTTCATCGGTTCAGCCTTTAAAACCATCCCCGTAATCTCTGTAATCCCCTGCATGAGAACGCTCCTCAGACTGCTTAGTCTCTTCCCTCTCCTCTTGTCTCGCCGCGTCTTTGTACGCCAGAAAATCTTCAACTTTCCCTGTCGCCATAAACTGCTCCCAGTAGTTTAATCCCTTCATCTTACGCCCCCTGAATACTTTATCTCTCACAACACATAGGGTTCGCAGATTTACAAAATTCTATTCTGTATCGCCGGGATTATAACCGAAATTTTTAAGCAGATAGTCGCTGTCCCGCCAGTCCTTTTTCACCCGCACCCAGAGCTTTAAATTCACTTGGTTTTCCACCAGTTCCTCAATATCCCTGCGCGCCATGGAGCCGATCTTTTTAAGCATCGCCCCCTGTTTGCCGATGATAATTCCCTTGTGGGAATCCTTCTCGCAAACGATGGTCGCCTCAATGTCCACAATCTTCTTTTTAAACTTCATCTGTTCGATGGTGACGGCTATGCCGTGGGGAATCTCTTCCTCCAGACAGCGCAGCGCCTTCTCCCGGATCAGTTCCGCCACAATCTGCCTTACCGGCTGGTCCGTCACCGTATCTTCATCATAAAACGGCTCGCCGTAAGGCAGATACTTCATAATACAGTCAATCAGTATCTGCAGTCCGTCTTTTTTTAAGGCGGACACAGGCACTATCTCCGCGAAATCCAATTCCTTTCTGTAAGCGTCGATATAGGTGAGAAGCAGCTCTTTCTTCACCGTGTCAATCTTATTAATCACAAGAATAACAGGCGTTTTTGTTTTCTTCAGTTCCTCAATGATATGCTTTTCCCCAGCGCCTATGTAATCTGACGGCTCCACCAGCCAGAGAATCACATCCACCTCGGACAGCGTGCTCTCCGCCGCGTCCACCATATAGTCGCCCAGCTTGTTCTTCGCCTTATGGATGCCCGGCGTGTCCAGAAACACGATCTGCCCTTCCTCGCATGTATACACGGTCCTGATGCGGTTTCTGGTGGTCTGGGGTTTCTTTGAGGTAATCGCGATCTTCTGCCCGATCAGCGCGTTCATCAGCGTGGATTTCCCCACGTTCGGTCTGCCGATCAGCGTGGCAAAGCCGGATTTCGTCTGCCGGTCCTCCTGCATATTGTTTTCACTGTTGTTTTGAATATCACCTGTCATTCTATTTTATCCTGTTCTCTTTCTTCGTATGCCCCGTCATTCCGGGTTCTGCCTATTTTTCGTCCTTGTTTTCTGCGGTTTCCTCTGCCGGTGTTTCCCTGCTGTCCTGTGCCTCCCCAATTGTAACCGGGCACCGAAGCCTTATTTTCCCCACGCGCAGTTCCCGCTCCGCTCCCTTCTCACCGCTGGCAGCCGCGCGCTTTGCCCAGCGTTTTTTCCACACCTTCCACAGAATGCGCACCACAATCACCGCCACCGCGATCCCTGCGAGCCACATCACGATATAGGGAATGTCGATCACAAAACGGATGGCAAAATCCCGGATGCCGAATCCGATATCATCCAGACTCTTCATAAAGCCGCTCTGGATCCGCTGCCATACGGTTGCCTCCTGCGGCGGCGAATACTTGCGCACTTCCGTGATGCTAAGCTCCACCGTGCTGTAGTCGATCCGGTTGTCATAGGTGCGAAGCTGGGACTCCATGCTCTCAAGCTGGTAACGCACTTCCGAAAGCCGGCCCTCGATGGCAATGATATCCTCCACCGTCTCCGCCTTCTCCATCAGCGCAAGCAGCCTCTCCTGCTCTGTCACAAGCGCCTTCTTGTGGCTTTCCAGATCCACATACTGTAAGGTGACATCCTCCACGTTCTCGGAGCGGCTAGTTATATTGGTCTGCTCTCCCACCTGCGCCAGAAAACCGTCCAGCTTCTCCTTGGGCACGCGGGCTGTCACATTGGCGCAGCGCTGCTTTACCTGCTGGTCCTCCACATAATAACTGTGTACGTCGTAGACAGAAATATATTCTATGTAGCCGCCCAGCGCCTCCACCTGCTTCTGCAGTCCCGGTACAAGGGTGTCAAAATCCTCCGTCTCAGCAAGGATATTTACGGTCTTGATCAGCTTGCGCGAGGTCTCCGGCGCCACCACGCTCTGTCCGGCTTGCCCTTCCACATAGCCTTCTTCGCTGATCGGCTCCTCCGCCGCCGCTTCCGCCACCTCATATTCATAGGATGCCGCCCCTGCTTCGTTTCTTAAGACCATGCCGCCGTCGTAGGAAGCCGCCGTATCATAGGCGTATTCTTCCGCAACAGCCGCCGGCGCGGATTCCAGAGACATAGTTTTCGCCCCGCCGCCAGCGCTGCCGCACGCCGTAATAACGGCTGTTATTGCTAAAACCGCCGGGAACAGCCGCAGCCTGACTTCCCTTTTTCCGTTCCTGCCGTTCTTATGATTCCTGCTCATCTCATTGTTCTCACTTTTGGTGCCCATCATTTTCATAACTTTTCCTCCCTTTCCCGGTCAGCGCCGCCTTAATCGCCCTCGCAGTCAGATTTACACCTAAACAGCCGAAAACAGGCGTTGCTTTTACCATATAAACTGCTGTCCTTATCCTAAATACCTTCCCGTGAAAGAAAAAGTTGCATCTTTCAAAAATAGCATCTGTTTTTTAATGTGTCAGATATTCCACCGAACCGAAACGCTCTTTCTGGGACTGAATCTTCTCCTCATTTCCCACCACGCACAGGCATTCATCCTCCATAAAGGCACGGATGTGCGCCGCCAGTTCCCGAATGGTCTCCGCGTCCGCAGCGAGCAGCTCATCGCGCTCCCGCTGGACTCTATCAAAGGAAAGCCCTGTCATATAGCCGGCTAGTGAGTATGTCCCCCTCGCCGCAGGTGTGAGAGGCATATCCAGCGCGCTGACCGCCCCGATGATATACTGGGTCATGGTGCGCTCGTCCGCCTCAAAGCCCGCCACGAAGTCCGCCGCCTTCTCGTACACCTCTATGGTCTTTTCCAAATTTGGATCCCTGTAGGAGACAAAATAGCTCTCCCCGGTCTTTCCAAACTGGCACATGCAGCCGTAAGCGCCGCCCCTGACGCGCACCTGCATCCACAGATACTCATAACTCATTACAACCTTGAGGACACGGAGCGCCCCCGTGTAAGAAAGTCCCTTGTCCGCGTAGTTGCCAGCCCGGCATACATACTGGATCTGGGCGGAGCTCATCAGCCCTTCATTTTTCTTCACCGGAGAGGGCACATAAGGTTTCCCTTCCACTGGCTCCGTATAGAGTTTCGCCCGCAAGCCCTCAATCAGTTTCTCAAGCCCCGCAAGCCCGGCTCTCTGTGCCGTGTAGTCCACCATCAGGTTCTCCGGGCGGAAGATACAGCGCACCAGCCGTTCCATATTGTCGGAAAGTTCCTCTTTCTTCCCCTCAAAGTCCTTCTCAAGTCCTTCCAACAGACGGAAGAAGGCAAGCCCGTTCACCTGATCCATCAGATACGCCTGTTTCGACAGATAAGATAACGCCTGTCCCGCCGCCAGCGAATGCCCCGCGTCCATCATCTGCGCCTGCTTGCCGGAGCGGTTCTCCGCAACAAGCTCAAACAACCGCTTTGCATCTGTATAGACCGATTCAGTCAATATCTCCTCCGCCAGTTCAAACGCCTTGGGAAGATTCTCATACAGCGTCTTTACCTTAAGTTCAAACGTCAGCTTATATTTAGAAAAATCGTCCGCATTCGTGTAAACGTTTACCGCCGGCGCGATCCCTCCGGTCTGCAGATGGATCTCGTTGTACAATTCGCTGTAGGAACGCTTTTCGGTGTCCACCAGTCCGAGCATCACCTGCAAAAGCCCCACATAAGGGAACAGCTCCTCCGGCACCTGCCTAAGGTCAAAGAGAAACCGCAGATACCCGATCCCGTTCGTATAGATGTCGTGGTATAAAAGCGTCGTATCCCCGGCATGAAGCTCCTCATTGCAGTAAGGGCGCGCCTTTTTCCCGATATCTTCTCGGGAAAGAAGGGGAATCTTCGCCAAATCCTCCGGGCTGTCCGGCGCCTCCTGATACGCGGCAAGCGCCTCCGTCTCCTCCACGATCCGCGCGATCTCCTCCGGCGTCATCGCCGCCTTTTTCGCCGCAAGCTTTTCAGCAAGCGCCTTGTCCCGCTTACCCGTAAGTCCTTTCACCGGGCGCACCACAACCACGCTCTTATGGGTATTGGCAAGCAGAAGGCTCTTTACCATTTCCTCGTAGAAAGTAGAATCCACCTCTTTTTTAAGCGCCCTATATGTCTCGTCAAGTTCCAGATAGTCAAACGGTTTCTTATCATCATAAAGCCAAGTCTCAAACATCTGCAGACCGTACATCAGCCCCTTCGGGTAGGAACCATAATCTGCTTCCCGGTACTTAAACTCATCATGGTTAAGCGCTGCCCGCAGTGCTTTCTTCTCCAAACCATCCTCAGACAGACTCCGAAGCGTCTCCTCTATCGTCTTTACAAATTCTTCCCGCTGGCTGCCCTCCGCGTTCTTCGCCACGATGGAAAAATACGGCTGTTTCACGTCCGCCTCAAAATAACAGGTGATATCCGTGCCGATTCCCGCGTCCAGAAGCGCCTTCCTCACAGGCGCGCCCGGCGCGCCAACCACCACGTCCGCAAGCGCCTGAAATCCAACGCTCACCTCGCGGTCCAAACTTTCTCCCAGAGAGACGTTGTAGGAAAGATACGTGTTGCCCTCCTCCGGCTCGCTCTCCATGATCGGGTATTCCTTCTCCACAAGCACGCTCTTCTCAAAGGGCGGCTCTGTCGCCGGCGCAGAATCCACCGAAAGCGCCTCGTACTTTGACAGATACTCTTTATCAAGATAATTGAGCCGCTCCTCCATGTCCATATCCCCGTAGAGGTAGATATAGCTGTTGGAAGGATGGTAGTATCTCTGGTGAAAGGCGAGAAAATCCTCGTAGGTAAGGTCCGGAATCACATTCGGATCGCCGCCCGACTCCACCGCGTAGGACGTGTGCGGATAGAGGGAGTTCATGATCTCCCTGTACAGCACGTCGTCCGGGGAGGAAAACGCCCCCTTCATCTCGTTATAAACCACGCCGTTGATGGTCAGATCGTCCTCCGCATTCTCCATTTCATAGTGCCATCCCTCCTGCCGGAAGATTTTCTCCTCGCGGTAGATATTCGGGTGAAACACCGCGTCCAGATAAACGTCCATCAGATTCTTGAAATCCTTGTCGTTACAGCTCGCCACGGGATAGACCGTCTTATCCGGGTAAGTCATGGCGTTCAAAAAGGTGTTTAAAGAGCCTTTCGCCAGCTCGATAAAAGGGTCCTTGAGCGGATATTTCTCAGAGCCGCACAATACCGTGTGCTCGATGATATGCGCCACCCCCGTGCTGTCCTTCGGCGGTGTGCGGAACCCGATATAAAACACCTTGTTCTCGTCGTCGTTAGACAGAAGCGCCACCCGCGCCCCTGTTTTGTTATGTTTTAACAGATAACCGTCTGATTTCAGTTCTTCGATCCGCTGTTTCGAGATGACGGTGTAAGCCTGTAAATTTTCTAAATTCATGGATGCTCCTCTCCTTATTCCGTGTCGCTTGTTTTAATCCGGCACTCTTCACTTTCTTCTCGCATTAGTATATCACTATCCGTGGAATTTATCTATCTACGTTTTTCCGAAAACACCGACCTCCACACGGTCTTTCCCCTTTCTGCTCGTGCCTGTCTGCCCGTAGAAAATAAATTTTCCGTACCCGCGCACGGTGACGGCGTCCTCCTCCTTCAACTGGCAAGAGAGGTTCTGCGTCTGTATGCCATTTATAAAAATACGACCGTTATTAAATAATTCCCGGCTCTCTTCCCTCGATAAATTGTACACCTTGGAGATCACGCCGTCGGCTCTGGGGGACGCCACCGTCACCGAAATCCGATCCGGATCAGTGTTTTCCACTTCAATCTCCCCCTCCGCCCGTCTGCAGGCGACATTCGTGTGCCTCACTCTGTCCAGATTCTCCACAATGTAATCCGCTATGTTTTCGTGACAGAAAAGCAGGGCGCCCTTTTCTCTCACAAAAAAATCGCCCACCACATCTCTCTCGATCCCCAGATTCATCACCGCGCCAAGGAAATCCCGGTGCGTCAGGTTTTCCGCAAACTTAGGCGTCTTTGGCAGAATTTCGATCCGCGCGATGGGAAACGCCTCCTCGTAACCCGGATCGCCGAAGCGGATGATCTTCCGCTCGCAAAGCGGCGCGCCGCCCTCCATCTGCACCCCCGCGTAGGACACTTCCCGCTCCACCGCGTAGTATGCCTGCTGTTCGGCAAGCCCGAGAAAGGGCGTGTACGTGTATATATTGCGGCTGTAAGCTTTTTCCGCAAGCTCAGTCAGCCGCTTTTTTAACTGTTGTAAGTCTTTTTCGTCCGTAACCGCCATATTTTTCCCTTCCGAAACGCTCTGCGCCAAGGATGATCTGCCAATCTTTTCCTTCAGAACGTAACCCTATCATAACAGCTTACAATGCGCAAGTAAATTCTTTCACAATTCATGTCTCCGGGAAAAAGACGCGGACGCTTAATCTGTTGTTTTGATATTCCGCCGATATGCTTCCGTTCATTTGTTCCACAAGCGTTCTGGAAATTGCCAGTCCCAAACCTGTCGATTTTCTGGCGGTTTCCACGGTATAGAAACGGTCAAACAGCCTGTTTGTCTGTATCGCGTCCAACGCGGGAGCCCTGTTGGAAAACATAATCTCCCCGTTCTCTGACAGGGCGATTTTCAAATCTCCGCCGCTGTACTTTGCGGCATTGCCGATCAGATTGGAAAATACACGGGACAGCGCGGAATGGTCCAGCATCCGCACGACTTTTCTTTCGGATATTTGTACCTCGGGCACAATGCCCCGCTCTGTCAAAACGTTATAAAACGCCGCGACACTCTCTTCCAATACCGTATTGATGATGACCTGCTCCCTGATGATATTGTCTTTTGTGGAAATGATGACAGAATATCGGAAAAGCTCCTCTGAAAGCTGTGTCAAAAGCGCCGCCCTGTCTTTGATAATTTCGACATACCGACTGACTGTTTCGGACTTTTCCTCCTGCTCCAGCAGTTCCAGATACCCGCAGATTGCCGTGAGCGGCGTCCGCAAATCGTGGGAAATGTTCGTAACCGCGTTTTTTAATTCCATGTCGCCCTGCTGAAACCGGCGCCTCTGTGTACGCAGCTCGCGGAGTTCTCTGTTCATGGTATTTGCCAGATAACGCATGTGCCTGTCGTTACAGGAAATCGTAATGAGCGTGTTCGTATCGGTTATGAGCCTGTCTGTAAAGGCATCCGCCACTTCTCTTGCCGCCTTTTGCATGATACAAATTTTCACAAGCAGAACAACAGCGATCACCGCCATCATACAGACAAAAACCCATAACCATTCTTCCATACCAGCCTCCCCTTATTTTATATTCTTCCTCTTAAAAATATAAATTCCGCCAAATGTTGTGAATAATGTGATAACAGCAGACGATACAAGCATACGGACGGGATGGTTGATTTCCAGCTGCCACATTTTCAGTCCCTGTCCTGTCGGTAAAAAATCAAGAATAAATTCATATACGCCGCGTTTTGCGCCGCTGATATAGCGCGGATTAGGGGATGGCTCAGACCATTCCATTCCGTTTGCGGTTATCTCTATCCTGCTTATTGTTTCCGGCTCATGAAGCCCAAAATATAACATACCCGTCAAAACAAGAAGCCCTAAAATCAACAGCATGGAAATCAAAACGATAGAAGCCTTATTGTCTGATACCATATAAACAAATGTGCATATTGCAGAAAGAGCCATGATGAACATCACCGCAATCAGCAAGTATAAAAGCAATGTGGGAACCGCCATTTTCCATGCGCCAAGCGTCGGCACGGCAACCAGAGCGCCAACAAGCCATACCGCCATCAGTAACAGAGTTGCCGCCGTCGTAGTAATCAGACTGGCAAAATAGAGATTGGTTTTCGTATGACCGACTATTATTTTATTCCGGATGGTTCCGTCACTGTACTCTGTGCCAAAAAACATGCTGCCGAACAGTGCGCAGAACATACCGATTGTCAACGCAAAATGAAAGTAATATTCATCAATACTGTACTTATATTCTGACAAATCTGCCGCTGCCCGCCTGCATCCGTTCAGCATATACGCAACCGCATAGATAAGCATAGCTCCCATACAAATCCAAAAAATTTTATCCTTCCAAAAACGGGAAAAATTAGCACATAGCAGTTTACGCATCCTTCTCACCTCCCACAAGACTGATATAGTAGCTTTCCAGACTTTCATCGCGCTCCTGCACGGCAATCAGTTCACAGTTTTCTTTTGCCAATGCCACGGTCAGACGGGAGATATTGACCTTTGCATAGACATCGACAGTCTGGTCCGCCGTGATTTTATAATCAATTCCCATGCCGTCAAGCACACGGGCAAGGGCTTTCGTATCGCTGACCTCCATGCGGACGCATTTCCTGCAGGCGGCTTCCAGTTCGTCCGCGCTGAGCTCTTTCACAAGGCACCCGTTATCTATAAATCCGTAGTGCGTTGCCAGCTTGGACAGTTCGTCCAAAATATGGCTGGAAATCAGGACGGTAATCTGCTGTTCCCGATTGAGTTTCAAGATCAGTTCCCGAATTTCAATGATTCCCTGCGGGTCAAGACCGTTGGCAGGCTCGTCCAAAACCAGAAAATCGGGGTCGCCTGCAAGAGCAATTGCAATCCCCAGCCGCTGCCGCATACCCAGAGAAAAATTTTTTGCCTTCTTTTTTCCCGTGTTCTCAAGTCCCACCAACTGCAAAATCCCGTGCAGCCCCTCAAAGGAAGGGAGCCCCAGAATACGGAACTGCTGTTTCAGGTTATCCTCCGCCGTCATGTCAAGATAGACAGAGGGCGTTTCCACTACAGCGCCCATTCTTCTTCGGGACTCCACAATATCCTTGTCCGTATTCTTTCTTCCGTAAAGCGTATACTCCCCGGATGACGGCTCCTGCAGACCGCAGATCAGCCGGATCAGCGTTGTTTTACCCGCGCCGTTTTTCCCTACAAAGCCATAGATTGCTCCTTTGGGAACATGCATAGCTATTCCGTTTAACGCTTTAAAATTTTTATAGGTTTTACATAAAGCGTTTGTTTGAAGAACATAATCCATAAAATCTTACCCTCCTATCTGCTTCGTATACCGACATGATAGATGCAAATAGTAAAGGAAACGGTAAAGAGATCAGTAAAGAAATCGTAAAGATTTATTCCGCCCGCAGTTTGAATCCAATCCCCCAGACCGCTTCAATGTAGTCTTTGTCCGTTACCTCCCGCAATTTTTTCCTCAAATTACTGATATGCATTTTCAACGAGCTTTCCGTGCAGTCCGGCGTATCCGCGCTGATGCGCTCCAACAGCAGGGATTTCGTGACAACCTGCGTGGGATTTTGCATAAGCAGCTTCAAGATAGCATACTCCGTCCTTGTCAGCTTGATTTCCGTATCGCCCGCTTTTACCGTGTGCGTATCTATCGCAAGGACAATGTCTCCAAATGTCAATTCCGAAAAAGCCGTCATACTTTCCGCATTCTTAAGATGTACAAAAATCCTCGCCAGAAGCTCTCTCATGTGAAACGGCTTCGTCACATAATCGACCGCACCGCCAAGCAGCAGATCAACCTTATTCTCAAGATCCGCTTTCGCGCTCACCACAATGACAGGTATTCCCTTTATTTGGGAAATCACCTCTTCTCCCTGCAGTCCCGGCAGCATTAAATCCAACAGAATAAGGTCCGGCTTTGCCCCGGCTAAAACCAATAATGCCTCTGTTCCGGAATAGGCGCGCAGGACTTCATACCCTTCTTTGGAAAGAGCTTCTTCCAGCATATTTCCGATATGGATATCGTCGTCTATAATTAAAATTCTTTTCATATGTCATATCTTTCTTTAACATGTGCAAACTGCCTCGCCGTACAGCCAGCCGGTAAACTCTCGACGGTTCACCGTCCACACCCTCCATCATCTGATAAAATTCGCATCCGTACTTTTCATAAAGCCCTTCGTGGTTTGTGGAGATATAAATCTCCCGCACCTGCTCCAGCCAGTGCGCCTGCCTGTCGCACGTAAAATACTCGATCACCTGCATCATTCTGCCTCCCTGCGTATGTCCGCCGTTTTCCGTATCCCTGTCATGATATCACAAACCGCGCCACAGTGCAAAACTCCCGGCGGGAAGAAAAATTCCGCCAAAAGCCTGGATTCTATTTTTACAATTCTCCTGCCTGTTTCAAACACAATTCAATTAAACTTTGTGAAATATATATTCCCTTCTCCACCATTTGACGTAAAACAGGTTCCAGCTTGTCAACATACCCCCATCTGCTTTGACCGTAACAACACCCCCAATGTCCCCGTCACCGGCAGCTTTAAATACTTCGCATATTTCTTGGCATTCGCATCATCTATGATAACCACATCCGCTGCTACTTCTTTTGCTAAGATCATTACCTCAACCTCTCCCTCATGCAGCTGCGTTTTATACATCTTTTGCCATTTGATTACTGATTTTTTCAACCCGAATCCAATCAAGGGATCTATCAACCTCTTTCTTACAAACAGATTCCGTCTTTACAGACAGTTCTTCATATACCGCCTCTGGAATGATAATTTCATTATACAGCCTTTTTAGCAAATCAAGCTGCCCCACATGGCTTAATGCTATCAACGGCGTCGTGTTCACCACTACCTTACGCATTCGCCATTTCCTCCAGAAATTCATCCTCAGATGCAAATGCAAATATAGAAATTCCATTCATACCAAGATACTTTATAAAATCTTCCTTCGACATTTCAGCCACACTGGCACAATAACCCAGAGAAACTTTTTTGTTTTTATATAAATCCACCGCCAGCATTTTTTTCATATATTCTGCAAAGTCATCCTTACCTAATCTCCCGAAATAATTATACACAGGTTGAAGCTAAAAGAGGTCTAAAC
>CAJUMV010000044.1 GCA_910587715.1 uncultured Lachnospiraceae bacterium | reverse complement strand
GATGGATAATTCCTTACTGGCTGTAAGGGATATTAACCATAAATACATTGTAGTAAGGAGGTATAAATCTAATGAGCGAAGTAAAGATGATAAGCCCTGTTGTGAAGAATGTGCCCTGGCAGGAGAAGCCGGAGGGGCTCACGGGCGCGCCGATTTGGAGATACAGTGAGAACCCGATTATCGGCAGAAATCCGGTAGAAGGCGTTGCCAGAATCTTTAACAGCGCGGTAATGCCTTACGGCGACGGCTTTATCGGCGTGTTCCGCGGGGAGCAGGTAAACGGTATTCCGTATATTTATCTTGGTCACAGCAAAGATGCGATTCACTGGGAGTTTGAGAAGGAGAAGATTCCCTTTAAGGACGAGCAGGGCAATGATTTCATGCCGGTATACGCTTACGACCCCCGTCTGGTGAAGGTGGAGGATACCTACTACATCATCTGGTGTCAGGATTTTTACGGGGCGTCCATCGGTATGGCGAAGACCACGGACTTCAAGACCTTTACGAGAATTGAAAACCCGTTTATTCCCTTTAACAGAAACGCCGTGCTGTTCCCCAGAAAGATTAACGGCAATTTCGTACTCTTAAGCCGTCCTTCCGATTCCGGGCATACGCCTTTTGGCGATATCTTCTTAAGCGAGAGCCCGGATATGGTTTATTGGGGCAAGCACAGGCATGTGATGGGCAGAAGCAGCGAGTGGTGGGAGTCCGTTAAGATTGGCGGCGGCGCGGCGCCCATTGAGACAAGCGAAGGCTGGCTTCTGTTCTACCACGGCGTGACTGGTACCTGCAATGGTCTGGTGTACTCCATCGGCGGCGCGATTCTCGATATTGACAATCCGTCCAAGGTGCTGTACCGCTGCGAGAACTTCCTGCTGACCCCGGAGGAGTGGTACGAGGAGAGGGGCTTTGTTCCCAACGTGTGCTTCCCCTGCGCCACCATCCACGATTCCGAGAGCGGAAAGATCGCGCTCTACTACGGCTGCGCGGACAGCTATGTGGGGCTGGCGTTCACGAAGCTGGATGAGATTGTAGCTTACATCAAGGAGCACAGCCACACGACCGAGTCCGATACGGAGATTGGGATCCGCTAAGCATTTCGAGTCTGCTTACGCGCATAAGAGAGTCAGAAACAAAGGTTGCCGCATACTTTATAGCATAGGGATTTATGAAATGATGGCTGTGAAGGAGAATGAATTATGGCGATAGGATATCTGACCATGCAGGCGAGAACGGCTCACGACGCGCTGCCTCTTAGCGGCGTGCAGGTGACGGTTCTGGATGATGAGCAGAACCGGATTTACGAGTTGACAACTGACGTTAGCGGCGAGACGCGAAGAGTTTCGCTGGAAACCATGGACAAGAGCTATTCCCAGAACGAGAATTTTACGGGGACGCCCTATGTCACCTACAATGTACTTGCACAGGCGGAAGGGTTTGAGCCGGTATATGTCTCCGATATACCGATATTCGACGGGGAGTCGGCACACCTTCCGCTTGTTCTCGTTCCGATGCAGGGGCGGCAGCGCAGCCAGGAGCCGACGGAAATCATGGTGGGCGCGCCGGCGGTCACCATGGATGGAGAGCGGGAGCCGGAGGGCTTTTTTCAGAGCGGGGAATCCGCGCAGGTGCTGCGGCAGGTTGCTATTCCCAACCCGATTACGGTGCATCTGGGGACGCCGGACAGCGCTGCTTCCAATGTTCAGGTATCTTTTCCCGATTATGTGAAAAATGTGGCAAGCAGCGAGATTTATCCGACATGGCCGGAAAATGCGCTGCGGGCGAATATCTATGCCATTATCACGTTCGCCTTAAACCGGGTGTACACGGAATGGTACAGGGCGAAGGGGTATCCCTTTGATATTACGAACAGCACGGCATACGACCAGGCTTTTATTTATGGCAGACCCATTTATGATTCCATCAGCAGGGTGGTGGACGAGATTTTTAACGAATATGTCCGCAGACAAGGGCAGCAGGCGCCTTATTTTACCTCCTTCTGCAACGGCACGACGACCACCTGCAGAGGGATGTCACAGTGGGGGACGGTGACGCTTGCTGGTCAGGGCTACACGCCGATTCGGATTTTGCGCTATTATTACCCGGATGATGTGGAGATTGCAGAGACGAATGTGATTACAAATGTATTATCGTCTTATCCGGGGATGCCTCTCCGGGCGGGAAGCACGGGACTGGATGTGCAGACGATACAGACGTATCTGAATCGTATCAGGAAAAATTACCCGGCGATACCGGTGATCACAGATCAGACGGGAACCTTTGGGGACAGCACCCGGGCGGCGGTCGTAAAATTCCAGAGCATTTTTGGGTTGTTGCCGGATGGAATTGTAGGAAAATCCACATGGTATAAGCTTTCCAGCCTGTATACGGCGGTGACAAGGCTTGCGGAGCTTAACAGCGAGGGAAGCAATCTGGGCATCGGCACGGTGCCGCCCTCCTCGGTGCTGCGGCAGGGTGCGAGAGGGCAGGATGTGATCACGCTGCAATATCTGTTGGATGTCATTTCCGAGTACTATCCCGATATTCCTTCGGTGGCGCAGGACGGCATCTTCGGTTCGGGGACGAGACAGGCGGTGACGGCTTTTCAGGGAAGAATGGGGCTGGTGGCGGACGGCATTGTGGGGCCCGCTACATGGAACGCGCTGTACAGAACATATCAGGGAATCGGGCAGAACGTGCCCACGCCGGATCCGACGCCGGATGGGGGCAGCGGTTATTTTAATTATACGGTGCGGTCCGGAGATACGCTGTGGCTTCTGGCGAACCGGTTCGGCACGACGGTGGATGATATCAAGCGGTTAAACGGGCTGGCGGGCGATAATCTGCAGATTGGGCAGGTGCTGCGGATTCCCACGTGAATGGTAAGAATTTTGTGCAGAATCCGCAGTGGCGGGCAGGAGGACATCCGTAAAGGCGGGTGTCTTCTGTTGTTAATCCGAAGATTGCCTTTTTGGGCAGGAGTGCTATAATGTACACGATGGCAATGAGCAGTGCGCAGACGTAAGATGGAAAAAATGGCAGCTTGCTGACTATTTTTCCAGATTGCGGATGCATAGGGCGACAGCCCGTGAGCGAGATGAAGCGGAGCGGAATCGAGCCTGCACTGCGAATGAATCTACAACGGAGGGAATTTTCAGTGAACATCATAATAGCGGGGGACGGAAAAGTCGGCTCTACGCTGACGAGACAGTTGGTTGCGGAAGGACATGACATTACCCTGATAGACGCGAAGGCGGAGGTTCTGGAAATAAGTGAGGAACGCTACGACATTATGGCGGTACAGGGAAACTGCGCGTCCATGGCGACGCTTTCCAAGGCGGGCGTGGAGGAAGCCGAGCTATTGATTGTCATGACGGGAGCGGATGAAGTCAATCTGCTCTGCTGTACGATTGCGCATGGCATGAATCCGAATCTTCATACGATAGCGAGAATACGCAATCCGGAATACAAGGATCAGATTTATCAGATGCGGCATCTGTTTGGATTGTCCATGGTGGTCAATCCGGAAAGACAGGCTGCCATCGAGATGGAACGGCTGATCAAGTATCCGGGTTTTTTAAAGAGAGATACCTTTGCCAAGGGCAAGGTGGAGCTTGTGGAATTAAAGATCGGGGAGGACTCAAAGCTCTGCAATGTGGGGCTTTTTGACCTGACAAACGTAGTAAAATGCAAGATTCTGGTGTGTGCCGTCCTGCGGGACAGCAAGGCGATCATCCCTGACGGTAATTTTGTACTGCAGGCGGGAGACCGGATTTTTGTAACGGCATCTCCCAGAGAATTGACCGTATTCCTCAAAAATATGGGAATCATCACGCATAAGGCGAAGCGTGTTCTTCTGTGCGGCGGCGGACGGCTCAGCTACTATCTGGCGCAGCTTCTGCATCAGGACGGCATCATGGTGGAGATTATCGAGCAGGATTACGACAGGTGTCTGTCTTTAGCAAACCAGCTTCCGGATGTGACGGTGGTGCACGGCGATGCCAGCAATGAGTTTCTTCTGGAGAGGGAAGGAATCGAGGAATGCGACGCGCTTGTCACATTGACCGGAGTGGACGAGATGAACCTTTTTATTTCCCTCATCGGCGGCAATGCGGATGTGCCTCAGATTATCACGAAGCTGGGCAGGCTTTCCAACAACCGGATCCTGGACAAACTGCCTGTGGGCAGCACCATCAGCCCGAAGGAGCTTTGCTGTAACGATATTGTGCGGTACGTGCGGGCGATCCGTAACCAGACCGGGGCGGCACAGGCGGTCAACGTGATTGCGGACGGGCAGGCGGAAGCGATCGAGTTTATTGTGGATGAAAATACCAAACATTGCGAGGAGCCGCTTAAAAAGCTGAAGCTTAAGAAGAATATCCGTGTGGCGGGCATTAACAGGCATAACAGCTTTGAGATACCGAACGGCGACTCTTTCTATCGAAGAGGGGACGCTGTGATTATCGTGACCGGCAGGGACGAGGTCATTTATCAGCTCAATGATATTTTTATGTCCTAAGGTGGTTAGCTATGAATTATCGAATGATGGGAAAATTTATCAGCCGGATTCTGATGGTGGAAGCGGCATTTATGGTTCCGGCGCTGCTGATTAGTGTCTTTCACGGGGAAACGGAGGCTGTGGCTGGATTTTTAATCGGAACAGTCATTACGCTGGTGACGGCGCTCTTGCTGTATCTGCTCTGCAGAAAAGCAAAAAAGGGCTTTTACGCGAGAGAGGGGCTTGTCTGTGTCGGCGCAAGCTGGATTGTGATGAGTCTTCTCGGCTGTCTGCCCTTTTACTTTTCGGGGGAGATTCCGAGTTTTGTAGACGCGCTCTTTGAGACGGTTTCCGGCTTTACGACGACCGGGGCATCTATTCTGCCGGAGGTGGAGAACTTGTCTATGGGAAACCTCTACTGGCGCAGCTTTACGCACTGGCTGGGCGGCATGGGTGTGCTGGTGTTTGTGCTGGCGATTGGCAGGGGGCGGGACAAAAGCGACGGCTATACCATGCATCTTCTGCGGGCGGAAAGCCCCGGACCCAAGGTGGAAAAGCTCGTGCCGAAGATGAAAGACTCCGCGAAGATCCTGTATTTTATCTATGTTTTTATGACCATATTGAACGTGTTTTTTTTGCTGCTCGGCGGTATGCCGCTTTTTGACGCGGTCTGCACGGCTTTCGGCACGGCGGGCACGGGCGGCTTTGGCATCAAGAATGACAGCATTGCCGGGTACAGCCCTTATCTGCAAAACGTGTGTACCGTGTTTATGCTGCTGTTCGGCGTGAACTTCAGCTGCTATTATATGCTGGCGATCCGTCAGGTGAAGAACGTGTTTAAGGATGAGGAGCTGCGGTTTTATCTGGGGACAGTGCTTGCAAGCGTCCTGTTGATTGCGTGGAATGTGCGTGGGTTTTATGGAACTATCGGGGAGACACTCCGCCATGCGGCGTTTCAGGTGGCAAGCATTATGACGACGACCGGTTTTGCGACCACGGATTTCGATTTGTGGCCAAGCTTTTCCAGAGCGATTTTTCTGGGGCTTATGATTGTCGGCGCCTGCGCGGGAAGTACCGGTGGCGGCTTTAAGTGTGGGCGGACGCTTCTTTTGATTAAGAGTCTGCGGCGCAACGTGCGCCAGATCCTTCACCCGCAGAAGGTGCAGGTGGTGCGCGTGAACGGGCAGATGGTGACGGAGCGTGTGCTTGATAATACAAACGCGTATCTGGCAGCCTATGCCTTTATCATCGTGTTCAGCTTTATTGTGATTTCCATAGACGGCTTTTCGCCGATGACGAATTTTTCGGCGGTGCTGGCGTGCTTTAACAATATCGGTCCGGGGCTCGAGAGCGTGGGTCCGACATGCAGCTTCGGGGATTACAGTCTTTTGTCCAAGCTGCTTCTCATTGTGGATATGCTGGCGGGGCGTCTGGAGATTTTCCCGATATTGATTCTGTTTTCGAGGAGCACATGGATTGGGAGATAAGGGCATTCTCCGCGTAGTGGAATCATGGCGGTTTGCATGGCGGACTATGAAGAGGATATGTCCGCCAGTTTGAAGCTTATGATTTTCTGCAGTTCTGACAGGCTTGTCTCAATCTGCAGCCCGATTTTGCCGCCGCTGAAAAAGATTTCCGCAAAGTTTTCTGCGCTGGCGTCGATGACGGTGGGAAAAAATTTTTTCATGCCCACGGGCGAACAGCCGCCGTGGACGTAGCCTGTGAGCGGCAGCAGTTCCTTTGCCTTTATCATCTCAATGCTCTTTTCGCCCACAGCTTTCGCGGCTTTTTTCAGATTCAGTTCCCGGTTTACCGGCACGAGAAAGACATAGTGGGCGGCGGATTTGCCGACGGTGACGAGTGTCTTAAAAACCCGGTCGGGATTTTCCTGTAAATAGTCCGCCACCTCCATGCCGTTTAAGGCGTCGGACTGTGAGTAATCGTGGATTTGAAATTGCAGCTTTTTCTGCTCCAGCAGCCGGATGGCGTTGGTTTTTTCTTCTTTATTTTTCATCTGATTTCTCCTGTAAGATATTGATTAGGTGAGTATAGCATAAAATCCGCGCGGGCACAATCATTCGGAAAACGCTTTGTGCGCATTGTAAGATTGTTTTGATTGTGGTACACTGTTATGAGAACAAATGGCAGATACGTTAAGGAAAGACCGGAGCGCCGGTACAGAAAGGGGATTGCGCAATGGAAAATACAAAGGTGGAAACACAGGTAAATGCGGAGGCAAAGGTGGAGACGAAGAAGGAGATTGATTCGGAAGTTATTTTACAGTACCGCAATTATGAGGTCAATATGGATGATGTGACCGAACGGGTCAAGGCTCATTATTATGCCAAGGGTCATAAGGCGGATTCCATCGAAAATATGCAGATTTATGTAAAACCCGAGGATTTCACGGCATACTATGTCATCAACGACGGCGTGGTGGGCAAGGTAAATCTTTTCTAATAACGCTAAAAGACAGGCAGCAGCTCCACCAGGAATGCTACGGCACAGCAGAGTACGGCGACCTGAAAAAGACTGCAGCCCTTCCAGGCAAGGATCATTCCTGTGATTAGGGCGCAGAGTCCGGCTGCGGGTACTTGCGTAGCCTCCATGATGGCGGGGAACGTCATGACGGCAAGCGTCGCGTAAGGCACGTAAAAGAGGAACGAGCGCAGGTACTTGTTGGTGATTTCCTTGCGGATTAACGCCAGCGGCGCCATGCGGATCAGGTAGGATACTGCTGCCATCACCAGAAGATAAATCCAGATATTATGTTCCATTTCTAAGATACCTCCCATTTCTCGGAATCGCCGCTGTCAGGCGATTTTTTGCTTTATAGAAATTTGTGACAGCGTAAATCATTTAAGGAGAATGCGGAGCATTCTCTGAATCGAGCGCGCTGGAGCTCGATTTGTTGACCGTATCAGTCGGAAATAGAACTGCCGCCAGAAGGGCAATCAAAACTGTGAGTGCGATGGTCTTGATTCCTGTGGACACACCGGAAAACAAGGGCAGGCGGTTGACCAAAAAGCTCGCCGCAAAGCCAAGTGCCACCACGCCCGCAATCACCCGGTTCCTTCTGGCGGGCGGGATGATAATGGCTAAAAACATACCGTAGAGTCCCACGCTCAATGCGCTGACCACTCTGGTCGGCAGCACATTTCCCATCATCACACCGAAAAAAGTACCTAATGCCCATCCGGGAATCGCTACCACGATAGCGCCGTAGGCATACCACGGATTTAAGCAGCCCGGCTGTGCTACGCAGATGCCGAAGATTTCGTCGGTCACGTCGTAGGCGATCAGCATACGGTGGCGCAGGGGCGTGTCCGGTTTCAGCTTCTGGCTGAGGGCGCAGGACATAAGCAGATATCTGGCATTGACCACTAAGGTCATCACAGCCATTTCCACATAGCTGCTGCCTGCCGCAATCAGGGCAAAACCAGCATATTCTCCGGCGGAAGCGTTATTGAGGGCGCTCGCAATCAGCGCCTGTATCGCGGAAAGACCTGCGTTTCTGGCGGCGATGCCAAGCGTGAACGCCACCGCAAAATACCCCAGCGCGATGGGGCTGCCATCCCGCATACCGTGCCGGAAGCAGATTTTATTTTCTGTAGTCATGGTGAGTAAAAGCTCCTTTTGCGTTAGTAAACTTGTATGCAGGGAAGAAAAATGATGTAAACTTGAAAAGGATTACCGAAAAAGGACTTTCCCTGCGCCGTTTCATTTCACGGAAGAAACAGCAAGATTAAGTATATCACCAGTGTGGAGGGAACGCAATATGAGGGCAGATTTCCCAATCGAAAACAGCAGCTGAAAACATATCTTTATGGAAGAAAGTGGAGAGGCGGTTTCTATATTCGGGGGTTGACAGGAAAGAGATGTGTGTTATAATGTACTTGTTCAATAAGTACACTAAGTACAATTCGCGAGGAGAAAAAGTGTGGAGATCATTATCAGCAACAATGCTAACAAGCCAATCTATGAGCAGATCACGTCGCAGATGAAGGCAATGATCATGAGCGGGGAACTGCAGCCGGGGGAATCCATTCCTTCTATGCGGGTGCTTGCGAAGTCGATTCATGTCAGCGTCATCACGGTGCAGAAGGCTTACGAGGATTTGCAGAGGGACGGATTTATCGACACCGCGGTGGGCAGGGGCAGCTTTGTGGCGGCGCAGAACAGGGAATTATATCAGGAGGAACAGCAGCGGATGGCGGAAGAGCATCTGCAGGCGGCGGCGGAGATTGGCAGGACGAGCAATATTCCGCTGGAACGGCTGACAAAGATTCTGGCATTATTTTATGAGGATGCGGAGTAGGTAGAACATATAAAGCGCAGCGGCAGAAAGCGTTTATGTCTACGTGCGATGAATCCGGCGGCTGTAAAGGATGTTTGGCAGATGCCGTGAGGTTTTTGGTGAAGAGGTTCTGAGTTTATCAGAGAAAGGAAAGAACATATGGAAAACATATTGGAATTACAGGATGTCACAAAAACATATCCAAAATCAGATTTTACGCTGGACCGGGTTTCGTTTTCCCTGCCCTACGGATCGATTCTCGGGTTTGTGGGGGAAAACGGCGCGGGGAAGACGACCACCATCGGCTGCATTTTAAACACGATCGAAAAAGACGGTGGCACGGTAACGCTTTTCGGAAGGGAAATGGGCGACAGGGATACCGATATCAGGGAGAAGATCGGCGTGGTCTACGACGGGGATAATTTTCCTGGCTTTTGGACGGCGGGACAGTTGTCGAAGGTGATGGCAGGGCTTTACAGGAATTGGGACAAGGCGCTTTTTCAGAAATATCTGGAGGAATTTCAACTGCCGCCCAGGCGGAAGATCCGGCATTACTCCAAGGGGATGACCATGAAGCTGGCGATCGCCGCCGCGCTCTCGCACCATCCGGAGCTTTTGATTCTGGACGAGGCGACAAGCGGTCTTGATCCGGTCATGCGGGATGACATGCTGGACGTTTTTCTGGAATTTGTGCAGGAGGAAAACCATTCCATCCTTTTGTCGTCCCACATCACAAGCGATCTGGAAAAGGTGGCGGACTATATCACCTTTATCCATGACGGAAAACTGATTCTGACAGCGGCGAAGGATGATCTCGTCTATCAGTACGCGGTGATGCGATGCAGGGAAAGCCAGTTTCAGGCATTGGACAAGGCGGATATTCTGGCGTATCGGAAACGGGACACACAGATCGACGTGCTCGTGGCTGACGGCGGCATGGCGCGGCGCAAATACAGGGACGTGGTTGTGGATCACGCTTCGGTGGACGAGATTATGGTGCTGTTAGTGAAGGGGGAGAGGATATGAGAGGACTTCTGAGAAACAATTTTTACGCGACGCTTGCTGGTGCGAAAGCGTTTGCGGCGGTCGCGGTTTTGCTTGGCATATTTGTGGTCGCCATGGACAACGCGATTCCGTCGCTCATCATCGGCTACATGCTTTTGGTGATGATCGGCTTTTCTCTCAATTCGATTGCCAGCATCAGAAAGGAGAGTGCGACGAAGTGGGGAAAATATAAACTGACCGCGCCGGTCAAGCGGACGGATATCGTGAAAAGCTTTTTTGCCAGCCAGCTTTTGTGGCTTTCCGTGGGAATTGGTTTTGCTGCGTTGGCAGTCGCTTCGTCCGTCGCGCTGCACGGATATCCGTTTGACAGGGATACGGATATTTTTATGCTGTTTGTTGTGGGAATCGGAATCAGCCTCTTTATGGGAGCGATTTTCTTTCCGATCTATTTTCTGGGCGGGGAGGAGCGCAGCGAAGTGATTCTGGTGGTCAGCCTGCTTGGCAGTATCGGGATCATCATGGGATTGTCTACATTGGTCAACAAAATCTGTCCGGGCAATATGACGAACCGGCAGATCATTTTGAGCGGTATTTTTGTGATGGCGTGCGGCGCGGCGGCGTTTGCGGTGTCCTGTCCGGTTGCGGCGGGATTGTTTAAGAAAAAGGAATACTGATAGAGTTGGTGGGCTTTCCGTCTGTGAAATGGCAGTGGAAAGCCCGTTGCGCATTAAGAGAAAATTTATCTAGCTGACTGCCTTTGATACTCGTGTGGGGACAAAAGAATTTGGCTAAATCTGTTTATAAAGTGATCGTTGTTCCCGTTTTGAAAGCATCCCAGCAGTCTATATTTGCTCTTGATAAACATGCCTTCAATCCTTTATCTGATGTCACAACAGTCATATCGTGTCCAATTCCTATTGCCTCCTGTGCGGTAGCCGCAATCATGGCGTCCATGGAAGCAAAATTATGTATAAGTGCATGGATTATAGCTGCTCTGCTATTTGTATCGTGTTATCATTAAATGGTAATACATGGACAGTAATCAAAGGAGAGGTTCCCAAAATCGTTTCCTGTATCAGTTTTTGCCATCCGCTGATTTCCCGTCTGTTCCAACGGGGTTTTGGTTTCGTATACCACTGATTTTCACAAACCTCCCCTGCTTCAGAAGTGCATCTGGTGCATTTTTGAAAACCTCCGCTGGTTCCGCGGGCATATTTCCCAAGCACAGAGACAATCTCAATTTTAACTCATGGGAAAAGCCTTTGAGAAGGTCACGCAGAGCAATCATTTGGCGGTTGTGTTCCTGTTCGGAAACCAGCTCTTTCATTCTCTGCCAGACAGCCTGCTCGGATTCTGTCTGCTCTTCGATGCGGGACAGGGCTGGGTTGGCGGGACGCTTTTTACGCTGTTCCCATTCAGCGGCTTGATTTTGTTCCAACTGTTGAATATGCGTGTAGACACCTTGCGCATCCTCAAAGCGATTCAGACTCAGATAGAAATTATACAAAGTACGAGCAATGGGTATACTTCTTGCAGCGCTGTCTCGCATTTTCCTTAACGTTTTTTCAAGACCTGCCTCATTGCTTTTTATCTGAAAATAGTATACCAACTCATATTGTAGATTAAAACTGGACCGCTCAATAAAATCTTCGTTAATGCATAATTCCTTTTCCGCAAAGGAATAATCACCCTTTTTTCGACATATTCTAAGCATTGCTGCCAAGATGAGTTTATTTTGATACGGTTTCTGGGTTTTGGCTATCATAGCTAATGCAAGCTCGTACTTTTTCAGCTTTTCCAGTCTTTGTATCAAAAATGCGTCGATGCTCTTACTTTTTGTATTTCCTTCTATGTTTAATTTGAATGTAGCAAGAGCTTCCAACTTGGAGGTATCCTGTGCCGCTTCCCATTTTTCAATCTCATTTCTAATTAGGCTAATATTGTTGTCATTATTTGCCTGTTCAATAAAAACCAGAAAATTATCGTCTACAGCGAGTTGACTGCCTAAAAGGATTTGCAGGTTCTTCGCCAATTCTTCCGGCAGACATGCGCTGTTAAGCAGTTCTTTGATATCATCCAGAAATAAGCGTATATCCGCCGCAGGAGCATTCTTCTTTAGATTGTGGTAAGCTGTTACAAAAATAGAAAACTGGTCTGGGTGCAGAAGCTTTAACATTTCCAAATAGGATTGTGCAGCCTGAGGGAATCTTTTATATTGCCGGTAAATATCCCCCTGCAATTTTGGAAAGAAACTGTTGGCAGGGAACTGTGCCATAGCTTGTTGACACAATGCTATGGCTTTATCTGGCTGGTCAGAAAGTCGCGATTTTGTTATTTCATTTGCCAGAAGCCTTTCTTCTTCATACATATAGGATTTCCTTCCTAATGAATCTTGTTAATTCAATCATCCGACTCTAGTTTTAGTCTATATTACCATAATCTAGCTTTTGCTGTCCACAGTAACAGGGTTATTTTGAAAGCACGGTTCTCTTTTTTGGAAAATAGTTGTTGACAAACAATATTATATGTCATATAGTATGTGTAGAAACAATATTATACAGCATATAATATTGCATAAATAAATAATATTATAGAACAGCAACAGAGGTGATGGAAGGGAGGATAACTCCGAAAGAGATGACAATGAAATATGTAAAAAAGAAGAAAGGAGTCATTTACATGGTTTTTAACACAGGTGCGGCACTGCTGGACGCCATCGTGCTGGCTGTTGTGTCCCATGAGACGGAAGGAACCTATGGCTACAAGATTACGCAGGAGGTGCGGCTGGTCATAGAGATTTCCGAGTCTACCCTGTACCCGGTTCTGCGAAGGCTGCAGAAGGACGAGTGCCTGCAGATTTACGACATGGAATGTGCGGGCAGGAACAGGCGGTATTACAGGATTACGGAAAAGGGAAGGGCGCAGCTCAATCTTTACATCAGCGAGTGGTATCGGTATTCTGCCAAATTGAACAGTATCTTTGAGGGAGGACTTAAGAATGAATAGAGCGGAATTTATGCGCAGACTGACCGCGCTTTTACAGGACGTGCCGCCTGCGGAGCGGGAGGAGGCGCTTACCTACTATAATGAATATTTCGACGATGCGGGCGAGGAAAATGAGGCGGGCGTGATTGCGGCGCTGGGCTCGCCGGAGGAGCTTGCCAAGTCAATCAAAGCGGGGCTTGCAGACGGCGGAAACGGAGGAGAGTTTACGGAGTCCGGTTTCCACGGCTATGAACAGAGAAACAAAAATCAACTTATGTCAACTATGGGACGGCAGAGCGGCTCGCAGGGAACCGACGGCACCTATCAGGGCGGCGCACAGGGAAACCCGCAAAGCGGCGCGCAGACAGGCAGCATATACGGTTCTTACGGGCAGCGGGCAAACGGTGCCGGCGACGCATATGACCCGTACAGTCAACAGACGGGAAACGGTCAGCGGAATACGCAGGGCGCACCGCAGAAGAAACCCATGACGGGCGGGCAGATTGCGCTGATTATCGTGCTGGCGGTACTGCTCTCCCCGGTCTGGATCGGGGTGCTTGGCGGACTTTTCGGCGGCGGCGTGGGCATCATAGCCGGGCTGTTCGGCATCTTTCTGGCGTTTCTGGTGGTAGGCGTCGTGATGACGGTAGTGGGAATCGCGCTGGTGATCGCGGGATTCGTGGCATTGTTCGGCACGCCGCTTGGGGGCTTGAGTCTGATCGGCGGCGGTCTGGTCATGGTGGCGCTCGGACTGGTGTTCGTCTGGCTGATGGTGCTGGTGGTAGGAACGGCGATCCCCGCCCTTTTCCGGGGATGCGTCAATCTCTGCCGTAGATTCTTTCACAGAGGAGGTGCGCAGGCATGAAAAAATTTACGAAGGGCTGTCTGATGACGGCGTTGGTTCTGTTTCTTGTGGGCATTGTCCTCTGCGGCGTCTGCGGATTGCTGGGAGGATTCCGGGAACTGGAGGAGATGGGAAACATTAAGGACATTCCGTTTGTCTGGCGTATGGATAGCGACGGTGACTGGCGGATCGGTTTTTTCCGGTCGCCGGGTTATGACAGGGAAGACTTGGAAGATTTGGAGGAGCTTGAAGAGCTCGAGGATATAGAGAGTGTGGAGGAGGTCCGCAAGGTGGTGGATCAGACGATGGAGAAGAAGCGGAAGGAGCTGGAAGGGAAGAAGGAACAGCTGCCGCTCACGGCGGAAACGCTTGGCAGTCTCGAGATCGACGTGGATGAGTGCAATGTGGTAATCTGGCAATCCGAGGATGAACATGTGTGGTATCTGGCAGACGGCAATACCAACAGACCGCATTATACCATAGAGAATGAGCACGGCAGAAGTGAACTGTCCATCGAGAACGAGGTGGAGCATCACCTCGGGCACTGGCGTAACGGTCCCAACGATACGGTCTATCTGTGGCTGCCGGAGGGCTGCGCATTGGAGGAGTGCGACATCAGCATGGGAGCGGGTTATATGGACAGCTGCTTCTTAAAAGCGAAAGAGGTGAAGCTGAATCTGGGAGCCGGGATGGTTACGGCGGACGGCTTTGAGGGAGCGGATATCAGCGTTCTTGTGGGCGCGGGAGAGCTTCTCGCAGAGCGTGTCACAGCCGGGAACGCAGATTTTGAGATTGGTGCCGGGCATATGAGTATAAGCGAACTTGGCGTCAGCGGCGAGCTGGATTTAGAGGTGAGCATGGGTGCGGCTGAGGTCGCGGGCACCATATCGGGAGATTTGGATGCCGAGTGCGATATGGGTGAAATCGTTATGAGCCTTACCGGTTCCGAGGACGACCACAGCTACTATGTGGAGTGCGGCATGGGCAATGTCGATGTGGGGAGCTACAGCCACGGCGGTTTCGCATCACATAAATCATGGAATGCTGGAAAAAGCAGCTATTTTAATATAAACTGTAATATGGGTAATGTAACTGTCAACTTCGAGGGCTAATGGAAAATAGAATTATGTTAACCAATAAAATGTGCCAACACAGCGCAAAAAGGAGGACAAAAATGAATAACGATATGAAAAAACTGATGCGTTCAAGAGGAAACAGGATGATATGCGGCGTCTGCGGGGGAATCGGGGAATACCTGAACATCGATCCCACGCTGGTGCGTCTGATTTGGGCAATCTGCTCAGTGGCGAGCCTTGGTATGGGACTGCTCGTCTACTTCATCGCGGCGGTGGTGATGCCGGAGAACGACGATATCGTGATGTAAGAGAAAAGGGCGGGAGGCTACATGATGTAAACCTTCCGCCCTTTTACACACTAAATGGTAAAAAAGAGCCCCGATTTTTTCAGCGCCGGCCGCACCGCATTGTATACGAGAACGGCTACAATGGTGGAAGTCACCGCATTGATGGAGGTGGATGCCACGTTCCATGCAAGGGTCACTTCCGCGGCGGGCTTGCCGAGAATCGCCAGCTTATAAAAGTAGCCGAACAGCGGGTCGAAGATTACATTGAACAAAAGCCCGCCCACGGCGGCGAGGAAAGACCATTTGTACACCTTCTTATTGTCGGTCTCGGTGCTGATATGCGCGATTTTGTGGGCAATCAGCCCGGTAATCAGACCGATGCAGAATTTTAAAATAAAAGTCTTGGGGGCGTAGACCACGTAAACCGGATCGAAAAGGTCGCCGATGGTCATGCCAATCGCTCCGCCAAGTCCGCCGTACACGCCGCCGACAAGGAGCGCGCCCAGCACACAGACCGCATTCCCCAGATGAATCGAGGTGGCGTCGCCGCCCGGCAGAGGAATTTTAATCTGTAAAAAAGTAAATACCACATAGGATAATGCGGCAAAGATACCCGTAAATACAACCTTCAGTAATTTTTCGTTTTTCATCATGCATTCCACCTTTCACTATACCCATCTTATAGCAGACTGGCTTTTTGAAAAGTACCAATTTGAGAAATTTTTATCATACCAGATTATGGCATGTCCAAAATGAGAACCCCCGTTTCTAAAAAAAAGATACCTAAATAACAAAAGATACCTTCTTTCCGATTTCGCTGTTTATTAGGATGGAGGAAACAGTCGGGCGAGCATTCTTTTTAGTAGAGAAGAGGAAAGGAAAGGCAGCATGGAGGGATATCGTTTTTTGGATGAACAGGGAACTTTTGCGCTGGAGCAGCCGGAAAATTACAGCTATCAGTATTTTCCCGTTGCGGGAGAAAAGGGGATAAAGAGTGCGCTGACGCCTGTTTTTGGCGGCGACAGCAAGAGAAGCCAGAATGAATTTCTGTTAGAGCCGGTCAGTGTGGAAAATCCGCACAACAACCGCTCCACCAGAAATTTCTGGTGTCATATAGAAGGCATGGGAAACTGGTCCGTGACGGGTGCGTCGGCGGAGGCAGAGGCGGCGAGGTTTACGGAGAAACAGGAAAAAAGCTGTATGACGGCGGGGCTTATGTGGCAGAGCGTCACACGCGTCTGTGAAAAATATCAAATGGAAGCGAAAGTCACTTCCTTTGTGCCGACAGCGCATGATGTGGAGATTATGCAGGTGGAACTGACAAACCGCGGCACTGCTCAGGCAGCATTTGTGCCCGTAGCGGCGGTGCCCATCTACGGGAGGAGCGCGGACAATCTGCGGGACCACAGGCATGTCACATCGCTTCTGCACCGCATTCGAACAAGGGAAGAGGGCGTGGTGGTCACGCCGGCGCTCTCCTTTGACGAGCGGGGGCACCGCGTGAATAAGGTCAGTTATTTTGTGTGTGGTATGACGGGGGACGGGAAGGCGCCGGAGGCTTTCTTCCCCACAGCGGCGCTGTTTTTGGGCGAGGGCGGCAGCTATACCGCGCCGCGCGCCGTGATGGAAAACGCGGAAGGCGTTCCGGCGGGGACATCCATCGACGGCAGTGAGGCGGTGGGCGGTCTGAAATTTGCAAGGACTGTGTTAGAGCCGGGCGAGAAGGTTTCCTTCCACATCGTGATGGGTATGACGGAGGAGCCGGAAACCATAGCGGAAGTGACAGAGGCATATCGGACCGCCCAAAAGGTGGAGACGGCTTTTGCCGAGACGAGGGAGAGTTGGCAGGAGAAGGTCAATATCCGTTACCAAACAGGAAATAAGGCGTTTGACGGCTTTATGCGCTGGGTCAGTTTCCAGCCTACGCTTCGCCGGATCTACGGCTGTTCCTTCCTGCCCCACCACGATTATGGCAGGGGCGGCAGAGGCTGGCGTGATTTGTGGCAGGACTGTCTGGCGTTGCTTTTGATGAATCCGGACGGGGTGCGGCGGATGCTTCTCGACAATTTCGGCGGGGTGCGCATGGACGGGACGAACGCCACGATTATCGGCGCAAAGCAGGGCGAATTTATTGCGGACCGGAACAACATTACCCGCGTGTGGATGGACCACGGCGTCTGGCCATTTATGACGGCAAATCTGACGGAAAAAGCCGATTGGATGGCGGGGCATATCAGAATGACCGAGTGGGTCAAAGATAAAAAGGGAAACGGCTGGTTCAACGGCTATTATGATAACCACGGCAGACAGGTGGAGGGCGAACACGAAAAGGGCGTGCGCATGATGCTGACGGGACAGGTATTCGCCATTATGGGAGGCACTGCCACCGAGGAGCAGATTCGCAGCATCGTGAAAAGTGCGGATGCCTATCTGTATGAGGAAAAGATCGGCGGCTACCGGCTGAACACTGATTTTCACGAGTTGAAAACAGATTTAGGAAGAATGTTTGGCTTTGCCTACGGGGAGAAGGAAAACGGCGCGGTCTTTTCCCACATGGCGGTGATGTACGCGAATGCGCTGTACCGCAGGGGTTTTGCCAAAGAAGGATACAAGGCGTTACAGGCGCTTGCGGACGCGGCGCTGCACTTTGAGACGAGCAGGATTTATCCGGGCATTCCCGAGTATTTCAACAATGAGGGTCGAGGAATGTACCATTACCTGACCGGGGCGGCGAGCTGGTATATGCTGACCTTTATCACGGAAGTCTTCGGGGTTAGGGGTAAAGCGGGCGATTTGGAAATATCTCCCGCGCTGATGCGCAAACAGTTTGACGAGAGCGGAACGGCAGGGTTGGAGCTGCCCTTTGCGGGGAAGAGATTCCGCGTCACTGTGAAGAATCCCGACAGGCTGGAATGCGGCGATTACCGTATCGAATCTGCGTGGGTGGACGGACAGCCGCTTGCGCTTTCCTGTGAGGAATGCCGTGTACAGACAGGAGACACCGGGATGGCGGGAAATGCGTGCAGCCGGAAAAGAGCGGATACAGTGACGGTACTGCTGGCACGGGCTGACATTATGCAGTTAGCGGACAAAGTGCATGAGATAGAAATTTTGCTGGGGAAAGGAGAGGACGGGCAGCAATGAGACAGGAGCAGAAGAAATATAAAATAAAGGATTACGGCAGAAAATCAACGTTTGCAAGCTTTCTGCCGGGGATTGCGGGACTTCGCGGCATCCCAATTTGGTGCCATTATGTAAACCGAGGTCAGGGCGTTGTCAGTTTCGGCGTGGACAATAAAGACTGCGCGATCATGGAGTTTTATCCCGCTCATGTGGCGTACCAGAATGTGAAGCGGACGGGTTTCCGCACGTTTCTGCGCAAAGACGGGAAATATCTGGAGTGCTTTTCGAAGGAGCGATGGGAGCAGGAGATGGAAATCGGCATGAACAGCCTGTCTCTGCGGGAAAGGAATGAGGAAGAGAAGCTGCGCACCGACGTGGACTACTTTATCCTGCCCGGGGAAAGAATCGGCGCGCTTGTCAGGAAGGTGAGCGTGACCAACGAGGATGAGCGGGAAATTTCGCTGGAAATTCTGGACGGGATGCCTGCGCTGATTCCCTACGGCGTGGACGCGGACAGCATGAAAAACATGACGCAGACGGCAAAGGCGTGGATGCAGGCGGAGGACTTAGAAGAAAAGGTGCCCTTTTTCCGCACGCGCGCGAGTCTTGCCGACAGTGCGGCGGTGCAGGAGATCAAAGGCGGAAATTTCTCCTTTGCCTGTCTGGAGGACGGGACACTGCTTACGCCGGTGGTGGATTCGGAGGCGGTGTTTGCCTACGACTGTTCGCTGGAGACGGCAGTCCGGTTTGTGCAGGACGGTCTGGCGGGCGTGTATGGCTGGAAACAGGTGACCTCCAATCTACTGCCCTGCAGTTTTTACGGGGCGCAGGCGACATTAAAGCCGGGGGAGACGCTCACGCTGTATGAGGTGGTCGGACAGGTGGGAAGCAGGGACTGCCTGAAACGGTTTTTAGAGGAAAAGAGGGACGGCAGCTATTTTGAGGAAAAGCAGGAGGAAGCGGAAGGGCTGATTGATGAGCTGGTAGACGGCATTGCCACGAAGACCGCTTCGGAGAGCTTTGACGTGTATTGCCGCTATACTTATATGGACAATCTGCTGCGCGGCGGCTATCCGATTCCGCTCGGCAACAATAAGCTCTATTATGTTTATTCCCGAAAGCACGGGGATTTGGAGCGTGATTATAACTATTTCTCCATGCTGCCGGAATTTTTCTCACAGGGAAACGGCAATTTTCGGGATGTGAACCAGAACCGCCGCTGCGACGTCTTTTTCGCGCCCTTTGTGGGCAGGGAAAATATCAAGATGTTCTACAGCTTGCTCCAGCTTGACGGCTACAATCCGCTGGGAGTGGAGAAGCTGACTTACCGGCTGGATGGGGAGAAGGCAAAGACGCTGTTTAGCGGCATGGATGAGAAGGCGGCGGAGACGCTTACGGCTTTTACAAAAAAGCCTTTTACGCCGGGGCGTTGTGGGCGAAGCTCGACGACACGCTGGGACAGTGGAAGGAGCCGCTTTTTTATCAGGTCATCGACTTTGCGGAGAGCACGGTGAACGGGAATTTCGGCGAAGGCTACTGGAGCGACCACTGGACCTATAATCTGGATTTGATTGAGGACTATCTGGAGATTTTTCCCGACAAGGAGAGGGAGATGCTTTTCGAGGAGGAGTATACCTATTTCCTGTCGCAGATTCGTGTGAACCGCCGGGGCAGACGCTGCGCGGTGACGGAAAAGGGGCTTCGCCAGTATCATGCGCTTGACGAGGAGAGCAAAAGAAGCGGCGCGGAAAAGCTGGTGCGCGCGCAGTACGGCAAGGGCGAAATCGTGCATGTCACCCTGATGGAAAAGCTGCTCCTGCTGTGTGCCACAAAGTTCGCGGCGCTGGACGCTTACGGCATGGGAGTGGAGATGGAAGGGGGCAAGCCCGGATGGTATGACGCTTTAAACGGACTGCCGGGGCTGTTCGGCTCCTCTATGGCGGAGACTTACGAGCTGGCAAGAATGCTGCATTATACGATTTCCGTCCTGGAGAGATTCCCCGGGGATGTGGCGGTGACGGAGGAGCTTGGCGATTTGATTGACGAGCTGCGGCTGGTGGTGCGGCTGGAAAAGGAGAGTCTTTCGCAGGAGGGGGAAATCCTTTCCTTCTGGAATCGGATTAACGATGTGAAGGAGCTTTATTGGGATAAAACTTATAAAGGCATTTCCGGCAAAAAGAAAACGTATGCCGGTGAGACGTTGGCGGAAGCGCTGAAGGAATGGAACGGGTTTGTGGAGCGCGGCATCGAGAAGGCATGCGCTTTTGGGGAAGGCATCTGCCCGACCTATTTTTCTTACGAGGTAACGGATTATGAAAAGAAAGCGGACGGGATTGTACTGCTTCACTTCGAGGTAAAGCCTGTTCCGGCGTTTCTGGAAGGACCCGTCCGTTACCTGAAGCTGGAGCTGCCCGGGGAAAAGAAGAAAGCCCTATATGAGAACGTAAAAAACAGCGGCCTGTATGACAAGAAGCTGTCCATGTATAAGGTGAATGATTCGCTGGAGGAGGCGAGCTACGAGCTGGGCAGAGCATGTGCTTTCACGCCAGGGTGGCTGGAAAACGAGTCCATCTGGCTGCACATGGAGCACAAGTATCTGCTGGAGCTCCTGCGCAGCGGCATGTATGCGGAGTTTTTCGAGGATTTCCACCAGGCGGCGGTGCCGTTCCTTGATCCGGAAGTTTATGGGAGAAGCATTTACGAAAATTCGTCCTTTATTGCCAGCAGCAGGAATCCCGACGAGCGGATTCACGGAAAAGGGTTTGTCGCCAGACTTTCCGGTTCTACCATCGAGTTTATCAGCATGTGGAAGTTACTGATGTTCGGGCGGCATGTCTTTACGGTGAAAAAGAAGGAGCTGGTCTTTTCCCCGCAGCCTGCGCTTCCGGCGTATCTGATTCCGGAAGACGGCGTGGTGGAGGCGACGCTTTTAGGGGAGACGGCGGTCGTGTACCACATGGGAGAGAAACGGGATTATATACCGGGGCAGTATACGGTTAAGCGGATGCATTTTACCTATAAGAATAAGAACGAGGCGGATGTGGACGCGGCGTGCGTTGCCGGGAAGCTGGCGGAGGATGTGCGCGGCGGGAAGATGGAACGGATTGAGGTCTGGATTTGTTAAATGCTTTATGAGTGACGCGAAACTCCTTTAAGGGTTTTGAAATTGCGCAAATCGAATAATCAACACAGACGCGCTTGCGCTCCGTTCCAAACGTAATGGTACTAAGCTCGAAAATACCTCGCTAAGTACCAACGTTTTCCAAGAGCCTGCTTATGATTATTCGATGCGCACAATTGGTATACGCTGTGAGGAGTTTCGCGATGACAGAGAAAGAAAGGACAAGAAAAGATATGAAAAAAATAAGGGAATATGTAACGGATTACAATGCCGGAAAATTCTGGGAGGAGACGATGTGCAATGCGGAAAAGATGAAGGACTGTATGCATGTGGTGAACGTCTATCCGGATGTGACATTCCAGAAAATTCGGGGGTTCGGGGGTGCATTTACGGAGAGTGCGGCGCACAACTATGCGGGGATGGGCGACGCGCGGAAACAGGAGATGATACAGGCGTATTTCGGGCGGGACGGTCTGCGGTACAACTTGGGGCGGCTGCATATCGGGAGCTGCGATTTTGCGCTGGGAAATTATGCCTATGTGGAAGAAGGGGATGAGGAGCTTAAGACCTTCTCGATTGCCCACGACGAGGAGGAGATTCTGCCGCTGATCCGGGATGCGCAGGAGGCATACGGGGAGAAGCTGGCGTTTATGGCGGCTCCGTGGTCGCCGCCCGCCTTTATGAAGACCAATGGGGAGATGAACCACGGCGGGAAGCTAAAGGAAGAATATTATCAGGCATGGGCGGCGCATTTCGTGAAGTTTATCGAGGCTTACAAACAGGCGGGCGTATCCGTCGATTTCTTGACGACGCAGAATGAGCCGATGGCGGTGCAGACGTGGGATTCCTGCATTTACACGTCGGAGGAGGAAGCGCGTTTTGTGCGGGAGTACCTGGGACCTGCTCTGGAACGGGCGGGACTTGCCGATATCGGTATTTATGTGTGGGATCACAATAAAGAGGAAGCGTACCAGCGCTTTAAAGAGGTCGCAGCGGACAAAGAGACGGAAAAATATGTAAACGGCGCGGCTGTGCACTGGTATACGGGAGACCATTTTGAGGCAATAGAGCTTATCCGAAAACAGTATCCGGACATGGAAGTGTTTTTCACGGAAGGCTGCGTGGAGTATTCCCGATTTGCGGATTCGGGGGAAGTGGAGAAGGCGGAGATGTATGCCCATGATATGCTGGGCAACCTGAATGCGGGCGTCAGCGCTTCCTTTGACTGGAACCTGTTTCTGGACGCGGAGGGTGGTCCGAACCATGTGGGGAATTTCTGCGCCGCGCCGATTATGTGCGACCCGAAAGAGGATACCTTTGAAAAACGCCTGTCCTACTACTATATCGGGCATTTCAGCCGTTATATCGAAGCGGGAGCGGTGAAAATCGGTACGACGCGCTACACCGACGCGGTGGAAGCGGCGGCTTTCTTAAATCCGGACGGGGAGCGGGTGCTTGTTTTGTTAAACAAATCGGACAAGGAAGTTCTCGTGACGATCAGGGAAGATGGCTGCGGAAAAGAGACGACGCTTGCGTCTCATTCCATCCACACCATCTGCTATCAAAAAGATAACTAAAAAAATGATACCTTTGTAAAATTCAGGTCATTTTTATCGGTTCCGGCGGAGCCTATAATCAACTTATCAGCTGACGATAAAAGAAATTTGAAAAAGGATGAAAACAAAAAGGAGGATATGTTATGAAACTGAAAAAAGTACTTTCTGTGATGCTTGCGACAGCTATGGTGTTTAGTATGACGGCATGCGGCGGCGGTGACAGCGCTTCTTCGGGAGACGGTGCAGCTTCTGATTCCGGTGCAGCCGAGAGCGGTGCGGCGGACGCAGGTGACGCGGGCGATACGAGTGCGGCGGATGAGACGCCGGCATCCAGTGGGGACAAATTAGTGGTCTGGACACTGGCAAAGGATTTGGAGCAGTTCGCGGAGTATTATAAGGAAAAGACCGGAACTGATGTGGAGACGGTAGTCATCGAGCCTGCCAACTACGTGACCAAGGTGCAGACAGCCTTAAACGGCGGACAGAAAGAGCCGGATATCATCGTGGGCGAGCCGCAGATGTTAGAAGATTTCTATGATGCGGGCTATTTTGAGGACTTGAATCAGGCGCCTTACAACGCACAGGATTACGCGGATCAGATTGTGGATTATGTGTGGGATGTAGGACAGGATGCGGACGGCATTCAGAGAGCGATTTCCTACCAGATTACCCCGGCGGGCATTTATTATAGAAGAGACATTGCCCAGACGGTGTTTGGCACGGACGATCCGAACGAGATCGGACAGTTGTTCGCGGATTACCCGACCATTATGGAGACGGCGCAGGAGCTGAAGGACGCGGGCTACCGTATTTTCGCATCCGATGCGGAAATCAATTACTTCTCCGGCGACTCCGCATGGGTCATCGACGGTGTGCTGAATGTGGACCAGGGCAGAAAGGATTATCAGGACCTCTGCATTTATCTGTATCAGGATGATCTGACAGCTTATGCGAACCAGTGGTCTACTCCTTGGTATCAGGCAATGGCAGGCGAGGTGCCGATCCTGACTGCAGATATCCAGAACTACGCGGACGACTCCGTGGACGTGTGGAATGCGGAAACTTTTGCGGAGGCGACCAAGGATCTGGACAAGACGGAGGTGTTTGCTTACGGACTTCCTTCCTAGGGCGTGCTGACCATGAGAGATAACGTGCAGGGCACTTCCGGCAAGTGGGGCGTGTGCTCCGGTCCGGCTTACGGTTTCGGCGGCGGTACCTTCATCGGTATTTCCTCCCAGTCCGAGAGAAAAGAACAGGCGTGGGATTTCCTGAAATTCTGTACACTGAACGAGGACACCGCAAACTGGTGGATTGAGAAGTCCGAGGGCGATACAGTATCCCTTATTTCCGTACTGGAAGCACATGCGGAAGACAAGAACGAGGTTTACGGCGGACAGCAGCTCTACAAGTTCTGGCTGGAGCAGGCACAGGGAATCGACTACTCCAAGGTGACCAGATACGACAAGTTCATCAACGACGAGTGGGGAAGAGCGACCACGGCGATCAAGACCGGCGAAATGAACAAGGAAGAGGCATGGGAGAACTTCTATGACCAGGTCGAGGCTACATATCCGGAGATCACGGTAAACAGATAATGATTGAGGGGAGGAGGGGGCAGCAATGCGCAGCCCCCTTTACCTTGTGGGACGGAGGGAACTATGGCAAAGACAAATGTGGGGAAACCTAAAAAGAGAAATCTGAATCGTATGGCATATCTGTTCGTGCTGCCCTTTGTGATCGTCTTTCTGACGTTCAGCGTATATCCGGTGTTCCGGACACTGTATCTGAGTTTCACCAGCTATAAAGGTTTCGGGGACGCGAAATGGGCGGGGCTTGCCAATTACATAAGAGTATTTAAGGATAAGTTTTTCTGGAAAGCGCTTGGAAACACGGTTAAGATCTGGGGCGTGAATATTATATTACAGCTCGGTCTGGCATTTCTGCTGACAGTGATTTTCAGCGACATCAAATACAAGATACGCGGGCTTGGGATATTCCGGGCGGTGTACTATCTGCCGAACCTAATCGCGGCGACTTCCGTGGCGTTCCTGTTCAAGACGCTGCTCGACTGGAAGTACGGCAGTTTCAACCAGCTTCTGCTGACACTGGGGATTACGAAGGAGCAGATCAACTGGCTGGGTTCCACGTCCACCGCGCCCTACGTGATCTCGGTGATCGGCGCGTGGATGTGGTTCGGCAATTCCTTTATCATGCTGATGGCGGGTGTGCAGGGCATCCCGACAGACTATTTTGAGGCGGCGGCAATTGACGGCGCGGGCAGATGGAAGGTGTTTGCGAAAATTACGATTCCGCTGCTTAGACCGATCATGCTCTACGTTTTCGTGACCTCGCTGATTGGCGGCTTGCAGCTTTTCGATCTGCCGTTCCTGATGAACGGTGTGGCGCCGAACACGGCGGGTGAGCCTTCGGGATGTCTGCAGACGGCGGTCATGTATCTGTATAAGTTTGGTTTTGAGACGCATCAGGTAGGGTACGCGTCGGCAATCGCCTACACGCTGTTCTTTATCATCCTGATCGTGTCCATCATCCAGTTTAAGACATTGGGAAGGGAGGAAGATTAGTATGGCGAAAAAAGTGAAAAGAGGAGCCATTTATGTATGCCTGATCCTGCTCGCGGCGATATGCTTCCTTCCGTTTCTGCTGATGATCGTGAACGCCACGAGAAGCGGCGTGGAGATTACCCATTCCTTTACGCTGATACCCAGCACCCATCTGGGGGAGAACTGGGAGGCACTGTTTAAGTATGTGAATCTGTTTAAGGGCTTTAAAAACAGTCTGCTGGTGGCGATTCCGGCGACCATACTGACGGCGTACTTTTCGTCGATCACGGCTTATGCGATGGCGGTGTACCGTTTCAAAGGAAACGCGTGGCTGTTTAAATACTTGTGGTGTTTATGATGATTCCGGCGCAGCTGAGTCTGATCGGTTTTTACAATCTCTGTCAGAAGCTGCATATGGTGGACTCCTACCTGCCGCTCATCATTCCGGCAATCGCATCGCCGGGCACGGTGTTTTTCTTGAGACAGTATGTGCAGTCCACGCTTTCCAAAGCGCTTTTGGAAGCGGCAAGAATCGACGGCGCGGGCGAGCTGCATATTTTCCACAGGATTGTACTGCCGATCATGGCGCCCGGCATTGCGACCATGTCCATTGGTTCCTTTATCGGTAACTGGAACAACTATCTGGTACCGTTGATTCTGTTAAACACACCGGATAAAATGACGCTGCCAGTGATGATCAGCACGCTGAACGCCGCGACGGATCTGCAGAAGAATCAGGGGGCGATTTACCTTGGCGTGGCAATTTCCGTGGTGCCAATCCTGATTGTGTTCTGCTTCTGCTCGAAGTATATTATTAGTAGTATTTCGGCGGGGAGCGTGAAAGAGTAGAGGAAGTGTAATAAGTGGCTATGCGGTCGTTGCGCGTGTCGTATATTCCAACGCAGACCCGCTTTCGCTTCGCAAAAAACGCAGCGGTACTAAGCTCGAAAAAACCTCGCTAAGTACCGGCGTTTTTTGAGAGTCTGCTTATGGATTATACGACATGCACGACTCGGTATAGGCAAAGTGATAATAATGCGTTGATAAGGAGCAGTACCTCAGAACTGGAGGTAGTGCTCTTTTGGCGTTGAAATGAGAGGTAGAAAACCGTATACTGTAAGAAAGATGAAAATATATCGGATTTCAAGTATGGAGATTAGGAAAAGAAGATGCGGGTGAGAGAGAAGAGAAGAAAAAATAGATGGAAGGTTTTTGCCGGGATGCTTACGCTTATAGCATCTGTGTTTGTTGCGGGGTGCGCGTCGAAGGACGGCGGGCAGGCGCGGCAGGGAGCGGGACAGGCGTCGGCGGATGGGGCGGATGCGCCCGCATGGGAGCGGTATGCGGGCGAGCCTGTTACGTTTGACTGGTATATCAACTATTCGTGGTTCAATTCCGAATGGGGCGGCAATGTGGTGTCCGATAAAATCACGGAGGAGACGGGCGTGAGTATCCGTTTTATCACGCCGGGCGGCAATGAGAATGAAAAGCTAAACGCATTGAACGCGGCGGATTCCCTGCCGGATTTTATTACGCTTGGCTGGTGGGAGCCGCAGGTTGACCAGATGATAGACGACGGGGAGGTTTATGCCTTAAACGAGCTGGCGGACGAATATGACGCCTATTTTTATGAGGTCAGCGACGCGGATGTGGTCAACTGGTACACGAAGGAGGACGGCAATCTCTACAGCTATCCTAACTCCTTTTTTACGGCGAAGGATATCGAGTCGCATGATAACATCAGCTCCAACCAGACGTTTCTCGTGCGGAAGGATATTTATGAGGCAATCGGCAGTCCGGACATGACGACGCCGGAGGGGTTTTCGGCGGCGGTCAAAAAGGCGCAGGAAATGTTCCCGACGGTGGACGGGGAGTCGTTGATTCCCGTGGGTGCGCATGTGTTTAACGATCAGGGAAACGTTTCCTTTGACCAGTATCTGATGAATTTTCTGGCGGTGCCCTTTGAGGAAAACGGGGAACTTTATGACCGCTATACGAATGAGGATTATATCACCTGGCTGAAAATGTTCCGCAGGCTCGGGGAGGAGGGGCTTCTCGCAGACGACATTTTCATTGACCAGAGGACGCAGACCGAGGAAAAGATGGCAAAGGGCAGATATTTCTGTATGCTCTATCAGTATACGGATATGGTGGCGCAGCAGAAACAACTTTATGTAAACCATCCGGAGCGGATTTACTTGGCGGTGGACGGTCCGAAGAATGCGGCGGGAGATGCCCCGACGCTTCCCACAAGCGGTATCAACGGCTGGACGGTCACGCTGATTTCGAAGAACTGTGAGCATCCGGAGCGGGCGATTGCCCTTATGGATTATATGCTGAGTGAACACGGGCAGCTTTGTCTTTCGCTTGGGGTGGAGGGGGAAACCTTTGACTATGTGGACGGGAAACCGGTGGTAAAGGAGGAGGTAAACGTCCTGCTCAACACGGACAGGCAGGCGTATAATGAAAGGTACGGCGCGGACAACACTTACTGGATGCTGCAGGACAACCGGATGCAGTTAAAGTGGCGACAGGAGCCGGGGGAGCCGGTCAAACAGATTATGGAGTGGTCATACCCTTATGTGGTTTACAACGGGCAGTATGACGCTTTTCTCCCGAAGGGTTCTAAGGAAGCTTACGAAGACACTAAAATCGAATTGCTCTGGAGCAGGACATTGCCAAGGCTTCTGTTGGCAGAATCGGAGGAGGAATTTGACGAGATATTTGCCTTTTTTTTGCAAGAGAGAGAGGCATACGGATTTAGAGAAGTGCAGGCGGCAAAGACGGAGCTGATGAGACAGGCAAAAGAAAAAATGGGAATTGATTAAGAAATGGGTTTATACTGGAAGAAGGCATTTGGCGGATTAAAATTAAATAGCAAATTTACGCTGGTCATTTGTTTTTTGGTGGCTCTGCCGATTTCTGTGCTGGCGGGGGTGCTCTTTTATAACATGGAGCAGAATGTGATTACGGAGAACAGAAATTACATGGCATACACGATGGAGCGGAATCAGGATCACATCAGAAAGAACATTGACTCGGTGAATATGACGACACAGTTTTTCTTAAATGACGAGGCGCTGTTACAGATGCTGCAAAAATCGGTCAGGCAGGAAAAAATGACCACGGAGGAGCTGCTTGGCTTTTACCATTCTGACATTACGGCGTTGGAGCGTCTGGTCAGCAACAACACACTGCTGTACGACGTGCGCGTTTACGCTGTAAACGATAATGTACAGGAAATGATGCCGATCCTATACAGCCAGTCCCGTATGCAGAAAATGGCATGGGCAGAGGAGGCAGATGTGATATGTTGTGAACTGTAGATGTAAACATTTCCGTAAAATGCTGTATTTTAGCGGAAATGCGCATCTGCTAAAATACAACATATGCGGCTGGCTCATTTGTGGTGAATGGAAACTTGCAGATGTTGTGGTAAAGGGAGAAGGTGATAAATTCTTTTATTCGTATCTGTAAACAGTTTAGCACAAAGAAAGGCGGTTGTATATGGAAATTACATATCATTGGGAAGGCGACTATCTGATTCCTGACCTCAAACTTTCGGACACAACGGAGTATCAGATTGGGAAGTACGGAAGAATGAGGAAGCGTTTTTTAGAAGAAAACCACAGGGGAATTTATTCGCATATGATTCTGTCGGAAACCTTATGGAAGCATCTTGCGGAGATTGACGAGGAATGCAATGAGATGATGGACAGGCTTGTAAGGCAGATGGCTAAAAAAGAGGGTGTGACGGAGCAGCTTAAATCCGAGAACTGGCTTGGCTGGCTTCAGAAGATAAACAGCATCAGGAGCAGGGCGGAGGAAGTAGTGTTGCACGATCTGATATATTCTCTTTAGCTTTTATTTCAAGTTTTTAACACGAGACGGTCAAGGGGCTTTTTACAGCCCCTTATTTATAATTTTCCAATAACCTGTTTTATTAGAACCGACACGCTCGATTAAGCATTTTTCTTTTAACGCCTTGATTGCTCGGTCAATCGTACTTTTTCCAAGAGAAGTTACTTTCTGCAATTCTGTTTTTGTAATTCCTGGATTTTTCCTTATGGCAGATAAAACAGCCTGCTCGGTAACAGGGATATTTATTGCCCCATTTATTACCCCATTCGTCTCATTTATTACCCCATTTCGAATTGTGGCATTGAGCATAAAAGCGTTATCGCGGTATTCGGGAGCAGGAAGCCCGGCGGCCGCCATTTCATTAAACATACGGTCAATGCCCTCACCAAATTCCTGCACATAATCATATTCGTGGAGGAAGCGAGCAATGTTTGGATTGCGGGAGAAGTGGACGGTGCGGAGATTGTTCAGGCGCACAATTCCAGGCAGGATGCCAGGACTCTCAACGGTGATCCTGTCATCAAACATTTTAATTTGTATATCGGTTCCCTTGATGCTGTAATCGCGGTGGGCAACAGAGTTAATGATGATTTCCTTCCATGCAAATTCAGGGTACTCGGGCGTTGTGTGGAAAAGACCGTCTGTGCCAAGTTTTGTGTGTTCTTTGATTTGGCTGCGTACAAAGTTGAGAGAGCTGCGAACCATATCGAGAATGCGACCTTCAAATATTTCATCCTTAATGACGTTCATTTCGGTTCCAACCTTGGCTTCCGTGCCATCGTATCGGATAAAACGCACCCTTGCCCTTTTGAAGAAATGTTGCGGATTTTTGCCAAACAATAAAATGGCAGCGCCGCTCATTTCTTCCCTGCCGTTATGGTTGACAACGAATCCGTTGTTTTGACGGATATATTCCCCAGCGGATTTTGGGTATCCGATTTTCCGGCAGTATTCAGCGACGAAATCCAAGTCAATATCCTCCATAGAGGAACGATAAACAGGCTCGTCCTCGTAATAGCGGGAACCTTTGGCATACATAAGCTGCAGCCGTTCGTCGAAATTCAGTTTTTTGGATTTGTCGCCCATACGGTAATATACTTCGTCCTGCTGGTTAGCGTGCAGCTCAGGGCTTTGCGGAATGGTCATAACCAGCAGATGATTAGGATTGCCGTTTTTGTCAGTACACCCAACCGTTTCAGTGGTAACGCGCACCGATGGGGTGCAGTAATCAAAAGGCACTCTAAGTATATCATTGACATTGTTGTGGTAGTCGTCAATGCCTGTGACTGTAAAATCATCTTCTATACCGATTACAAGTGTACCGCCGTCTGCATTTGCAAATGCGACAATATGATTGGACAGTCCCTTCGGGTCTTTTCTTGCACTCTTACGATCATAAGTCTGTCCTTCCTTTTTGGTATAAAGTTCTTCCAAAGTAAACTCCATATATATCATCTCCACTGCTTATTTTTCTATGTTTAGTAAAGTATAAGTTGATGTTTCCTATATTTTATTAGATTTTGCGTGACAGCCTGTTGCGCAAAATTCTCTAATGCAATATTATCTGTCATATTTCAAAGAATCATTCCTGCGTTTCCGTCAACGCAAATTGTATCTCTAAGCTAATTAGGGATTTGTTTTGTTCCCCTTTTTCTTTTCCCTTGATTTGTATACGTTATACTGGTTCTTGCACTTCTGACTGCAAAATTTATTCCCCTTCCTGCTTGCAACAAAGGCTTTTTTACAGTGTTTGCACATACGCATATCACTGTCCTTATCCGTGAGCATGAATGAAAAGCACATTTGCACCATGATTAGCAGTGAATGGAAATCCCATACGATAACGGGCGAATCCTTTTCCAGTGCAATCCGGTAAG
>CAJUMV010000043.1 GCA_910587715.1 uncultured Lachnospiraceae bacterium | reverse complement strand
TTTTGAAACAAAAAATGCCGTATTTATGCAGATTGAGGCGTTTCGCAAATGCCTACTAACAATTTATACGGAGAAAGGAGCTTCCATATGCTGTTTTTAATTGATTATGAGAATGTTGGAAATGCGGGAATGAAGGGGTGCCATTGTCTAAATGAATCAGACCATGTAATTGTTTTTTACAGTGATACCCAAAAGCATATGGAACGCAGGTCTTTAGAAGCGATTACAAATTCCGGGTGTGTTTTTGAAATATGTAAGCTATATAAAAAAGGAAAGAATGCGTTAGATTTTTATATCGTTTCCAAGCTGGGTGAACTGTTTGGCGGCGGTTTTGAAGGAAAGGCAGTTATCGTCAGCCATGATAACGGATTTCAGGCGGTGCGTGATTATTGGGATAAAAGGGCGGTACATAAAAAAACAGTTTTACTGTCGAATTGCTTGGAGGACGGCATTGTAAGCGGTAATGAGAACAATGAGCGGACAAGAGAACTCAGACGGCTCCGTGAAAATCTGACCATCGGAGGATTTTTTGCTGATTATACAGAGAATATGCGTAGAAAAGAAGTGATAAGGGGTCTGTTTGACGGGACGGAGTATGAGGAACGAACAGAAGAAATCCAAAGGTTGATGGAGGGGAAGAAAAAGACGCCTAAGATTGTATATTTGAATTGTTTGCATTCTTTTGGCAGAGATAGCGGATTAGCGATTTATAATAGGATGAAAGCGTGTAATGAACTGTGATTCCTTAGCAGGAAGGAAGTATTGTTTTATGGGTCTTAGATAATTATGTGGAGGTAAAGAACCTGCAAAATCTTTTAATACTATAAAACGGAGGAGAAATCACATGGAAAAGAAGATAGCAGTAATTCCGTATTTGTCATTCAATGGAAATTGTGAGGAGGCGGTCAATACCTACATCAGTACCTTTGGTGGTGAGATTTTATTTATTTCCCGCTGGAATGAAAATAATTCCGGCATGTCGTCGGAACGAATCGGTAAGATAATGCATGTGGAGTTTGTGCTTGGCGATTCACGCATGGCGGCGGGAGACAGCTTTGACGGCACGGATGTGAATACAGACATAAAGCTGATGATTCATATGAAAACGGAGACGGAAGCATTACAGGCGATAGCTATATTGGCGGAAGGCGGAACCCTGCTCTCCCCATTGGCGCCGCACCCGGAACCGGATGATGACGGCTGTGGCTCTGTGATAAAAGACCGTTTTGGGTTTACATGGATAATCACATGTCCGAATCCTGCAAAGTGGTAGGATTTTTTAGAGATAATTTAGAGATTAGGCTGTTATGATAATAGGTGGAGCCGCATGTGTGCTTATAATCGATACAGAGATGCAGTCTGCGGAAGACGCGTCGGAACGGAGGCTACTATGAGAGGGATCATAACAGGAAAGAGGATTGCAGCGTGGCTTTTGACGCTTGTGCTGACGCTGGGAATGCTTGCCGGATGCGGCGGCAGAGACGATGCGGGAGCTGGCACAGAAGGCGGCGGGACGGACAGCGCGGCAGGCGATGAGACGGCGCAGGGGGAAGCGCAAGGTACGGCAATGGGGCGCTATGTGGAAAAAGAGACGGACCTTGGCGGGAACACGCTTACCGATTGGAATGGCAGGGTATTTCAGATGGCGGACGGCAGTCTCCTTTTGTCGGACAACAGCGGGTTTGTGCTGCGTTCACGGGATAACGGCGCAAGCTGGAGCAGAGAGGAGCTGCCTTGGCTGACAAAGATGAAAGAGGACAACAAATACATATACACGATGGCGTTCGGTTCGGATCAGACGGCGGCGGTCATATGGACAGAGCCTGAGGAGGGCACCGAGGACAGCGGCGGCGGAGTACAGATGAAAATGGATTTTCAGATTACTCTTGTGAAACCCGACAATACGGAAATTCCTGTGGTGATGAAGCTGGAGGCGGAAGATGTGATGCCAAACAGCGTATCCTTCTCAGAACAGGGAAGAATCATTGTAAGCACGATAGGCTCTAATCTGTATGAGGTAACTACGGATGGAAGCATGGAGAAGTTTCTGTATATTGACGACGGCGGTCCGTCGCTTGTGCGCTTTCACGGCAATATCATGATTATGGATGGATGGGGATGGGATGAGCCGCTCCTGTATGATATGGAGGAAAAGTCGTACATAGAGGATGAAGTGCTGGCGGAGTTTGTGAAGGAAAACTATGATGGCAGGGAATGCAATCCGGGTGACAGCTATGAGCTGTTTCTGGTTTCCGGGGATGATGATTCCATTTATCTTGCCGGGCAGACAGGCGTGTATCGTCATGTGCTGGGCGGCACCGTTATGGAACAGGTTATGGACGGGAGTCTGAGCATTTTGGGCAATCCGACCTGCAAGGTGATGGATATGCTTGTGGCGGACAACAATGAATTTGTGATGCTGTTCGCGGGAGAAAAAATGGCGCGTTTTGTCTATGACCCGAATGTGCCTTCCAGACCCGATGAAAAACTGACGGTATGGAGTCTGGAGGACGAGGCGGTGCTCCGACAGGCAATCAGTGAGTACCAGAAGAGCAATCCGGCAGTTTATGTGGAGTATGAGATTGGTCTTGAAGGAAACTCCATGACCAGAGAGGACGCCATTAAAAATCTGAATACGCGCACGATGGCGGGAAAGGGACCGGATGTTTTCGTTCTGGACAATATGCCGATGGATTCTTACATAGAGAAAGGCATCCTTCTGGATATGGCGCCGCTTTTGGACGGCATGAGCGGGGAGGAAGCGGTTTTTCCCAATGTGGTGGACGCTTTCAGAAAAGATGGGCATGTCTATACTGTGCCTTGTGAAATGCAGCTGCCCTATGTTCTTGGAAGAAACAGCGATATTAATAAAATGACAGATATGTCAACTGTTGCGGATGTGATGGAAGATATGAGAGAGAACAACCAGGGGGCGGATTTGCTTCGCGTGTCTTCTCCCAAAGGAATGATGCGCGTGTTTTCGATGGCGAGCGTACCGGCGTGGCAGACGGAGGAAGGAACTCTTGATAAAGAGACAGTTTCCGATTTTTTGACGCAGGCAAAGAGGATGTATGATGTGCAGATGGGCAGATGGACGGTCTCTCTGAGGAGGCGGTTCGGGAGTGGAAGAGCACGACGGAGGTTTATCAGGAATACATGAGCGAAAACGGGGAAGCACTGGAGGATGCGGATGAAATCAGGACGCGGAATCAAGAGACTTATTTTATGGCGGGGATGCAGCAGTTTGCGGCAGGCTCTATAGAAAATATAGGGGAATATAACTGCCATAGGTCGCTTCCTAAGTCGGAAGGGTATGAGGACTGCGGGAGCGTTCCGATGAAAAGCCGGTACGGCAATGTGTTCTGGGCAAAGACGCTTCTGGGGGTCAACGCTTCCGCCGTGGATATAGAGCGGGCGCAGGCGTTTATAAAAACAGCCCTTGGCACGAAGGTGCAGACGGAAGTGGAACACGGCTTTCCGGTGACGCAGAAAGCTATCATGGATAATTACGCAGCTCAGTGGGTTCTGTATAAGGACAATGATTACGTTTCGGGACAGGGCTCCGTGGTGGACGCAGACGGAAATGAAGTTGTCCTGCTGATTCGGATACCCGACGAAGCGGAGGTAAACGAGCTGCTCGAGTGGATTGAGTCCATGGACACTGCCTATGTGGAGGACAAAACCTTTGAGGGCGTGGTCTACGAAGAGGGTGAGAAGTTTATGCTGGGTGACAAGAGTCTGGAGGAAGCTATGGGCTCAATCGAGACGAGGCTTGGTATCTATCTGGCAGAATAAATCACAGCCAATATGCGAAAAAGAAAGACTTTCCACTTTTTCCTTTATTTGCTATAATCTAATTATAATAGCCGTGAAATAAAAGAGCGGCAACAAAGGGGAAAATATGGGGAAAAGTCTTAGCTTTGATATAGCGGCGCTCTTAATCCTGACGCTGCTTTTGGTATCGTGCATAGTGAGGAAGATGACCAGTGGTACGCCGAACAGGTTGTTTCTGGCATTTATTTCCTTTAATCTGCTGGCGACAGTCTTTGATATCTGGGCGGTGGCGCTTGACAATGCAGGCAGTACGAACCTGCTCGCGCTCTATGCGGCACATTCGGGATATCTGATTTTACATAACTTTACGGTGCCGGTGTATGTGCTGTTTGTCATCAGTCTCACAGATACCTGGCATAAGATTAGGAAGAGCTTCTGGATTCAGTTTGTGCTGTGGGCGCCATTTTCGACGGTTACCTTGGCGCTGCTTGCCAATCCGTTCCTGAAAAAGATGTTTTTGGTGGACAACGGTTATCAGCGCGGAGAATGGTTCTTCCTGATTTATGCGGCGGTCGCGGTTTATGCGGTTTTTGTCATTGGTTATATGTTCTATTACCGGCGGCTGGTGGAGCGTTCCAAAATTATTGCGGTTATGTCGTACATACCGATCGGTATCATTGCCATGCTGATTCAGATGGTTTCTCCCACGACGCTGGTGGAGATGTTCAGCGCGTCGGTCAGTCTGCTTCTTATGAGCGTCGGTGTCCAGAGACCGGAGGAGATTGTGGACTCGGACACGCAGTTCATGAAATATGGTGCCTACGCTTCGGATATGAAGAGGAATTTCAGAAATGAAAAACATGTGGATGTAGTTATGCTCAACCTTGGCAGTTTTTCTTCCATCAATGCCATGATGGGCTATGATTTTGCCATGCTTGTGTTAAATGATGTGGTGGCGAGAATCCGCAAGGTGAATAGACTGCTGGATAACAAAGGGGAACTGTACTATCTGGACCGGGGGCGTTTCCGCATGGTATTTGACGAGAAACATCGGGAAAAGGCGGCTAGTGCGGCGGAGCTTTTGGTGGAGAGCCTGAAGGAGAAGTCGGATTTTAACAATCTGGACGTGAGTCTGAATCCTTTTGTGATATTGGCAAGCTGTCCGGAGGAGATTCCCGATTTTAAAACGCTTATGACTTTCGGCACGGATTTTCATGAGAAGCTCAAGTATGAGGGGCGTGTCATGCATGTGGACGAGGTCTATCATAAGGGGCTTTTTGAAATTCAGAAAAACATTGACCAGATTATTGAGGAAGCGCTCGAGTTCCACAGATTTCAAGTATATTACCAGCCAATCTATTCGATTGAAAAGGGAAAATTTATATCCGCGGAAGCGCTGCTTCGTCTGTTTGACCCGACGTATGGCTTTATCTCGCCGGAGATTCTGGTCACAGCGGCGGAGAGGAGCGGTGCGATTCACCGGATTGGGGACTATGTGCTGGAGGAGGTCTGCAAGTTTATTGCCAGCGAGGAATTCAGGAAGCTGGGATTGGAGTACATAGAGGTTAATCTGTCGGTGACGCAGTGTATGCGTGTCAATCTGGCGGAAAAGGTGATGGCGATCATGGGTAAGCACAGGGTTTCCTCAGAGCTGATTAATCTGGAGATTACGGAGACGGCGGCAAGCCATACGCAGGAGGTTATGGCGGAAAACCTGAACAAGCTGACCCGGGCGGGCGTTTCTTTTTCGCTGGACGATTATGGGACGGGCTATTCCAATATCAAGAGGGTCATCCAGCTTCCGTTAAAAATCATTAAATTGGACAAGACCTTTGTGGATGAGCAGGATAATCCGAAGATGCGAGTGGTTCTGAAAAACACGGTGGCGATGCTCAAGGATATGAATATGGAGATTGTGGTGGAGGGAATCGAGACACAGGAGATGCTGGATTTCTTTACGGAACTGCAGTGCGATTTTATTCAGGGTTATTTCTTTTCCAAACCGCTGCCAAAACCGGAGTTTATTAATTTCCTAAAATCGCAGGCGGAATGAAAACAGACCGTTGCATTTCCGACAGGAGAATGCTAAGATAGATGCGTTACAGCAACTAAGTTGTGTAAGTACGGAATGGAGGAGAATTATGAAAAAGAGAGTAGCAGCAGTAATACTTGCGGCGGCAATGGTATGTTCCCTTGCGGCGTGCGGCGGCGGTAACGAGACGGCGGCACCCGAGGCGGCGCAGGAGAGCACACAAGAGGCAGCTCCCGCAGAGGATGCGGCGGAAACAGAAGCAGAGCCGACAGAGGATGCGGCGGAAGGCGAGACGGCAGGAGGGCTTAAGATTGCGATTGTATCCAGCCCGTCGGGTGTGGATGACGGTTCCTTTAATCAGGACAATTACAACGGCATTCTTTCCTTTATCGAGAATCATCCCGACAGCACGGTAACGCCGGTGCAGGAGCCGACGGGTGATGTGGCGGCAGCCGTACAGGCGGTGGCTGATATCGTGGCGGATTATGATGTGATTGTCTGCTGTGGGTTCCAGTTTGCGGGAATTACCAGCATTGCGCAGGAGAATCCGGATGTAAAGTTCGTGCTGGTGGATACGTTCCCGTCTGATGCGGACGGCAATGAAGCGGAGGTTGACAATATTTACGCGATGCAGTTTGCGGAGCAGGAGTCCGGTTTCTTTGCGGGTATGGCGGCAGCGCTGGAGACGAAGTCTAACAAGGTGTCGGTGGTGAACGGTATCGCTTACCCTTCTAATGTGAATTACCAGTACGGTTTTGAGTGCGGTGTGAAATACATCAACGAGACGGAAGGAAAGTCCGTGGAGGTCGTGGAGCTTCCCTCCTATGCGGGCACGGACGTGACCGGCGCGGATGTGGGCGGCAACTATGTCGGCTCTTTCGCAGATGAAGCGACCGGTAAGGTAGTCGGCAATGCGCTGATTGCTGAGGGTGTGGATATCATCTTCGTGGCGGCAGGCGCATCCGGGAACGGTGTCCTCACGGCGGTGAAGGAGGCTGACGGCGTTTACTTTATCGGCTGTGATGTAGACCAGTATGATGACGGTGCAAACGGCGACGCAAATGTGGTTCTGACTTCTGCGGTAAAGGTGATGCACCTGAATGTGGAGCGCGCGCTCGAGGCGGTTGCGGACGGCAGCTTTAAGGGCGGAAACGTGGTACTGCAGGCGGATACGGATTCCACAGGATATATCAACGCGGACGGCAGAAATCAGCTCTCCGCGGATTCCATCACAAAGATGGATGCGGCGTATGACGCGATTAAAGGCGGCACAATTGTTCCTGCCGCGAACTTCAACGGTATTACACCGGAGGACTTTAGCTGGTAGGTAATTGGGCGGGCGGCGGTTTGCCGTCCGGATAAAAAAATAGAGCGCATAGTTCGGGCTGCGGGGAAAATTTTCCGCAGCCCTTGCTGTCTCTGCTTATGCATAGGCACAGTTAGAAGCCGAAGTCATATCTTGCGGGATAATGGACTTTGCCGTATACTAGAAACAGATATTGGTTACAGGGGGCAGGGACCGTATATGTCTGACTATATCATTGAGATGAATCACATCACGAAGCGTTTTCCTGGCATTGTCGCGAACGACGACGTTTCCATCCAAGTGAAAAAAGGGGAGATTTATGCCCTTTTGGGGGAGAACGGCGCGGGCAAGTCCACGCTCATGAGTATGCTGTTTGGCATGTATGAGCCGGACGAGGGAGAGATCGTCATCCGGGGGGAGAAGGTGAAGATTGAGTCTCCCAATCATGCGACGAGGCTGAATATCGGCATGGTGCACCAGCATTTTAAGCTGGTGAGCAACTATAGCATAGCGGAGAACATCGTTATGGGGATGGAGCCGGTTAAAAAGACCTTTGGTATTTTTAAGACGCTTGATCAGAAGAGGGCGAATGAGGAGATTCGGGCTTTATCCGAGAAATTCGGGCTGGAGGTGGATCCCACCAAGGTGATAGAAAATATCAATGTCTCCATGCAGCAGCGGGTGGAAATATTAAAGATGCTGTATCGGGAGGCGGAGATTTTGATTTTTGATGAGCCGACGGCAGTGCTGACGCCGCAGGAAATTGAGTTTTTGCTGGAAATCATAGAGAGCCTGCGCCGGGATGGGAAAACGATTATCCTGATTACACACAAGCTGGAGGAGATTAAAAAGATTGCCGATCGCTGTGCAATTCTCTGCAGGGGAAAGCTGGTTGATGTGCTGGACGTGAAGGAGACGGACACGAAGACCATGGCAAATCTGATGGTTGGCAGGGAAGTGAACTTTTCTGTGGACAAGCCTGCGCCGGAGTTTGGCAGGGAAATTTTGAAAGTAGAACATCTGACGGTGCAGAATGAGGATAAATTTGAGGTGGTGAAGGATGTCAGCTTTTCCGTGCGCGGCGGGGAGATTTTCGCGGTGGCGGGCGTCTCCGGGAACGGGCAGGTAGAGCTGGCTGATGCGGTGGCGGGACTTTTAAAACCCTCCCATGGGAGGATACTTTTAAACGGTAAGGATATTACGCAGGTTTCTATCCGCAGCCGGAATTTGGAGGGTATTTCTTATATTCCCGAGGACAGGCAGAATGTGGGTCTGGTGATGGATCTGTCCTTGTCGGATAACCTGGCGCTGAAAAATTATTTTCAGCCGCCCTTTTCCAAAGGCTCTATCATAGCGGGAGAGGAGTTTATCAGATACAGTGACGAATTGATTGAAAAATATGATATCAGGAGCGGGCAGGGGAGCGGGACGATTGTGCGCTCCATGAGCGGCGGCAACCAGCAGAAAGCGATCATTGCCAGAGAGATTGAGCTGGATTCCTCCCTCCTGATTTTTGTCCAGCCTACCAGAGGACTGGATATCGGGGCGATAGAGAATATTCACCGGCAGATTGTGGAGCAGCGAAGCAGGGGCAAGGCTGTCCTGCTGATTTCGTTGGAGCTGGATGAGGTGATGAATCTTGCCGATACGATTGGCGTTATTTATAACGGAAAGATTGAGAAGATTGCTGACGCGAAAACATTGACGCCCGGAGAGGTCGGAGAATTTATGATGGGAGTGGGAGGCAGCCATGAAAAAGCATGATTGGATACCGGTTTTTACGGTTCTCTTAAGCCTGATTCTGGGGATGGTGGTCATAGCGCTGCTCGGAAAAAATCCGTTTCTGGCATATTACAATCTGCTGCAGGGATCGGGGCTTGCGCCGAAGGCATCCTATGCAGGGCACAAGGGAATGCTTACAGATTTTACCAGTTTTCTAAACGCCTTGACACCGATGCTTTTAGCGTCGCTCTCGGTGCTGATCGCTTTGAAGGCGGGGCTGTTTAATATCGGCGTTTCGGGACAAATGCTGGCGGCGGCGTTTGTGGCTACGGTTTTAGTAGGATATTCTGAGCTGCCCGCCGTGGTGGCGAAACCGCTGGTAATTCTAATCGGCATGGCGGTGGGTGCGCTTGTGGGCGGTCTGGTCGGTTTTCTGCGGCACCGGTTCAATATCAATGAGGTGGTGTCCACCATCATGTGCAATTACATTGTGCAGTATGTGGTCAGTTTTTTTATCAATGTCTTTTTTGTGGATCCGGTATCGAGGCAGTCGAAAAATATAGGCGCCGCCAGCAGATTGACTTTGGTTGATGTGGCGGTGGGAGACTACAAAATGGATATTCCGCTGGGGATTCTTGTGGCGGCAGCGGCAATCGCGGTAGCGGTCTTTCTGCTCGGAAAGACGACGCTTGGATTTGAGATCAAGGCGGTGGGGAGCAGCAGCCGGGCGGCGGAGTACGCAGGCATCCGCGTGGGAAGGACGAGAGTGCTGGCGATGATGCTTTCGGGTGGCGCGGCGGGGCTTGCCGGTGTGACCTACTATTTGGGTTACTTTTCTTCCATGCAGCCGAGAGTGCTTGCGAGCACGGGATATGACGCCATCGCTGTGGCGCTTTTGGGAAACAGTTCACCGATAGGCATTATTTTTTCTTCTTTCCTCATCACTGTGATTTCCAAGGGAAGCACTTACATGAGCTCCACGGCAGGGGTGCAGGCGGAGATGGCATCCGCCCTTACGGGAATTATTCTGCTGATCAGCGCCTGCGGCGCTTATGTGAGGGAACGATTAGACAGACGGAAGGAGAACAGATGATATGAATACGATCATAATTGACGGTTTGTCCTTTGCGCTTCCGCTGTTTATCATGGCGATTGGCGGCATTTACTGTGAACGGAGCGGTGTGACCAACTTGGCGATAGAGGGTCTGCAGGGCTTTGGCGCTTTTTGCGGGGCACTTTTTGCGGTCTGTATCGCGCCTTGTTTTGCGGGAAATTCTCCTGTGCCATTTTATCTGGCAATGGTGTTTGCCTTTTTGGGCGGTATGCTTTTTTCCCTGCTTCACGCGATGCTGTGTATTCGCTTTAAGGCGAATCAGGTCATCAGCGGTGTGGTTATTAACATTTTGGCAATGTCTCTGACGGAGTTTATGACAAAGCAGATCAATGCCAGCGTTTTTGGGGCGGCTTCCAACAAGTTTGTGCTTGGTGTGTCGGCACGCATGACGGTGCCGGGGATTTCGGCGGTTCCCGTGCTGGGAGCGGTCTTTACCAATCTCTACCCTTTTGAACCGGTGATTGCACTGATTGCCTTTATCGCATGGTATGTTCTTTATAAGACGCCTTTCGGTCTGCATCTGAGAGCCTGCGGGGACAATCCCCACGCGGTGGATGCGGCGGGCATCGAGGTGGGAAAAGTGCGGCTTTTGGCGGTTCTGGTATCCGGAGCGCTTTCGGGACTGGGAGGCATCTGCTTTGCTTACTCTATCTCCGCGAATTTTTCTTCGAATATTTACTCGGGATATGGGTATCTGGCCATTGCGGCGCTGATTTTTGGCAACTGGAAAATTCTGCCCACGCTGGGGGCGTGCCTGCTTTTCGGGTTTGCGAGATCGGGAGGGTATGAGCTGGTGAAGCTTCTGGAGATGCCGAGCAGCTATCAGGATCTGGTCATGGTGCTGCCCTATGTGCTGACGCTTCTGATGCTTGTATTCTTTGGGAGAAAGAATCATTCGCCGAGGGCGCTTGGCGTGATATACGATAAAGGAGCAAGGTAGGAGAGAGCGGATGAATATAGCTTTTATCGGATTACAGGTGATAGCAATATGTACCATCTTTTTTGCGCTGGCGCTTCTGCTAAGCGGTGACGGCTCCAGAGAACAGAAAATGATGGAGTATTTCCTCGTGGGCGCTTTGATACAGAATATCGGATATCTGCTGGAACTGACGGCGCCAACGATGGAGGCAGCTCTGGTGGCGGTGAAAATGCAGCATCTGGGAACCATGACAATACCGATCTGTTACTGCTATTTTATTTATATCTATTGTTTCGAGGAGGCGCCTCTAAAGATACTGAAGCTTTTGGGAGTCATTGACGTCGGGCTTCTCATGGTGGTTCTGACCTGTGACCACCATACCTTCTTTTACAGGCAGGTGGAATGGCAGACTACGGCGGAGGGACATTCTTATCTGGTTCTGGATTATGGGCTGGGATATGCGGTATTTATCATCTGCGCAACGCTCATTCCCTATGCGATGTCCATGCGTGTGCTAATCCGTGCCTGTGCCAGAAAGGGAGAAGATGCGGTGGATCGCAAATGCGGGCTGATTCTGGGACTCGCGCTCCTGCCGGTCATTGCCCTGAGCGCCTATGTCACGAAGCTGACGCGCGCCTATGATTTTACGCCGATGGTTCTGGGGATGGTGCTCGCCTGTGTGGTGATTCTCGTATGGAGCAGGAGGGTTTACGACTTCGGAAGTCTTGCCTCGGGCGCGCTTTTGAACAGTATGAGCGACGGTGTGATCGCGCTGGATGACAAGCGGCGCATTGTCAATTATAATCCGGCGGCGGCTGAGATTTTTCCGGGGCTGAACAGCCGTGCCTTCGGCAGAAATATTGCAGAGATACTGGATTTCCCGAAACCCGAGCCGGGCGAAGAAATGAAACATGATATTTTTATCGGGGACCGTTATTATCAGAGCCATGTGGAGCCGGTGCCGGACCGTTTTGGCGTGATCAAGGGGCATGTGGTTGTGGTTCTGGACATGACGGAAATCAAGAATAATATTGAAGAGATTAAAAGGATTACGATGCAGGCGGAGCAGGCGAATGAGGCGAAAAGCGAGTTCCTGGCGAATATGTCCCATGAGATACGCACGCCCATGAATGCGATTGTGGGATTGAGCGATATTATTATGGAGGAGAGCAAGGGGCGTAAGGTGTACAGTTACGCCTGCGATATCAAGTCGGCGTCCAGGAATCTGCTGGCGCTTATCAACGATATTTTGGACTTGTCCAAGGTTGAGTCGGGAAAGATGGAGCTGGTAAACGCGGACTATCATATTAAGAATGTGACAGACGAAGTCATTAATATGATGGACGGCGCGGCGTCAAAGCGGGGGATTCTGCTCAAAAGTGAGTACGATATGTCCATACCGTGTAAGTATTACGGCGATGAGGGGAGAATCCGACAGATTTTGATTAACCTCCTCAACAATGGATTGAAATTTACAAAGGAAGGCTATGTAAAGCTGTCTGTCGGCGGCAGTCCGGGAGAGGATGCAGACACGGAGATTTTGCATATAGAGGTGAGGGATACCGGCTGCGGCATTAAGGAGGAGGACATCGAGAAAATTTTTGAGAATTTCAGTCAGGTGGATGCGAAGCGCAACCGGAGTGTGGAGGGAACGGGACTCGGGCTTTCCATTACAAGGCATCTGGTGGAGCTGATGAAGGGAATCATCCGCGTGGAAAGTGTGTACGGGGAAGGCACGGTCTTTATTCTGGATATCCCGCAAAGGATTGTGGACCGGAGAAGTCTGACGGAGGTGCCGAAGGAAGCTGCCAGAAAGGAAGACGAAATTCAGACCTTTACGGCGGATGAATGCCGGGTGCTGGTGGTAGACGACAATCTGGTCAACCGAAAGGTGGCGAGAGGGTTTCTTCGTCCTTACGGGTTTACCATTGATGAGGCGGACAGCGGTCCGAAGTCAATCGAATGTGTGAAGCAGACGAAATATGATATTATTTTCATGGATCATATGATGCCGGAGATGGACGGCATAGAGGCGGTACAGCTCATCCGCAGCGAATGCGGGGAGAACGGCACACAGCCGGTCATTATCGCGCTGACGGCGAACGCCATGGAAGGTGTCCGGGAGATGTTTCTGGAAAACGGCTTTCAGGATTTTATCACCAAACCGTTGGACAAGAAGGCGCTCAATGAGGCGCTCCTAAAATGGATTCCCGAGCAGAGACGGAGGAAACCGGATACTTGGGAGGAGAGCGTAGAGAAAATGAGAAAGACAAAGCCGGCGGAACCATAGAACCAGCAGGAAACGGGAGTGCATTTGAGGCAAAAGTGCCAAAAATGCACTCCTTTTTTTGTCTGGGGTTACGCGATTAACCTATTGTGCTTATCAGATTGTGGGATTACACTGATTCCAGAGTAAAAAATTGTGGTTTTGCGGAGGAAATATGGCGGAGCGGGTAAGGATTGCGGATATTGCGGAGGAGCTGGGGCTAAGTACGGCTACGGTCTCCAACGTGATTCACGGAAAGACGAAGAAAATATCGGATGAGACGGTGAAACGGGTGCAGGCGCTTTTGGAAGAGCGGCAGTATATTCCGAATATGGCGGGGATTCTGCTTGCAAGAAACAATTCCCGTATCATCGGTGTGGTGGTGAATAACCATGAAAAATATGAAGGAAGGGTGCTGGAGGATGCCTTTGTGTCCGCATCGATGAACGCTCTGCTGTTTGCCTTGGAAAAGGCAGGGTATTTCATGATGATCAAGGCAACGCAGGACTGGGGCGAGGTGGAGCGGTTTGCTTCCATGTGGAATATGGACGGGATGGTGCTTCTGGGATTCTGCGACAGTGATTATGAAAAGATACGCGAAAAAATGCATATTCCTTTTGTGGTCTATGACGGCTATTTTGAGAGCAACAAGGGTATCAGCAATTTGACGATTGACAATTTTGACGGTGGTCGCCAGGCGGGCGCGTATTTAAAAGAGATGGGGCACAGACGGGCGCTTCTTCTTGCGGACAATGATGTTTGTGTGGACGCGGAGCGTCTGGCAGGTTTTCGCGAAGGTTTTTTGGGAGGAGAGACGATATTTCTGGAAGTGCCGATGAACAGGGAGGGACGCGCTGCCTTTTTCCGGGCGCATTTTGAGGAGATAAGGACGTGTACGGCGGCGTTTGCCGTTTCAGATGTGTATGCGGCGGAGTTTATACACTTTCTGCTGGCGCTGGGGATTTCCGTGCCGGAGGAGATGTCGGTGGTGGGATTTGACAATAACGCTCTTAGTGAAAACTGTTTTCCGCGGCTCACCACGGTGGGGCAGGATGCGGGGGAGCGTGCGAGGATAGCGGTACGCGCCTTAAAGAGATTGTGGGACGGAGACGGAGAGGCGGTGGAGGAAGTGCTTCCGGTGAAGCTCATTGTCCGGGATAGCGTGAGAAGAACTTCTAATCACTCGCAGCAAAGGCTGCTTCGCGAAGAAGTTCTAAGTCTCACGCAGGAGAATGCCTGAAATATGGCATTCTCCGCATTGATTTGAGTCACAACAGAGCTGTGACATTTACGGGAAACGGAATTACGATGGAACAGATGAAAAACTATGACATAGAGGCAGGGATGAGGAGATAAAGATGGAAAAGATAGAGAGAAAAAGTGAGTTTCGCGCCGATTTAATTGGAATTGCACTGCCGGTTACCCTGCAGTCCCTGCTGCAGTATTCCTTCAGCATGGCGGACCAGATTATGATAGGACAGCTCGGAAGTGAAAGCATTGCGGGAATCGGGCTGGGCGGTAAGTTCGCGTCAATTTATACGGTGGTGCTGGGGGCAGTGGCGGCGGCAGCGGGCATTATGGCGGCGCAGTATGTGGGGGCGAAGGACGAGAAGGGTGTGGGGAGAAGTTTTTATCTGAACCTGCTCGTCGCTCTTTTGCTCGCGGGCGGTTTTCTGGCGGTTTGCGCGCTCTTTCCGCAGGGAGTCATGTCACTGTACACCCAGAATGAGGCGGTAAGGGTGCAGGCAGCCGCTTATCTGCGCATCTATGCCGTTTCGTTTCCTATCATGGCAATATCTACCATTATGACAGTGTTTTTGCGCTGTGTCGGGAAAGCGGTATTTCCTCTCGTGGCGAGCTTCCTTTCCGTGCTTTTGAATACCGGGCTGAATTATGTGCTGATTTTCGGCAGGGGCGGCTTTCCGGCAATGGGCGTGCAGGGGGCGGCTGTGGCAAGCGTGATTGCGCAGGCAGCGGCGTTTGGCGTGACGGTGGTCTATTTTTGCAGGGATGCGGTCTTTTGCTCTTATTTTGAAAGAGGAAGGGTGGATGCATTACTTCGGCTGACGAGGGAAACGCGGATACAGTATCTGGGGATTCTGGCGCCCATTCTGGTCTGTGAGTTTATGTGGAGTCTGGGCGAGAACATGTATGCGGTGATTTACGGGCGTATGGGAACCGCGCCCTGCGCGGCGATGACCATGACGGGACCGGTCCAGGGGTTACTGATCGGGCTTTTGAGCGGCGTTGCGCAGGCAGCGGGTATTATGATTGGCAGGCATCTGGGAAAAGGAGAGTACGAGACTGCCTACAGGGACTCTAAGAAATTGATGGGATGCGGGCTTGCGGGTTCTGCGATACTGTCTCTCCTGCTTATCTGGCTGGGCGGGACCTATGTATCGGTGTACAATGTGGAGCCGCAGGTGCAAGGGATGACGTACTCGATTTTAGTGGCTTTTGCCATAATCTCTCCCATAAAGGTACAGAATATGATTCTTGGCGGCGGCATTATTAGGAGCGGCGGTATGACACGCTATGTGATGTGGATTGACATGATCGGTACATGGGTATTCGGTGTACCGCTTGGCTTTCTGGCGGCGTTTGTGTGGAATCTGCCAATTCCTCAGGTGTATTTCATCCTCTCGCTGGAGGAGGTTGTGAGATTTCTGATTTCACTGGTTGTTTTTTGGAAAAAGAGTTGGATGCGGCGGCTGTAGTTTCTAAACAAAAGAGCACTCCTGTCCGATATATATGATAACAGTTGATAAGCCACATTTGACAGGCGGTCGGCTGCAGGGGAATTACGGCAAAAGGATTTGCCGCACTGACAGCGTCATGGAGGATAGGAATATGGGCATAAAAATAGGGACGAATCCGAATCAGACTGCGTCTGCGGCGTCTGATCCGTATAAACAGAGAACGGCGCAGGATATTAAGAACGAGTGTGCCGGCATTGCGGCGAGACAGACAGCGAACGCCATCCGGATTCAAAAACAGAAAGCGAGTCAAAAGAAGAAAAAGCTAAATTATAATTATAAAAAGATTTCACGGCAGATTACCATGAATAATACTTCCACGGGCGCGCGCAGGGTGATCACGAAGGCGCGCGAGGAAGTGGTTTCCCTCCTCAGGAAACAGATGAGCGGCAAGTATGACGAGACAGATCTTCGCCATGCGATTATCCACGCCAGAAAGATGGAGAGGATTGCCCGCAGGAAAAAGAAACATCTGGAGGAGGAAGAGAAGGCGCAGGCTACGGGAAAGGGTCTTGTGGAGCAGGGATCGGTATCGGCGTCAGAAGAGGACGAACAGATGAAGAAGCTCGAGGAGTCCATGGAGAACCTGAAGGATGATGAACTGGAGCGGATGCAGGAGCTGATGGAGGAGTATGAGCAGCTCATGCAGGAGCTGGAGCAGACCGGCGGCGTGAACGACATCATGAAAGAATATATGGGCGCTACGGAACAGGAGATGTCGCCTGAGGATGTGGATAAGCTTCGTAAGAAGCATCGTGCGGATGAGATGAAGGATATCGTAGAAGCGGATATGAAATATCTGAAGGCGATGTTTAACAAGCTGGCGCGGGAGAAACAGGCGGTAAGCCAGCAGACATTTCAGCAGGAGTCGAATCCGGCGGTATCGCTGCAGCTACAGGGCGTGGATATCCCGGTGTCCCCGGATACAGGGCAGTCGGGGGCGGAGCTGGTGGAAGGCGCTAACGTGGATGCGACGGCATAGAAATAGAATAAGGAATAGGCGGGGTCTTTGCTAGGAAGATAGCAGGGACCTCTTTTTCAAGACAGGAACGGAAATAATGGCAGGATTGCAAAAAGCGGAAAAGAAATATGGGCTCACAGGCGCCGTGCTGAAAAACGCGGCATATCTTACTATGCTGATAGACCATTTTTTTGCCATCCTCTTTTTAAATTATATGAGATTACATCTGGTGGATGGCAGATGGGACCCGCGGCTGGAGCGGGTTTATCGTGTGGGCAGGGCTGTGGGCAGAGTTTCTTTCGTGCTTTTCGCGTTTCTGATTGTGGAGGGCTTTTTTTATACGAGGAGCAGGGTGTGGTTTCTGATGCGGCTTTTCTTATTCGCGCTGCTCTCAGAGATTCCTTTTGATCTGGCTCTTTCCGGAACCGCGTTTGACCGGAGCGGGCAGAATGTTTACTGGACTTTGTTTCTGGGTGTGCTTGTAGTAACGTTATGGGATTATCTCTCCTATGACAGGAGTGTTTTTGCGACGCTGGGTCGCTGGGCGGTACTGCTGGCAGGCAGTGCGCTCGCATTCTTTTGCTCCACGGATTACCGGTTTATGGGCGTGCTTTTGATTTTTGCCATGTATCAGACGCGGGAAAAGGATGGGGGCGTCCGCTTTATGGCGGTGGGGTTAACCATGCTGTTTGGCACATGGGGTTCCAACCTTATCCGATATGCGGGTGTTTATTCGGCTGACTTCCTGTTTCGGTTTTCTTTGCGGGAAATGTATGGTTTGTTTGCCTTTGCGCTGATTTTTCTCTATAACGGGGAAAAAGGGCGGCAGCTTCCGAAGCCGTTCTATTACGGATTTTACCCGGTGCATTTGTTACTTTTATATGGCATTGCGAAAGCGACGGGAGTTATGTAAACTCATATTATGCAAACCATCTGCCGGAAGCGCCGCATGGCAGCACGAGTCCGTTTGCCGAGACGGGCAGACCGATTTCCGACGACTCCACTTGTCCGCCGAACGTCGGCACAAGGGCGGTGTGTATCATATAAGTGAGCACCGCGGGCTGCAGTCCCGTGGTGTAGGAGTTGACAAGAAAGAACAGGGCGTCCTTTGAAAGCAGTTTAGCGGCAAGCTCGATCAAGGGAAAGACATCTTCTTCGATTTTCCAGATTTCGCCTTTGGGACCGCGACCGTAAGAGGGCGGATCCATGATGACACCGTCGTAGGTGTTGCCGCGGCGGATTTCCCGCTCCACGAATTTCACACAGTCGTCCACCAGCCAGCGGATGGGCGCATCGGAGAGTCCCGAAGCGGCGGCATTTTCTTTTGCCCATGTGACCATGCCTTTGGAAGCGTCCACATGCGTGACTGCCGCGCCGGCGGCGGCAGCGGCGAGGGTTGCGCCGCCCGTGTAGGCAAAAAGGTTCAGGACTTTGACAGGCCGCTTAGGATTCTGTGCTTTTGCTTTCTTTATTATAGAAGAAAACCAATCCCAATTCACCGCCTGTTCCGGAAAAAGCCCCGTATGCTTGAAGCTGAACGGCTTTAAGCGGAAGGTCAGCTCCCGGTAGCGGATGCTCCACTCCTGCGGCAGATCAAAGAACTCCCACTCCCCGCCGCCCTTAGCGCTGCGATGATAATGCCCGTTCTTCTTTTTCCAGCCCTCATCCGTCCTCGGCGTATCCCAGATGACCTGTGGATCGGGACGCACCAAAATATATTTTCCCCATCGCTCCAGCTTTTCGCCCTTAGAACAGTTCAGCACCTCATAATCTTTCCATTGGTCCGCAATCCACATGATTGTTTTTTCTCCTTGTGATATAATAAACGCAAACTTATCAGCTGGCGTCGCAAGATTATTGTATGTTTGATTCTGATATGATATTGCTTATGACTTATAAGAATTATGATATAATGTCGGAGCGGATTTTGCAAGATGCCTGCCTGTTCCGGAGCACTGCTTGAGCGCCGAGCTCGCGTAACAAGTTTTTCGGAATTAACAAAATTGACTACGCGAGGTGGGTGCGAGTTTGCGCAGGAATAGGCAGGCATCTGGTAAAATTCGCCTCACCACCTATTCGTTTTGTATTGTACTTAAAAAAAAACAATCATCTTTCCCACTTTTTTCTTGCATTTCCCGAAAACATCCGATATACTATTCAATGCTGTGACATGATAGCTATGAAGCGTGAGGTTGCTGCCCACGTGGCAGGTTTTCCGTGGAGCGAATGTCAAGTTAGGAAACTGACGACAAGTCACTGTACAGACAAAATGTCCGGTCAGCCGGAAACGACGTGTTAGTGATTCGATGCGTAAGCATTTAGGACACACACGGGAGAGTGTACAGTCACCGCTTGTCGTACTTAAGCTTTAAAAGTGCGAAAAGGAGGCGACTTTTTTTATGGCAAGTCAAGTAATGAGAATCACCCTGAAAGCCTATGACCATCAGCTGGTGGATGCATCGGCAAAGAAAATCATCGAAACTGTTAAGAAAAACGGATCGCAGGTGAGCGGCCCCGTACCCCTTCCTACCAAGAAGGAAGTGATCACGATTCTTCGTGCGGTTCACAAGTACAAGGATTCCAGAGAACAGTTCGAGCAGAGGACTCATAAGAGACTCATTGATATTATCACCCCTACCCCCAAGACGGTAGACGCGCTCCAGAGACTGGAGATGCCGGCAGGTGTTTATATCGACATTAAGATGAAGAACAAATAAAACCCCTACTAGAAAGATTCGAAGTAAATTGTTTCGAATCCGCTGTAGAACAACAGGAGGTAAAGGAAATGAAAAAGGCAATTTTGGCAACAAAAGTCGGAATGACTCAGATTTTCGACGAAGACGGCACATTAACACCGGTTACCGTGCTTCAGGCAGGTCCCTGTGCAGTGACACAGATCAAGACTGTGGAGAATGACGGCTACAGTGCAGTGCAGGTTGGCTTTGTTGATAAGAAGGAAAAGATCGTCAACAAGGACAAGGGCGGCAGAAAGGAAGTGATTCACCGCCATGGCGTGAACAAGGCGCAGAAGGGTCACTTTGAAAAGGCAGGCGTTTCCTGCAAGAGATTTATCAGAGAGTTTAAGTTTGATAACGCGGACGAGTATACGCTCGGCGGCGAGATTAAAGCGGATATCTTTGAGGCTGGCGACAGAGTGGACGCGACGGCGATCTCCAAAGGTAAGGGATTCCAGGGCGCGATCAAGAGACACGGCCAGCACAGAGGACCTATGACACACGGTTCCAAATTCCATCGCCATCAGGGTTCCAACGGCGCCTGCTCTTCCCCCAGCAAGGTATTTAAGGGCAAGGGTATGCCGGGACACATGGGTTGTGTCAGAGTTACGGTACAGAATCTTACGGTAGTGAGAGTCGACGCAGACAAGAACCTCATTCTGGTAAAGGGCGCGGTGCCCGGCCCCAGGAAAGCCTTAGTAACTATCAAAGAGACGACTAAGGTTGATGCGGCGAAATAGTGGTTAAGCCACAGATGAAAGGAGGACCATTCAGATGGCAAACGTATCTGTTTATAATATGGAAGGTAAAGAAGTCGGCAAGATGGACTTAAACGATGCGGTGTTTGGTGTCGAGATTAACGAGCACTTGGTACACATGGCAGTCGTTCAGAATCTTGCGAACAAGCGTCAGGGCACACAGAAAGCTAAGACCCGCTCGGAGGTTTCCGGCGGCGGAAGAAAGCCTTGGAGACAGAAGGGCACGGGTCATGCGAGACAGGGTTCGACCAGAGCGCCCCAGTGGAAAGGCGGCGGCGTTGTGTTTGCTCCCACACCCAGAGATTATTCCTTCAAGCTGAACAAGAAGGAGAAGAGGGCAGCGCTCAAGTCGGTTCTGACAAGCAGAGTGCAGGACAACAAGCTGATTGTGCTTGACGAGTTAAAGTTTGACGCGATCAAGACAAAAGATTTCAAGAAGGTTATGGATAACTTAAAGGTTGACAAGGCGATGGTAGTGATTGACGGGCAGGATGAGAACGTGATTCTCTCCGCGAGAAACCTTCCCACAGTCAACACGGCGGTAGCTGAGAATATCAACGTGTATGACATCCTCAAGGGCGACACACTGGTGCTCACCAAGGATGCCGTAGCTAAGATTGAGGAGGTGTTTGCATAATGGCAGCGATTCAATATTATGATGTAATCCTCAAGCCTGTGATTACCGAGAAGAGTATGGCGGGCATGAGCGAGAAGAAGTACACCTTCTTGGTTCATCCGGAAGCAAACAAGACACAGATTAAAGAAGCTGTGGAAAAGATGTTCGAGGGTACGAAGGTGGCAAAGGTTAACACCATGAATCAGGTGGGCAAGACCAAGAGACGCGGCATGGTTTACGGCAAGACGGCAAAGACCAAGAAAGCGGTTGTGCAGCTTACCGAGGACAGCAAGGATATCGAGATCTTTGCAGGACTTTGATAAATATTCAGTAAAGGAGATAAGGAATCATGGCAATCAAGACATATAACCCGTATACACCGTCGAGACGTAACATGACCGGATCTGATTTCAGCGAGATTACGAAGAAAACTCCTGAGAAGGCGCTCTGCACCTCGCTTAAGAAGAATGCGGGCCGCAACAATCAGGGTAAGATTACGGTGAGACATCACGGCGGCGGAAACAGAAGATTATACAGAAACGTTGATTTTAAGAGAAATAAAGACGGCATCAGCGCAAAGGTGATCGGTATCGAGTACGATCCCAACAGAACGGCTAACATCGCGCTTATCTGTTACGAGGACGGTGAGAAGGCATACATCCTTGCACCGGAGGGGCTGAAGGATGGCATGAAGGTCATGAACGGACCCGAAGCCGAAATCAGAGTGGGCAACTGCTTACCTCTGTCCGAGATTCCGGTAGGTACGTTGGTACACAACATTGAATTATATCCCGGTAAGGGTGGTCAGATGGTTCGTTCCGCAGGCAACAGCGCACAGCTGATGGCAAAGGAAGGTAAGTACGCGACCTTAAGACTCCCCTCCGGCGAAATGAGAATGGTTCCGATGGTGTGCAGAGCATCCATCGGCACGGTTGGCAACACAGACCACAATCTGATTAAAATCGGTAAAGCCGGACGTAAGCGTCACATGGGCATCCGCCCGACTGTCCGCGGTTCCGTTATGAACCCGAATGACCACCCGCATGGCGGTGGTGAGGGACGCGCTCCGATTGGACGCCCGGGACCGTGTACACCTTGGGGTAAACCGGCACTCGGTCTTAAGACCCGTAAGAAGAAAAAAGCTTCTAATAAGCTGATTGTGAGAAGAAGAGACGGCAGAGCTATTAAATAATAGGAGGAAAGATAGAGCATGGCTAGATCACTGAAAAAAGGACCGTTTGCGGATGCGAGCTTACTGAAAAAAGTAGATGCTATGAATGCGTCGGGACAGAAGCAGGTTATTAAGACCTGGTCCCGCCGTTCTACGATTTTCCCTTCCTTCGTTGGACACACCTTTGCGGTTCATGACGGAAGAAAGCACGTACCGGTATATGTTACAGAGGATATGGTTGGACACAAGCTCGGTGAGTTCGTAGCAACCAGAACTTACAGAGGACATGATAAGGACGAGAGAAAGTCCAAAGTTCGCTAATTTGAAAGGAGGCTTCAATCTATGGCTAAAGGACATAGATCCCAGATAAAGAGAGAGAGAAACGCGAACAAGGATGTCAGACCTTCGGCGAAGTTATCTTATGCACGTGTGTCTGTACAGAAAGCTTGTTTCGTGTTAGATGCCATCAGGGGGAAGGATGTCGAGACAGCGCTCGGAATCCTTGCGTATAATCCCAGATATGCATCCAGCGTAATCAAGAAGCTGCTGGAGTCGGCGATTGCGAATGCCGAATACAAATACAGTCAGGATCCCACGAAGTACCCGAATCCGGAGAACCTTTATGTGGCTGAGTGCTATGCAAACAAGGGACCTACCATGAAGAGGATTCAGCCGAGAGCACAGGGCAGAGCTTACAGAATTGAGAAGAGAATGAGCCACATTACGATCGTTCTCGACGCAAGATAGGATCAGATTAGGAAGGAGAACAACATGGGACAGAAAGTTAATCCACACGGATTGAGAGTCGGTATCATCAAGGATTGGGATTCCAAATGGTATGCAGACGGAGAGTTCGCTGACTTTTTAGTAGAAGATTACAATATCAGAGAGTATTTGAAGAAGAAGTTATACAGTGCCGGTATCTCCAAGATCGAGATCGAGAGAGCTTCCGACAGGGTGAAGGTTATTATCTACACAGCTAAGCCCGGCGTAGTGATCGGCAAGGGCGGCGCTGAAATTGAAGTGACAAAGAAAGAGCTGTCCAAGCTGACAAACAAAAAGGTTCTTGTAGACATTAAGGAGATCAAGAGACCTGATAAGGATGCGCAGCTTGTAGCGGAGAACATTGCGCAGCAGCTTGAGAACCGTGTATCTTTCAGACGTGCGATGAAGTCCTGCATGGGCCGTACCATGAAGGCCGGCGCGGAAGGCATCAAGGCAGCTGTATCCGGACGTCTTGGCGGCGCGGACATTGCGCGTTCCGAGTTTTACAGCGAGGGAACCATCCCGTTGCAGACGCTGAGAGCGGATATTGACTATGGCTTCGCCGAGGCTGATACCACATATGGTAAGCTTGGCGTAAAGGTATGGATTTACAAAGGCGAGGTACTTCCGACTAAATCTAACAAGGAAGGGAGCGATAAATAATGTTAATGCCAAAAAGAGTAAAACGTCGTAAACAGTTCCGTGGTTCCATGGCGGGTAAAGCGACCCGCGGCAACAAGATTACCTATGGTGAGTACGGTATCATAGCAATGGAGCCCTGTTGGATCAAGTCCAATCAGATAGAGGCAGCCCGTATTGCCATGACAAGATATATCAAGCGTGGCGGTAAAGTCTGGATCAAGATTTTCCCGGATAAGCCTGTAACTGCAAAGCCTGCGGAGACACGTATGGGTTCCGGTAAAGGAACGCTGGAATACTGGGTAGCAGTTGTTAAGCCCGGCCGTGTGATGTTCGAGATCGCCGGTGTGTCTGAGGAAGTGGCAAAGGAAGCGTTGCGTCTTGCAACCCATAAGCTTCCCTGCAAATGTAAAATCGTTTCTAAGGCAGATTTGGAAGGCGGTGTAGCAAATGAAAACTAATAAATATGTGGAAGATTTAAATAAAAAATCAGATGCAGAATTAGCACAGGAGCTTGTGGATGCTAAGAAAGAACTTTTCAATTTGAGATTCCAGAACGCAACAAATCAGTTGGACAATACAGCCAGAATCAAAGATGTGAGAAGAAACATCGCCAGAATCCAGACGGTGATCACACAGAAATCCAAGGCTGCGAACTAGGCGGAAAGGAGAGACAAATCGTGGAAAGAAATCTTAGAAAAACTCGTACCGGTAAGGTTACAAGCAATAAAATGGATAAAACCATCGTGGTGGCGATTGAGGATCACGTAAAGCATCCGCTTTACAAGAAAATCGTTAAAAAGACTTACAAGTTAAAGGCACACGACGAGAACAACGAGTGCAATATCGGCGATACCGTTAAGGTGATGGAGACAAGGCCTTTGTCCAAGGATAAGAGATGGAGACTTGTCGAGATCGTTGAGAAAGCTAAGTAAAAAGGAGAAGATAACATGATTCAACAGGAAAGCAGATTGAAGGTTGCTGATAACACCGGTGCAAAAGAACTCCTGTGCATCAGAGTTATGGGCGGATCTACAAGAAGATATGCGCGTATTGGCGATACGATTGTCGCTACGGTCAAAGATGCAACACCAGGCGGCGTTGTAAAAAAAGGCGATGTCGTGAAGGCTGTTGTTGTGCGTACCGTAAAGGGCGCAAGACGTAAAGACGGATCTTATATCAGATTTGACGAAAATGCTGCTGTTATTATCAAAGATGATAAGACTCCCAGAGGAACCCGTATTTTTGGACCAGTAGCAAGAGAGCTTCGTGATAAACAGTTTATGAAAATTGTTTCACTGGCTCCGGAAGTATTATAGGAGGTGCCGGTATGTCAATGTTTAAGATTAAGAAGGGCGATACGGTCAAGGTGATCGCCGGCAAGGATAAAGACAAAGAAGGCAAGGTAGTTTCCGTAGATAAAAAGAACAACAAGGTCATTGTGGAAGGAATCAATAAGATTACAAAGCATGAGAAGCCTTCCGTAGCGAATCAGACCGGAGGCATTGTTCAGAAGGAAGCTCCCATTGATGCTTCCAATGTGATGTACGTTCACAAGGGCAAAGCGACCAGAATCGGTTTCAAAATCGAGAACGGCAAGAAAGTACGTTATGCCAAGTCCACGGGCGACATCGTAGACTAAATCTGAGAAAGGAGATCCAAAGCGTTGAGTAGTAGACTGAAAGAGATGTATAAAAACGAGATCGTAGATGCTATGGTCAAAAAGTTTGGATATAAAAATGTCATGGAAGTTCCGAAGCTTGACAAGATTGTGGTTAACATGGGCGTCGGTGAAGCGAAGGAGAACGCGAAGGTGTTAGAGTCGGCTGTGAGTGATATGGAGACCATTACCGGTCAGAAAGCGATTATCACAAAAGCGAAGCATTCCATCGCAAACTTCAAGATCAGAGAGGGACAGTCGATTGGCTGTAAGACTACGCTTCGCGGCGATAAGATGTATGAGTTTTTAGACAGGCTTGTAAATCTGGCGCTTCCCCGTGTGCGTGACTTCAGAGGTGTGAGCGCGAATTCCTTCGATGGCAGAGGTAACTATGCACTTGGTATCAAGGAGCAGATCATCTTCCCTGAAATCGAGTACGATAAGGTTGATAAGGTGAGAGGTATGGACATTATCTTCGTCACCACAGCCAAGACGGATGAAGAAGCCCGTGAGTTGTTACGATTATTTAATATGCCATTCGCCAAATAGAAGGAGGTAAGTTCATGGCTAAGACAGCAATGAAGATCAAACAGCAGCGCAAACCGAAATTCGCTGTGAGAGCGTACAACCGCTGCAAAATCTGTGGTCGTCCACATGCTTATTTGAGAAAGTACGGAATCTGCAGAATCTGTTTCCGTGAGTTAGCATATAAGGGACAGATTCCCGGCGTTAAGAAAGCTAGCTGGTAACAAAGCGAGAAGAATTTCTTAAGTTTATTTTATAGGAGGAAAAATCATGACAATGAGCGATCCGATTGCAGATATGCTTACGAGAATCCGTAATGCAAATACTGCGAAGCATGATACAGTGGATGTGCCCTCATCCAAGATGAAGCTGGCTATCGCGCAGATTCTCTTAGAGGAAGGGTATATCAGAAAATTTGATGTGATCGAGAACGGCAGTTTCAAGACCATCCATATCACCTTAAAATATGGAGAAGACAAGAACGATAAGATCATTTCCGGCATCAAGAGAATTTCCAAGCCTGGTCTTCGTGTTTATGCAGGTAAGGAAGAACTGCCCAGAGTGCTCGGGGGTCTTGGTGTGGCAATTATTTCCACAAACCAGGGCGTTGTGACCGACAAAAAGGCAAGAGAGCTTCAGGTAGGCGGCGAGGTACTCGCCTTCGTATGGTAAATAGAAAAAGGAGGTACGGGCATGTCACGGATAGGAAGAATGCCAATCGCGATCCCCGCAGGTGTGACTGTGGAGGTTGCAGAAAATAATAAAGTGACTGTAAAAGGTCCCAAGGGAACGCTTGAGAGAACGCTCCCGGCAGAGATGGAAATTAAGGTGGAAGGCGATCAGGTTCTGGTTTCGAGACCGAACGACTTAAAGAAGATGAAATCCTTTCACGGTTTGACAAGAACACTGATCCACAATATGGTGGTCGGTGTGACGGACGGCTTTGAGAAGAAGCTGGAGGTAAACGGCGTCGGTTACAGAGCCGCTAAGTCCGGCAAGAAGCTGACACTCAACTTAGGATACTCCCACCCCGTGGAGATGACAGACCCTGAAGGCATCGAGACAGTTGTGGATGGACAGAATCTGATCATCGTCAAGGGCATCGATAAAGAAAAAGTAGGTCAGTTTGCGGCTGAAATCAGAGACAAGAGACGTCCTGAGCCTTATAAGGGCAAGGGCATCAAGTATGCCGATGAGACAATCAGACGTAAAGTTGGTAAGACTGGTAAGAAATAACAGATAAGGAGAGTATGGAAATGGTTAAGAAAGAATCGAGACAAAAAGTTCGTGTAAAGAAACACAACAGAATGCGTAACCGTTTCAGCGGTACAGCTGAAAGACCTCGTCTGGCTGTGTTTAGAAGTAATAATCATATGTATGCTCAAATTATTGACGATACAGTGGGAAATACCTTAGTATCCGCATCCACTCTCGAGAAGAGCGTTGGAAGCGAGCTTAAGAAGACCAATGACGTTGAAGCGGCAGCATATGTAGGAACAGTGATCGCTAAGAGAGCGCTTGAAAAAGGCATTAAAACCGTAGTTTTTGACAGAGGCGGTTTCATATACCAGGGCAAGATTGCAGCATTAGCGGACGCGGCCAGAGAAGCTGGCCTGGAATTCTAGGAAGGGAGAAAAGATCACATGAGACGTACAAATATTGACGTAAGTCAGTTAGAACTCACTGAGAAAGTTGTGACAATCAAGCGTGTAACCAAGGTTGTCAAGGGTGGTCGTAACATGCGCTTCACAGCGCTTGTTGTAGTCGGTGACAGCAACGGCCATGTCGGTGCAGGCCTGGGCAAAGCGACTGAAATCCCTGAAGCGATCCGTAAGGGCAAGGAAGATGCGATCAAGAATATGGTTTGCGTTGCACTGGATGAGAAGAACAGTATCACGCATGATTTTGTCGGAAAATATGGCTCTGCTTCCGTATTGTTGAAGAGAGCTCCGGAAGGTACCGGTATCATCGCCGGCGGTCCTGCCCGTGTGGTTTGCGAGCTTGCAGGCATCAAGAATATCCGTACCAAATCCCTGGGGTCCAACAATAAGCAGAACGTGGTTTTGGCTACGATCACAGGCTTAAGCCAGTTAAAGACTCCTGAGGAAGTGGCTAAAAACCGTGGCAAATCCGTAGAAGAGATTCGTGCATAACAGATCAGGAGGAAATAAAATGGCAGCGAAGAAAGAGGCAGCTAAAAAATTAAAGATCACTTTAGTCAGATCTACGATCGGTCAGGTGCCCAAGGCTCGCGCTACAGTAGCGGCTATGGGACTTCGGAAGCTTCATCAGACAGTGGAACTGCCTGACAATGCGGCAACCAGAGGCCAGATCCAGAGAGTAAGACATATGGTCAAAGTGGAAGAGGCATAAAGGAGGTGTGATAGATGGAATTATCGAATTTAAGACCTGCGGAGGGCTCTGTGCACAGCGATAATTTTAGAAGAGGCCGTGGACATGGTTCCGGGAACGGCAAGACAGCCGGTAAGGGTCATAAAGGTCAGAAGGCACGTTCCGGCGCGCCCAGAGCGGGGTTTGAGGGTGGCCAGATGCCCCTGTACAGACGTCTTCCCAAGAGAGGTTTTACCAACAGAAATACAAAGGAAATCGTGGCTATCAATCTGAGCGCGCTTGAGGCGTTCGACAATGGTATGACGGTTGATGTAGAGACATTGATCGCAAAAGGTATCGTAAAGAATCCCCGCGACGGTGTCAAGATCCTTGGACACGGAGAACTGACTAAGAAGCTTGACGTGAAAGTAAATGCTTTCAGCGCATCCGCGAAGGAAAAAATCGAGGCACTTGGTGGAACAGCAGAGGTGATCTAATGTTTACAACCCTAAAAAATGCATTTAAGATTAAAGAAATTAGAAATAAAATTTTCTTTACATTTCTCATGTTGGTTGTGATCCGTCTTGGGTCACAGCTCCCCGTGCCGGGTGTGGACAGAACCTATTTTGCAAGATGGTTCGAGAGCCAGACCGGTGACGCATTTAATTTCTTTGATGCTTTTACGGGTGGCTCCTTCCTGAATATGTCCGTTCTGGCGCTTAACATCACGCCGTATATTACGTCCTCTATCATCATGCAGCTGATGACGATTGCGATTCCGAAGCTGGAGGAGATGCAGAGAGACGGTGCGGACGGACGGAAGAAGATCGCATCTATTACGAGATATGTGACAGTTGCGCTTGCCTTGATTGAGTCCGGCGTTATGGCGATTGGTTTCGGACGGCAGGGACTGCTCGAGACCTACAATGTGATGAATGTCATCACAGTTATAGCGGCACTCACGGCGGGCAGCGCGTTTCTGATGTGGATAGGTGAGCGGATTACGGAGAACGGTGTCGGCAACGGTATTTCCATCGTGCTGACGATCAACATTCTCTCCCGTATGCCGCAGGATATCACACAGCTCTTTGAGCAGTTTGTGATCGGCAGATCCATTGCTAAAGGTGTGGTGGCAGCGATCATTATCATTGCGATCATCGTACTGATGGTAGTGCTGGTCATTGTATTAAATGACGGTGTGCGCAAGATTCCGGTGCAGTACGCGAAGAAGGTGCAGGGCAGAAAGATGGTGGGCGGACAGACAACGAACATTCCGCTGAAGGTAAATACCTCGGGCGTGATTCCCGTCATCTTCGCATCGTCCCTGATGCAGCTTCCGGTAGTGATCTGTTCCCTGTTTAATGTGAACGGAACCGGCGTTTGGGGTGAAATCCTGAGAGGGCTTAACTCTAACTACTGGTGTAATCCGGAGCATCTCGTTTATTCAATCGGTCTGGTGGTGTATATTTTATTGGTGATATTCTTCGCCTATTTCTATACATCCATCACCTTTAATCCGATGGAGATTGCGGACAACATGAAGAGGCAGGGCGGATTTATTCCCGGTATTAGACCCGGTAAGCCTACCAGCGATTATCTGGCGAAGCTCCTGAATTATATTGTGTTCATCGGAGCGGTCGGTCTTACGATTGTATGTGTGGTGCCTTACTTCTTTAACGGTGTGTTTGGCGCACAGGTATCTTTCGGCGGGACCAGCCTGATCATTATTGTCAGCGTGGTGCTGGAGACGGTTAAGCAGATTGAGTCACAGATGCTTGTCCGTAACTATAAGGGCTTTTTAAACGACTAAAAGACAAAGACAGGTAGGGACGGCAGATAATCGGCACGTCCCTAACCTTGCGTCTGTGTCATATGCTATGGGAGAGGTAAGAGATGAAGATTATAATGCTGGGCGCACCCGGCGCCGGAAAAGGAACACAGGCGAAAATGATTGCCGAAAGCTATAAAATCCCACATATTTCAACGGGAGATATGTTCCGTCTGAATATTAAGAACGGAACGGAGCTCGGTATGGAAGCGAAGAAATATATGGATCAGGGACTTCTGGTGCCTGACGAGCTGACGGTGCGCATTTTCCTTGACAGGGTGGCGCAGGATGACTGCAAAAACGGCTACGTACTGGACGGGTTTCCGAGAACGATTCCACAGGCGGAGGTGCTGGAAGACGCGCTGAATAAACTGGGTGACAAGATTGACTACGCGATTGACGTGGAGGTGCCGGATGAGAATATCATCCGCAGAATGGGCGGCAGACGCGCGTGCACATCCTGCGGCGCGACTTATCATATCGAGCATGTGCCCCCGAAGAAAGAGGGAATCTGTGATGCGTGCGGACAGGAGCTTGTGCTGCGTGACGACGATAAGCCGGAGACGGTGGGAAAGCGTCTGCAGGTATATCAGGAGCAGACAGCGCCTTTGCTCGAGTTTTATAAGGCGAAGGGTGTGCTGCGAAGCGTGGACGGCACGCAGGATATGCAGGATGTATTTCAGGCGATTAAAGAGATATTAGGATAAAGGGGCGGATATGGCTGCGGTCACGATCAAATCGGCAGAAGAAATCGAAAAAATGCGCGAGGCGGGCAGGCTGCTCGCCCGCGTGCATGAGGAGCTTGCAAAGACGATACGTCCCGGCGTCTCCACAAAGGAGATTGACACGGTATGCGAGGAACTGATTCGGGGATATGGCTGCACGCCTAATTTCCTGCATTATGAAGGCTATCCCGCGAGCGTCTGTGTCTCCGTGAACGAGGAGGTCGTACATGGGATCCCCAGACCGGAGCGAATCCTTAAGGAAGGCGATATCGTGAGTCTGGATACGGGACTGATTTATCGGGGCTATCATTCGGACGCTGCAAGGACTTACGGTGTGGGGCGGATCAGCCCGGACGCGGAGAAGTTGATTGAGGTGACAAGGGAGAGCTTCTTTCGGGGAATCCGGATGGCAAGCGCCGGAAAACATCTGCATGATATCTCCAATGCCATTGCGGATTATGTCATTCCCCACGGTTACGGCATCGTACACGACCTGGTGGGGCACGGCATAGGAACGAAGCTTCATGAGCCACCGAATATACCGAATTTTCCCCAGAGACGAAGGGGAATACGCTTAAAAGCCGGTATGACGCTTGCAATCGAGCCGATGATCAATATTGGCACGGGCGAGGTAGACTGGCTGGATGATGAATGGACGGTAGTGTCGGCAGACCGCTCGCTTTCCGCACATTATGAGAATACGGTGCTGGTGACGGACGGGGAGCCGGAGATCTTAACATTATAAATAGGTAGAGATGGATTTGAATATGGATGAAAATATCGTGGGAATGCTTGCCACATCCAAGGCGGGGCATGACAAGGACTCCGTGTATGTCATCATACGGGAGGACGGCGAATATATATATGCAGCCGACGGCAGAAGCAGAACGGTGGAACGCCCGAAGCGGAAAAATAAAAAGCATGTACAGCTCATTAAAAAGAAAAGAATGCCGGAATCGGAGAGTGGTTTCGACGATTTAGAAATAAAGAGAGTCATCAAAGAGTATCTGAAAGAAAGAGAGGAAAGAAATGTCTAAGGCTGATGTAATTGAGATTGAAGGAACTGTAATTGAAAAGTTGCCCAATACCATGTTTCAGGTGGAACTGGAGAACGGACATGTGGTGCTTGCGCATATCAGCGGTAAGCTGCGCCAGAACTTCATCCGCATCCTGCCCGGTGACAAGGTAACGTTGGAATTGTCTCCGTATGATTTATCAAAAGGGAGAATCATTTGGAGAGACAAGTGAGATCATGCAGAAATGATTGCACAAAATTGAACGATATATAAAGTTTACAAAAAGTCTTGCCAATGGCAGGATTTGGTGTTATAATGTAAAACGGTCTTTTTTGAAAGGAGGGTTTGAG
>CAJUMV010000042.1 GCA_910587715.1 uncultured Lachnospiraceae bacterium | reverse complement strand
TTAAAAATATACCGGGAGATATATTGACAAATTTCAAATATTGAGATAGGAGGACGAGTATCTGACGAATGACAGTGTGGCATTTCACAGCTGCTTGGGATATACAATGGTGGGGAAATTCCATCAGTGCGGCTATAAATTCGGTAAGTGGTATGATATGGTGTGGATGGAAAAAATAATTGGAGAGCATACGGATGAGCCTGAGCCGGTGATCTTGTTTCCGGCTCTTTAAGGCAATTTTTTTCGGGGGGGGGGTGAACGCGTATGTGGCTTTTATTTGCAATCCTATCGGCGGTGTTTGCGGCATTGACTTCGATACTGGCGAAAGTCGGAATCGAGGGCGTTAATTCCAATCTTGCCACGGCGATACGGACGGTTGTAGTCGTTATTATGGCGTGGGGCATGGTGTTTTTGACAAACGCACAGGGCGGCATTGCGCAGATTAGTAAAAAGAGTTGGACTTTTCTGATACTTTCCGGGCTGGCAACCGGCGCGTCATGGCTGTGCTATTACCGTGCCTTGCAGACAGGAGAAGTCTCTAAGGTGGTGCCGATTGACAAGCTGAGTGTGGTGATTACCCTGATACTGGCGTTTGTGTTTCTTCACGAGGAGTTCACGAAAAGGCCGGTGATAGGCTGTGTGCTGATTGGGGCGGGGACACTGGTTATGGTTTTGTAAAATGAGAGCCTGTCAGAGTACGAGGGCAGTTTTACAAAAAGGAATAGCTTCTGGCAATGGAAAGATAAGCATGATATAATCATATAAAAAATCATCCAGAAAGGAACCTCATATGACGCGAAAGAAAAAGGTAACGGCGACCGTAATATCGCAAAAACTGATCGGCGAGCAGATTTTTGACCTCTGGCTGGAGACGAAGCTTGCGAAGAACGCCCATCCGGGGCAGTTTGTGGCAGTGTATCCTCACGGTGAGAGTATGCTTTTGCCCCGCCCCATCAGTATTTGTGAGACGGACAAAGAAAAGAACAGGCTGCGGCTCGTGTACCGCGTGGCGGGAAAGGGAACGGCGGAGTTTTCGACCTGTAAAGCAGGCGACCGACTGGACATGCTCGGTGTGCTCGGAAACGGGTTCCCTGTCGATAAGGCGAAAGGGAAACGTGTCTTTCTGATGGGCGGCGGCATCGGTATTCCGCCTATGCTGGAGCTGGCGAAGGCGATAGGTGAGAAGAAGCAGATTCTTCTCGGTTATCGGAATAAAGATTTGTTTCTGGAAGAGGATTTGGCGCAGTACGGCGATGTCTATGTGGCGACGGAGGACGGCAGCGTGGGAACGAAGGGAAATGTGATGGATATCATCAAAGCCTATGCGCTCCATGCGGATGTGATTATGGCGTGCGGACCGATGCCGATGCTCCGGGCGATTAAAAAGTATGCGGCGGAACAGGGGATTGAGGCATATATTTCTCTGGAGGAGCGCATGGCGTGTGGTGTGGGCGCGTGTCTGGGCTGCGTGTGCCGCACGGCGAAGGTGGACGCGCATTCCCATGTACACAATGCGCGTATCTGCACGGAAGGACCGGTTTTTGAGGCGGGGGAGGTGGACATATGAATACAGAGGTAAAAATCGCGGGAGTCACCTTTAAAAATCCTGTGATGACGGCGTCAGGCACTTTCGGCTCTGGTATGGAGTACAGCGATTTTGTGGATTTAAACAGATTGGGAGCGGTGGTGACCAAAGGGGTTGCAAATGTGCCGTGGGAGGGAAATCCGACGCCCCGCGTGGCGGAAGTGTACGGCGGTATGTTAAATGCCATCGGTCTGCAGAACCCAGGAATCGACGTTTTTATAGGGCGTGACCTTACTTTTTTGGAAAGATATGACACGAATGTCATTGTAAATGTCTGCGGCAAAACCGTGGAAGATTATCTGGAAGTGGTGGAGCGTCTTTCTGACACGTCCATTTCCATGCTGGAAATCAATGTGTCCTGTCCCAATGTGAAGGAGGGGGCGATCGCTTTCGGGCAGAAGGCGGATTCCCTCTACGATATCACGTCGCAGATTAAGAAAAAGGCGAAACAGCCGGTGATTATGAAGCTGAGTCCGAACGTGACGGATATTACGGAGATGGCGAAGGCAGCGGAGGCGGCGGGAGCTGACGCGCTTTCCATGATTAACACGATCACGGGCATGAAGATTGATATTCACAGGAGAAAGTTTGTGCTGGCAAATAAGACGGGCGGTATGTCCGGTCCTGCGGTCAAGCCGGTGGCTGTGCGCATGGTCTACCAGACGGCGCAGGCGGTGAAGATTCCGATTATCGGCATGGGCGGCATCGGCAGCGCGGAAGATGCGGTCGAGTTCCTGCTCGCGGGCGCCAGCGCGGTGGCGGTGGGCGCGATGAACTTTGTGAACCCCTACACGACGGTGGAAGTGGTGGATGGAATTGAAGCTTATATGAAGCAGTATGGGATTGAGAACGTGACGGACTTGATTGGAACGGTTTCTTGAGAAACGCGGCATTCTCCATATTGGTTATCTTGGGAACATAATCTGCCCTCCCTGCGCATAGATTTATAGTAACTATACGCAGGGAGGGCATTTTTTGTGGAATTGGTGAAGAAAAAGATACATATGGATCGAATAAACGGCAGAGCCGGCACGCAGATGGTACTGGAAGAGGATGTGAACATTTCGGATAATAAGCCGGATGCGAACTATCTGTTAAGCAGTAAGGGTGAGATTATTCTGGAGGAAGTTCGCCCCGGTGAAAACGCAGTCAGTATGAAAGGCAAGCTGGTAGTATCCATACTGTATCTGACGGACATGGAGGGAATGTGTGCCAGTATGGAGGCGGTGATTCCTTTTGAGGAAAAGGTAAATATGGAGGGGGTCGGCAATGGCGATACCATCCTGACGGAAAGCTGTATCGAGGATTTGACGGTAGGGCTTATCAACTCGCGCAAATTCAGCGTACAGGCGGTGGTTTCCTTTACACTGGAGCGGGAGGAGCAGGTGGAGTGCGAGACGGCGGTTGACCTTTACCATGAGGAGCCTGTGGAGTACCGCAAGTGCGTCTATCCGCTGATAGAGCTGGTGCTGCATAAGAAGGATATCTTCCGCTTGAAGGAAGAGATGGAGCTGACGGGCAATCTGCCCAATGTATTTCAGACCATATGGCATCACATCTGCTTTGACCATGTGGAGTTTAAGGCGCTGGAGGAAAAGCTCTCGATTCAGGGAGAAATGCGTGCCTTTTTCTTATATGAGGGCGAGGGGGATAACGATAAGACCCAGTGGTATGAAAATACCGTGCCTTTCAGCGGCATTATCGAGTGTCACGGCTGCCGGGAAAACATGATTCCCGATATCCGTTATCATCTGGGACAGTGCAATGTGGAAGTGCGGCAGGACTTTGACGGCGAGGAGAGAGTGTTCTGCGTGGAGCCGGTGCTTGACCTGGATATCCACCTCTACGAGGAGGAAAATCTGGAGGTGATCTCCGACGTTTACGGCGTGGATAAGGAGATTGAGGCGTTGTCTACGCAGATGCCGGTGAAGAGCCTGCTTCTCGCGGGCAGCGGAAAGTGTAAGATTGCAGAGCATGTGCGGATTCAGAATCCGGAAATGACGATGTACCAGCTCATTCATTCCGACGGGGAAATCAGGATTGACGAGCAGAGTATCGTGGAGAACGGCATTGCCGTTACGGGCACGCTCCTTGTGACGACGCTTTATCTGAGTGCGGGAGGCACCAAGTCCATTTATTCGACGGTCAACGAGCTGCCCTTCCAGTATGTGATTGAGGCGGAAAACATTCTGCCTACCTGTGTCTATCAACTGCGGAGCAATATTGAGCAGTTAACGGTGACCATGCTTGACAGCGACGAGCTGGACGTGAAGGCAGCGCTGCAGTTTAAGGTGATTGTATTTTCCGTGCAGAACCGCGATCTTGTGACGGATATCAAGGTGGAGCCGCTTGACCTGAATAAGCTCAGCGACCTGCCGGGAATGGTAATCTGTATTGTGGGACCGGGAGAGACGCTGTGGGATATCGGCAAGAAGTATTATGTGCCGGTGGCGCAGTTAAAAGAAGTGAACGAGCTGCCGACGGAGGAGATTTCGGTGGGGGATAAAATTTTGGTTGTGAAGGGCGGGATTTAGGTTTTGGAAAGCGGACGCGCGGGCGGCTGAGCATTCTACGTCGCCGCGCTTCCGCTCCGCTGGGCGGGTGCGGGGAGGAAAGCTGAGAAGGAAGTGTAGGAAAATCTGGATTGTAAAATGGAGGGATATCGTATATACTGTGGAATAAGTTCTGGTGTTTGGAAGGGCTGAGATACGGAAAGGGACAAGTTTATTATGGATACGATAACGATTTTAAAAAATAAGATGTTTTTGTATTTGACGGAATTTTTCGCCGGCATGTCGGTGATGGCGGTGGAGCTGGGGGCGAGCAGGCTGCTTGCTCCCTATTTCAGTTCCTCCCAGATTGTATGGACGATTATCATCGGCACCATTATGATTGCGATGGCGCTGGGGAACATTTACGGCGGGAAGAGTGCGGACAAGAACCCGAACCCGGATAAGCTCTACACGCGGATTTTGATTGCGGGAGTCTGGATTGCGTTGATCCCGGTGGTGGGCAAATATATCATTATAGGCATTTCCGCGCTGCTCATTTTTGCGGTGAACACGAATTTCCTGATTTGGGCGGCTTTTGCGGCGTGTATGGTGATTTTTGTGTTTCCGCTTTTTCTGCTGGGAACGGTGACCCCGTCGCTGGCAAAATACACGGTGCAGAGCCTTGCGGACAGCGGCAGCATCGTGGGGACTCTCGGCGCGTTTAATACGATCGGCAGCATTATCGGCACGTTCGTTCCGACTTTTGTCTCGATTCCGGCGGTGGGCACGTCCGTTACGTTTCTAATTTTCGCGGCGATTTTGTTAGGGCTTGGCATTATTTATTTTGTCAGCAAAAAGAGCGGGCTGAAAAAGAGCGCGGTGTCGGCGGTTATCTTTATCCTGTGCTGTATTTTCGGGGCGTCGAACAGTTTTGCTTTTTGGGAAAATAATCTGGCTTACGAAGGGGAGTCCATTTATAATTATCTGCAGGTGAAAGAAAATGACAGAAGCGTCATTTTATCGACGAATGTGCTTTTCGGGGTGCAGTCCATTCTGATGAAGGGCGAGGGGCTGACGGGCATGTATTACGACTATGCGATGGCGGCGCCGCTGATGACGGGAAAGGACAATCCGGCGGAATGCAATACGCTGATTCTCGGCATGGGGACGGGTACCTACGCGCACCAGTGCCGCGCTTATTTCGGGGACATGCCTGTGGAGGGCGTGGAGATTGACGAGAAGATTACAGACCTGGCGCGGACTTATTTTGAACTGCCGGAGGATGTGGCGGTGACGACTTATGACGGCAGGGCTTATCTGAATGCCATCGACGGCAAGTATGACGTGATTATGGTGGACGCGTATCAGGATATCACGATTCCTTTCCAGATGTCCTCTGTGGAATTTTTCTCGCTTGTGAAGGAGCATCTTTCAGAGGACGGCGTGATGGTGGTCAACATGAACATGCGCGGCAGCGGGGAGGACAGCATCAACGCTTATCTTTCAGATACGATTGGCAGCGTTTTCGGCGAGGTCTACACGGTGGACGTGAAGGGTTCCACCAACCGGGAGCTTTTCGCTTCCAATAATCCGCAGATGCTTGAAAATCTAAAAAAACACAAGGAAACCGTCGCAGACGAAGGTCTCCTTGTGATGATGGATACCGTTTCTGAAAATCTCATTCCCTATGAAGCGGGAAACCGTGTGATGACGGACGACAAGGCGCCTGTGGAGCTTCTCGGTATGCGCGTCATCGATGAGCTGATCAGAAACGAGGTCGCTTATTACAAAACCATTTATGAGGAGCAGGGCATTCAGGGTGTGATCAACGCGCTGTAAAAGCAGAAGATGAGCAAAGCGAGGCAGAACGCATCCGCTCTGCACCCGAGTGCCTGTCACGCAAATGGCTGTCAGGTCAACTTGATAATCGCCACATCCTTCGCCTCCAGCGTGAGCGTATCGCCCTTTTCATAAGTCTTATCCTTGAGCAGATCGATGCCTGCAAAGTGCATTGCCGTCATATAAACGTCCTGTCCGTGATTGAGGATAAACACAAAGGTGCCGTTCTTATTGACTCTTTTGGTCACTTCTATATCATCCGGTGCGTCCATAATCGGTTCGATTCCGGCTTCCCGGCATATTTCACCGAGATATTTTTTGTAAAATTCGTCGCTTGACTGCGTCGCCACATAGTAACCGAAGCCTTTGCCGAAGGCGTTTTTCGTAAGCACAGGCATTCCTGCGTAGAAATCCTCCTCATAAGTGGCGAGGATTTCCGCCCCTTCCGTGTGCAGCAGGTCGCAGAGCATGGAGGCAGGATAGGTTCTGCCCTCGTAGTGGAACGCATTGTGCATATCCTCAGGCAGTGCATCCTCTTCTTCCACCCAGATGCCGAGAATGTCCCGCAGTTTTCCGGGGTAGCCGCCGACGGTCACGAGGTCGTGTTCGTCTACATAGCCGCTGAAAAAGGTGGTCAGGAAACGACCGCCGTTTTTCACGTAGGCGCGCAGTTTATCATCATAGCCTGTTTTCACCATATAAAGCACGGGCGCGATCACCAGATTATATCCGGATAAATCATCCTCCACGCCAATCATATCCACGGGGATATGCAGCTCGAACAATGCCTTGTAATACCGTTCCACTTCCCGGCAGTAGTCCAGATAGACGGACGGTCCCGCTGAGTAGGAGATGCCCCACCAGTTGTCCCAGTCAAAGACGATGGCAGCCTTTGCGTTGCTCCTTGCGCCGAGCGTCTGTTCTCCCAGACGGTCAAGTTCTGCGCCTAATTCTGCTACTTCACGAAACACGCGGGTGTTCTCATGTCCCGCATGGTCGATGACCGCACCATGATATTTTTCGCAGGCGCCGATGCTGCGTTTCATCTGGAAAAACATGACGGTGTCGGCCCCATGCGCTACAGCCTGATAACTCCACAGCCGCATGACACCGGGACGTTTGAGCATGTTGTAGGGAAGCCAGTTGGTGACGGAAGGGGTCTGTTCCATGAGGGCAAAAGGTTTACCCTGCTTTAAGCCCCGCATCAGGTCGTGGCGCATAGCGGAGCCTTCTATGGGCGTGTCGTTGGCAGGATAGTTATCCCATGACACAAAATCCATGTATTTCGCCCACATCTGGTAATCCAGAGGCTGGTAAGTGCCCATCAGGTTTGTGGTGATAGGGATATCGGGGGTAATCGCATGGATTGCGTCGTACTCCAGACGATAAGCGTTTAAAATGCTCTCCGAATTAAAACGTCGATAGTCCAAGGAAATACCCTGAAAAGTACTGCGGTCGTTGCCCCAATGTTCGGAGAGCTGATTGGGCGCGACGATGTCCTCAAAATCATAGAAGGTGTGCCCCCAGAAAGCAGTGTCCCAGACGCGGTTTACTTCCTCAATCGTCCCGTATTTTTCTTTCAGCCATTCGCGGAATTTTTTCTCGCAGTTTTCGCAGTAGCATTCCCCGCCGTACTCGTTGGAAATGTGCCATGCTACCAGATTGTCATATGTTCCGTAACGCTCCGCCAGTTTTGTGGCAAGTGCCGCGGCGTATTTCTGGTAAGTAGGGCTGTTGGGGCAGGAGTTGTGGCGGCTGCCGAATTTGCGCTTCATGCCGTTTGCCTCCACCCGCAGGATATCGGGATGCTTTCTCGCCATCCATGCGGGGTGCGCCCCGGTGGAGGTGGCAAGGCACACCTTCATGCCGTGCTTTTTCGCCAGTTCCATAATCTTGTCCAGTTTTTCAAAATGGTAAACGTCGTCGTCGGACTGTAACATCGCCCAGCTAAAGACGTTCAGGGTGACAATATCAATGTGCGCCAGCTTAAGAAGGCGCATGTCCTCCTCCCATGTGTCCTCGTGCCACTGCTCCGGGTTATAGTCCCCGCCGTAGGGGATTTTTGTGATTTTTTCATATTCTACCATATAGGTTCTCCTTTTTACGTTGTCTTAGCGTATAGTATAACTGATTTATATGGATTGGAATACTTGACAAAATGCTGATTTATGGAAGTGTTTTTTAGTGATAACGCAAAAAGGAACCGGGTATGTACCCGATTCCTTGTGTTTTTCATAGAATGTTTAGTTGGAAGCAATCTGCCCTGCCGCAGCCTGATTCAGAACATTCTGCGTCGCATTATTCTGTGCTGCCGCATCCTCTGCCATTTTGTCAAAGCCTGCCATAACAGCGTCGTAGGTCTTCTTGGAGATCTCGGGAAGCTCGCCGCCCCAAGTATCCTCAGCCTGCTTGTAGCCCTTCTTGAAAGCCTCGCGCATGTCTTCAATCTTGCTCGGGTCGCCGCCTGTCAGAGCAGTAGCGAAATCAAGGATTCTGCTGGAGGTCTGCTTCACACCCCAGTAGCCGTCCTCGGAAACATCCTCCTGCGCCTGCAGCTTGGTAGCCTCATCCACCTCAAACTTGCCGCTTGCAAGGAATTTCCACATATTGTCATTGCCATTAGCAATACCGAATGTCTGTCCCTGCTTGGTCATCAACTGCTGCACGATGTTCTGCAGCTGTTTTGTATGTGCCTCAGCGTCAGCCTTCATCTTATTGACAAGCTCTGTGTTCTGTACATATTTCTTAATAGGCACGTTGACACTGTCCTTTGAGGGCTCGTAGACTACGCCGTTTTCTCCCTTATCGGAAGTATTGTCCTTATTGATCTCGTCTGCAGGTCTTGTTTCCGCCTGTGTGTTTGCCGTTGTAAGAGTTTCGTAAGCGTTAGCGCCTACATTAGAAATTCCGTTTACGCTCATGGGTATCCCTCCTTGGAAAATTATGTATTTTTATCGGTTACGAAAAGACTGCCGCGCAGGCAATCTCCCTTTTCTATTTACTATATCGTACCATTTTCCTAATAAATTTAGAAGAGAAAACGGGGAAAATCATAAAAATTCCATGAAATTCCTTTCAGACAAGGAAAGTTTGTGCGTCGGGGAGCTCGCGCTTGACATTTTGTACAAAATTAAGTACAATCCTTGTATACAAAGTACATTAAGGTTGGCAGAAAAGCGCCGATAGCAGGAAAAGAACGGCAAATGTGCGGTCGGTGAAAAGCAGGAGCAATTATGATAAGAGAGAAGGCTTACGCAAAAATAAATCTGGGACTGGATGTGCTGCGGCGCAGACCCGACGGTTATCATGAGGTAAAGATGATCATGCAGACCGTGGATATCTGTGACGAGCTGACCTTTGAAAAAAGGGAGGAGCCGGGCATTGAGCTGCAGATAGAGGGCGCAGATTTGCCGGCGGATGAGAACAATCTGGTTTATCGGGCGGCGGCGCTTTTGTTGGAAAAAAAGCAGATTAGGGAGGGCGTCTCCATTACCTTGCAGAAAAAGATTCCTATTGCGGCGGGTATGGCAGGCGGCAGTGCGGATGCGGCGGCGACGCTGCGGGGGGTGAACGCGCTTTTTGGGATGGGATATTCGGCGGAGGAGCTGAAAGAAATCGGTGTGACGCTGGGGGCGGACATCCCTTACTGCATACAGGGCGGCACCATGCTGTCGGAGGGAATCGGAGAGATTCTGACACCGTTGTCAGAACCGCCCGCTTGTCATCTGGTGATAGCAAAGCCGGATATTGATGTTTCCACGGCTTTTGTCTACGGACATTTGCAGGCGGATAAACTTACCTTCCACCCGGATATCGACGGGATGGCGGCGGCTCTTGCGGCGGGAGAGCTGAGAGGAATTACGGACAGGATGGGGAATGTGCTGGAAACGGTCACCGTGAAAGAGTATCCGGTCATTGATAAGTTGAAACGGATGATGTGTGAGCTGGGGGCGGAAAACGCGCTGATGAGCGGCAGCGGTCCCACGGTGTTCGGTATTTATAGAGAGAAGGAAGAGGCGGAGAAAGCCGCCGCAGCCATAAGGGCAGAGGAGCCGGCAGCTTCCGTTTTCGTGACGGGGTTTTGCAACAATAAACTGCTCTGACGGGGAGGTAGTGTATGGATCATGATTTCACGGTAAATATGGACGAATTTCTGCCGTTGCGGGATGTGGTGTTCAACACGCTGCGCCGTGCCATTTTGACGGGCGAACTGAAACCAGGGGAGAGGCTGATGGAGATCCATCTGGCAAACCGTCTGGGCGTGAGCCGCACGCCGATCCGCGAGGCGATACGGAAATTGGAGCTGGAAGGTCTGGTGACCATGATTCCGAGGCGCGGCGCGGAGGTGGCGCAGATCACGGAGAAAAGCTTACAGGACGTGTTGGAGGTAAGGCGCGCGCTGGATGCGCTCTGCGCGGAGCTTGCGTGCGACAGGATCACGCCGGAGGGCAAAGCGGCGTTGAAGAGAGCCTGCGACAGCTTTGAGGAGGCTACGAGGACGGGAGACGCAGTGACCATCGCGGAGGCGGATGTGGCATTGCACGATATCATTGTGCAGGCGACGGGAAACCAGCGGCTGATTCAACTGATCAACAACCTGTCCGAGCAGATGTACCGCTACCGTTTTGAGTATATTAAGGACGAGAGCGGGCATGAGAATCTGGTCAGTGAGCATAGGATGATATATGAAAGTATTATGAACGGAGACCGGGAAAAGGCGGCTGCGGCGGCAAGGCTCCACATTGATAATCAGGAGCAGTCCATTATCAGGCAGATACGCATCGACCCCAAAGGGAAACGCACATCCCGCTAAACATCCGTTTGAGAAACAGTGTATCAGGATGCGCAAAAACGGGAATACTCCAACTGCCGGAGATATCGGCAGATAGGAGTAGGGATGATGAAGAAAAAAGGAAGAACACTGGCAGCTTGTCTTTTTGCGGCAGTATGGTGGGGGATATTTTATCCGGAATTATGTTTTTCGGAGGAGACTTGTGAGGTGGTGACGCCGGAGGAAACGAGGGCGAGCAGTCTGCCGGCACAGGCGGAACCGATAGGCGGGCAGGGCGTTTCCGGCGCGGGGGTGGATGTCCCGGCAGCGTCGGCGCAGATGAAGGTGGAAGATATCTGGGACGCCTCCGGCGATGAGATTGTGATAAGCAGCCGGTTTTTAGAATGGCTTGAGGAAAATCTGGCTGCGGGGAAGGATTAGTGACACTGTTCACATCGAATGACCGCAAAGGATTGCCGGAGCCGGTGAGGTGTGAATGGAAATAGATTAGGAAGGGTCGGAAACCATGAGCGAAGAGTGGCATAACAGCCCGATAGGCGTGTTTGACTCGGGCGTGGGAGGGCTGACGGTGGCACGCGAGATTATGCGGCAGCTCCCCAACGAGCGGATTGTATATTTCGGTGACACGGCGCGGGTGCCTTACGGAAATAAATCGAAGGAGACGGTGACCAGATATTCCAGACAGATTGTACGTTTTCTGGAGACGCAGCAGGTGAAAGCGATTGTGGTGGCATGCAATACGGCGAGCGCCTACGCGCTGGAGGAGCTGGAAAAAGAGTCAGATATTCCGATGATCGGCGTGGTGAAGCCGGGAGCTAAGGCGGCTCTTTCGGCTACCGTGAACAAGAAAATCGGCGTGGTGGCGACGGAGGCAACCATAAGCAGCGGGATATACAGTCGTTACATAGAAGAACATGACAGTAGTGTCAGCGTTATCGGAAAGGCGTGTCCGCTCTTTGTGCCGTTAGTGGAGGAAGGGCTTTGGGAAGATCCGGTGACGGACGAGATTGCCCGCCGCTATCTGACGGAGCTGATCGACAGCGGCATTGATACCTTGATTTTGGGATGTACCCATTATCCGATGCTGCGCTCCACGGTGGCGAAGATTATGGGGGAGAAAGTAACGCTGGTCAATCCCGCCTATGAGACGGCGAGGGAACTAAAGCTGCTTTTAGCAGAGCATGGTCTGGAGAGTGAGCGCAGACCGGGGCTGGGGACGGAGCTGTACCGCTTTTTTGTCAGTGATGCTGCCGACAAATTTCAGCGGTTTGCCAACTCTATTCTGTCCTACGGCATTTTGTCCGCGAAACTGATTCGGATTGATGAATATTAGAGGAAGTGAAATATGACAAAAGAAGTATTACTGACTTTACAGGGATTACAGTTCGACCAGCGGGAGGAAGACGCCGACAAAATCGAGACGGTCACTGTGGGGGATTATTATAAGAAGAATGACAGACATTATGTGGTCTATGAGGAGGTCACGGAAGGCTTTGAGCGCCCTACGAAGAACCGCCTGAAATTCTGCGGGCAGATGGTGGAGCTGACCCGCAACGGTCTGGTGAATGTACATATGGTTTTTCAGGAAAACAAAAAGAACCTGTCGAACTACAATACGCCTTTCGGGCAGATTCTGGTGGGAATCGACACGAAACGAATAACCATCGACGAAAAGGAAGATAATATCGTGGTGGATGTGGACTATGCGCTGGACATCAATTATGAGTTCTTTTCCGACTGCCACATCAAAATCGATATCCGCTCCAAAGAAAACAGCGGCTTTACGCTCATGTCGTAAAACCGCTGCACAGTGTTTGGTTTGATCATTTGACGGGCTTCGCCCCTGCTTTTTCCTGTGCTTTTTCCACCAGCTGCTTGAACTTGCTCTTTTTCTTCTGCTCCACCACAGGAGCCTTGCCGTGCAGTCCCTTCACGCCCGTGATGTAAATGCCGCTGACATCAGCCTTTACTTCCTTCTTGACGGGAACGGCGTCGAAAATTTTTTCGTCGCAGATAAGCGTCATAATCTGCGGTCCGACTTTTGCTTTCACCACGGGAAGCTTGGAGCCGCGAAGCAGCTTGGGCGTCTGGTCCAAAACGATTTGGGGAAGTCCTGCATCTTTTAGTTTCATCCGTTTCTTATCGATAACGAGCATGGATACAGTCTGCTTCATCGCATCGATTTGTTCCTGTTGCTCTTCCTGCTTTTTCTGCGTTTTCTTTCCTACAAAATATAAAGCGATTACGGCGATGATCAGAACCGCCAGAATCACCAGTAAGACAATGGTAACTGTACTCATGGAAATCCTCCGTTCACGTTTTAATAGGTGCAAAAAATATTTTAACATTGTTCCGCGTGTAGTGCAAGCGGCAAAATACGACTGGGGAGCATTTTGTGTGACAGGTCGTGAAATACAAAAGCTCGCATATAGACAAACAAAGGACGGCTGTGGTAAGATAAAAGTTGAATTTATAGCGGCTGTAAAGGCAGTGGGCAGTTGCAATTTATGAGTAGAAAAGAGGAATTGAGGAGATTATGAAAAGAAAAATCTGTGTTGTCGCAGCGGTGCTTGCCTCATCGCTTTTTCTGACTGCGTGCGGCAGTAAAGAGTATCTGAAGGATATCAAGGCGGAAAAATATGTGACGCTTGGCGCTTACACGGGAATCGAAGCGACGGTCAATAAGCCGGAGGTGCCGGAGGGCGCGGTAGACAATTATATTCGTGACAATTATCTTGCGCCGAAAGCGGAAAAGGTGCCGGTGACCGGCAGAGCCGTGCAGGAAGGAGATGTGGCGAACATAGACTTCGTGGGATACCATGATGGCACAGCCTTTGACGGCGGAACGGGGACAGGCTTTGATCTGACTATCGGTTCCGGACAGTTTATAGAAGGGTTCGAGGATGGGCTGGTCGGCGCGGAGATTGGGGAGACCCGCAGCCTTAACCTGACATTTCCCGATCCTTATAACGGCAATCCCGACCTTGCGGGAGAGGATGTGGTGTTTGAAGTGACGGTGAACGGCATAAGCGAGAGCAAAGCGCCGACGCTTACGGACGAGCTGGTGAAGCAGCTTGGTGAGGAGGGCTACAACACCGGCGGCGCGCAGACGGCGCAGGAGCTGAACGATTACGTGTATAATCTTTATGACCAGGCGGCGCAGAGCACTTATGACAATGAGATTGAAACTGCCATGGCGTCAACGATTATGGAAAACAGCACGTTTCAGGATCCGCCGGAAGAGATGGTGGAGCGTTTTATCACAAGCATTGAGAACAATATGAGCGCCAGGGCTTCTTCGATTGGTATGTCTCTCGCGCAGTATATGCAGCTTTATCAGGGGCTTGACGAGGCAGGGTACCGGACGCTTTTTGACGAAGAGGGCGTGCGGATGGCGAAGCAGTATATCATGTATCAGGCGATCGCCGATAAGGAAGGACTTGTGCCTACAGAGGAGGAAGTCGCCGGGGAGGTTTCCGCGCTGATGACGATTTACGGCTATGCCTCTGAGGAGGAGCTGCAAAAGAGCGTGGATATGGAATCGCTGAAGGAAGACCTGATGCGCAAAAAAGTGGTGGCATTTTTAAAGGAGAACGGAAATATTCAGGAGACAGCCACAATCGTGGACTGAGAAGAAAAACAGGGGGTATTGTAAGATGAACTTGACAGATATCAAAGATTTGTATCGGGACAGCGAGACATATATGGATAAGGAAGTGACGGTAGGCGGCTGGGTGAGAAGCATTCGGGATTCTAAAACCTTTGGCTTTATCGTGATTAACGACGGCACTTTTTTTGAGCCGCTGCAGGTTGTGTATGCCGACGGGCTGGAAAATTTTGAAGCCATTTCCAAATTGAATGTGGGTTCCGCGATTATCGCGAGGGGCAAGATTGTGGCGACGCCGCAGGCGAAACAGAAATTCGAGATGCAGGCGGAGGAGATTCTTGTGGAAGGCATGTCCACGGCGGATTACCCGTTACAGAAAAAGCGGCACAGCTTTGAGTATCTGCGCACCATTTCCCATCTGCGTCCGAGAACAAATACGTTTCAGGCGGTGTTTCGTGTGCGCTCTCTGATTGCCTACGCGATTCACACCTTCTTTCAGGAGAGAGGGTTCGTCTATGTGCACACGCCGATTATCACGGGCAGCGACTGTGAGGGCGCGGGCGAGATGTTCCAGGTGACGACTATGGATTTAAACAACCTGCCGCAGACGCCGGATGGGCAGGTGGATTACAGCACGGATTTCTTCGGTAAGCCCACCAACCTGACGGTGAGCGGACAGTTGAACGTGGAAACGTATGCGTTTGCGTTTAAAAACGTATATACCTTTGGCCCTACTTTCCGGGCGGAAAATTCCAATACCACGAGACACGCGGCGGAATTCTGGATGATTGAGCCGGAGATGGCGTTTGCGGATTTGACGGATGACATGATGGTGGCGGAGGCGATGTTAAAACATGTGATTCGCTATGTGTTGGAGAATGCGCCGGAAGAAATGAATTTCTTTAATCAGTTTGTGGACAAGGGTCTGATTGAGCGGCTGAATCATGTGTTAAACGCTGATTTCGCCCATGTGACTTATACTGAGGCGATTGAGATTTTGAAAAAGCATAATGACAGCTTTGAATATAAGGTGGAATGGGGCTGCGATCTGCAGACCGAGCATGAGCGGTTTCTGACGGAGCAGGAGTTCAAACGCCCTGTGTTTGTGACGGATTATCCGAAGGAAATCAAGGCGTTTTATATGAAGTTAAACGAGGACGGCAAGACGGTGGCAGCTATGGACTGTCTCGTGCCGGGCATTGGTGAGATTATCGGCGGCAGCCAGAGAGAGGACGACTTGGGGCTGCTGGAGAAGCGCATGGATGAGCTTGGACTAAACAAGGAGGATTATCAGTTCTATCTGGATTTGCGCAAGTACGGCTCGGCGAGACACGCGGGCTTCGGGCTTGGCTTCGAGCGCTGCGTGATGTATCTGACCGGCATGAGCAATATCCGTGACGTGATTCCTTTCCCGAGAACGGTTAACAATTGTGAACTCTAAACAGGACTGAGCAATGAAAAAGTACAAGAGACGGCTTTACGTCATATTAACTTTCATATTGTGTCTGTCAGTGGTAGACCCGATATCGGCTACCACTATTTCCGAACTGCGCGAAGACGTGAAGAAGAACCAGTCTCAGCTGAAAAACGCACAGCAGCAGGCGTCCGAAGCGCAGGAAGCGCAGGAGGGCGTGGGAGAAGAGATTGAGGAGATTGATGCGGAGCTGGTAAACCTGCTTACGGATATCAACTTGTGTGAAGAGGCTATCAACGACAAAGAGGAAGAAATTTACAGGACGCAGCTTGACTATGACGCGGCGGTGGCGGAGAAGGACGAACAGTACGCTTCCATGAAAATCCGCATCCAGTTTATGTATGAGAAGGGCGATTCCTCTTATCTGCACATGTTTTTCGGCGCGGGGAACATGGGCGATATGGTGAATAAGGCGAAATACGTGGAAGAGCTTTACGACTATGACAGAAAACTCCTTGCCGAATACGAAGAAACGGTGAAACGTGTGCAGGAGCTGTGGGACACGTTAGAGGAGGATAAGTCGGAGCTTGAGACCTCCAAAACCGAGCTGCAGGAGGGGCAGGCTTACATGGAGGAGCTGCTTGCCCAGAAACAGGAAGAGTATGAGAACTACGGCGTGATGCTGACGAAGGCAAAGCAGGAGGCGGCGACCTACACGGCGCGGATTAAGCAGGAAACGGCACAGATAAGAAAACTGGAAGAGGAAGAGCGCAAACGCCGGGAGGAAGAGGAGAGAAAGCGAAAGGAAGAGGAGGAGCGGCGCAGAAAAGAGCAGGAAGCGCTGCTTGCCGACGGGGATTCCGACTCGGAAAGTTCCTCCAGAAAAGAAGAGACGCCGAAACCGGTGTCCTCCGGCGGCGGAAAGGGACAGGATATCGCGAATTATGCCTGCAAATTTATCGGGAATCCTTACGTGGCGGGCGGTACGAGCCTGACAAACGGAGCGGATTGTTCGGGCTTTGTGATGTCGGTCTACAAAAATTTCGGCATTAATCTTCCCAGAAGCTCCTACTCTCAGTCAACCGTGGGTAAAGGGGTGTCTTACTCCGACGCCAGACCGGGCGACGTGATTTATTATGGCGGTCATGTGGGCATCTACATAGGGAACGGACAGATTGTGCATGCCAGCACGGAGCGGACGGGGATTAAAATTACCTCGGCGACTTACCGGAATATTGTTACGGTAAGGCGGATTGTGTAGGCGGACTGTTGACTGATATGAAAATATACACGCTGAATCAATATCTGCAGGATACTTTTGGGCAAAAACTGTACAAAATAGCCTTGGACGGCGGGTTTACCTGTCCGAATCGGGACGGAACCATAGACACGCGCGGATGCATTTTCTGCTCCGGGGCGGGTTCGGGAGAATTTGCCGGGGATTGCAGGATGCGCATCACGCAGCAGATTGAAAAGGGAAAGGAAAGAGTAGCCGGGAAGATAAAGGATGGCAGATACATTGCCTATTTTCAGGCATTTACCAATACCTACGCGCCCGTCGAAAAACTGCGCGCCCTGTACATGGAGGCAATCAGCCATCAGGACATAGCGGTACTGTCCGTCGCGACGCGTCCGGACTGTCTTCCGGACGAGGTGCTTGACCTGTTGTGCGAGTGCAATCAGATAAAACCGGTCTGGGTGGAGCTTGGGCTGCAGACCATACACCCCGCGACGGCAGAATATATTCGCCGGGGCTATCCGCTTTCCGTGTATGATGACGCCGTAACCCGCTTGAAGGCGTGCGGTATGGACGTGATCGTGCATGTGATGCTCGGACTGCCGGGCGAGACAAGACAGGATATGCTTGACACGGCAGCTTATGTGGGAAAAAGTCATGTGGACGGGATAAAGCTGCAGCTATTACATGTGATCAAGGGCACAGACCTGGAAAAGGATTATCGGGAGGGAAAGTTTGAAACGCTTACGTTTGAAAGCTATGTGGAGCTGGTTGCGGATTGTGTTGCCCTGCTCCCGGAAAATATGGTCATCCACCGCATGACAGGCGACGGGGACAAGCGCACGCTCGTGGCGCCGATGTGGAGCGCCGACAAAAAGCGGGTGCTCAATGCGATTCATCGGGCGATTTCGCAAAAAGTCAGGATAGAGGATTGACTTTTTCACTGCGCTCAGGATAAAATAGAAAAAGAAAAAAGCAGGCATGAAGCCTGCATGGGGACAGGAGTTCCGGCAAAACAGTTACAGCTTTGAACTGAAAAGAAATCGTGTCAGCGGCATGTATATGTCGTTTTCGACGAATAAGAATAGTAAATGGCGCAAGTATACACAGGAAGGTATACGATTCCTCCAAGGGGAATCCTATGTCTTCCTTTTTTGCGCACGAAGCGTTTCGAATCTGCTTATGTGCCGGACGATAGGAGAGTAACCATGAATCTGTCAACTTTTTTTAAGGAAAACCCCAAAGCCGCGCTTGCCTTTTCCGGCGGCACAGACTCGGCATATCTGCTCTACGCGGCGAAGGGAGCGGGGGCGGACGTGCGTGCCTACTATGTGAAGAGTGCATTCCAGCCGCAGTTTGAGCTGGCGGATGCGAAGCGTCTCTGTGAAGAGCTTGCCGTTGAGGCAAAGATAATAGAAACGGATGTGCTGGCGATTCCGGCTGTTCGGAAAAATCCGGCTGACCGCTGCTACCATTGTAAAAAGCGGATTTTTACAACAATCGCAGAAGCGGCGGCAGCGGATGGTTATAAGCTGCTGTTAGACGGCACGAACGCTTCCGACGAGGAGGGCGATCGCCCGGGAATGCGCGCGCTAAGGGAGCTGTCTGTGCGTTCTCCTTTGCGGGAGTGCGGGCTGACAAAGGACGAAATACGCAGGCTTTCTAAAGAGGCGGGCCTCTTTACATGGGAGAAACCGGCGTATGCCTGTCTGGCGACGAGGATTCCGGCTGGGGAGGAAATCACGGTGGAAAAGCTGAAAAGCACGGAGAGGGCGGAGGATTTTCTCTTTTCGCTGGGTTTCACGGACTTTCGGGTAAGGCGTTTTGGCGGGGCGGCAAGACTGCAGTTTCCGGCGTCGCAGCTTGGTCGTGCTTTGGAGAAACGGGAAGAAATCGTAAAGGAATTGAAACAATATTATCAGGCGGTTTTACTGGATATGGAGGTGCGGATATGAGCGATTATCGAAAAATACTGGAACAGGTGCGGGACGGAAAGGCTTCCGTGGAGGAAGCGCTGCTCGCCATTAAAAAAAAGCCTTTTGAAGATATCGGATACGCGAAGGTGGACCACCACAGAGGAATCAGGCAGGGCGCGCCGGAGGTGATTTTCGGCGCGGGAAAAAAGGCGTCGCAGATTGCGGGTATTGTTGACAGCATGAAGAGAAACGGACAGGAAACCATTCTGATTACCAGACTGTCCCCGAAAAAGGCGAAAAAGGTGGCAGGGCTTCACGAGATGATTTACCATGAGCAGGCACGAATCGGCATTGTCGGTAAAGTGCCGGAGCCGGACGGTATCGGAAAGATTGTGGTCGCCACAGGAGGAACCTCGGATATTCCAGTGGCGGAGGAAGCAGCGCTCACTGCGGAGGTGCACGGCAACGAGGTGGTGCGGCTCTATGATGTGGGCGTGGCGGGGCTTCACAGGCTTTTGGCACATATGGATGAGATTATGGAGGCGTCAGTAATCATCGCCATCGCCGGCATGGAAGGCGCGCTTGCCAGCGTGATCGGCGGGCTGGCGGACTGTCCCGTGATCGCGGTACCCACAAGCGTAGGGTACGGGGCGTCCATGCACGGGGTTTCCGCGCTTTTGTCTATGCTCAATTCCTGCGCCAGCGGGGTTTCGGTGGTGAATATTGATAATGGGTTTGGGGCGGGGTATCTGGCGAGCATGATAAACCACAACATGAGAAGAGTGGGAGGAGAAAAATGAAAACATTATATTTGGACTGCGGTATGGGCGCGGCGGGGGATATGCTGACGGCGGCGCTTTTGGAGCTTCTGCCGGAGCGGGAGAAGGTAGTGGAGGAGTTAAACGCGCTGGGGATTCCCGGAGTGGAGACGGTGTGTGAGAGGACGCAGAAGTGCGGTATTGGCGGCACGCATATTTCTGTGCGGGTACACGGAGAAGAGGAGTCGGAGGAGATGCATGAGGCAAAGCATCACCACGCGCACACGCATGAGGCGGAACACACGCACGCACATGAGCATACGCATGAGGCAGAGCACCACCATGCGCACACGCATGAAGCGGAACATGCGCACGAACACAGTCACGCCCATCACCACAGCGGGATGCATGAGATTGCGCACATCGTGGGCGGACTGCCTTTGTCTGAGCGGATACGGAAAGACATTCTGGCGGTGTTTGGGATGATTGCGGAAGCGGAGAGTCATGTGCACGGCGTGCCGGTGAACGAAATTCATTTTCACGAGGTGGGAACCATGGATGCAGTGGCGGATATCACGGCGGTCTGTGTGCTGATGGATAGAATTGCGCCGGATCAGGTGATCGTGTCGCCCGTGCATGTGGGCAGCGGACAAGTGAAGTGTGCCCACGGGATTCTGCCTGTGCCTGCGCCTGCCACGGCTTATATTTTAAAGGATGTGCCGATTTATGGCGGGGAGATTCAGGGGGAACTTTGTACGCCCACCGGCGCGGCGCTCTTAAAATATTTTGCCAGCCGTTTCGGGGCGATGCCCGTTATGCGTACACTCGCCATCGGCTATGGTATGGGAAAGAAGGATTTTGCGGCGGCAAACTGTGTGCGCGCTTTGCTCGGCGAGACGGAAGGGACAGGCGATACGGTGGCGGAGCTTGTCTGCAATGTGGACGATATGACGGCGGAGAGCATCGGCTTTGCGTCGGAGACGCTTTTAGAGGCGGGCGCGCTGGAGGTCTACACCGTGGCGGCAGGTATGAAGAAATCCCGTCCCGGCATTGTGCTGCATGTGATGTGCGCGGAGTCCGTGAAAGATAAAATGGCGGAGTTGATTTTTAAACATACAACCACAATCGGTATTCGTGAGAACATTTCCAGGAGATATACCCTGGCACGCTCGATCCAAAAGGTGCAGACGCCTTACGGGGAAGTGCGGAAAAAAATTTCCGAGGGTTACGGCGTGAAAAGAGAAAAATATGAGTATGAGGATTTGGCGCGCATTGCAAGGGAGCAGGGCATGTCCATGCAGGAGGTTATGGAATCCCTGTGAGAGAACGACAGAACGGATGGCAAAAAGCTTGTAGAAGTAAAGGCTGAGAAAAATCTTATGGAGACAAAAATGGAACTATCGGAAAATAGAGAGAAAGGACGCAAATGGGTAATGAGAAGGGCGGCTGGTTTGTTTGTCATGATCTTGTCGGCAGGGGCAGTGATTTTAACAGCATGTGGAGGTGACAGCGGAAACGGCGTCGGAACAGAAGAAGGGATGGCGGTCGCGGAACAGGCAGTCAGTGGTCAGACAGCCGATGCGCAGTCAGAGCCGACCACGCTGGTTTATGGCAGCGGCGACTACACCCGCATTAATCCGGCTATGGATGAGCACGGGGAAATCAACCTGCTGCTCTTTAACGGACTGACTGCCCACAACGGAAAAAATGAGGTGGTGCCCGGGCTGGCGAAGAGCTGGGAGTTCGACGAGTATTCCTGCACTTACACGTTTCATTTGGAGGAGGGCGTGACATGGCATGATGGGGAGTCTTTTACCGCGGAGGATGTGAAGTTTACCATCGAAGCGATTATGGAGCCGGAAAATGCATCCGAGAACGCGCCTAATTATGAGGATGTGGAGGAGATTACGGTGGCGGACGAGCATACGATTTCCTTCCGGCTGTCCGCGCCGAACGTGGCTTTTCTGGATTATATGACCATGGCGGTGCTCCCGAAGCACTTGCTTGCGGGAGAGGATATGCAGACCGCGGATTTTTTCCGTGCACCTGTGGGGACAGGACCCTATAAGTTGGAAAGCTGGGATATGGGGCAGGCGATTGTGCTTAAGAAAAATGAGGATTATTTCAAAGGCGAACCGCATATTGACAGAGTGATTTTTAAAATAGTACCGGACGATAACGCCAAGTCGCTGCAGATGGAAGCAGGCGAGCTGGACCTGGCGCTTCTGCCGCCGAAAGCGGCGCAGTCGTTTGCGGAGCGGGAAGGATATGTCTGTTACCATATGCTGACCTCCGATTACAGAGGGATTCTCTTTAATTTTCATAATCCGTACTGGCAGGAAAACCGGGATATCATTCCCGCCATCTGCTATGCTATCGACAGGCAGGCGATTGTGGATGCGGTGCTGCTCGGACAGGGAATGCCCGCTTACGGACCGCTGCAGCGCAATGTTCATAATAATGAGAATGTGGAGCATTATGACTACAACCCGGAAAAGGCAATGGAAATATTGGAGTCCGTCGGATGTGTCAAAGGGGAGGACGGATTCTATGCGAGAAACGGGGAGAGGCTTTCCTTTGTAATCAGCGTGGGAGCGGGCGATCAGGTGCGTATCGACATGGCGCAGGCGGCGGCGCAGCAGATTCGTGAGATTGGGATTGATTGCTCGGTGGAGATCCCGACGCGAGTTGACTGGAATGGTCAAATGGCATATCTGATTGGCTGGGGAAGCCCCTTTGATGCGGATGACCATACTTATAAAGTGTTTGGTACGGGAAAGGGCGCGAATTACAGCGGTTATTCCAATACGGCAGTGGACGAGTATCTGACACAGGCGCGCAGCACGGATGAGCCGCAGGTGCGCAGGGAAGCCTATGCCCGGTTTCAGGAGGAGCTGGCGAACGACCCGGCATACGCGTTTATCTGCTATATTGACGCCGATTATGTAGCTGACGCTTCCATTCACGGGGTTTCTCCAGATACGGTGATGGGGCATCACGGCGTGGGGATATTCTGGAACATATCCGAATGGCAAATGGAATAATGGGGGTTGATGGAATGGACGTGCTTAGAGTCGAAAATCTCTCGGTCAGTTTTTACAGACCGGAAGGGGAGATAGAGGCTGTGAAAAACGTCAGCTTTTCCTTGGGAGAGGGGGAGATTCTGGCGATTATGGGGGAGAGCGGCTGCGGGAAAAGTGTGCTGTGTAAGAGCATATTGAAGTTATTACCGGATATCGCCAAAAGGAAGGCGGGAGGTATTTTCATTCGGGGAGAAGAGATAACCGATTATTCGGAAAAGCAGATGCAGAAGCTTCGCGGCAGTTTTTTCTCCATGGTGTTCCAGAATCCGATGACGGCGCTGCATCCTTGTTTGTCCGTGGGAGCGCAGATTGGCGAGGCGGTGCGCCTGCGGCAGCCTCATCTTACACCGGGAGAGCGGAAGCGGAGAGTGGAGGAGCTGATGGAGCTGGCAGGTCTGGAGCATCCCGGAGCGTGCGCCAGACAGTACCCTTTTCAGCTTTCGGGCGGTATGGCGCAGCGCTGTGTCATTGCCATCGCACTGGCGGCGGAGCCGGCGGTTTTGTTTGCGGACGAAGCGACTACGGCGCTGGATGTGACAGTGCAGTCGCAGATTTTAGAGCTGTTTCTAAAACTGCGAAAAAAGACGGGCATGTCTATCGTCCTTGTCACACACAATCCCGGTGTGGCGGCGCGGGCGGCGGACCGGGCAGCTTTGATGAAAGAAGGAGAGCTGACCCGAATCGGGGATGTGGAGGAAATCTTTGAAGAAATCAAACATCATCAGAATTTTATATCATGCGGGTAGCTTTCTTCTGAGCGTTTTTGCTCTGTCCGTTCTCGTATTTACCATTTCCAGACTTGCGCCGCGCGATCCCCTTTACGCGTATTACGGGGAGCGGGTGGAGAAAATGAGCGTCGAAGAGCAGGAACAGGCGAGGGAAAGGCTCGGGCTGAATGCGTCTGTTCCAGTACAGTATATGCGCTGGCTGGCGTGTGCGCTTCACGGCGATTTCGGCATTTCCTATCAGTATAAGACGGATGTAAAGGAGGTGCTCGCTGCAAGAGTCGGCAACACGCTTCTGCTGGGCGGGATGAGTTTCGCGCTTATCTTTGTGTTGGCGCTTTGGCTCGGTCTTTTCTGCGCGTGGCGGGAGGAGAGGCTGACTGACAGGCTGATTTGCAGGATAGGCACGGTGACAAGCTGTATTCCTGAGTTTTGGCTGTCTCTGCTTTTCATCCTGCTCTTTGCGGTGTGGCTTGGCTGGCTGCCGGGATCCGGGGCGTATTCCGTGGGAAAAGAGGGGAGCGCGGCGGACCGGGCGGTACATCTGATTCTGCCGCTTACCGTGGTGGTGCTGGGGCATCTGTGGTATTATGCGTTTCAAGTCCGCAACAGGCTGTTGGAGGAGGTGCGGGCGGACTATGTGCTGCTTGCCAGAATGAAGGGGCTTTCGGGGAAGCAGGTGCTGCGCCGTCATTGTCTGCGCAGTACCATGCCTTCTTATCTAAGTATGATGGCGGTTGCTTTTCCGCATATCCTCGGTGGGACTTATGTGGTGGAGCTGGTATTTTCCTATCCGGGAATAGGAACGCTTGCCTATGAGAGCGCCAGATATAAGGATTATAATCTGCTGATGGTCATCAGCCTGCTTACGGGAATAACGGTTATTTTCTGCAACATGCTGGCGCAGGGCATCAATGAACGGCTTGACCCCCGAATGCGCGCTCAGAGCAAGGTGGGAAGAGGGGAGGCAGGAGGGGTGTGAAAAAGAAAATTCCGGTTCCTTCTCTATTGGTATTGACTATTATAGTCATCCTCTGCTTTGCCTGTGAACTAATTATGACAAAGGACCCGCTGTATATGGATTTGTCACATTGCAGTGAGGCACCGGGGAAAGAATTTCTCTTCGGCACGGACACCATGGGGCGGGATATCTTTTCCATGATTTGGTACGGCGGCAGGATTTCTCTCATAATCGGGTTTCTGGCAACCCTGCTCTCTACGGTGTTAGCGGTTGTCATAGGGAGTGTAAGCGGCTGCGCGTCCGCCCCGGTGGACGGCATTCTCATGAGAATGACCGAGCTTATTTTAAGCGTTCCCGGGCTTTTGCTTACGGTTTTTCTGCAGGCTGTTTTTGGCAGGGCAAATGTATATAGCTTGTCCGTTGTGCTCGGACTGACGGGCTGGATGAGTATGGCAAAGGTGGTGCGGACGGAAGTGCTGCAGCTTAGAAATACGGACTATGTGCTGGCGGCAAGATGTCTGGGCGGCGGTTTTTTTCATGTGCTCCGTTATCACCTCGCGCCCAATTTTTTCCCCTCCGTTCTGTTTATGGCAGTCATGAATGTGAGAAACGCGATTGTTGCGGAGTCTACTTTGAGCTTTATGGGGCTGGGTCTTCCGGTGGAAGAGGTTTCATGGGGCAGTATGCTTTCCCTGTCGGAAAACGCACTTCTTTCCCGCTCCTGGTGGGTGATTCTGATTCCCGGTATTTTTTTGGCAGGAACGCTGCTCAGTTTGACAAACCTCGGAAATTATATGAGAAGGAGTACGAATAAGCGGCACAGCAATCTGGGATGTGAAGAAAAAGATAAAAAAATTAGAAATAAAATATAAATTAATTATAAAAATGACGGAGAGGTGTGGTATAATATAAGAGCAACTATTAGTTTTAATAATTTAGATAAATAAGAAATGCTATTGCCAAATCGTTTTCTGCTAGTCATCTATTACTCTTACCGATTCGACTCTAATCTGTTTGTCTATCTTATTAATCCAACATGTGAACGGGGGAAAGCTATATGCAAGGGAAAAAGGAAGACAGGGCGGAAAAGGTTTCGCGGGGGAAAAAGGGGAAAGATGACGGACGCTTTATTGGCATTGGCGAAAAGATGTCAAAGCGGTTTGGGCGGGTCATTATGCTCTGCTGTATTGTATTGGGAGTGGTGACCTCGGTTTTGAGCTATTTTTCTTCTATCAGCGCGGTGTCGGAAACCATTAATGATACGTCATCAGTGGCGGCAAATTATGTTTCCTCAGCGTTGAAGGAGTTTGTTGCGATTGCTTACGAGACGGGAAGCATTGCGCGGCTTGCCGACCCGGAAAGGTCTGTGGAGGACAAGAAGGCTATTTTAGACCAGAGAATCAAGGACCATAATTTCGACGGCGGATATCTGCTTGACAGTAATGGTATTGATGTTATCACAGGTGCCAATTTTTCGGACAGGGATTACTTTAAGGAAGCGATGAAGGGCAATACCAGTGTTTCCACGCCTTCTTACAGTGATGTGACGGGAAAGGTATCCTATGCCGTGGCGGCGCCGTTGTGGGAGGGCGGTATTCCCGGGACCACTCCGGTCGGCGCTGTCGTATATGTACCGGATGGAGAGTTTTTAAATGATATTATGCGTTCCATACAGGTCGGAAAAGGCGGAACCGCTTTTATGCTGGATAAGAACGGTATCACAATCGCGGATCTGGATTCTTCGCTGGTCGGTGTGGAGGACAGTGTTGCGCTCGGAGATACGAATCCCCGGCTGAAAAAATACAGCGCCATCTGCAAAAAAATGGTTGCGGGAGAAGACGGCACTGGTACATACAGCTATAACGGCAAGACGAAGGTGGTTGCCTACTCCCCGGTTCCGGGCACGGATGGCTGGAGCATCGGTATCGCAGCGGTGAGAAATGAATTTTTAAAGATGTTCTATATTTCACTGGTACTTACCATTCTCTTTGTGATAGCGTTTACGATTTATGGCATTAAAGTTGGTGTGAAGCTGGGTAAAGCGGTTGCTGCGCCTCTTAGCAGAGCGGTAGACAGGCTGAAGCTTCTGTCGGAGGGCGATATTCATGCAGAAGTGCCCGAAGCGACGGAAAACGATGAAACAAAGATATTGCTGGACTGCATGTCTGAGACTGTTCGTGACCTGAATACGATTATTACGGATATCAGCACCGATTTGGCAGAGCTGGCGGACGGCAACTTTATGATTGATGTAGAGCAGACTTATAAGGGAGACTTCGCGCAGATCAGCGATTCCTTCCGGGATATTGTCAGCTCGCTCAGCACGGCGCTTGGAGAAATCGACACCAACGCGGGAGGTGTCAGAAAGGGCGCGACGGATTTGGCGGGCGCAGCCCAGCTTTTGGCGGAGGGTGCCACTGATCAGGCGAGCGCGATTCAGGAACTGACGGCAACCATGACGGATATATCGGAAAAAATCCATATTAATGCCGAGAATGCGGCGAAAGCAAGAAAAGTTGTGTCGGGCATGAACGATCAGGTGACGGAAAGCAATGCCCAGATGAAGCAGAGTACGGAGGCTATGGAGAGAATTAGGGAGGCTTCCGACAAGATAGCGGAGATTATCAGCAGCATTGAGGAAATCGCGTCCCAGACGAACCTTCTCGCGCTGAATGCGTCTATCGAGGCGGCGAGAGCGGGAGAAGCAGGAAAAGGCTTTGCGGTAGTTGCCACGCAGGTCGGCACACTCTCCGAACAGAGCAGCGAGGCAGCGAAGAATACAAAGCAGCTCATTCAGAATGCGATTCAGGCAGTGGAGGATGGAACCAAGCTGGCAAATTCTACGGCGGAGTCCCTGCTGCTTGTGGTTGAGAATGCGAAAACGGTAGGTGAAGTGATTGACGAGATTGCGCTCGCGTCGGAAGAGCAGGCGGATGCCACAGGGCAGGTTACGGAGGGCATCAATCAGATTGCTGAGGTTGTGGAGTCCAACTCTGCTACCTCCGAGGAGAGCGCGGCGGCGTCTCAGGAGCTGTCGGCACAGGCGGATCTGCTTAAGGAATTGGTTGACAGATTCAAATTTCAGGCATAAAAGTAAGGATTGGAAAGCGGCGGCGTTTGTAGAGAACGCCGCCGCTTTGCCGTGGTGGTTTTGTCGGTATTTGGAAGATTTACGAAAATATGAAACTATGTTATAATGCCAAAATGAGAGCGTCATCGGGAAACGCAGATAATATATTCAGACCAGCGGAGGAACGGACGGAGCGGAAATGAAAAAAATTTTAAAAGGAAGCAGCTTTTTCTGGGCGTTGCTTAAAATGAATATGCTGCCGCTTATTTTACTTACATTAGTAATCACAACATTCAGCGCCGTCCGGTTTGCTGCTTCATTGAATGTGGAAACCAAGAACGGACTTGTGAATTTGAGCCATACGGTTGTCACGCTGTACGATGCGGTGTATGAAGGGGATTACCATGCGGTAGAAAAAGACGGAACGGTTTATCTGATGAAGGGGAATCATACGCTGAACGATAATTTTGCGATTATTGATTCCATCAAGGAAGAAACGGGAGTAGATATTACCGTCTTTTTTGAGGAAACCCGTATCATTACCACGATTCGAACGGATAACGGCGAGCGTGCCATCGGAACAAAGGCAAACGATACCGTGGTGAATGATGTGTTGAAGGGCGGACAGCCGCATTTTTATGCGAGTACGATGGTGGAGGGTGTACGGTATTTCTCCTACTATGAACCGCTCTACGATGCGGATGGAACATGCATCGGCATGATTTTCCTCGGAAAACCTTCGGCGCAGGTAGAGGGGATGGTTGCTGGTTCTCTCAGCTCTATTATTATATGCGGGCTTATTACGATGCTGATCGCCTGTATGGTGACGATTCGGTTTTCCGGCAGGCTGGTGAACGCTATCCGAAAAATGGAGTTGTTTCTGGTTGGCATCGCCAAAGGAGATCTCCATGAAGAGTTTGACATGGAGGTTTTGGAACGCAAGGATGAGCTGGGGGAGATGAGCCGCTATCTGATTAAGATGCAGAAATCGCTGCAGAAGCTGGTAGAGCAGGATATCCTTACCGGTTTATATAACCGCAGGAGCGGGGAGAAGCTTTTGAAGCGCGTTTGTGAGAATTACGAGAAAGACGGAACGCCGTTTTGCGTCGCTATCGGGGATGTGGATCATTTTAAAAATGTCAATGATACATACGGGCATGAATGCGGGGATGTGGCGCTTACAGAGCTTTCTTCAAGGATGAAGGAACATATGCAGGGACATGGGTTTGTCGCCAGATGGGGCGGCGAGGAAATGCTGCTCGTGTATGACGGCGTGCATTTGGACACGGCGGTCAACTACATGCAGGATTTGCTGGAGTCAATCCGCACCAAACCGATTGTGTACGGGGATGTGAAGCTGAACATTACAATGACCTTCGGGCTTACGGAAGGAAACGGCGATAAAATCGAGCACATTGTCCGGGATGCGGACGAGAAGCTGTATCAGGGGAAAAACAGCGGCAGGAATCAAATAGTATGTTAGAAGAAGGATACGGACTATCGGAAAGTGGCGCTTTCCGGTAGTCTTTTATGCACATAAGCGGAGGGAATGTAAGAGGAACGGGTTTATGGCTAATATTTTAATTGTGGAAGATGAAAGGAAGATGCAGGATATCATCTCCGAATATATGAATAGGGGTGGGCATACCTGTTTTGTCGCTGACGACGGTGTGGACGCGCTGCTGCTTCTTAAAAATCAGCCGATGGATTTGATGATACTGGATATCATGATGCCCCATCTCGACGGATTTTCCGTGTGCAGGGCGGCGAGGGAGATGAGCGGACTGCCCATTATTATGCTGACTGCCAAGAGCGACGAGGAAGATAAGCTGAAGGGTTATGAGTACGGCGCGGATGATTATATGACAAAGCCGTTTAGCCCGAGAGTGCTGCTTGCAAAAGTAAATGCCCTGCTGCGGCGCACGTCGGCAATGCCCGCAGATAAACCAAATGACGCGACAGGGCACGCGCTTGCTGCGGGAGGAATAGAGTTAATCCCGTCATCCCGCAAAGTGTTTTCAGGCGGCATCGAAATTACGCTGACGCACAAAGAGTATGAGTTATTGTATTTCCTTATGTTCAATCCCAGACAGGTATTTTCCAGAGAGCAGTTGTTGAACCGCATCTGGGGATATGACTTTGAGGGTAGTACAAGAACAGTGGACACACATATCAAAACTCTGCGGCAGAAGCTGGGGAGCGAGGGAAAATGCATTGTGACGCTGATTCGTTCCGGGTACAAATTTGAGGTGGCAAAATGAAAGAACAATTCTCGCTTCGCACCGTAAGAAAAAAGATAATGATGGTCTCAAAAATGGCGGGTATTGTCCTGATGGTTTCCTATCTGCTTGCGACAAGACTGCCCTTGGAAAAGAATCTTTCTTTTCTGCTGTGGGTTATCTTTGTTATTTTACTCATTATGGTGATTGACGCTCTGCTGGGGAGATTTATTTCAGAACCCGTCAGCAAAATCGCTCAAATGGCGGACAGGACGGCAAGACTGGACTTTTCCGAACCGTGCACAGTTACCTCACAGGACGAGTTCGGCGGGCTGGCGGATAACCTCAACAAAATGTCCGAGAACCTGCAGCAGACGCTTGAAAAATTGGAAGAAGCAAACTATCGGCTGGAACAGGATGTGCATCGGGAGAAAAAACTGTTAAAAGAGCGAAAAGAATTGACTGAGCGGCTTTCCCACGAGATGAAAACGCCTTTGGGAATCATACGGGCATATGCCGAGGGAATACAGGATGACAGCAGTGAAGAAAAGCGACAGAAATATGCGGGGATCATCATGTCGGAAACAGAAAGAATGAATAGGCTGCTTGAGATGCTGTTAGATTTATCCGCGCTGGAGAACGGGGTGGTGACGCTTGCGCCGGAGCGGTTTGATTTTGTAGAGTTTGTGGAAGCCATCGCGGGACGCCTGCTGGTCGATATGCCGGAAACCGACTTTATCCTGCAGTACGAGCTGCCCGAGCATAAAGTTTTTGTCTGTACGGATAAGGCGCGTATGGAGCAGGTGATAAATAATTTGATTGTCAACGCGAAAAAGAATGTGTGTTCCCACGGCATTTTGCGCTTGTCGCTCATTGAACAGGGCGGCAGGCTCAGCTTTTCCGTCTATAATCAGGGTAAGCTGATTCCGCCCGAAAGACTGTCTAAAATCTGGGAAGCGTTCTATCGCGATAAGGATGCAAAATACAGCGGTTCGGGATTGGGACTTGCCATCGTCGCACAGATTTTATCTATGCAGAGACTGGAATACGGCATGAAGCGCTTTTGGCAGATACGAATGGCGTAGGGATAGATGCCGGTTCCGGCGTGCCAGAAATGATTATGTATGCGGGAGCGGAAAAGGCGGACCGCCACAGAGCCGATTATGCGATGTCTCTTCTGCAGCCTGACCATCCGTATACCGCTCAGATTGTAGGCACAAATACGAGGGAGCAAAAACAGCGGAAAGAAATGTCCTGCGAACTGCTGTTTATAGAAATCACTGCGGTCGGTTTTTTAGGAATTGCTTCCGTTCTGTTCAAAGAAAAACAGATGGGAGTAATCCGTGTCACGCCGTCCTGCCATTTCAAAAGAGCTTATTTGTTTTGTCGAAGCTGACAGCTTTTCTGCTGTCTGATTTGGTATTTGCCGCATTGCTGACTTTGCTGAATGTGGGAATTGTCGATGCAGTGGAGCTTTTGCCTGCCGTACTGATGCAGACGGGAATTTTGTCGCTTACTATGGCGCTGATTGGATTTGGCTGCGCGATGCTGTTAGAGGATTTCAAGCAGTTTTCCCTCGCTTATCTGGTCATTGCCCTTTTTGCGGCGACGCCGGTGTTTTTGTCGGCAAATACTTCCATGAAAATGGCGTGGATTTACTGGCACCCTTTTTATCATGTCTACATGGAATTGAAAAACGCTTATTTCGGGACGTCTGTCGCTAATCTTATTTACTATATATGTTCAGGGTTTGGAATTCTGATTTTATTTTTATTCGTGCAATCCGCGTTTCGTGGAGAAATGGGAAAGGAGGGCTGTTTATGAGAGGTTTATGTTATCAGCTCAAGAGCGTATGGAAAGAAAAGTTTTGCATCCTGTCCTTTTTACTGCCGATTATTGTTGCGCTGGCATTGCGTTTTGGAGGTGGAATAGACCTTTCTTCTGTGGCGGAATTTCATTTTGGCGTATGGGAAGGCGGGGCGTCAAAGCAAATTATTTTGTGGCTGGAACGGTATGGAACCGTGACCCTATATGAAACGCAGGCAGAATTAGCCAAAGCAGTCAATGATACGTCCACAAACCTGATTGGAGTAACAGCCGATGGAGACGGTATTCAGACAATGGTATCCGGCGATGAGTTGGATATATTCCGCCAGACGGCGAATACCCTTCCCGGGTTGTATGCGCGACGGGATAGCGCGGAGCAAATCCATGTCACTATTTTAGAACGTCATGATGTGATGGACGGTCTGGCAAATATTTTTAATGCGATGATATTACTTGCAGCCATGTTTATGGGGTGTACCTTTAACGCCATGAACATCATATCGGAAAAGGAAAATGGCGTCGAGCTTGTCAATCAGATACTGCCCATGTCGCACAGCCAGTATGTGATGCAGAAGCTCCTTGTCGGCTTTGCCGGGGGATGCCTGTCGGCTGTCCTGACAGCTGTTATCTGTTTTTCACTGTCGTTTGCGCACGCGTTCCTTATGCTCGTATTAATTATTCTTTCGGCATTTACGGCGGCGCTGCTGGGCATGTTTATCGGCAGATTTTCCGCAAATTTTATGGTGGGTGTGGCGTATATCAAGATGATTATGATTGTGTTTATGGCTGTACCGATGCTGGCATGGCTGCTGGGGGCGGACGGTTTTGTTTTGACACTCTGCTATCTCGTACCGTTCACCCCGGTCTTTGAGGGGATTATGCATTTGGCGAATGAGGGAAATGGCCTCCCTGCAAAAGATATGGTCGTTCTATTGGCGCACTGCGTCATTTGGCTCGGTGGTTATTTGATTCTGTTTCATGCTTCTTTGCGTCCCGCCTGTTCTTCGCGAAAAGTATTATAAAATAAAAGAACAAAGCGCCGCAGGATACTTGGGTAAACACTTCCGCGACCTGTTCGCTGATAGCGAACGACAATATCATGCGTACTGCGATAATTCCTAAGACAGAAGCTGTTGCGATGATTACGTTTTTCATATTTGATATCTCCTTTTCTCTATCCTTCTGTGAGGTTTTTTCTTCTCTGAAATCAGGATATCAAATAGGAGATGACGCTTCCATGGATTTGCCTTACAGTTTGCGTGTTGTGTCTTACATTTTTGTAAGGCTGGATGGTTTTTGCCGTTCAGGAATATCTTAATATGATATTACTTATTCTTAACTCAAACTTCCCACATTAAAAATGGGATTTGCTCCTTGAAAAATCAATACT
>CAJUMV010000041.1 GCA_910587715.1 uncultured Lachnospiraceae bacterium | reverse complement strand
GGCGGGCTTAGAGCCCGCGTCCCGAGCCACCCGTTTTACGGGTGGGGGCGACTTTGCAAACGATATATGAAAATTTTCCACCATTTTAAAAAATAGATATCTGTAAACCCGTTTTGGCAGATGGTAGGATAAAACCATCAAAACACTACACGAAACGGGAGGATACGAGATGAAGAAAAAAATGATTGCATCGTTACTTACGGCAGCTATGGCAGTGTCCATGCTCACCGGCTGCGGCGGCGGAAATGACAGCAGCGCGCCTGCGGCGACGGACACACCGAGCGCGGCGCAGGAAGAGACGGACAGCAGTGCGGCGGACGACAGTGCGGCGGCAGAGAGCGCTGGCGGAGACGTTACCATTAAATTATTTTCCAATCTGCCTGACCGTAAGAACGGACAAGGCCTCGTGGAGCAGATGATCATTGACGAGTATATGGATGCGAATCCCAATGTAACCATTGAGGTGGAGGCGCTGGACGAGGAGGCATACAAGACGAAGTTTAAGGCGTATGCCATGGACGGTATGCCGGATGTGGTCAGTATTTGGGGACAGCCCTCCTTCCTCGATGAAGTGCTGGATGCCGGGGTACTGGCGGAGTTGAACGAAGAAGATTATCTGGATTACAATTTCATCGCCGGCTCTCTGGAAGGCTTTAAGAAAGATGATAAGCTGTATGGGCTGCCGAGAAATACGGATATCATGCTTTTTTATTACAACCAGAAAATGTTTGATGACAACGGCTGGAAGGTGCCCGCGACTACGGACGATCTGCTGACCCTTTGTGAAGATATTCAGGCGGCAGGCATCACACCGGTGGCAATGGACGGCGGAGACGGCTGGCCGATGGCATGTTTCCTGACAGATATTCTGGTGAAGGTTTCGGGAATCAATTATGCGGATATTGTCAGCAATGCGGTTGCCACAGGCGATTTTGGCGCACCGGAAATCAAACAGGCGACAGAGCTTCTTGTGCAGTTTGCGGATGCCGGTATGTTCCAGGTAGGATATGACTCTCAGGATTATGGCACAACGATGAACCTTTTCACCAACGGACAGGCGGCTATGTACTGCATGGGAAGCTGGGACGCTTCCATGGCATTGAACGAGGATATCGCGCCTGAAATCCGCGACAACATCCGTGCTTTCACGATGCCGACAGTAAGCGGCGGCAAGGGCGGCGCAAACGATATCGCGGCATGGAACGGCGGCGGTTACGCGGTATCTGCAAACTCTGCGGTAAAGGATGAGGCGATTAAATTCCTGAACTATATGTATCAGCCTGATAAGCTCTCCAAATATGGTTGGGAGAACGGTGTAGGCATGTCCGCACAGGACCAGACGGCATATCTGACCGGCAGTGAGACCGAGCTGCAGAAGCAGATTATGGATATCCTGAAGAACGCAACCAGCGTTTCCGGCACCCCGATCAACGACTGCGGTCCTTCTGCCTTCAAGACAGCGATTGAGAGCGAGATTCAGGGCGTGTCCAACGGTTCCACATCCGTGGACGACTTCCTTGCGGCAATCGGCGCGGCATGTCGGTGAAATACCCTGTAGCAAGCAGCAAGGCATTTCACCCTCGCGGCAGTCGCCAAGGTCATGCAAGCACGACTTTGGCTCGTTGCTCGCGGAAGTAAATGCGGATTTACCTGGTGACAGGGAAGAGGGTGTTTCAAAAGAGACTTACTTTTGCGGCGCCCTCTCTTTTTGTCTCAAGATAGCGATTCCATCTGTGGGAAAGGAGAGATTCCTATGAAAAAACTGTATAGCAACAAACCGGTTATCTTTAGTCTGGTGCTGCCAGGACTGCTGGTTTTTTTGTTCGCGGTGCTGGCGCCGATTTGCCTGAGCGTCTATTACGGCTTCATGGATTATTCGGGCATGGGAAAGGCGACACCTATCGGTTTTGAAAACTACGTAAATTTGTTCCATGACAGCGCGTTTGGCAGGTCGCTTAAAAATTCACTGCTGCTCGCCATCGGGTTTATCTGCATCCAGCATCCGCTGGCAATTCTGGTCGCTGCGGTGCTCGATAAGCTGCAAGGGAAGGCGGAGGGGATATTCCGCTGCATCTACTTTATACCGAATGTTATCTCGGTGGCGGTCATTGCTTATCTCTGGAAATTTATCTACAATCCGGATTTCGGGCTGCTAAATAATATCGCCAAAGCGTTCGGGCATCCGGGAAAGATTAACTGGCTCTCCCAGCAGAATGCGATCTGGTCTGTTTTAATCGTGCTGATCTGGCACGGGTTTGGCTGGGGTATGTTGATTTATTATACCGGTATTAAAAATATTGACCCGGTGCTGTACGAAGCGGCTTCCATCGACGGGGCAAACTGGTGGACGACATTTTTTAAGATTACACTGCCGTTAATGAAGCTGGTGATTCAGATTAACGTGACGATGGCGATTATTTCCGCACTGAAACAGATGGAGACAGTTTACCTTCTGACAAATGGCGGACCGAACAACAGCACGCAATTTGCGGCGAATTATTTGTACCAGCAGGCGTTCAAGGCGTTTAAGTATGGCTACGGCAATGCCATCGGTGTGGTGTTTATTGTAATCTGTGTGCTCGCGACGGTGGCGCTGAACACCATATTTCGGGATAAACAAGAAGCGTAGGGGGTGGCGATATGAAAGAAAACAATATAAAAATCGGTAAGATCATTTTATGGGTTGTACTGGTATTGGTAGCGGTCATTCAGTTGTTCCCCCTTATCTGGCTGGTGGATTTCTCGCTTGGCAGCAGCAATGAGATGTTTACCAACGGGCTGCTCATCATTCCGGAAAAAATACGCTGGGACAATTACGTGAAAGCGTTTGTGGATGGTAATTTTCTTCATTACTTAAAGAACAGCGTGCTGATCAATACGTTGGCGGTTATTCTCGTTGGCATCATATCCATTATGGCGGCGTTTGCCTGTCAGCGCATGAAGTGGAAGCTGAGCGGTCTGGTGAGTACGCTGCTCGTCATGGGCATGATGATTCCGATTCACGCGACGCTCCTTCCGAATTATAAAATATACAGCGCGTTTCACCTGACAGATACCATCTGGGCGCTGCTGATTCCCTATGTGGCGTTTTCTCTGCTGCAGGGCATGTTTCTGATGACGGGCTTTATCCAGTCTCTGCCGAAGGAGCTGGAGGAGGCTGCGGTGATGGACGGCTGTGGTATCTATAGGATTGTATTCCAGATTGTGACGCCGCTCTTAAAGCCTTCCATTGCGACGGTGGCGATCATGACGTTTTTAAATAACTGGAATGAATTTATGATGGCGAGTACCTACTTGAGCACGCCGACATGGAAGACGTTACCTTTCTCCGTGCTGGAATTCACCGGGGAGTATTCGTCCAACTATGCGGTGCAGTTTGCGGTCATGGCTTTGACTGCCGCGCCTGCGGTTATTGTGTATGTAATCTTAAATAAGCATATTACGAAGGGTGTTGCAATGGGAGCGGTAAAGGGATAAAATAAAGCGACTTTCATTTTGCGGGGTGGAGGATGCTATGAGACAAATCAGAAATTGGATTGCAAAACTGAGTATCAGACAGAAGCTGGTTTTTTACAGCTATGCCATCATTACGCCTATTTTGCTCCTGATCAGCATTCTCCTGCTTATACATAATTACCGGGCAGCGGTGAAAAATGAGGAAAACCGCTGTGTTCAGAATGTGCAGAATATTTCGGACAGTATCGGCGTGGTGCAGAAAAACATCATGGAGATGGGGACTTATATCAGCATCAACGAGGAGATTAAGCAGATACTGACGGCGGAGGAGCCGGGGGAGCTGAATCGGGATGCCAGACTCTGGCAGAACCGGGCGCCTATGCAGATTATACAGGATATGGTGGCGATAGACGGACAGATTAAGAGCGTTGCACTGTATCCGGAAAACGGCATCAATCCCTATTTAAATTGTATCGACCGCTCTTCGTCCTATTTAGGGGATATCGGGCAGGTGAGGAAGCAGGAAATCTATGCGCTTGCAGTGCAGGAAAAGGGGAAGTTTCTATGGCAGCGGGCAGGGCGCAGCCAGAACGGTCAAAATGACACTTATCAGGTAAACCAGAATGACAAGCTTGTGATGTACCGTGAGATTTACGATATGGCGAGGAAAAATAAGCTGGGCTATCTGGTAATCGGCTCATTGGCGGATATTTTTGATGAGATATGCAAAAACTCCTTAAGCGACAGACAGGAGTCTGTGGTGGTGATGAGTGAATACGGGGCTGAGCTTGTACGCTGCGGAAAAATAGAGGATGAACTGCTGTCGGATATTATCGAAAAGAAAGGCTTTGAACCGATGAGCGGGGAGAAGGTGCAAAAGAATATTTGCGGCGTTTATAACATTTACAGATGTCAGGACGAGGAGACGGGAACGGCTGTCTATGAAATTGTGCGGCGGGTGGGCTTTAAGGATATGAGCGATACGGTTATTTTTGCGCCACTTGCGATGTTAATCGGGTTCCTGTTTGGACTGTATCCCGTCCTTCTTGTGGTTTCCAATATTGTGTCCAAACCATTACATACGCTGCGGGTTGCGATGGAAAACTTTATGCGAGGAGATTTTAGTCAGAAAGTGGAAGTGATGACGCAGGATGAAGTGGGGGAAGCATCCGCCTGCTTTAACAGGATGGTGGACGATATCAGGGAGCTGATCGATAAAAACTATGTGTTGGCAATTAAGGAAAGGGAGAGTGAGCTGGATACGCTGCAGGCGCAGATCAACCCGCATTTTCTCTACAATACGCTGGATTCTTTGTACTGGAAAGCGACGGAGTCAGGCAATGACGATATCGCGGAGGATATTCTGTCCCTTTCACAGCTGTTCCGCCTTGTCTTAAACAGGGGGGACGGCATTGTGACAGTGCGGACGGAAGCGGAGCTTTTGGAACGCTATCTGCATATACAGAAAATGCGATTTGGAAAGCGGCTGACATACGAGATTTCTCTGGAACAGGAAATTTTGGAGGAGGAGATTCCCAAGCTGATTTTGCAGCCTTTTGTGGAAAATGCCATTGTGCACGGCTTTGAGAGCGCGGATGGCAGCTATACGCTGACAGTAAGCGGAAGAAAAGAGGAGAAAAAGATGTTTTTTCAAATCAAGGATACCGGCGTCGGCATGAGTGAGGAGCAGCTGGCGGCGGTCTGGGAAGCGGCGGATAACCGTAAGTATGCGAGCCAGCGTATCGGAAGGTATGCGATTAAAAATGTGAGGGAGCGACTGGAGCTTATTTATCATGAGAATTACGAGCTGCGGATTGAGAGCCGGGTGGGCTGTGGAACGACGGTGGTTGTCGTTGTCCCATGCGGGTTAAAGGAGAGCAGGAGGAATGAGCATTAAATTACTGATTGCGGATGATGAAGATACGATTCGCAATGGCATTGCGAAATACATACAACTACATACGGACCGTTTCGACAAGATTTATCTTGCCGCCAATGGGAGGGAGGCACTGGACATCATACTCCGGGATAAGCCGGATATTCTGTTTCTGGATGTGCAGATGCCCCTGCTGACCGGCATCGAGGTCATGCAGGAGGCAAAGCGTGCGGACGCGCTGCCGTATACGATGATACTTAGCGCTTATGATGAGTTTAAATACTGCCAGCAGGCACTGCGTCTGGGGGCAAAGGAGTACCTGCTCAAACTGGTAAGGTCTTCCGATATTCTGCAGATGGCAAACCATGCGGCGGATGAATTGTTTAGTCCGGCGGAGCAGCTTAGCATAGAATCGACGGAAGAGAAGAATTATCTGGTAGAATTGGCAAAGGAGTATATGGAGGAACATTATTATGAGAATCTGATGCTCGCGGATGTGGCGCAGAAGGTCGGGATATCTTTCCACTCTGTTTCAGAAACAGTTATCAAAGGGTTTCGTTGATTATCTGAACGAGATACGCATTGAACATGCCTGTACCTATCTGCTGCAAAATTATCTGAAAACCTACGAGATTGCCTACAAAGTGGGATTTCGGGACGAGAAATACTTTTCCAAGGTGTTTAAAAAAATGAAAGGGAAGTCACCCTCGGAATACAGGAAGCAGAGTCAATAAAATAAAAAAATTCCACCATTTTAAAAAATAGTCACCTTTTTACCCCGAAAACAGAATGCTACAATGAAGAAAAAGTAAAAATATGGGGAAGAAAAACGGTGAAAAAGATGAATAACAAAGGCTTCTCGCTGATAGAGCTGATTATTGTTGTTGCGATTATGGCAGTTCTGCTTATGATAATAGCGCCCCAATATTTTAAATATGTGGAAAAATCAAGAAACGCCACCGATTTACAAAATGCCAGAGCGGTTGTGGATGCGATAGAGATATATGCGACCGACCCGGACAGCGGTTTTCCGCCGCCGGATTATTGGCAGGCAGTAACCGCGTTTGCGGTGGATGACAAAGCAGATCGACCTGACGGTATGCATGGGGGCGCATATGGGGGAGCAATGAAGGGTGATACAAGGGTGGATGATTATGCGTGGTACGCGATGCAGGAAGCGGGGCTCATTCCGGCTTCGGGACGTCCTGTGGGAATCCGTGCGCAGAGCAAATACGCCTGGGAGACGTGGACTGTCGAATATAAGTCTGACGGAAAGGGTGGTATCATGTTCCGGTTCGGAGAGAGAGCAGGAGAGCCGGTAACGGGAGATAAGTTCCGGGAAGCGATGACAGGGAAGTAAAGAAACGATGTGCAGAAGAGACTCTAAAGATGCTGCCTGTCCTTCATTAAGTCGGCTGCCTTGATAAACGGATTATGATATTTTTTCTGTTTTTCGGGCAGCCCCAGCCTTTTCGTAATCACGGTATTCAGGCGTGCACCCTTGTCTGACAGGATTTTTGCCATAGTCTCAAAGGCTTTCCCGTGTATCGCAATATAGGTGGCAACCATGAATATATAGGCATGGGGATTGATGATCAGCTTCTTGGCAAAATCCCGCATCGTGCCGGGAATATCCCACTCATAGACAGGACAGACGAAACCGATGACGTCCGCGTCCCCGGCTGATACCGTTTCGGCATCACATCGAACGGAAATTATTTCTGCGCCTCCGATGTTTTCTGCAATCCGGACTGCCGTCCGCATGCTGTTTCCTGTTCCGATGAAATAGTAAATGATTTTTTTCATGCGTACCTCCTTCTTAGGAATGTAGTTTTCTAATGTGTTACACTTGTAACCTGCTGCGCTTTATTATAGAATAAATAAAAGAAAAGTCAACGGAAAATGGTAATGTGTCACACATCCGCCCGGTATGTTACTTGCTAGCACAGGAAAGGAATGGAAACACAGGTGAATACGAAAAACATATTGGTGGTATGTACAGCATGGTTTTGAAATGGGTGGAAAGCGGTATGGAGGTTCCGTCTGCTGTGCTGATTGAAAAATGGAAGGACGGGTTTACGTCGCCTGAATTCTGAGATGGTATTTGTGAAGCGGGCGGCTGTTTCTTTGCGTTTGACATTCAAAGAAAATTTTATTACCATAAATTTAGTTCGACAGCAGCCGAGTCGGCGGTGACCGAATGATTTTTTACGGATGTGAAAAAAGGATAAGTAAGAATGTAATATTTGAAAAATGGAAAACTTAAACGGGGAAAGGGTATTGACGTACAGAAAATCGTACGTTATTCTATAGATGTGGAAAGACAGAGATTGTGTTCGGAGGTGACTTATCATGCTGGCGGTGAATTATACAACTCTTCGCGACAATATGAAAATGTATATGGATAAAGTGACAGAGGATTACGAGACGATGATCGTCACGAGAAAAGACAATAAAAATGTAGTTATGATATCGGAGGAATCTTATAACAATCTGATGGAAAATGTTTATGTGATGGGGAATAAGGCAAATTATGATTGGCTGATGAAAGGGAAGGCACAGTTGGAGAACGGGCAGTTTGCCGTTCATGAACTGATTGAGGCGGCTGATGATGAATAAGGTGTTTGCTGATACCGGCTGGGAAGATTATCTATACTGGCAGACGGAGGACAAAAGAACGCTGAAAAAGATCAATCAGCTTATTTATGATATTGCCCGGAACGGGAACAGCGGGCTGGGCAAGCCGGAACAGCTAAGCGGAAATCTAGCAGGATTTTGGAGCAGGCGTATCAATGATAAAGACAGGCTGATATATAGAATAGATGATAACAATGTCTATATTCTTGCCTGCCGGTATCATTATGTGGATAAATAGGTTCAGGAAAGAGATTGACACGGACGGAGGATAACATGGAAAATGTATTTGTGATGGAACATCCGCTGATTCAGCACAAGATTTCACAGATCAGGGACATTAACACGGGCACAAACGAATTCAGGAAATGTATCGAGGAGATCGCCATGCTGATGGGCTATGAAGCGCTCAGGGATTTGCCGCTTCAGGACGTAGAGGTGGAGACGCCGATTGAGACCTGCATGTCGCCGAGGATTGCGGGAAAGAAACTGGCGGTGGTGCCCATTCTGCGTGCGGGTCTTGGTATGGTAAACGGCATTCTCGCGCTGGTGCCGAGCGCCAAGGTGGGGCATATCGGACTGTACAGAGATCCGGAGACGCATGAGCCCCACGAGTATTACTGTAAGCTGCCCGAGCCGATTGAGCAAAGGACAATCATTGTGCTGGACCCCATGCTCGCCACGGGCGGTTCCGGCTCGCAGGCAGTCCGTTTCATCAAGGAGCACGGGGGCAGAAATATCAAGTTTATGTGCATTATCGCCGCGCCGGAGGGTGTGGAGCGGATGAGGAAGGATCACCCGGACGTGCAGATCTATGTGGGACATATCGACCGCTGTCTGAATGAGAATGCCTATATCTGCCCGGGCGTAGGGGATGCCGGGGACAGGATATTCGGGACAAAGTAACTGCCGCGAAAAAAGGCGGCTGAGAAGGGGAAGGAAAAGAGGAAAACATGAAAAAGACAATTATTACCGTAGTAGGCAAAGACACCGTAGGCATCATCGCCAGAGTATGCACCTATCTGGCGGAAAATCAAATCAATATTCTGGATATCTCCCAGACCATCGTGCAGGGCTTCTTTAACATGATGATGATTGTGGACACAAACCTGACAGACAAGGATTTCGGCGTGATCGTGGATGAGCTGAACGCGCTCGGCGAGGAAATCGGCGTGGTCATCAAGTGCCAGAAAGAAGAGATATTCGACCAGATGCATCGGATCTAGGGGGAGAGAGAAAACCATGATAAATTTATTTGAGGTGGCTGAAACCAATGAAATGATTGCCAAGGAGAATCTGGATGTGCGCACCATCACATTGGGTATCAGCCTTTTGGACTGTATTGACGGCGACTTGAAAAAGTTGAACGAACAGGTTTATGAGAAGATTACCGGCACGGCGAAGGACTTGGTAAAGACGGGGGAAGCCATCGAGAAAGAGTTTGGCATCCCCATTGTTAATAAGAGAATCTCTGTCACGCCGATGGCATTGGTGGGCGGCGCGGCATGTAAGAAAAGCGAGGATTTTGTGACGTTGGCGGAGACGATGGACCGGGCGGCGCAGGCGGTAGGAGTCAATCTGATCGGCGGTTATTCGGCGCTTGTGTCAAAGGGGATGACGAGGGCGGACGAATTGCTAATCCGTTCGATTCCGCAGGCATTGCATGGCACGGAGCGGGTCTGCAGTTCCGTGAATCTGGGCTCTACCAAGACGGGTATCAATATGGACGCCGTGCGGCTGATGGGGGATATCATCAAGGAGACGGCGCTTATCAGTAAAGAACAGGACAGCGCCGACTGCATGAAACTGGTGGTGTTCTGCAACGCGCCGGATGACAATCCCTTTATGGCGGGCGCGTTCCACGGTGTGACGGAGGCGGACGCGGTGATCAATGTGGGCGTCAGCGGTCCGGGTGTGGTAAAGACCGCTTTGCAGCGCGTGCGCGGCGAGAACTTTGAAGTGCTCTGCGAGACGATTAAAAAGACCGCCTTTAAGGTGACGAGGGTGGGGCAGCTCGTGGCGCAGGAGGCGTCCCGGATGTTAGATATTCCTTTCGGCATTGTGGACCTGTCGCTGGCTCCCACGCCGGCAATCGGGGACAGTGTGGCGGATATTCTGTGTGAGATTGGATTGGAATATGCGGGAGCGCCGGGAACGACGGCGGCGCTTGCCCTCTTAAACGATCAGGTGAAAAAGGGCGGCGTGATGGCGTCCTCCTACGTGGGGGGATTAAGCGGTGCGTTTATCCCCGTCAGCGAGGATCAGGGCATGATTGACGCGGTGACGGCGGGTGCGCTCACGATAGAGAAGCTGGAAGCCATGACCTGTGTCTGCTCCGTGGGGCTTGACATGCTGGCGATTCCCGGCGATACGCCGAACACCACCATTGCGGGCATTATTGCGGACGAGATGGCGATCGGCATGGTGAACCAGAAGACAACGGCGGTGCGCATTATCCCCGCCATCGGCAAGGGCGTGGGGGAGAAGGTGGAGTTTGGCGGACTTTTCGGTTATGCGCCGATTATGCCGGTAAACGGTTTTTCCTGCGAGGCGTTTGTGAACCGCGGAGGACGGATTCCCGCGCCGATTCACAGTTTTAAAAATTAGTTCAGCCAGACCGAATCTGAACGACAAATCATGCTTGCATGAATTTGGCGGTCGGATGATGGTCTGAGGGAACGCCCGCATATGAGCAAAAATGAGCTGTGAAACAGCGGAGAGCGTCGCAGACGCGATTTTGCGAATGGGCGTGGCTGAACGTAGGGTGGCAGGAATTACGGGCGGTTGACTTGCGACTTGTCTCAGACTATAATAGAAATGGTTTTTCCATAAACAAATACATACGAGGGAGGTCTTTTTCATGAAAAAGTTATCCGTAAAAAGCGTTGTGGCAATCGGTATCGGCGCGGCGCTGTTCTTTGTACTCGGCAAGGTTGCGATTCCGTCGCCCGTGCCGAACACGAACATCAGTTTACAGTATGCGATCGAGGCGGTGTTTGCCACACTGTTTGGTCCCATTGCTGGCGTTGTCATCGGCTTTATCGGTCACACGCTGATTGACGCGACAAGCTATGGTCCGTGGTGGAGCTGGATTATTGCTTCCGCATTCGTAGGTCTGGTGATTGGTCTGATTACCATGAAGATGAACGTGGACGAAGGAATCGACAGCAAGAAGCTGATTCGTTTCAATGTGGCGCAGATTATCGCTCATGTTCTGGCGTGGGGTCTGGTGGCGCCCGTGCTGGATATCCTGATTTACGCGGAGCCGATTGAAAAGCTGTTCGCACAGGGACTGATGGCTGCGGTGGCGAATATCATTACGACAGGCATAGTGGGAACGCTGCTTTTGCTCGGTTATGCGAAGACCGTGGTGAAAAAGGGATCTTTGGAGAAAGAGGACTAAGAGGAAAAATAGGCAGACTTGGAATGCGAAGCATTTCAAGTCTGTTTATGCTTTTTAGAGGAAAACACAATAAGGAGAAACGAAATGGCGGAGCCTATCATTTCTTTTAAGGATTACGGATTTCAATATCAGGCGCAGGCAAGCCCTACCCTTTATCATATCAATCTGGATATCTATCCGGGGGAGAAGGTGCTGATTGCGGGCGCGTCCGGCAGCGGCAAGAGCACTGTCGGCAGCTGCATCAACGGTCTGATTCCTTATGCCTATCCCGGTGAGAGCACGGGTATGCTTTTGGTGGGAGGAAAAGACCCGGGCAAGGAGAGTATTTTTGATTTAAGCCAGGTTGTAGGCACGGTTTTACAGGACACGGACGGGCAGTTTATCGGACTGACGGTGGGGGAAGATATTGCCTTTGCGTTGGAAAACGACTGTGTGCCGCAGGATACGATGAAGGATACGGTACAGGAGGTGGCGAAGTTAGTGGATATCGACCACCATTTAGAGTACGCGCCCCACGAGCTTTCCGGCGGACAGAAGCAGCGGGTGAGTCTGGCGGGTGTCATGGTGGAGAAGGTGCAGGCGCTTCTCTTTGACGAGCCGTTAGCAAACTTAGACCCGGCGGCTGGCAGGGCGACCATAGAGCTGATTGAGCGCATACAGGAGAGCACCGGGGCGGCGGTGATTATCATTGAGCACCGTCTGGAGGATGTGCTCTGGCGCAGGGTGGATCGGATTGTGCTGATGGACGAGGGCAGGATTGTGGCGGATATGCCGACAAAGGCGTTTCTGTCGGGAAAGCAGCTTTTGGAACATGGCATCCGGGAGCCGCTTTATTTGACGGCGCTGCGTTATGCGGGCGTTCCGATTACGGAGGAGCTTGAGCCCCAGCATGTGGACAGCCTGCGGCTTACCGGGGCGCAGAAAGAAAGTGTGCAAAGCTGGTATCGTGCAAGCGGCGGCTATGCGGGGACGGAAAAGGAAAATCCGGTTCTTCTCAGTGTGGAGAATCTTACGTTCGGCTATACACCGGAAAAGATGAATTTAAAGGATGTCAGCTTTTCCGTGAGGGAAGGTGAGATGGTCAGCATTGTGGGTAAGAACGGCGCGGGCAAGAGCACGCTGGCAAAGCTGATCTGCGGCTTTGAACAGCCAACGGCGGGAAAAATCAGTCTGTCCGGCAGGGATATTTCGGGCGATACCATCAAGGAGCGCGCGCAGAGAATCGGTTATGTGATGCAGAATCCCAACCAGATGATTTCCAAACCGTTAATCTGGGACGAGGTGGAGATGGCGCTTTTGGCTGGCAATATGGGTGTGGAGGAGAGAAAGGAGCGGGTGGAGGAAACCTTAAAAATCTGCGGGCTTTATCCCTTCCGCAAATGGCCGGTGTCGGCGCTTTCCTTCGGACAGAAAAAGCGGGTGACGATCGCGGGTATTCTCGTGCAGCGGCCGCAGATGATTATTTTAGATGAGCCGACGGCAGGGCAGGACTATCACCACTACACGGAGATTATGGAATTCTTGAAGGAGCTGAACGCGCAGGGCTTTACGATTGTGATGATTACCCACGACATGCACCTGATGTTAGAGTATACGCCGAGAGCCATTGTATTTTGCGAGGGAGAGCTTCTGGCGGACACCACGGCGGCGCATGTGTTAAATGACCCGGAACTGGTGGCGCGGGCGAATCTGAAGGAAACGAGCCTTTATACGCTGAGTATGGCGTGCGGCATCGAGAATCCGCAGGAGTTTACGAAACGGTTTATCGCCTATGAAGAGGCGCAGAGAAAGACGCAGGAGGGATGAGATGGCAAGGGTAGCGATTCTGAATTATATCAAGCGGCAAAGCCCGGTTCACGAGCTGACGGGAACCGCGAAGCTGATTTTCTTCATCGCATGGAGCGTGGCGTCTATGGTAACCTTTGATACCCGCGTCCTTGTCTGTATGCTTGTAATCGGTGCGGTGATTTTTAAAATCAGCCGCATTAAAATCAAAGATATCAGCATTGTACTTGGGCTGGCGGCGATCTTTCTTCTGCTCAACAATCTTTTTATCTATCTGTTTACGCCGGAGTACGGGGTGGAACTCTATGAAAGCAGGACGGTGCTCCTTGCCGGAATAGGGAGATATACGGTCACGGCGCAGCAGTTGTTTTATCACCTGAATATCACGCTTAAAGTAATCTGTGTGGTGCCGGTCGCCCTGCTCTTTATCGCCTGTACGGACCCGAGCGAGTTTGCGGCGTCGCTTTCCCGAATCGGCGTGAGTTACCGCGCGGGCTATGCGGTGAGTCTGGCGCTGCGTTATATTCCGGATGTGCAGCGGGAGTACACCAATATCAGCCAGGCGCAGCAGGCAAGGGGTATCGACCTTTCCGGCAAGGATAAGCTTTTTACCAGACTGAAAAATTCGGTGGCGATTCTTCTGCCTCTCGTGATGTCCAGCTTAAACCGCATCGAGACGGTGAGCAACGCCATGGAGCTGAGGGGCTTCGGCAAGGAGAAAAAGCGGACATGGTATACATACCGCAGCCTGAAACGCAATGACTGGCTGGCGATTAGCTTGGCGGCGGTAATTTTGGCGGTTGATTTGACGGTGACTTTCTGGGACGGGAGCCGGTATTATAATCCGTTCCTGTAGGAGGCAAAGGTTGAAAGAAAATCTTTCAACCTTGATTGGAGAGTCAAATGAACATGCAAGCATGTTCGCTTGACTCATGGAGGCAAAAATGAAACTTCTTGTAATCGGCGGCAGCTATTTTTACGGCAGGGTTTTTGTGATGGAGGCAGCGAAGGAACACGAAATTACCGTGTGGAACCGGGGCACTTACTCCATGGAAACGTTCGGGGTCAGGCAGATAAAAGGCGACAGGCATGAGAGTGCCGCAGGCTGTGAGGAAGACTATGATGCGGTGATTGATTTCTGCGCCTACGCGCCGGGCGACGTGAAGGACACACTGGAGCTGCTGACGGGAAATATCGGGCAGTATGTCTTTATCAGTACGGTGGATGTCTACGAGCGGGATGCCGCTGTGATGAAAAGCGAAGATACGCCGTTTGAGGAGCGGGTGATTGCCGGGGAGGCGGGATCCTATATTGCGGGCAAAACAGCGCTGGAGCGGGAACTTATCGAGGGCTGTGGCGCGCGGGGGATTCCTTACACCGTGCTCCGCCCTGCGATTCTCTACGGTCCTTACAATTACGCGCCAAGGGAGTCGGCTTATATCCAGATGCTTCTGTTAAATCATGCGCTGCCTCGATTTACGGATGCGCAGGGGCGGTTTCAGTTTGTCTATGTAAAAGATGCGGCGCAGGCGATAATTGCCTGTCTGGGAAATGAGAGGGCTTACGGACAGGCTTACAATGTATGCGGGGAGGAGATTCTTACCTACGCCCGCTTTTTTAACACATTACGGGCGGTGGCACAGCCGGAGGATCTGGAAGGGCTCGCGGAGGTGCCGTTTACGGTGGAGCAGGCGGCAGCGCAGGGTGTGCCGGTGCCGTTTCCCGCCACGGCGGCGGAGACGCATCTGTGCGACAATACGAAGGGAAAGGCGGAGCTTGGGCTGGTTTACACGGATTTTGAGGAAGGGATGCGGAGGACTTACCGGGCGTTTCGGAATGTGTATGTGCAGTAGTTGTGTTTTCATCCTTGCGTGAAAGGAAGCGCTCTTCCCGCACCTTGACAAATGCAATCTGTTAGCGTAATCTAACATTGGAAAAAGAAACAGAAACGGCAGCGAAAAACAGCAGAACGGAGCGGAACAGAAAAGATGACGTTAGATCAGGTTGCGGTAGGAACGGAAGTAAAAATCATAACGGTGGGCGGGGAGGGGCAGCTTCGCGTCAGGCTTCTCGACATGGGGCTGATTCCGCAGACGGTGGTCAGGGTGCAGAAGGTGGCGCCCATGGGCGACCCGATTGAGATTCATCTGCGGGGTTACGAGCTGACCATCCGCAAGGAGGACGCAGCCAGAATCGAGGTGGCGCAGATATGATATACGCATTGGCAGGCAATCAGAATAGCGGCAAGACGACGCTTTTTAACCAGCTTACAGGCTCCAACCAGCATGTGGGAAATTTCCCCGGTGTGACGGTGGACTCTAAGATGGGGGAGATTCGCGGGGAGAAAGGAAACGCGGTGGTGGATCTGCCGGGCATTTACTCCATCAGACCCTATACAAATGAGGAAATCGTGACCCGCAGCTTTATCCTGCAGGAGAAACCCGACGGAATCATCAATATCGTGGATGCCACCAATATCGAGAGAAACCTTTATCTGACGCTGCAGCTTCTGGAGTTACATATTCCCATGGTGATTGCGCTCAACATGATGGACGAGGTGCGGGGAAACGGCGGCACCATTGATATCGGAAAGATGGAGGAGGCGCTGGGTGTGCCCGTGGTGGCTATCAGCGCGGTAAAAAACGAGGGCATTGAAGATTTAATCGGAGCCATCAGGGAGGTGGCGTCGCGGCGCATTTACCCGAAGGTGACGGACTTCTGCGAGAAGGGTCCGGTGCACCGTTGTATCCATGCGGTCAGCCATCAGGTGGAGGATCATGCGGAACGGATTGGCATGTCGCCCCGTTTTGCGGCGACGAAGATTGTGGAGGGCGACACGGAGATTATAGACAGGCTGGCGCTTTCTGAGAATGAGCTTGACCTGATGGAGCACAGCATCGTGGAGATGGAGCAGGACAGCGGGATGGACCGGAACGCCGCCCTTGCCGCCATGCGCTATGATTTTATCGAAAAAATCTGCTCTCAGGCGGTGATCAAGTGCAGGGAGAGCAGGGAACATGTGAGGAGCATGAAGATTGACAGCGTGCTTACCCACAAGTATTTTGCGATTCCTGTTTTCCTGCTGATTATGGTGGTGGTGTTTTATCTCACCTTTGGGCTGATTGGCAGTTTTTTGAGCGACCTTTTAAGTCTTGGCATCGACGCGCTGTCCGGCGTGACAGAGCGGGCGCTGACCGACTACGGCATCAACCCGGTCGTGAAGAGTCTGGTAATCGATGGCATCTTTACAGGCGTGGGAAGTGTTTTGAGTTTTCTTCCTATTATCGTGATTTTGTTTTTCTTCTTATCCATCTTGGAGGATTCGGGCTACATGGCGCGGATTGCTTTTGTGATGGACAGACCTTTAAGAAAGATTGGACTTTCGGGGAAAAGCTTTGTGTCCATGCTGATTGGATTCGGCTGCAGCGTGCCGGCGGTCATGTCCACACGGACGCTTTCTTCGGAGCGGGATAAAAAAATGACGATTATGCTGATTCCCTTTATCAGCTGCTCGGCGAAGATTCCGATTTATGCGCTGTTCGCGGCGGCATTTTTTGCGAGAAAGGGCGTACTTGTGATGCTGGGCCTTTATACCTTCGGCATTCTGGTGGGACTGTTGTGCGCCATGATTCTGAAACGGACGGTATTTCGGGGAAGTTCTATGCCCTTTATGATGGAGCTGCCAAATTACCGGTTTCCCTCCGTAAAGAGTGTACTGCTTTTGATGTGGGACAAGGCGAAGGATTTCGTGCAGCGCGCCTTTACGATTATCTTTGTGGCTACATTGGTCATCTGGTTTTTGCAGACCTTTGATACAAGGCTTAATGTAGTGACGGATTCCGGGGAGAGTCTGCTTGCCATGATTGGAAAGCTGATTGCGCCTCTCTTTATTCCGCTGGGGTTTGGCGACTGGCGGGCGGCGACCGCGCTGATTGGCGGCTTTACGGCGAAGGAGGCGGTGGTGAGCACGCTCGGGGTGCTGACCGGTTCTACGATGGCGAACTTGAGCGAGACGCTGGGACAGATTTTTACGCCTGTTTCGGCGGTCAGTTTTCTCGTGTTCACCCTTCTTTATACGCCATGTGTGGCGGCGGTGGCGACCATTAAACGGGAGCTTGGCTCCACCTTAAAAACGTTCGGTGTGGTATGTATGCAATGCGGTGTGGCTTGGGCTGTGTCCGGTGTGGTTTATCAGATTTTGCGGCTTGCAGGGGCGTAGGACGGGAAAGCAGGTGTGAGTTGTAACCGGAAAAAGGATATAATTATTAAAGAAACAGTTACAAGTCACACAGGAATATTTTAATAGTAAAATATGATGAGAAAGGTGACGAGACAGGCTTTACACGTTTTTTCCCTTTTGGTATAATAATTTTGTAACCTGTGACTGATCGTTAAAAGGCGGTGATCATATGACGGAAGGTGAAATGTTAAAGCTGTCTGTTGAGGAGTTTTCAAGATTACAACAATATATGCGCCTGATAGAAAAGGATTCGGAGGCATATAAAGCTATGAAAATAAGGTACATTGAATTAAGAGTAATTCTTTCGTCGTCTGGCATTAATTTGACGGAGTTGGATATGATAAAGGAATGAATGCGCAGAAGGACAGTGAATAGGAAGAGCGTGAATCCGATAGCGATAAAGGATTTTCGCTCTTTTTCTGCACACTTAAAAAATGCAGATAAGCATACAGAGGAAGGAGCTCTGCCGTGAACGAACTTATGCAGAAATACCGAACCCTTTTCGCGGACAATCCCGCAAAGGCGGAAAAACAACTTTATAAACTGGCAAAAAAAGGAGATTTGCAAGCGCTGTCAGCTTTGAACGAATATTACGAGAGATGCGCCACAGAAGCAAAGACAGCGAAAGAATCGTCCAAAATCCGGCAGAAGGCGCTGAAGGCGGCACTGCTTGGCGCTGCACAGAATAGCCCGTACTGGCTCATATGGGTGGGGGAAATGTACCGTTATGGCGTGGGGACGGAGAAAAATGAGAAAAAGGCGTTTTCCTACTATGAGAAAGCGGCGGCTCTCGGCGACGTGGACGGCATTGTCAAGGTCGGGCGCGCCTATATGAATGGAATCGGTGTTCCTGCCGATTATCAGAAATCTTTGTATTATTTTGAAAAGGCGGCGGAACAGGATCATCCGGAAGCGATGATTCTGACTGCCTATCAGTATGAAAACGGAAAAGGTGTGAAGGTCGATTATGAGAAAGCGCTGGAATGGCTGGCGAGGGCGGAGCACAGCTGCAGACTGCGGCTGGAAGGGGAATTGCCGGAAAAGGACAGAAATTATTATGAATCGCTGCTAGAGGATGTGGATCATCAAAGAAAGCATTGTGAATCCGTTAGCTGTGTGGAGATGATCGGGAGAGAAGACTGCCCGATGGAACAGCGGCAGCAGGCGTTTTCGCGGCTTTCGGAGCTTGCCCATGAAGAGGGCGACCTCCGCGCGCAGGTGAGTATGGGAGTCCTGTATGAGGAGGGAACATTCGTCGAACAGGATGATCGGAAGGCGTTGGAATATTATCTTATGGCGGCTGGAAACGGCTCAACCGGAGCGATGAACAATATCGGCAATTTTTTTCTGCATGGAAAGGGCGTTGCAAAGGACTACGGCAAGGCTTTTGCATGGTATCAGAAAGCGGCTGAATTGTCGGGAAATGCTGCGGCGGAATGCTCTCTCGGGATGTGTTACCAGTACGGGTATGGAACAAAAATCGATTATGAAAAAGCGCGCTGCTTTTATGAGCTGTCCGCGAAACAGGGGCTCGGACTGGCATATTACCGGATGGGGCTCCTGTATGAACAGGGACTTGGCGTGGTGAAGGATATTCGGATTGCAAAACAGTATTTTGGAGAGGCATTGGATCGGGGATGTCGGGAAGCGGCGTTGAAGTTGTGAGAACCAACGGGAGGCTCTTTTTGTTTCGATAAAATACTTGCAATTTGGAATAGAAGGTAGTAGTATGAAATTAATGGAAAACGTTTTCTTCTCGCGCAAGGGGTGCGGGAATCTGGAAAGGAAGGTATCTTATGGACTTTAACGCGGTGTATCACAGGGCAAACGACAACTACTGTTATCCGCTGGATGAGGAGCAGCTTATCATCAATATCAGGACAGGGTATGATGTAAAGTATGTTAATATTATCCACGGCGATCCTTTTAAGTCGGGGATTCTTGGCGGCGCCGAGAGCTGGGACGGGGAAGCCCTGAATATCCCTTTTAAGAAACGGCTGAAAAATCAGCTCTGGTGGACGACCACCATCAGACCCGAATTTAAGCGGTTAAAATACTATTTTGAACTGCAGACGGAGGATGAACGGTGGTTTTATTTTGAGGACGGTTTTGTGTCCGAGGCGCAGATGGCGTTAGAGGGTAGGAGCAGACAGTGCTTTATCATGCCATGGATGAATCCGGCGGACATTCCGGTGACGCCCGCCTGGGTAAACGACACGATCTGGTATCAGATTTTTCCGGAGCGGTTCTGCAACGGCGACCCGTCTATTAATCCGGAGGGCACATTGCCGTGGCGGGAGAAGGGCAGCGTGACCAATCAGGAGTTTTTCGGCGGCGACCTGCAGGGCATTATCAATAAGCTGGACTATATCAGAGATTTGGGCGTGTCGGGACTGTATCTGACGCCGGTTAACGAGTCCCCGACTTCTCATAAATATGATACCACGGATTACACAAAAATTGACTCCCATTTTGGCTCGGAAGAGACGATGAAAACATTGGTCAGAGAAGCGCATAACAGGGGAATCCGCATTATGCTGGACGGCGTGTTCAACCATTCCGGGCAGAATTTTGCGCCCTGGCTTGACGTGAAGGAGAAAGGACCGCAGTCGCAGTACTGGGACTGGTTTATGGTGAATGAGTGGCCGTTCGCCGAGGAGGGCGGCAACGCCTGGGCGAAACGGTATTATACCTTCGGTTTCTTTGACAATATGCCGAAATTGAATACCAATAATCCGGCGGTGCGGGATTATTTAATTGGCGTGTGTGAGAACTGGGTCAGAAATTATGATGTGGACGGTATTCGATTGGATGTGGCAAACGAGGTTTCCCATACCTTCTGTAAGGAGCTGAGAAACCGTTTGAAAGCCATCAATCCGGATATCTATATTTTGGGGGAAATCTGGCACGACGCGATGCCGTGGCTGCGGGGAGATGAGTTTGATTCGGTTATGAATTATCCCCTGGGGGAGAGCATCAAGGATTTCTGGATTGACAAGAGCTTGACTAACGAGGACTTTGAATATACCATAAACCGCTGTTATACGCGTTATATGCAGCAGACAAACGATGTGCTTTTCAATCTGTTGGACTCTCACGATACGAAGCGGCTTCGCAGCGACGTGAAGAATCTGGACGAGTATTTCCAGCAGCTCGCGGTGCTCTTTGCGATGCCGGGATCGCCATGCATTTACTATGGCACGGAGATTGCCATGGAGGGCGGACATGACCCGGACTGCCGCCGCTGTATGCCGTGGGGAGAGATTGACGGGGGCGTTTACAATGAGCGCATGGATATTATCAGAAGCCTGCTGCATCTGCGGAAGGAAGAGCCGTTACTTAGAAATCGGGATTTCCATTTTCCGAATAAAATCAACCGTCCCCGAGTGATTGAGTTTAACAAGATGGGGTGGGTGGATAATTATGTGGAGGTTATCATCAACTGCGAGGAGGAGGATATCGAGATTCCCAGAGAGGGGGAACTCCTGTTCTCTAGACATTATATTGACAACACGCTGCTTCGGAACGGGATATTGATCCGCAGGCAGAGACATTAGACAAGGGGGAGAAAAGGCAATGAACCAGTTTCAGCTGCCGGGCTGTCTGATTATCGAGGAGGGCGCCTGCGAGCGTTTGAATGAGATTTTGGCGGATTGTGTGCCGGAGATAGAAAAAAAGAAGATTGTCATTGCCACGGAGGAAGCGCTGATTCCCATTATGAAACCGTATCTCGATGAAATGAAACGGGATTTGCCGGGGAGCGAGATCTCTCTTATCGATGAGAACAGCTTTGCGGAAGCGATGGAGCTGGCGAAGCAGATCTGTATGAAGGATGTGCAGGTTATCATCGGCGTGGGTGGCGGCAAAGTGCTGGACGTGGCAAAATACGCAGGCTTTGTAGGGAAAATTCCTTACATCTGCGTTCCCACAACGTTGAGTAACGATAGTCTCTCTTCGCCTGTGGCGGTGCTGGGCACCGAGGGGGACGCGAGAAAGACGTTAAAATGCGCGATTCCGGCGGGGATTGTGGTGGATGTGAATGTGGTTATGGGCGCGCCCGCTTCGCATCTGCAGTCCGGTATCGGAGATACCATCAGCAAGTATACGGCGCTCTACGACTGGAAATTGGATACGGCACACAGGGGAGAGCGGGTGGACGACTTCTCCTATCTGCTCGCAGATATGGCGCTGTCCTCTCTGTGCTACAATGAAGAGAAGTCGTTAAAAAGCAAGGAATTTATCAAGATACTGACGCAGTCCCTTGTGCTCGGCGGGCTTGCTATGGAGATTGCGGGCAATTCCAGACCTTGCAGCGGCTCGGAGCATCTGTTCTGCCATTCTCTGGAAGAAAACCATAAGGAAATACAGATTTCCCACGGCATGGCGGTGGCGCTCGGGAGTCTTGTGAGCTGCCGTCTGCAGGGGCGGGATGTGGGAACGCTGGAAGCGGTCTTAAAGGCGTACCATATGGACATGGACCCTATGAACTGGGGGATCACGAAGGAAATCTTTACGGATGCGTGGATGCGGGCGGCGGATACGAGAAAGGACAGGTATACGGTGCTCAATGAGGTGGCGCTTTCGGAGGAGCTGCTGGGCGGGATTTATGAGCAGCTGCGAGCAGGCAAATAGGTGCTGCCGGGGTTGCTGTCACCTTATATTTTCCCCCGCAGTTTCATAATCTTTTCATACACATCAGGACGGCGCGCTTTTAAGTGCGCGTCCAACAGCTCGCGGCGCTCCGTAAACCGCTTGGCAAGGTCGGGGTGCTCGCGGGCGATTTTTTCGGCAAGGTGGAGCCTGCGCCGCTCAAATTCCAAGGCAATCTGCTGTTCGTCCTTTCCCGAAATCCGTGCAATCTCGGCAAGGTGTGCCTCAAGGTGCTCCAGCCATTCGTCTTCGTCCATTTCGCCAAGCTGGTTCCAGCTTCCGTGAATGAGCGTTTCCATATCGCCCGTGCGCTGCAGCTCTTCAATCTGCTTATGGATTTGTCGCTCCATCTCCGCCTCACAGTCAGAGCCGTATGCCCAAAGAAATTCGTGCAGCATACTCTCGGCGCGTTTCCTTGCGACAGAGTGTACACTTTCCCGGATTCCTACAATCGGATACGGTTTTTCCAAACCGATTTCCGCAAGCGCTTTTTCCATTGTGCGCCGTACCGCGCCTTTTTGAATTAATTCGCCAATGCCAAGCGCGCGCATTTGGTCGTTAAGCGCAGCTACGTGTCCCGTAAGATAAAAGGCAACACCGCGTTTGTCAAGCGACTCATAGAGCAGCATAAGTCGTTCCGCTGCGGTGCTGTCAATGCTCCCGATACCCGACGCGTCCACTATGACGGCGCGGGTATCGCCTAAGAGGCTGGCTTCAATATCGGATTGGAAAATACCTACATTGGCAAAAAAGAGGTCGCTCGTAAAGCGGTAAAGCACGACGTGTTCAATCGAGTAAATCTGATTAAACTGCGAAATATCATAGAAATCGTCATGTCCAGGAAGGATGCCCAAAAGACACCTCGGCGGGTTGGAGGCGCGCAGGATCACTGCCGTGAACGAGAGAATAATGCCCACAAGAACGCCGTTGATGGTTCCTAAAATTAAAACGGCGAAAAACGCGCCCATAAAGATGTAAAATTCGCTTTTGCCGGAGCGCCTTAATTTTGCGGCAAGCTTAAATTCCAGCCCGCCGATCAGCGCCGTCATCACGACCGCCGTGAGAACGGGAACGGGCAGATAGCCGATAAAGCCCGTCGCAAACAGCAGCACAAAAATCATGGTAATGCCCGCGATAATGCCCGTAAGCTGCGTCCTGCCATCGTACTGGTCATTCATCGCCGTGCGCGGTACGGAGCCATTTACGGGACAGCAGCCCGTGAAGGCGGAGGCAAAATTTCCGAGCGAAAAGGCAAGGATTTCCTGATTGTCATTCAGCTTGTAGCCGCGCTTTAATGCATAATTGTTTTCCGCAAGCAATGTCTGCGCCATTATCACGACAGCAACGGAAAGGCTTGCGCCGATTGCGTCCGTGAAATGGATGGCAGAGAGACTTGGAAATGAAAACCGAGGGAGCCCCGGCTCGACAGCCGCAAGGCAGGCAATGCCCAAACGCTCCATCGGGACAAAATAGGAAAAGAGCGCGCCCAAAACAATCATGACAACCGCCATCGGAAATTTGGGACAGATACGCTTTACCATAAGCACGACAGCAAGCGTGAACATTCCAAGAAGGAAAGAGGGCAGATTGAATACGCCAAGCTGGCTGATGATATGTTCTAGGAGTTCAAACAGCTCTCCCGTGCCCGCCGTACCGCCAAACAGCTTTGGCACCTGCATCAAAATGACCGTAGAACACACACCTGAAATAAAACCGCCCATGACAGGCTTTGAAATATAGTTGACAAGCTTTCCGGCGCCGAGTGCGAAAAACAGCAAAAGCCATACCCCGACATAAAAAGTCAGAACGGGAACGATCGTCATTGCCTCGGCGGACTGCGCTTCGACCTCAAAGGATAACAGCGCCCCGCCAATCAGCGCTGCGGGCGCGGCATCCACACCGAAAATAAACTGCGGAGAGGTGGAAAAAAGCGCAAAAATGATAATCGGGAAAACGGAGCCGTAAAGCCCGTAGACCGCGGGCAGTCCCGCAATCTGCGCGTAGCCCATGGAAATCGGAATGGAAACGGCGGCTATAATGATTCCCGCAAGGATATCCTTTGGGAGATTTTCTTTTTTATATTTTTTTAGGGTATGCCCAATTTGGACATTCGCAAAAGAAATGTTCATAAACGCGTAAGAATACCTTTCTGCAGTGCGTGCTCGCAAAACCTTCGGTTTTCCTCGCTCACGGGCACTTGCCCTATACATTCGCAATTTGAAAAAATTGTCAGCAAGCTGCCATTTTTTCATCTTACGTCTGTGCACTGCTCATTGCTTTCATGGACATTATATCATGATATTGGGATTGGGAGAACTTGGGAATAGAAAATACTTTGTAATCTATGAGAGTTGATGTAAATGGAAAAACCCTCTGTACAAATCCTTCAAAATGACATAAAATCTATTAAGAAGGGGAGTGGCTGCCTGAGAAAAACGGGCAGACGTGAATTCATGCCGGCAGACTTGGAATCAGGTGGTCATACGGAAGAGGAGGTGTGAATATGAAGACGTACTTGCTGGATTTAAACTCCATCGACAGGGTGAAGGGGTTTGTGAGCGCGATTGAGAAATTTGACGGTTATTTTGACATAGCCACTGGAAGATACGTGGTGGACGCGAAGTCGATTATGGGCATTTTTTCCATGGACCTGTCCAGAAAGATCGAGTTTCGGATTTTGGAAACCAATGCGCAGATCTCGGAAGTGGAGGAAGCAATCGCCCCTTATTTGGCGGAAAAGTAACGGGGAGAAACTGCTGCGGAAAAGGAAACCTGTACAGGGAATCAGGGTTCCTCCGCGGCATCCTCCCATGCAAGCGGCAGCGGTGTATCCGTATCCGTTAATTCCTCTACACCGCGCAGCGTGCGGTTGATTGCTCTTGTGCGTCTGCCGACAATATCGGAGAGCGTCTTGTCTGCAGTCTGAATTTGTTTCTGGGCTTTGTCAAGCATATCTCCGAATTTGATAAATTCCGATTTCACGGCGCGCAGCGTGTCCCACACCTCCTGCGAGCGCTGTTCAATGGCAAGGGTTTTAAAGCCCATCTGCAGGGAGGAAAGAAACGCCGAGAGCGTAGTCGCGCCGACTGCCGTAATCTTGTACTTATCGCGGAGCTCTTCAAACAGAGCAGCGTTTTGGACGACTTCCGCGTAGAGCCCCTCTGTGGGCAGGAACATCAGCGCGAAATCGGTCGTCTTTGGCGGCACAATGTATTTGTCTTGAATGTCCTTTGCGAAGACACGGATTTTTGCAGTCAGGGAACGCCTTGCCTCGTCGATTGTCTGCTTGTCCTGTGCGTCGATTAACCGGTTATAATCCTCGATAGGAAACTTACTGTCGATGGGCAGAAGCAGCGGGGTATCGCCATTGCCAGGAAGCTTAATGGCAAATTCCACCCTTTTACCGTCCGTAATTTCTATATTGGTTTCATACTGGTTCGGCGCAAGAATATCGGAGAGCAGCATTTCAAGGCGTACCTCGCCGTATGTACCGCGCTCCTTTACGTTGGTCAGGGCGTTTTTTAAAGATTTCGCATCGGCGGCGAGCGCTTTCATTTCGCCAAGTCCCTGCCCGACGCTTTCCAACTGTTTGCTGACCAGCTCAAAGGACTGGGCGAGACGGGTTTCCAGTGTCTTTTGTAATTTCTCATCCACCACGCCCTGTATCTGTTCCAGCCGTTTCTCATTGTTTTCCTGCAGAGATTTCATTTTATTTTCCAGCGTCATATTGACTTTTTCTATGTTTTCCGTGTTGGCACGCTGCATGGACGAAAGGCGGCGGTCAACCTGTTCGCTGAAGGTGTGGAGCTGCTGGTTTAATTCTCTGCGGCTTTCAGACAGCGTACCCTGAATACTTCTCTGTATCATGCCGAATCGCTCAAACTGTTCCGTGGTGCCGTTTGCAATCTGTCTCTGCACGTTGTTGCGTTGTTCCTCAGCGCTGCTTTTTAAAAGCGCTGCTATTTTACCAGTGTCGGACTTCTTTCGCCCCGTTAGCTGCAAGCCAATAACGACAAAAAGAAGAACGATGATTATGATACCTAAAATTTCCGTCAGTCCCATTTTTTATCTCCCCTTTGAAACATAATTGTTTTATAATTATATCGTTTTTTGGGTAACATTTCAACGAGCGGAAATCGGGCTGTATTTTCTATAGGACCGGGTTTGCCTTTTGGTAATATTTATGCTAAGATGTTCTATTAAGGAACTTCCGGAGAGGGGGTTCGCAAAGGTACGGTAATCTTGGAGGTTTATGATGCTGGAGCTTAAAAATGTATCTTTTCAGGCGGATGACGGCGGAAAAGAAATCGAAATATTGAGGAATATCAATCTGACGGTGGAGAACCGCTTCGTTGCCGTCACGGGACCGAACGGCAGCGGAAAATCTACGCTGGCAAAGATTGTGGCGGGAATACTCACGCCCACAGGGGGACAGATTTTCCTGGACGGGGTCGATATCACGGAAAAATCTATCACGGAGCGGGCACAGATGGGCATCGGCTTTGCTTTTCAGCAGCCTGTCCGGTTTAAGGGGCTTACGGTGAAGGATATGCTTTCCCTTGCGGCGGGCAGGGAGACGGCGGTGCCGGAAGTGTGCGCCATGCTCTCAGAAGTAGGGCTTTGTGCCAGGGATTATGTAAACCGGGAAATCAACGCCAGTCTTTCCGGCGGGGAACTCAAGCGCATTGAAATTGCGATGATCATGGCGAGAAAGACGAAGGTTTCCATCTTTGATGAGCCGGAAGCGGGTATCGATCTGTGGAGCTTTCAGAACCTGATTCGGGTTTTTGAGAAGATGCACAGGGAGATTCAAGGGACAATCCTGATTATCTCCCATCAGGAGAGAATACTAAACATTGCCGATCAGATTGTGCTTCTGTCTGACGGTCGTGTTGAGAAGGCGGGCAGCAGGGAGGAAGTGATGCCAGAGCTTTTGGGTGCCGGGCAGCCCTGCAAGACTTTAACCGATAAAATGTAGGGGTGGAGGAAACGATGGACGCGATACAACAGGAGTTACTGGAGCAGGTGGCGGGGCTGCATGAAGTGCCGGAGGGCGCATACAATATCCGTGCCAACGGTGAGATGGCGGGAAGGAATACCACCGCCAATATCGATATCATTACCAAAAAAGACTGCCCCGGCATCGATATCCGCATCAAGCCGGGGACGAAGTCGGAGAGCGTGCATATTCCGGTGGTTTTAAGCCAGAGCGGTTTACAGGAGAGCGTGTATAACGACTTTTTTGTGGGAGAGGACTGCGACATAACCATTATAGCGGGCTGTGGCATACACAACGGCGGCTCCGCGGCGTCGGCACATTCCGGCATTCATCGGTTTTTCGTCAAAAAAAACGCGAAAGTCAGATATGTGGAAAAACATTACGGCTCGGGAGACGGCAGCGGGGAGCGGATTATGAATCCCACCACCGAGATTCATCTGGCGCAGGGCGCGTCTCTGGAGATGGAGACGGTGCAGATTAAGGGCATCGATTCCACGGCGCGCAAGACGACGGCTGAGGTGGCGGAGGGGGCGAGCCTTGTGATCAAGGAAAAGATCATGACCCACGGAAAGCAGTATGCCGAGACGGATTTCACGGTGGACATGGCGGGGGCGGGTTCCAGTGTGAATCTGATTTCACGGTCGGTGGCGAAGGAGCATTCCAGACAGATATTCCGCAGCCGTATTGTGGGCAATGCGAGCTGTCAGGGTCATAGCGAATGCGACGCTATCATCATGGATGAGGCGAGTGTCAGTGCGATTCCAGAGCTGACGGCAAACCATATAGACGCGAATCTGATTCACGAGGCGGCAATCGGCAAGATTGCGGGAGAACAGCTGATTAAGCTCATGACGCTCGGTCTCACGGAAAAAGAGGCGGAGGAGCAGATTGTGAAAGGATTTTTGAAATGAGGAAGTTTTTGCAATACGCGTTAAACCGTGTGGTGATTACGGCGCTTTTGGTGCTTATGCAGGTTGCCTTTTTCTTAGTCGTGCTTTTGCGGTGGGGCAATTATTATGTCTGGTTTTCTCTGGTACTGCGCTTTATCACTTTCTGGGCGGTGATTTATATTATATGGAAACCGAACAATCCTGCCGTAAAGCTGGCGTGGGTGGTGCCGATTTTGACGTTCCCGCTTTTCGGTGGTGTGCTCTATCTGTGCTACGGGCATGTAATCGTACCGAAAAAGCTGCGCGACAGCATGGAGCGGACGGACAAGCTGGTTCAGAAAAGTCTGGTACAGGATAAGCAGATTTTAAAAGAGTTAAAGAGGGAGAACCAGACGGAGGCAAATCAGAGCGGTTATATCTATTCTTACGGTGCCACACCGATATGGGACCAGACCGTATCCCGCTTTTTTGCGGACGGACGACCTTGGTGGGAGAGCCTTCTTGATGATTTGGAAAAAGCGGAGCGTTTCATCTTTCTGGAATTTTTTATTATCAAAGAGGGAAAGATGTGGGATGCAATTCTCGATATTTTGGAGCGCAAGGCAAAGACGGGCGTGGAGGTCCGGCTGATTTACGACGACATCGGATGCGCGTTTCTCCTGCCGAAATATTACGACAGGATCATTGAGAAGAAGGGAATCAAATGTGTGGCGTTCAATCGGCTTGTCCCCTTTTTATCCCTTGTGCTGAATAACAGGGATCACAGAAAGATTGTGGTGGTGGACGGCAAGGTGGCATATACGGGCGGGATCAATCTTTCGGATGAGTATATCAACTATGAACATCCTTATGGTGACCACTGGAAGGATACCGGTATCCGCGTGGAAGGAAAGGGTGTATGGAACTTTACGGTCATGTTTTTACAGATGTGGAATATGTCCCGCTATACGGAGGAAGATTATAGCAGGTATTATCAGCCCTTTGAAAAGGTGCCGGGAGCGGAAGGCTTTGTGCAGCCGTATATGGACACACCCTTTGACGATGAGACGCTGGGGGAAAATGTGTACCTGAATATGATCGGCGCAGCCAAACGCTATGTGTGGATTTATACGCCCTATCTTGTTACGGATAATGAAATGATTACGGCGCTTAAGCTGGCGGCGAAGCGGGGCGTGGATGTGCGGATCGTGACGCCCGGCGTGCCGGACAAGAAGTTTGTGTACTGGCTGACACAGTCCAATTACCAGAATCTGCTCGGGGCAGGTGTGAGGATTTTTCAGTACACGCCGGGCTTTATTCATGCCAAATGTGTGCTTGTGGATGATGAGTCTGCCACGGTGGGGACGGTCAATTTTGATTACAGAAGCTTCTACCACCACTTTGAATGCGGCGTGTATCTTTACAGGGCGCAGGCGGTGGAAGAGCTGAAAGTGGATATGGAGAGGACTTTTGCGGATTGCGAGGAGATTACGATTGCCTGGTGCCGGGAGAAGTTTGTGAAGACCAATATAATCGGTCCACTGTTAAAATTATTATCACCTTTAATGTAAGTGTAAAATGGAGATGAGTTTATGTTACGGTTTCTCAAGGTGATCGTGTGGAATCTACCGAGAATCTATATGATACCAAAAATGGCATACAAGGCAAGACATAAGGAGCGGTATGGCGAAGAGGCATGTTATGCGTATGCAAGGCTGGCAATCCGGCGCATGATGCGGGCGGGGCGCATTTACACGAGGCGTTTCGGCGCGGAAAATCTGCCGAAGGAGGGCGGGTATCTTATGTGCCCGAACCATCAGGGAAAATATGATGCGCTGGGGATTATGATATCCCACGACAAGCCGTGCTCGGTGGTGATTGACGACGCCAAGTCCCACGGGCTTTTGGTCAAGCAGTTTATTGATCTTGTGCAGGGCAAGCGTTTGAAAAAAGATGATACAAAACAGTCCATAGGGATTATCAGGGAGCTTGCCGAGGATACCAAAAAGGGGCGGCGGTTCATTATTTTTCCGGAGGGTGGTTATTTCCATAATCACAATACGGTGGGAGAGTTTAAGCCGGGCTGTTTTAAGAGCGCAGTCAAAGCAAGGGTGCCGATTGTGCCGGTGGCGCTGATTGATTCTTACCGGGTTTTTGAGGAGTGGACATTGCGAAAGGTGGAGACGCAGGTACATTTTTTGCAGGCGATTCCTTACGAAGAATATAAGGGCATGACCACAACGCAGATTGCCGAGATGGTGAAAGATAGAATCACGAGCAGAATCAGCGAGGTAGTCAGCCCTGCATAAAAAATCATAGTTTGATGATCGGGTTTTTGTATTCGTTAATCTCTGGCAGAGAGTTTCCTTCGGGGAATTTGTTACGCACAATACTCTGGTAAATATGGCTTGCATAGATGTCCTTTTCCAGCATGGAAAGGGCTGTCGGTGCAAGCTTTTTCTCTGCGTCAGCAAGTTTGGAAAGCACAGGCACATCGGCTTTTTTCTTGATGGCGGTAAGAAGGGGCGCAGCGTTTTCCCGAAAACCGAGCATACGGGCATAAAATACATACCCCTCTTTTGCGTAAAGCGTAAGATCCTCCTGACGAATATCCAACAGAATGTGGAGCAGGCTGCGGGAAATTCTGGCATAAGTGCGGTTCTTGGTTTTCAGCAGGTCGCAGAACGAGCGAAAATCGCGGTACTGCGGCAAAAGCTTGAGAATGCGGTCCGAAAGGTCTTTGTCGATATCAAAGTAGTCCGTAAAGCCGCGGTTTTTGCCGGAAAGCAGGCAGTACTGCACCAGCAGGGAAAGGTCGTCGGAGAAAATTGGGAAAGACTTCAAGTAAGCGTTCTCCAACAAATCCTGGGATGCTGCGGGAATCTGTTTGGTAAGTCCGTCCGACGCCCCGGCATGTCTTAATGACTCGCGGATTGCCAGCGCGGAACAAAAATTATTTTCCAGACTGTTGTCATGGTAGGAAGCGCCGGCTCTCTTTAAGGTGCAGGGAACAATTTTGCTTTCCGCAGCAAGAAGCGCTTTGCAGTATTCAATGCCGAGAATGTTGTTAGGGGTTGTCAACACAGGTATGTAAGCCGTCAGATGGGGAGCGGATGCTTCCAGAGCGGTATTCCTCGCCTGCGGATAGGAATGTCCCAGACGAAGCTCGCGGTCCAGTGTTTTCTTGAATATGCTGCTTTCATGGAGCAGCTCCCCGGCAAAGCCCATGAGTACGTCAATTTCGCCGCATTCGCTGCCGAAACAGAGCGAGTCAACAACGCCCAGCTTATCGAGAAGCAGAACCGCGCCGTGGGCAAAATATTCCGCGCTGCCCAAAGAATAGCAGACGGGCAGCTCCAGCACCATATCCGCTCCGTTTCTCAGCGCACATTCAGCGCGCAAATATTTATCCATCATGGCAGGTGCGCCGCGCTGGACAAAATCACCGCTCATGACGACGACACAGTAGTCTGCGCCCGTAAGCTCTTTTGCCTTTTTGATGTGATAGGCGTGTCCGTTGTGGAGCGGATTGTATTCCGCAATAATACCGACTGTTTTCATAGCTTTACCGTTTCTCCCGAAGCAACTTACTTTCCCCGCTTTCAGTGTATCACAATGCGAAGGATTTGTATTGTATTTTCTTACAAACAGTTCATTTTTAAATGGTTTTAGCTATGGCGTTTATATTTGTCTTATTATATAATGTTATGTATAACTATCCAAAGGAGGGTATAGCTATGTCTTATATTGATCTGATGAAAGAGAAGGCGAGAAGTGATAAAAAGACAATTGTTCTGCCGGAGACCAATGATAAAAGGACTTTGATTGCGGCGGCAAACATCTTAAAGGAAGGCATCGCCGACATCATTATGGTGGGGAATGAGGAGAAGATCATGGACGGTGCGGGCTGGCTGGAAGTGGAGCTGGACGGTGTGCAGATCATTGACCCTGAAAAGACGGAAAAACTCGACGAGTATGCAGCGCTATTGTACGAGGTCAGAAAGAATAAGGGAATGACACCGGAGAAAGCGAGAGAGACACTGCTGAAAGACTATCTGACTTTCGGTGTGGTGATGGTTAAGGCAAACGACGCGGACGGTATGGTGGCGGGAGCATGTCATGCCACGGCGGACACCCTGCGCCCGGCGCTGCAGATTTTAAAGACCGCGCCCGGCGTGAAGCTGGTTTCCGGCTTTTTTATTCTCGACGTGCCGGACTGTGAGTTTGGAGAGAACGGCACCTTTCTCTTTGCGGACTGCGGTTTGAATCAGGACCCGACGGCAGAGGAGCTGGCGGCGATTGCGGACACTTCCGCCAAGAGCTTTAAGAGCCTTGTGGGTGCAAAACCGATTATCGCCATGTTGTCCCACTCCACTAAGGGCAGCGCCAAGCATCCGCTGGTGGACAAGATGGTGGAAGCGACGAGGATTGCCCACGAGCAATACCCGCATCTTACCATTGACGGAGAACTCCAGTCCGACGCCGCACTGGTACCGCAGGTAGCGAAATCCAAAGCTCCCGGAAGTGAGGTGGCAGGCAAGGCAAACGTGCTGATTTTCCCCAACTTAGATTGCGGTAATATCGGCTACAAGCTCGTGCAAAGACTTGGCAAAGCGGAAGCCTACGGACCCATGCTGCAGGGCATCTCCAAGCCCGTCAACGACCTCTCCCGCGGCTGCTCATGGCAGGATATCGTAGGTGTGGTGGCGTTAACGGCTGTGCAGGCACAGCTTGCGTGATGGCAATGAGCAGTGCGCAGACAGACGGATAAGCGCGGCGGGGAGCTTGCTCACCGAAGTGATTATTCGGATGGATGCATAGGGCGAATGCCCGCGAACGAGGAAAACCGAAGGTTTTTCGAGTGGCACTGCGGGGTAAAGCGATTCCAGCCAGAAAGTGGAGCGTAGACAGCCCGCGAACGAGGAAAACCGAAGGTTTTTCGAGTGGCACTGCGGATTTATATAGAAAGGAAGAATAAACTTATGAATATTTTGGTTATCAACTGCGGCAGCTCCTCCTTAAAATTCCAGCTCATCGACGCGGAGACGGAGAAGCAGATTGCGAAAGGTCTCTGCGAGCGCATCGGCATTGAAGGCAGCCAGCTCGTTTATCAGCCGGCGGGCGGAGAAAAGGAAGAGACGGTTACGCCCATGCCCGACCACACGAAAGCCATCGAGCTTGTGTTAAACGCGCTGATGAATGAAAAGACGGGTGTGGTGAAATCTCTGGATGAGATTGGTGCGGTAGGGCACCGCATCGTGCACGGCGGAGAGAAGTTCGCGTCGTCCACCATCATTACCGACGAGGTGATTGAGGCGATCAAAGCCTGCAACGATCTGGCGCCGTTACATAACCCGGCGAATCTGATTGGCATTGACGCCTGCAAAAAACTGATGCCGAATACGCCGATGGTGGGCGTGTTCGATACGGCATTCCACCAGACCATGCCCCAGCATGCGTATCTGTACGGTCTGCCTTACGAATACTACGAGAAATATAAAGTGAGAAGATACGGGTTCCACGGCACGAGCCACTCCTATGTCTCCAAACGGGCGGCGGAGATTCTCGGCAGGGATTATGAGAACATGAAGATCATTGTCTGCCATCTCGGCAACGGTGCAAGCATTTCCGCTGTGGAGGACGGGCATTGCGTAGACACCTCCATGGGTCTTACGCCCTTGGAAGGGCTGATCATGGGCACCCGCTCCGGGGATATCGACCCGGCGATCATTGAGTTTATTGCCCATAAAGAGAATAAGTCCATCGACGAGGTGATGGCGATCCTGAATAAAAAGTCCGGCGTGCTGGGTCTTTCCGATAATCTGTCCTCGGATTTCCGGGATTTGGAAAAATCCTATGTGGCAGGGGAGGAGAGAGGGCTTCGTACCATTCTTGCCTTTTCTTACCGGGTGGCAAAGTACATCGGCGCATACGCCGCGGCAATGAACGGTGTGGATGCCATCTGCTTTACGGCGGGCGTCGGGGAAAACAGCCCCTTGGTGAGAAAACACGCCTGTCAGCAGTTAGGGTATCTGGGCATTACATTGGATCAGGAGAAAAATAAGGTGCGCGGTGAGGAAGCGGAGGTCAGTACCCCGGATTCCAGAGTAAAAGTGCTGGTTATTCCCACGAACGAGGAACTGGCGATCGCGAGGGAGACGTTTGCGCTGGTAAAATGATAGGGAAGGGGTAACAAGCATGTGTGAAGAGATATATACGCCGGTTCAAATCCAAACAATTTTACAGCCTGTGTTTGCAGATTATAAGATAAAGAAAGCGATTTTATTTGGCTCTTATGCGAAAGGATTGGCGCAGAAACATAGCGATGTTGATATTCTGGTTGACAGCGGCTTGAGAGGGCTTTCCTTTTTTGGACTGCTTGAGGATGTTGTGACTTCACTTGGAAAAAACGTCGATCTGCTTGATGTGTCGCAACTCACATCAGACTCTCCGGTGGGTGAGGAGATTAAAGAAAGCGGAGTGGTAATATATGGACAATAAAGACAGGCTTATGCAGATTGGTGAACTGGCAAAGGTATCTGTGACTGATGAGTTTAAAGCATCTGTCAGGACGATACCTTGGAAACAGCTTTATGGTATGCGTAATCGAATTGTACATGGGTATTCTGGCGTGAATATGAATATTGTATGGGATACGATTCAAGAAGATTTACCATTATTAAAGGCTGAAATAGAAAAGTATATTTAGGTAATTGCGAAACAAGTTCGCAATCTTGATTCCAAACAAGGAAGAAATCCT
>CAJUMV010000040.1 GCA_910587715.1 uncultured Lachnospiraceae bacterium | reverse complement strand
CGTACCACCTTTTGTTTGATACTTACATTTTATCATACATCATCAGGAAATACTTGAATTAATCAGCGTTTCCCTAGGAAGAACGATCCAGAGAACAGTTTGACCACGACTACAGTTGAAATAACCCAAGAAGCACACCCAATTCGCAAGTGGTTTTCGTCATTATTTAAGTAATTACTTATATTTACATTAGGAACAGATAGCGTCCGATAGGGGATATATGCCCTTGGCCGGGCGCTTGATTTTATCTACTTTATCTGCTTACGAATAGATTTTCTTCTTTCACGTAATGATAATGTAATGAAAACGCTTGCTTTTTGCGTTGCATCGGAATATAATAAATAAAACAGTAGAAAGAGGTGTTGCATATGGCACAGGCAGTAAATGTAAATTTTCGTATGGATGCGGATTTAAAAAGGAGTATGGAGCAGGCATGTGCGGAGCTGGGCATGTCGATGACGACGGCATTTACCATTTTTGCAAAAAAAGTAAGCCGTGAAAAACGGATTCCCTTTGATGTCAGCGTTGACCCGTTTTATTCTGAAAGCAATATGCGCTATTTAGAAAGAATTGCTCAGGATGTTGCGCAGGGGCGGGCACATTTTGCGGAGCATGAGTTAGTGGAGGTAAAGGAATAATGCGGCTGCTGTGGGAAGATAGAGCCTGGGATGATTATCTTTACTGGCAGACACAGGACAAAAAGACATTAAAACGAATAAATATGTTGATAGAAGAGATAAAAAGAAATCCTTTTGAAGGAAGAGGGAAGCCTGAGCCATTGAAAGGAAATTTAAGCGGATATTGGAGCCGACGTATTGATGATGCCAATCGAATTGTTTATTTTGAACAGGAAAATATTGTTCATGTCATTTCATGCCGAGAGCATTATGAGTAGTTAAAGGAGCATACATGTCAGAAAAACAATACACCTACGAAGAATTTCTTGCAATCATCGCTGCGCTTCGCAGCGAGAACGGCTGCCCTTGGGATAAGGTGCAGACGCACGACAGTTTAAAACCCTGCATGATGGAGGAAGCGGCGGAGCTGCTTGCTTCCATCCGTATTTATAATAAGACCGGCAATCCTGAAAATATGATTGAGGAGCTGGGTGACGTTCTCTTACAGGTCGTTATGCACGCGCAGATTGCGTCGGAGGAGGGTTTGTTTACCATGAAGGATGTGGTAAACGAGGTCAGCCGGAAAATGGTGCGTCGGCATCCCCATGTGTTCGGCACGGGCAATGCGGATACGCCGGATGAAGTGCTTGTGAATTGGGAAGAGATTAAGAAAGAGGAGAAGAAGGATAAGGATTGGGTGGAATCTCCCCTGAGGGACATTCCGAAGGAGCTTCCGTCTTTGACCAGGGCAGTCAAGATTTTGAAAAAAATTGATAAACACTATGAAAAGGGAAGCACCTTTGAAGAGGACACGGCTGCCATCTGTGAGCTGGCGGAAGCGTTAAAAGGCTGCAGTCCGCAGTCGGATAGCGCAGAGTTAGAGCCGATTCTTTCCGGGCTGCTTATGCGTATCAGCGATGTTGCTAGAATCACGAAAATCCCGCAAGAACAGGCATTGGCTGACAGAATAGATGATTTAATTGAGAAATATGAATAAATTTTCTGACAATAAGATATAATTTGATAAATATAGACTGAACACCGGAGCCGAAATGCATACAAACCCGAAAAATGCCGTAAAAAAGGCATTTTTTTCTTGACATGCCGGGTAAAAGCAGATATAAATATGTATAGACGGTTTTTAAGAGAAACCAAAAAAATAATACGATAACTCATTTTAAGAGGAGGAGTTCAAATGAACAAAACAGAGTTAGTTGCAGCAATGGCTGATCAGGCAGGCTTATCTAAGAAAGATGCAGAGAAGGCTTTAAAGGCATTCACGGACGTGGTTGCTGACGAGCTGAAGAAGGATGGTAAGGTGCAGTTAGTTGGTTTTGGTACCTTTGAAGTTTCCAAGAGAGCAGCAAGAGAGGGCAGAAATCCTCAGAGCGGCGCTGTTATGAAGATTGCGGCTTCCAAGGCTCCCAAGTTTAAGGCTGGTAAGGCTTTAAAGGACATGCTCAACGCATAATCATATTTTTTAGAGAGACGAGGCCTGTATGCACTGCATGCAGGCTTTTTCTGTGTATAAGCAGAGTCAGAAGCCGGATGAAGAAACCGCCATGCTGGAATGAGCGGGAGATTCGGAAAGCGAATAAAGCAGACAAAAAGAGAGGGAAATCATGAGACTAGATAAATATTTAAAGGTATCAAGACTGATTAAGCGCCGCACGGTGGCGAACGAGGCCTGCGATGCGGGCAGGGTGCTTATCAATGACAGGCCGGCAAAGGCTTCTGCCAATGTAAAGGCAGGGGATGTGATTACGATACAGTTTGGCAATAAGGAGGTAAAAGTGGAGGTACTTGACGTACAGGAGACTGTGCGCAAGGAGGAGGCAAAAGAGCTGTTCCGTTATCTTTCCTGAGAAACGGGGAAGGCATATTTTTTCAGAATCTGGCATACATTGAATTATGGTATGGGAGGATTTCGCTGTAGGAGGGCGTGTATGGAAGATCTGAATAATAGCGGCAAAAGACCGCATAAGCTGATGCTTACGGGCAGAAAAATATGTGCCCTGACCGGCGTAAACGATGTGCTTTCCTTTGATGTAAATGAGATTTTACTGGAGACAGAACAGGGCATGTTGATGATACGCGGCGGCGAACTGCATGTCAGCAGACTATCGCTGGATAAGGGTGAGGTGGATATTGACGGGCGGATTGACAGCTTTACCTACTCGGAAAATGCGGGATATGGAGCGAAGGGCGAATCCTTATTGGCAAGATTGTTTAAGTGACGAATCGGGAGATGGGTAAAATATGAGCCGTGAGATCGTGCAGGAGCTTACTTTTTTTACGCATTCTGTCCTTATGGGGTTGGTTATTACCTTTGTATATGATTGGATTCGAGTGCTTCGCAGACTTTTTAGACACGGGACGGTATTGATGTCCGTGGAGGACCTGCTTTTCTGGCTTATCTGCGGGATTGGCGTATTTTATATGCTTTACAGGGAAAATAACGGTACGCTGCGCTGGTTTGCCGTGCTGGGCGCCGCCATTGGTATGTTTCTATATAAAATGATTGTCCGGGATACGCTTGTAAATGTTATGTCAACGTGCCTACACAAGATGATGTGGTTTGTTTTTCGCGTACTACAAATACTGCTAAAACCCGTGAAACGCCTTATTTATGCGGGGAAAACGTTTGTTCTGTATACGGGAAATGAATTGAAAAAGTGTAAAAATTTTATTAAAAAACGGTTGACGGTTTTCATAAAAACCATTAGAATGGTTTTATGTAAACGCTAATGGGGCGGAGAGAGGAAATGTTTAGGGCATGGCAAGAAAAGCAGCATATCGTAAAAGACGTCAGAACAGGCTGGCCATGCTTTTAGTTACCACTGTAGTGTTGATGATGATGCTCGTGGTTACCTTTAAAAGTGTGGAGCTGCGGGAGAAGCGCCAGTTTTACAGGGACAAGGAAGAGGCGCTGCTTCAGGAAATCGAAGCGGAAGAAGCACGCTCCGCGGAAATTGAAGAGTATGGAAAGTATACACAGACTAAAAAATTCGTTGAGGAAGTGGCAAAGGAGAAGCTGGGTCTGGTATATGAGGGCGAAATTATTTTTAAAGATGAAAAGTGAATAAAAATGAGCGGCGAGTAGGGGAAAATTTCTCCTACTCGATTTTTGGAATAAAACACATCAACTTTTCATATATATGTGTAAGACGGGTCATGCGGACTTCTCCGCTTCGCCCGGACAGGCTGTATGGACATATATGGAGGCGGTGTGTGATGAAAAGACGGACAAGCGTAAAGGAAGACGACAGAATAGATATGATACCGGAGTATGGGAGACAGAAGCTGTTAGCTTATGCGGACTCCTTTCGGGATTTGGCGGATTTGTTTGAGGATACGCAGGCGAAGGACGAGCCTGTCGGGGAAGAGGCTGCGGACAGGCAGGAATATCTTTGCAGACGGCGTCTGCAGGAAAGTCAGGGGCTGTTGGCAGAGCACCTAAAAGAGATGGCGCATATTCTGGCGGTGACAGCCAGAGAAACCTACCGCTGCCGCCCTATGGGGGAACGGCGTTATAAGCAGATGGCGGCGATGCTTCGGGAATCCGGTATTATGTTGAAGGACTTTTTAGAGCTGGAACACGAGGACGGTCATCGGGAAATCAGTCTTGTGATGAGACAAATCGGCGGAAAACGTACACATTTCGGGGAAACAGAATATATTTCCACGGAGGATGTGGCGGATTATATATCGGTGGCAATGAACTGCCGGCTTTGCGTGGCAAAAAATACGCCTGCCTATCTGGCGGCGGAGTACAATGCCTACTATTTTTTGGAGGAGCCGCCCTACCATCTGCTGACGGGTTTTGCCAAGGCGGTGAAGGAGACGGAGAAGGTATCGGGGGACAGCTATTCCTTTTTTGAATCAGATACAGGCAGGCTCTTAGTACTGCTATCGGACGGCGTCGGCTCCGGGGAGGAGGCACGCCGGGAGTCTGGCAGGGTGATTGAGATGATGGAGCGCCTTTTAGAAGCGGGATTCGACAAAGAGCCGGCGGTGCAGATGGTAAATGGGGCGATGGCGGCGGCAGGGCAGGAGCAGGTGATGTCTACGCTGGATATGTGCGATATTGACCTCTATACGGGAAATTGTGAGTTTGTGAAAATGGGAGCCGCCAGTACTTACATAAAAAGGGGACGGCTGGTGGACAGGCTTTCTTCGAGAAATCTGCCGCTCGGCGTTTTCTGGCAGATGACGCCGGAAATCCAGAACCGGACACTGCAGAGCGGAGATTATGTGATTATGCTTTCAGACGGTGTACTGGACGCGCTCTCGGATGGGATTGGAGAGCAGGCGCTGCCGGAAATTATCGGCAGGATGGAATACAGCAATCCAGGAGAGATTGCGAATCAGATTCTGGCGTATGCCATCGGGCAGAGCCGGGGACGCATTCGGGATGATATGACGGTGCTTGTGACGGGAATCTGGAATCAGGAAAGCGCCTTGTAGCCGGAAACAGCAGATGGACAGGCGAAGGATGAAGGAAAAACTTTATGAAAATGTAAAACAGTATATGCAGGTTCATGGGATGGCGGAAGCGGACGACTGCATAGCAGCCGGTGTTTCCGGCGGCGCGGATTCGGTCTGTATGCTGCATCTGCTCGTGCGGCTGCAAAAGGAGATTCCGTTCCGGCTGGCGGTAGTGCATGTGAACCACGGGCTGCGCGCGGAGGCGGGAGAGGATGCCGCCTATGTGGAAAAACTGTGCGGAGAATGGGGCGTGCCCTTTTATCTGCGGGAAGTGGATATGACGGGTTATGCGGCGGTGCACAGGTTGTCGCAGGAGGAAGCCGGGCGTCTGCTCCGCTACCAGGTGTTTCAGGAAGTGCTTGCGGAAATTAAGAACGGGGACAGGGGTAGAATTGCGGTGGCGCACAATGCGGACGACAGGGCGGAGACCATGCTCTTTCATATGTTTCGGGGCAGCGGACTCAAAGGGCTTTCGTCGATTCGCCCGGTCAGGGAATCGGTCATCCGACCTCTTTTGTGTGCGAGCCGGGAACAGATTGAAGCGTATCTGAGAGAAGAAGGGCTTGACTGGCGGGAGGATGCCACGAACAGGGAAGATGTTTATGCCCGCAATAAAATCAGGCATCACATACTGCCCTATGCAAAGCAGGAGATTTGCGGTGGTGCGGTTTCCCATATGGGTGAGCTGGCGGATATGCTGACAGAAACGGAAAGCTATCTGGCGCGGGAAACGAAACGGCTTTATGGCAGGTATGTGAAGGAAGATATCGAAAGAAAATCCGCCGGGAACGGAGCGGCGGCCGGGGCTTTAGAGGCGGGAAATCTTTACGGGGAAGTGAGGATAGAACTCGACGGCTTCCGGACAGAGGATGTGGTGATGCAAAAGCGCATTCTTCTGTGCGCGTTGGAGCGATTGACGCCTCATCGAAAAGACATTACCGCGCGTCATGTGGCGGGGCTGATGGCGCTTACCACGAAGGAAGGCAGCAAGAAGCTCTTTCTTCCCTATGGAATCCGAGCGGTGAAAGAGTATGAGGTGTTGTTTTTAAGGCGGGGGGACGAAGCGGCGGGTGTTTTAGGGCAGCAGGCGGCGTGTCCGAGGAACTTACCGGAGATTCCCATTGCAGAATCTGCACTTATGCCGGGCGTGCCGGCAGAATATGATGCGGCGGATTTCGGCATCTTTACATTTACTCTGTGGGAGACGGCTTTTCTTCCGACAGCGACCTTTTTCTACAGAAAGGAACAAAATATTCCAGAAAATAGATATACGAAATGGTTTGATTATGATAAAATAACTACGTCTTTACTCCTGCGGACCAGACAGCCGGGAGATTATCTTACAATAGACGACGCACTTCACACCCAGTCAGTTAAGCAGTACATGATTAACGAGAAAATCCCGAAAGCGAAACGGGACGGTATGTATCTGCTGGCGGACGGCACTCATATTCTCTGGGTGCCTGGGCATCGTGTCAGCAGACAGTACCGGGTGGAAAAAAACACAAGACGTATTCTGGAAGTACGTCTAAGAGGAGGAAGCCATGGCGGAACGGATAGAGGTATTATTGACGGAGGAAGAGGTTGATAAGCGGATTCAGGAAATCGGTGATCAGATTTCCAAGGATTATGCCGGAAAAAAGGTACATCTGGTGTGCGTATTAAAAGGTGGCAGCTTTTTCATGTGCGAGCTGGCGAAGCGGATTACGGTGCCGGTGTCCATTGATTTTATGTCAGTGTCCAGCTACGGCGGGGATACCGAGTCGAGCGGCGTAGTCAGGATTGTGAAAGATTTGGATGAGCCTTTGAAGGACAGGCATGTGATTGTGATTGAGGACATTGTGGATTCCGGGCGGACGCTGAGTTATCTGCTTGACATGCTGCGAAGCAGGGAACCTTTGGATGTAAGGCTATGCACGCTTTTGGACAAGCCGGACAGGCGTGTGGTGGATGTAAAGGTGGATTACACGGGCTTCGAGATTCCGGATGAATTTGTGGTGGGATATGGGCTGGATTACGACCAGAAGTACCGCAACCTGCCTTATATCGGAATGGTAAAGTTTGAGTGATTATTAGGACAGGTCGACGCATTTATTGCGTTGACCGTAAGAATGAGTAAATGCTGCAAGAGCAAGTCCATCGACGAAGTCGATTTGTAATGGACTTGCGGTGTATCTGTGAGAATATCGAACAGATAACAAGTTTGAGTGATTTTTAGTACAGGTCGGAGTAGAGGAATTGTTTGATGAACAAGAGTGGTAGAAGTTTTTATCTGTATTTTGTTATTATTATCTGCCTGCTGCTGTTTACGGTGTGGGTGGGAACGCTTCGGGTGCCGAACAGCGGCTATACCAGAGGCGAATTTGAGAGGCAGATGGAGAAAAATGAGGTCGCGGTGGTGACAATCTGTCCGAATAAGGATACGCCTACGGGTTCGCTGAAAGTGGTTTTAAAGAGCGGCGAAGAGAAAGTGCTCTATGTAACGGACGTGACGGAGATGGAAAGCGTCGTCAGGGCGCACGGCATAGACTGTTCCGTGGAGAGTGTGCCGGAGGAGAGTTGGTTTTTGAACAGCGTCCTGCCGATTTTAATTGTGGTGGTGGTCTGCGCCTTTTTCTTTGTGATGATGAATTCCCAGAATGCCGGCGGTGGCGGCGGCAAGATGATGAATTTCGGGAAGAGCCGTGCCAGACTTACCATGGGCGGCGAAAATAAGATTACGCTGAACGAAGTGGCGGGCTTAAAGGAAGAAAAAGAGGAGCTGCAGGAGATTGTGGAGTTCCTCAAAGAGCCGGGCAAGTTTACCAAGGTGGGTGCGAGAATCCCCAAGGGTGTGCTTTTGGAGGGTGCGCCGGGCACAGGTAAGACGCTTTTGGCAAAGGCGATTGCGGGCGAGGCGAATGTACCCTTTTTCAGTATTTCCGGCTCTGATTTTGTGGAGATGTTCGTCGGCGTGGGCGCGTCACGTGTGCGTGACATGTTTGCGGAGGCAAAACGACATGCGCCCTGCATTATCTTTATAGATGAGATTGACGCGGTGGCAAGACGACGCGGAACCGGCATGGGCGGCGGTCATGACGAGAGGGAGCAGACGTTAAATCAGCTCTTGGTGGAGATGGACGGTTTTGGCGTCAACGAGGGTATTATCGTGATGGCGGCGACGAACCGCGTGGATATTTTGGATCCTGCAATCCTTCGTCCAGGACGTTTTGACAGGAAGATTACCGTAGTTTCCCCGGATGTGCGGGGCAGGGAAGATATTTTAAGGGTTCATGCCAAGAATAAACCGCTCGGCGACGACGTGGATCTGCAGCAGATTGCCCAGACGACGGCGGGCTTTACAGGCGCGGATTTGGAAAATCTTTTAAATGAAGCGGCGATTAACGCGGCGATGGACAGGCGGGTGTTTGTAAAACAGGAAGATATCAAAAAAGCCTTTATCAAGGTAGGAATCGGCGCGGAGAAGAAGAGCCGCATCATTTCGGAAAAGGAAAAGAAGATTACGGCGTACCACGAGGCGGGTCACGCGATTCTCTTCCATGTACTGCCGGATGTGGGACCGGTGTACACGGTTTCCATTATTCCGACTGGGCTCGGGGCAGCAGGCTACACCATGCCGCTGCCGGAAAAGGATGAGATGTTCCTCACAAAAGGAAAGATGATTGAGGATATCATGGTGTCTCTGGGCGGCAGAATAGCGGAAGAAATTATTTTCGACGATATCACAACGGGGGCATCCAGCGATATCAAGAAGGCTACCAAGGTGGCTCGCAGGATGGTAACCCGTTACGGTATGTCTGATAACATCGGCGTGATTAACTATGACGACGATGATGACGAAGTGTTTATCGGCAGGGATTTGGCGCACGCGAAAAATCACAGTGAGCTTGTTTCCGGAGAGATTGACAAGGAAGTAAAGACCATTATCGACGACTGCTATCAGAAGGCGAAGGATATCATCATGAAGCACGAGGATGTGCTCCACAAGTGCGCAAAGCTTCTTCTGGAGAAAGAGAAAATCAACCGTGCGGAGTTTGAAGCGCTCTTTGATACCCATTATCCGCAGCCTGAAGAACCGGGTGAACGAGTAGGAGAGCAGCAGTAATTGTGCATAGTGCACAAAAACAGATATTCAAAATTGTAATATTTGTGAATCCTTGGTATTGTAGACAGACAGGGGGTATGCTAATATACTACTTGTAACCCCCCAATACATTATATAGTTTTTTGCTATACCCCATAAGAAAGAAATACCTTCTCTAAAAAAGACAGTTTAACGACTGTCTTTTTTACTTTTTGGTTCATTGAGGCACTGACAATGCGTGTTCATGAATTGTGGGTTGCGCATCCACAATATATAGGATAAAATAACTATGTATTGTTTTTATTTAGAAAGAAAGGCTGATTATGGATATCAATCAATTTCAGAAGGCAGAAAAGAATCAGCAGTATTTTGCGGGGATGCGGCCGGTTTTTAACAGGAAGGCTTTATTTACGGATTTGTCCGCGGATTATGTATCGCCGGTAGAGCCGAGCGCTTACGGCGAGGTTACCGTGCGTTTCCGGTCTGCGAAAAATAATATTGATAAGGTGTTTTTTGTGCACAAGAATGAGAAACACCTTATGTTCAAGACAGAATCGGACGCGTATTTCGACTACTATTCGCACACGGTTCAGCTTGAGGATGAGAAGCTGAGTTATTATTTTGAAGTACATGCAGGGAAGCTTTCCTGTTTTTATGACAGGCGGGGCGTTACAAAGGATACGAATGAATATTACAATTTTCATGTGATTCCGGGGTTTAAAACGCCTGACTGGGCGAAGGGCGCGGTATTTTATCAGATTTATGTGGATCGTTTCTACAATGGCGACCCTTCCAATGATGTGCTGACGAATGAGTATCAGTATATCGGGGATAAGACGGTCAGGGTAGAGGATTGGGATAAGTACCCGGCGGCTATGGGGGTGCGCGAGTTTTACGGCGGCGATTTGCAGGGTGTTCTGGACAAGATGGATTATCTGCAGGATTTGGGTGTGGACGTGATTTACTTTAATCCGTTGTTTGTATCGCCGTCTAACCACAAATACGATATACAGGATTATGACTATATCGACCCTCATTTCGGTAAGATTGTGCATGATGAAGGAGAGCTTTTAAGACCGGAGCAGACGGAGAACCGTTTTGCCACCCGGTATATTGACCGTGTTTCCAATAAGGAAAATCTGGAGGCAAGCAATGAGCTTTTCGCCGAGGTGGTGAAGGAAGCGCACAGAAGAGGGATGAAGGTGATTCTCGACGGCGTGTTCAATCACTGTGGCTCCTTCAACAAGTGGCTGGACAGGGAGCGGATTTACGAGAACGCACCGGGTTATGAGAAGGGCGCTTATATTGATAAGGATAGTCCCTATCACGATTATTTCCAGTTTCATGATGACTATAAGTTTCCCTACAACGGCTCTTATGACGGCTGGTGGGGTCATGACACGCTGCCGAAGCTGAATTATGAAAATTCCAGGCGGCTTTTGGACTATGTGCTTTACATCGGCAGAAAGTGGGTATCTCCGCCATATAATGCGGACGGCTGGCGTCTGGACGTGGCGGCGGATCTGGGTCATACACCGGAGTTTAACCACAGTTTTTGGAAAGAGTTTCGCAAGACGGTCAAGATGGCGAATCCCAATGCGATCATTCTGGCGGAGCATTACGGCAGTCCCTTAGACTGGCTGCAGGGTCAGGAGTGGGATACGGTCATGAATTACGACGCCTTTATGGAGCCTGTGACGTGGTTTCTGACAGGGATGCAGAAGCACAGCGACGACTACAGGGAGGATATGCGGGGCAATGCGGACAGTTTCTGGGGGGCGATGAGGCATCACTGTGCCGCCTTTACCATGCCGTCTCTTCTGGTGGCGATGAATGAGCTGTCCAACCACGATCATTCTCGGTTTCTTACCAGAACGAATCATAAGGTAGGCAGGACGAATACCCTTGGACCGGAGGCGGCAAACGGGGGCGTAAATAAGGCGGTGCTGCGTGAAGCTGTAGTGATTCAGATGACATGGCCCGGTGCGCCTACTATTTATTACGGGGACGAGGCGGGCGTCTGCGGCTTCACCGACCCGGATAACAGGCGGACTTACCCGTGGGGACATGAGGATCAGGAACTGATTGCTTTTCATAAGGAAATTATCCGCATCCATAAAGCGCATCGGGAGTTTTTGACGGGTTCCCTTAAGTATCTGGATGCCGACTATAACGTAATTGGCTATGGCAGATTTAACAGAGAAGGGCAGTCGGTGATTCTTGTCAATAACAATGACTATGAGATAACAAGAGAAGTATCGGTGTGGTATCTGGGTATTCCGAAGGAGTGCGCGCTTACCTGTCTGATGCTCACAACGGCGGAGGGGTATTCCACAGAGCTGAAGCAGTATCCTGTTATTGCCGGCAAGGTAAAGGTGACCCTGCCCGCAACGTCAGCCATTATCTTAAGGCATGAGAACCGTGTGGAGCGGAGTTTTTTAAAGTTTAGTTAAGAGTTCAGTTGAGAAGGCTTTTCGGGATGACCCGGGAAGCCTTTTTTGAAAAAAAGGAAAAAATTTGAAAATCCTATTGACATACTAGGAAATAAGGTGTAGGATACAAACAAGATTTCATAGTATACCACTATGAATTATATGAAAAAAGAAGGAGGAGATTTTATGAAGAGCAGAATCAGCAGAGGGATTATGACGGAAAAGCAGATGGCGTGTACAGGTGTGTGTCCGGGCGCAATGTCCCGCTGTGGTATGTGTTTCTGTATGAAAAATAGAAGGTGTGGTATGAGATAGAAGTCCGTTTAGAGGAATCTTTATGATATAAGAGGATACGGCAGGCTTCGTGCCTGTTTTTTTGTGTCCGGAAACAGAATGGAGGAAAATATGAAAATAAGACAGATAAACACTTTTATTAATAAGGCATTGGTTCTGAGTCTTACCATTGCAGCCGCGGCGGGGCTTACCGGCTGCGGAACAACGCCCATAAAATCGAAGGAGCTTTCTACAGTAGCAGCCGCTCCGGCCAATGGGACGGCGAACGAAGAAGAGTCTTTTGAGAACACGGAATATAGCGGGGTAAAGTCCTATTTGGAATACGCAGGCATGGAAGCACAGCAAGATGCGGCGGATGCCAGAGTTATCAAAATTGCTTACGGATATTCAGGTTATCCCATTTCCTATACGACCAAAGACGGAGAGGTGTCGGGATATGATATTGAGGTTCTCAAAGCGGTGGATGCGCTGCTGCCCGGGTATCGCTTTGAGTTTGTTCCATCTCAGGGCGGCGACGATCTGCTGCTGGGTGTTCAGACCGGAAAGTTTAACGGCGCGGTGCGAAACTGGTTTCAGACTGCGGAGAGAAAAGAAATTTTTTCTTTCCCGGAGAAAAATCTGGGTCTGAGTGTTACCGGATTGACAGTGCGCACGGAAGATTTGGAGAAAATCCATGATTTTGCCTCGCTGTCAGATGCGGGCGGACTGCTTGTGCCCGTAGACCCGGGGGACGGGCATTATACGGTGTTAAAAAACTGGTGTGAGGCGCATCCGGACAAGGCGTGGGGATTTGAAACGGGAAGTCTGGCAAGCAAGACGGATGCCTTTGCGTGGGTGTCGGAGGGGCGTTATGACGCTTATTTTGGTCTGGAAGTAAACTTTAACAGTATTGTAAAGGCTGACGACGGTCCTGCGCATCAATATGCAGATACACTGACATGGACACCCTGCGCGGCGATTCCTACCTATGTGATTTTCAGTCTTGACGACAAAGACGTGGCGGACGCTTTTGACTCGGTGATTGACCAAATCTGGGAGAGCGGTTACACGAATTATCTGCAGGAGACGCTTTACGGCGCGGATTACATTTCCGAATATGGAAGAGATGGTCTGGGTGTATTTGAGTAAGCTGTCGGCGGGAATATGTGCCGCCGAAAAGCGGTGGAATGAGGCGTGATATGAGTTTTGATGTTAAAGTATTTATCCATCATTTGATAGAGCTTCTGCCCTATCTGCGAACTACTTTTTATGTGGCGTTCCTTTCGATGATTTTCAGTCTGGCGCTGGGTGCGGTGACCGCAGCAGGGATTCTGAGTCGAAATGTAATCTGGCGGGGCGTCAGCAAAGTCTATGTGAATCTGATGCGCTGTGTGCCGCCCATTGTCCTGCTGTTTGTGGTTTATTATGGTGGGCCTGCGCTGGCAAGAAGTCTGACGGGGGTGGACATAGATTCCTGGGATGCTGTCTATTTTGCTATCATTGCCTTAAGCCTTTTGCACGGCGCAGGCATGGCGGAGATGATGCGGGGCGCATATCAGGCGATAGACAAGGGACAGATGGAAGCGGCTGTCGGTGTAGGGCTTACGCCCATGCAGGGATTTTACCGCATTGTACTACCGCAGGCGGTGGCGGTGGCAGTTCCGGTACTGGGGAATGCGACGATCAGCATGTTAAAAGACGGAGCGTTAGCTTACTCCATCGGTGTGGTGGACATCACAGGGCAGACCGGATACTTGATTTCCATGAATCTTGGCGCCTATGTAATGGAGACTTATTTGGCGTTGGCTTTCATCTACTGGCTTTTATCGCTGGGCACCCAGAAACTGTTTGGAAGCCTGACACGCAGACTGCAGAGAGGGGGGATGGGATGAAGCTTAGTACAGACTTTATGACGGAGACTTTTATTAACGCCGTAAAAGCGCTGCCGCTTACCCTGAGCTTAGCGCTGGTGCCGTTTCTGCTTGGTTCTGTCTTTGCCTTTTTGCTGGCGCTCGCACAAATCAGGCAGGTGCGCTTTTGGGGAAAATTTGCATCCTTTTATGTCTCTTTAATCCGCGGAATGCCGATGGTGGTGCTGGTACTGCTTTTGTATAATACGCTGCCGGGATATCTGGACTGTTTTTTTAAGACCACTGGGAGCAGCTTTAATGTTTACCGCAGTATACCGGGAGCGGTCTATGCCTACTTTATTTTTACCTTGTCCGCGATCGCTTTTCTTACCGAAGTTTTTCGCTCCGCTATCGGAGCAGTGGATAAGGGACAGCTGGAAGCCGCGTACGGCATTGGCTTGAGCGGATTTCAGGCTTATATACGGATTATACTGCCACAGGCGCTGCGCGGAGCGGTTCCGAATTTGTGTAATCTGATGGTGGCATTGGTGAAAAATACTTCGCTGGCTTTTATGATGACAGTGAAGGATCTGACCCAGACGGCAAAGCTGGGGGCGGCGTTAAACTACAGGTATGCGGAAGCATACATCGTGATTTTAGTTATTTACATATTGTTGTGCCTTTTTATAGAGGGCGTGTTTTGGCTGATTGAGAGGAGATTACATTATGAGTATAAAGAGAGAACTGGTATTAAAGGCATTTCACAATGAAAAAACGGACCGCATTCCCGTGGGTTTCTGGTTTCACTTCTTGGAAGGGGACGAGTTTAATGCCACTTTGCAGCGGCCGGAGCTTCTCCAAAAAAATCTGGAGGGACACAGGAAATTTAAGGAGGCTTTTGACCCCGATTTTGTAAAGATTATGACGGACGGGCTGTTTAATCTTCCCTATGACTTTAGCGGTGTGAAGACGGCGGAGGATTTAAAAAAGCTGGAAGTATTGTCGGGGGATCATCCATTTTTCGAAAAGAATGAGGAACTGGTAAAAGGTGTACGGGAAATTTTCGGAGAAGATACACTGCTTTTCTTTAACGAGTTTTCTCCATTTAACCAACTGCTGTCAGGACTGGCTGTCGCGGGCAACAGACCTTTGGGGCTTAAGCGGCTGAAAACTTTTTTGGAGCAGGATGGGAAGGCAGTAGCTTATGCGCTGGATGTGCTGGCTGAGAGCCTGAATATTCTGACAAGGCGCGTGGTAAAACCGGGTCTGGCAGACGGTATTTATCTGAGTGTCAACAATCCCGACCGGGCGATTCCCGCGCAGATCTATTCCGCGTTTGTGGCGCCGAGTGAAGTCAAGGTGCTGGAAACGGCGAATACAGTAAGCCCGGATAATATTCTTCACATCTGCGGTTATGCGGGTAATAAGAATATTCTTTCCGTTTATCAGAATTATCCGGCAGAGGTGGTAAACTGGGCGGTTCATGCGGAAAATCTGGGGCTTGCTGAGGGGAAAAAGTTCTTCGGTGGAAAAGCTGTGATCGGCGGTTTTGACAATGTAAAGGAAGGACTGCTTTACTCCGGTACAAGGCCGGAAATCGAGGCGTATGTAGAGAAACTGCTGGCGGAGGCAGGCAGGGAAGGCGTCATCATTGGCGCGGACTGCACCGTGCCGAGCGATATTGATATTGAAAGACTGAAATGGGTGAGAGAAAAGGCGGCGGAGGCATAGAGATGCTGGAGATTAGAAACGTACATAAATCTTTTCAGGAAAACGAAGTGTTAAAGGGCGTATCTTTGTCCGTCAGGCAGGGAGATGTGGTAGTTATCTTAGGACCCAGCGGATCCGGGAAAACCACTTTATTGCGCAGTCTGAATTTTTTGGAGAGGGCGGATAAAGGAACACTGGATTGGGGAGAGTTTCATTTGGATTTGAGTAAGGCAGGACGCAGGGAAGTGGCGCAGATCAGGAAAAAGATTTCCTTTGTGTTCCAGAGTTACAATCTCTTTCGCAATAAGACCGCTTTGGAAAATGTAATGGAAGGGCTTACGGTGGCGCGAAAAGTACCGAAGCGGGAAGCGGAAAGAACTGCGAGAGAAGCGCTTGCGAAGGTGGGGCTTTCGGAACGCTGCGACTACTATCCCGGGCAGCTTTCCGGCGGGCAGCAGCAGCGTGTAGGAATTGCGCGGGCAGTGGCGGTAAAGCCGGATATCGTGCTTCTTGACGAGCCAACCTCCGCGCTTGATCCGGAACTGATCGGCGGCGTGCTGGAGGTGATAAAGGAACTGGCAAAGGAAGGCACAACGATGATGATCGTAACACACGAAATGAAATTTGCCGAGGAAGTGGCAAGCAGAGTCGTCTTTATGGACGGTGGTGTGGTGGTGGAGGAAGGCTCACCCGGAGAGATATTTACGGCTCCGAAGGAGGAGAGAACGAGACAGTTTCTTCGCAGAATCATAAGGGATTACGATTACGTGATTTAAGCTGTTTTCCTTGTAGAATCTTGGTGGGAGTGATATACTTTGCTTAACTGTAAATGAGAATGTAAAGTCAGGGAAAGATATCATTGCCATGAAAATACTGAAGAATATTATAACAGGAATAGGAATTGTGGCGGCTATATTATGCGCGCTCATTATATTATCTGCCATAAATCCGGGAATTACGAGAACGCTCTCCTCTCTGCTTTCGGGTAACGGTCTTCCCAAACAGGAAGAGGAGTCCGGTGAGGCGGGAGAGACGCACCAGGAGGAAGAGCCGGAGACGCTGGATGCGCCGTCCGACACGCCCGCAGGCACAGAGGGAGAAGAGGAAACGTCAGAGGGCGATTCTGGTCTGCCGGAGGAAGAAGAGGAGATGGGCACCGGGCAGAGCGTGCAGCGCCAGCCCGAGGAGCCGGATAGAAGTTTTTCTGGTTCGGAGGACAGAGGGGGGCGCGTCAGGGGCACGAACGGTTATGAGCCGCCGTCAGAATCGGGGGTAAGCGTTCCTGAGGCGGTCAGCGGTAAGTCCGGCTATGAGCCTATCACGGAGAAAGCGGAGGAGCTACCCGATGCAGAAGGCGGTGAGTATACAAGCGATTTAGGGTATGGCGAGACGGGCGACAACCTCTCCTTTGATTCGATTTTCTATCCTTATTATCAGATGCTGGATCCGAAAGGGCAGCACCTTTACCGACAGATTTATGCCAATGCCGCCGCGTACAACGCGGCTTTTGTACCAATTGAGGCGGTGCCGGTGTCGGAGCTTAAGGATGTGATTATGGCGGTGTACAATGACCATCCCGAGCTTTTTTGGCTTAACACGGTGTATACCTGTAAGTATGACCAGAATAGAATCTGTGCGGAGCTGGAATTAGAGTTTAATATGACGCTGGAGGAGCTGACCCCGGCTTCGAGGACATTTTATAATATCACAAATGAGATATTGGCGCAGGTACAGGGTCTGGGCGTTTACGAGAAAGAGAGCAGGCTGCATGATATTTTAATCGATCGGGTGGAATACGATAAAGGTGTGGATAAAAATCAGAGCGCCTACAGCGCGCTGGTGGACGGAAAGAGCGTATGCGCGGGATACGCCAGGGCTTATCAGTATCTGATGCAGAGAACGGGCATTCCCTGTTTTTACTGCACGGGCTATGCGGGGACGGATCATGCGTGGAATATCGTCGGACTGGATGACGGTTATTATAATGTGGACGTGACCTGGGATGACACGGAAGGCGGTCAGTACGATTATTTCAATAAGACGGACGAAGCATACGCGGATACCCATGTGAGACGGGAGCTGTCGGTGAACCTGCCGAAGTGCGAGGGACAAAGGTATGCGGTTCAGTGATGGCGTATATGCGAGGGATGTCTGTCCTGCGCAGTCCGAAGCCGAGCGGCTGGCTCACGAGGTCCTGTCCGTGGTGGAGGAGATTCCGCTGGGAAAGGTGGCGTCCTACGGGCAGATTGCGAGGCTGGTGGGCAGGGAGAAAAACGCGAGACTGGTGGGGAAAATCTTAAGCCGTGCGGAATATTTCGGGAATTATCCGTGCCACAGGGTAGTCAATCACGCGGGAAGAACAGCGCCGCACTGGCGGGCGCAGAGAGGACTGCTGGAAAAAGAAGGGGTTATTTTTAAGGCAAATGGGTGCGTGGATATGAGGATGTGTCAGTGGGAGTGCTGAGAAAGCGCTCCCTTTTTGCGCGTATAAGCAGAGTCAGAAAGCGTCAGAGACAGGCGGCATGCTTGCATGTAAGACTGTCAATGGCGCTTTAAAAAATTAAAGAATTGCAGATTTCGTGAAAACGGGAACGAAAAGAATTGTAATTTTCGGGAAAAGCAAGGGAAAAAGAATTGAAAAATTCGGGAAAAATGCGGGAATAAGAATTGCGATTTTCGGGAAAATATGATAGCATGAGGGTGCAGGAGGCTTATGGCTATGGTATTTAAACGAAAAGTTTATGATAAACTGCTGGAGTGGAAAGAAAAATCCGGCGGTAAATCCGCAATTCTGTTGGAAGGAGCAAGGCGAATCGGAAAAAGCACAGTTGCGGAAATGTTTGCAAAAAACGAGTATGAAGACTATATTTTATTGGATTTTGCCATGGAAGATAAGGTGGTCCGGCAGAATTTTAAAGAAAATATAGGAGATATGGACATCTTTTTCAGAAATCTTTTCCTGTTGAAGGGAAAAAGCCTGCCTGAGAGGAAAGCGGTTATTATTATGGATGAGGTACAGCTTTTCCCTTTTGCCAGACAGGCAGTCAAATATCTGGTGGCGGATGGCAGGTATGATTATATAGAGACAGGCTCCTTAATTTCGATTAAAAAGAATGTGAAGGATATTTTGATTCCTTCGGAAGAATACAGGGTGAAAATGTTTCCTATGGATTTTGAGGAATTTATGTGGGCGCAGGGAGATATGGTAACGGTTCCTGCAATCAGGGATGCGTTTCAGAATAGAAAACCGATGGGGGATGCCATTCACCGACGGATTTTGCAGCATTTTCGGACTTACATGGCTGTCGGGGGTATGCCGCAGGCGGTAGCAGCACTTGTGGAAGGGCTGAATTATGAGGAAATTGACTTTATTAAAAGAAATATTGTGACATTGTATGAAGATGATCTCAGAAAATATGATGAGGATAATCGCGAGAAGGCATCGGTGGTTTATAAGACCATTCCTGAACAGCTGGAAAGGCGCAGCTCTCATTTTCGTTTTTCTCTGGTGGATAAAAATGCCAGATATAAAAATTATGTGGATGCGGTCAGCTTTGTTGCAGAATCCATGATTGGAAATGAGTGCTGTAATGTTACATCGCCGAGTGTGTCTCTGGAGGCTTATGCGGACCGGAGTAATTTTAAGCTTTACATGGGGGACACGGGTCTTTTGGTCACGCAGATGATGCACAGCGGTGAAGATACGGGAACGGACTTGTATAAGGCGATTATTTTTGATAAGCTGGGGATTAATCAGGGTATGCTTCTGGAAAACATGGTAGCGCAGATGCTGCGGGCAAATGGATATTCCCTTTATTTTCACGAATTTTGGGATCGTTTAGAAGAGGAAGAAAAGGGGAAAAAATACGAGATAGATTTTTTAATCGTTAAAAAGAAAAAAATCTGTCCAATCGAAGTAAAGTCATCAGGGTATAAACGGCATAAGTCCTTTGACCGTTTTGCGCAGAAGTACCAGCTTAAGATGGAAGACCGTTTTGTTATTTATTCTAAGGATTTGAAATATGAGAATGGGATTACTTATATCCCGTTTTATATGACGATTTGTCTTTAGAAATAGAAAACGCAATATTATAAAGTAAAAATGGAACCAATATAACAGGTGAAAGGTATTAAGGATAGAGAACCTTGTCTGTTCTGTGCAGGCGGGCATATGCAAAGAGGTCATATATGACAAAAGAAGAACAGATAACGGCAGAAGCCGCCATAGACCGTTACGCGGATATGGTGTATCGTCTGGCGCTGTCGCAGATGAAAAACAAAACCGATGCGGACGACCTCTTTCAAGAGGTTTTTGTCCGTCTGGTCAGCAATGTGGAAAAGCTGGAGTCATGGGAGCATGTGAAAGCATGGTTGATTCGGGTGACGATTAACTGTGCGAAAAAACATTTTGATTTGTACTGGAACAAAAATGTGGATTATATGGAGGACGAGACGCAGCTGAAAGGAGAAGAAGCCTACGAGCCGCCGGAGGAACATCCCGTAAGAGGAGCGGTGTTAAAGCTCCCGCCTAAATATCGGCTGGCAGTGCATCTGTTTTATTATGAGGAGCTTTCCGTAGCGGAGATTGCCGAGCAGACCGGACAGAAGGAGGGCACCGTCAAATCGCAGCTGCACCGGGCGCGAGAGATGCTAAAGGAAATGCTGGAGGATTCGGGGTAGGAGACGGGACAGGGAAACGGTTTATCAATATAAGAGGAAATTCATAGATGACAATGGATCAATATCAATATAAAGAACAGTACAATAATGAAACAGAACAGATACATGCGCCCGCAGAGCTGATTGCGAGGACTAAGGCGGCGATGCGAGAAGAAGAGATGCGGATTCGACAGAAATCTGCGAAGGGCATAAATGTCCGCAAATGGGCGTATCCGTTGACAGCGGCGGCAGCGCTGCTTATCCTGATGTCTGTATCCATGATGATGAAGGGACTTAAGTCCGGGGATATGTCCATGAGTGGAGCGCCTGCGAACGATATGGCGATGGAATCGGCGACAACGGATATGTCCGACGGAGGGGACTTAGACGGAGGAATGGCAGCAGGAGCGGCTATGGACTCGGAAGGGGCAGTGGAGATTGCCGAGGAAGCGTTTACGGATGAAATGGCGGAAGCCGAGGCAGCTGTGGCAGAAACGCCTGCAGCTGTGGCGGAAGCGGAAGATATGTTTGCTCCGGCGGCGGAAGCGCCTTCCGATAAGTCGGAGTCGAAAGAAGCGGCGAGGGATGAGTCCCAGAGGAAACTCGACAATGCAGAGGAAAGTCGTACCGCAGCACCCGCAGATAATGGAGCGCAGAGCGGTGGTGCGGCGGTGGAAGATATGACCATAGAAAAAGTGGTAAACGAGCCAGACTTCTGCAGACGTCCCGATACAAAAGCCCATACCTTTGAAGGAGAAGTTTTTCAGGTGACCGAAGAAGGAGACGGATGGGCTGCCTATGTAGAGACCAAAGATGGAAACAAGTATGTGATCCGCGGGGAGGCGGAGGATTTGGAAACATTTTTGGAGATGGGGTATCGGAAGCTGGCGGAACAGGAATGATTGTTAAGAGGGCAGAGAAAATTTTTCTTTGTCCTCATTTTTTTGCAACCTTTTTCTTCCATAAGAGGTATTCCATACAGAAGGGCGCAAAACAGCGTCCGGGGAGGAACAGGGTGGTCAGGCTGCCCGGAACGGAGGAGAAAGGTATGAAAAAGAATTTGAAAAAAATGATAGCATTGGGCATGGCAGGCGTTTTTCTGCTTACAGGATGCGGCGGTAAGGCGGACACGTCCGCACCGGCGGGGGCGGATGAGGCATCATGGACGGCTGAGGCGCCGGAAATGGAATCCGGGGCAGCTGAGGGAGAGGCGTCGAGTGACGGTTTATCAGAAATGACAGATATGTCGGAAAGCCCCGCTGCAGACGCTGGGAGCACGCCGGCAGCGGAGGCGGAAAACTATGCAGACACGGCAAGGACGCCGCAGAACAGCTATAACAGAAGCGGTGCGGCAGACGAATGGAAGAAGGAGTCTGCTGGAATCGTAGAGGAGTTGGACGAAGATTTGTACGCAAAGGGAAACACTCCGAACGGTTATCTGGGTTCCTGTTATGAATTTGACGAGGAAATTGACCAGAAAGGAAATCAGGAGGAGTACAGCAAGTGGGAGGAGCAGGGTTTCTTTTCCGTGATGGAGCAGCCGCTGTCTACGTTTTCCGCGGATGTGGATACAGCGTCCTACAGCAATCTGCGCCGTCTGATTCGCGAGGGCTATGATCTGGAAAGTCTGCCGGAGGGAGCAGCCAGAATAGAGGAGATGGTCAATTATTTTTCTTATGACTATGAGGGACCGACAGGACAGGATCCTTTCGGGGTGACGACCCAGATTAGTCGCTGCCCGTGGAATGAAGATGCCGAGCTTCTGATGGTCGGTCTGAAGACGGAGGATATCAGTTATGAGCAGGCACCGGCATCCAATCTGGTGTTTCTGCTGGACGTGTCCGGCTCTATGGGGGAGCCCGACAAACTGCCGCTTTTGCAGGAAGCCTTTGGACTGCTCACGGATGAGCTGACTGCAAAGGACAGAATCTCCATTGTGACCTATGCTTCGGAAGATACCGTGGTATTACAGGGAGCAGGCGGGAATGAGAAGCGAAAAATAAAGAAAGCGCTTAACAGTCTGGTGGCTGGCGGCGGCACCTGGGGCAGCAGGGGCATTGAGACGGCTTACGCGTTGGCGGAGGAGAACTTTATCAAGGGCGGAAACAACCGCATTATTCTGGCGACAGACGGTGATTTAAATATCGGTATGACCACCGAAGAGGAATTGGAGGAGCTAATTTCCGAGAAAAAAGAATCTGGGATTTTCCTGTCAGTGCTGGGCTTTGGGACGGAAAATATCAAAGACAACAAAATGGAGACACTGGCGGATAAAGGAAATGGCAATTATGCCTACATAGATTGTATGCAGGAGGCAAAGAAAGTGCTTTCGGAGGAGATGACGGCTACGCTTCTTACGGTCTGCAAGGATGTGAAGCTGCAGATAGAGTTTAATCCGGAATTGGTGGAGGCGTATCGTCTCCTGGGGTATGATAACAGGGTTTTGGACAGAAAGGACTTTCATGACGATACAAAGGACGGCGGTGAAATCGGAGCCGGGCACAGCGTGACGGCGCTCTATGAGATTGTACTGCAGGAGCCACTGAACCACAATATGACTAAGGGTGAAATCGAAGATCTGCGATATGGCAGCGAGTATAGAAAGAGGCTGGCAGAAACAGAGAGAACGTACGACGCAAATGCATCCAAAGAGTGGCTGACGGTCAGCATCCGCTATAAAAAGCCTGCCGGGAGCAAGAGTGAGCTTTTGGAATATCCGATCGGGTATGAATGTTACCGGCATAATCCTACGGAGGATTTCCAGTTCGCGGCGGCGGTGGCGGAGTTCGGTCTGCTTGCATCTCACAGCGGGTATCCGGAGGATGCGTCCGTGGAGCGCGTGATAAAAACCGTCAAAAAACTGGATTTAAAAGATACTTATAAAATGGAATTTTTGGAATTGGTGGAAGAAGTGCGGTAAAGGTAAGGAAACCGGACAGTTGGAGTTATGAACGCAGGAAATCGTTACATGCAGATTTGCGAGAAAACGGCAGGACGGATATGAAACACCGCTATGCCGTTTTCTCATGAGGGGAAAGGTTATTAAATTACTTCACTTCGATTCTCTTCACTTCTTCCTTGGCGGCAATTTCTTTCTTGGGGAATTTCACTTCCAGTATGCCGTTATTGTAGGAGGCGTCGATGTCACCCGGCTCTACGTCGTTTACGCGGAAGCTCCGGGAATAGGAACTGTAATACCGTTCTCTGCGGATGTATTTGTCCTTGTCGTCTTCGTTCTTCTCTTCCTTGTGGGAAGCGGAGATGGTCAGCAGGTTATCCTTTAAGTCAATATTAATGTCCGACTTGTCGAAGCCCGGCAGCTCCGCCTGTAAAAGGTAGCTGTCGCCCTGGTCAATTACATCGGTTTTAAAGGCATCAAAGGTGGCGAGCTCGTTGCCTCCCCAGAAATTTTTAAAGGCATCGTCGAACATCCTGTCAAAGGGATCTTCATAGAATGCGGGTTTGTAACTACGGTTGTTGAATAATGCAGGTCTTAACATAGAAATCACTCCTTCTTTATGTTGTTATGAAAATATCGGGAGAATGCGAAGCATTCTCTGAATCAAGTGCCATAGGCACTTGATTTGCTATCAGTATGACCGAATTGAGAAATTCGATTCATAACCGGTAGTTGTTTCTTCGTTTATATATGTTATACAACTGATAGAACAGAAAAGCAATAAAGGAAAAATAAACTGTTTATAAAGAGAATATAAACTTGCGGTAAGGCAGTTTGCGCCGTAGAATATATAGTAGTGGAAGGGAAAAGCAATAGATTTTAATTGCAGGGAGGAAAATGATATGGAATTCGGAATGCCGACATTAATTGAAAACAAAAATCTGGAAGAAAATGTGGCTCTCTGTGAGGAGCTGGGTCTGCAATTTGTAGAACTGAATATGAATTTCCCGATGTACCAGATTCCACAGCTGGAAGAGACGGAGAGACTGAAAAAGCTGGCGCGGGAAAATGGGATTTATTTTACCATTCATCTGGACGAAAACCTGAATGTCTGCGACTTTAACCCGCTGGTGGCGGATGCGTACATGAAGACGACAGAGCGGGCGCTTAAGGTGGCGGAAGAAATCGGCGCGCCGCTTTTAAATATGCATATGAATCACGGTATTTATGTCACGCTGCCGGACAGAAAAGTGCGGCTTTTTGGGGAATACCGGGAGCCGTATATGGCGGCAATACATGGATTTCGGGAAATGTGTGAGAAAACGGCGGGGGATTCCGGTGTAAAGGTATGTATCGAAAATACCGACGGCTATCAGGATTTTGAGAGGGAAGCAATCGATTATTTATTAGAGAGTGAGATGTTTGCGCTGACCTGGGATATCGGGCATTCCCATGCCTGCGGCAATGTGGATGAAGCGTTTCTTATGGGGCGCAGGGACAGGCTGTATCATTTTCATATTCATGACGCGAAGGGGACCGCAAATCATCAGACGCTTGGTTTCGGGGAGATTGATTTGGCGCAGCGGCTCGGGCTGGCAGAGACGAACGGCTGTCGGTGCGTGGTGGAGACAAAGACGATAGAAGCGCTGCGGCATTCTGTAGAGTGGCTCGTGAGCAACGGGTACAAATAAATTTTTAAAATAATTGAAAGGATTTTATCCTGTCAGACGTATTACTTATAGAACACTTGAATATAAGGTAAAGAAATGGAGGCAGGAAAATGAAAAGAAAATTAGCAAAAACGGTTGTAACGGCGGCAATGGCGACACTTATAGCTGGCAGTACGGTGATGACGGCTTCGGCGGAAGAGGCTGGGTATGGCTGCTACTATTATGACTATGAGAGCGGGATAATGATATGGTGCGGCGGCAGTTATGACGGGGCGTACACAGAGGGAAATTATGATAATGGTTATCATGACGACGGTTATCATGATGACGGTTATAATCATGATAACAATTCCCATCATGAGGAAAGCACTCATCATGACAGTGGTTCCAGTCATCATGACGGATCGGGTCATCATTCCAGACATCATTAAGTGAGAAAAACGTAAAGCCCCGCTACCAGACAGCGGGGTTTCTTTATGTGCAGCCCATAAAGAGGAAGAAGAATCTTCCCTGTTCGCTCATGGTGGAAAAAAAGGAGAACGGTTTTGAGAAGCGCCGAGGAAATAAACTTTGCCATGGAAGCATATGCCGATATGGTGCGGAGAATATGTTTTGTGCATTTGAAAAACAGGGACGATACGGAAGATGTATTCCAGAATGTCTATATGAAATATATGCTTTATGAAGGCTCTTTTGAGAGCTATGAGCATGAAAAGGCATGGTTTGCAAAAGTAACAATCAACGCCTGTACAGACTGGCTCAGATATTTTTCACGTCGGAAATGGGTACCGTTGGAAGTGATTTCTGAGGAGAAAGAAGGGATAGACGACAGGTCGGGAGAAATTCTTGAGGTCGTGCTTCAGCTCCCGGAAAAATATCGCAATGTCATTTACCTGCATTATTATGAGGGATATTCCGCCGTTGAGATTGCGGGAATATTAGGTCGAAAAGAGAACACGATATATACGTGGCTTGCCAGAGCAAAGGAGTTATTGCGGGAAAGGCTGGGAGGTGAGTGGGTGTGAATCCGATTCGGGATAGTATGAAAAATATACGGGCAACAGAAGAACTGAAGCAGAATACTTTACAGTATCTGTATGAGCAGGAAAAAAGGGATTGTCGCACCAGAACCAGGCTGGGTGTTGTCCGAAGATTAGCGCTGGCAGCGGTCAGCATATTGCTGCTGGTAGGGATAGGGGGTTACTCTGTATACAGGCAGCCGGTTTCCTATATCAGTGTTGATGTAAATCCATCGATAGAGCTAAGTGTCAACCGTTTTGGGAGGGTTGTGTCCACAGAAGCTTTTAATAATGGCGGCAGAGACATTGCGGAGCGGGTGCCGCTTAGAAATTTGCCTTATATGCAGGCGATTGGCAGGCTGCTAGAGGATGAGAGTTGTCTCGGATTTCTGAGAGAAGATTCCATACTGGTCTTTACGGTTGTCTCAGATCAGGCGGAAAAAATGATAAAGGAACTCAATGCCAGCGAGCTGCTTAAAAGTCATGGCGCGCTAACGTATACAAGCGATGCCTCCTGTATGCACGAAGCGCATCAGCATCAAATGTCATTCGGGAAATACAGGACATATCTGGAACTTCTGAAATATGACGGGAGCGTTACAATCGATGACTGCCACAGTATGACTATGGGAGAAATGAGGGATAAGATTGATGCCTGCGCCCATGAGGGGGAGTGGAATACGGGAGAAGAGAAACATAACCATGGAAAAGGGCATGAGTGCAATGATTAAACGGGCAGAAGCATGTAACATAGAAAAGGGCAGGCGCGAACGACCTGCCCTACCTTTAGCAATATATAAAAGGAGTTAATTTCTCCCGAATCCCCTCATCATCCGAATCATAAGTGAGCTGAAGCGGACGGGTGAAATCAAGCGCCATCACGCCGAGTATGGATTTGGCGTCTACGACTCGCCGACCCTCGCCCAGATTAAAGCACGAATCAATCTTATCAATTACATCCACAAACCTTCTGATCTGATTCACATCATTGAATTTAACATTTACCTGCTGCATAATCTCATTTCCTCCTTAATCATTATTGATGACTGAAAAAAGTAAAAGCAATGATTTCCAAATCAATACCGATTAACAGCAATTCCCCTATATGCACAATTCCTTGAAAACACATCTCTTAGGCTGTCTTTTGGTTTTCGTATGAGCCTCCTTTCTCTGTAAAAATAGAATTGATATTTTGTGAGAATATAATATCTATCGTTTTCCGAAATGTAAATAGGCGGAATCTACAAACTTTTAACGGATATATTATACAGTATGCCCAATAAAAACAGGGATAAACAGCAAATTTCCATATGCAGACTTGCGCAGAAAAGGACGTCCCGTTACAGGACATCCTTTCTTATGTAATATTTAGTTGTAATTTTCAATGACGGGCTGGAACATATCTTTGGTCACGCCGCAAATCGGGCAGCACCAGTCTGCCGGGAGATCCTCAAATGCCGTGCCGGGCTTGATGCCGTGCTCCGGATCACCCTTCTCCGGATCATATGTATAGCCGCAGGGATTACAGAAATATTTTTTCATAGTCGTCTTTCTCCTTATCTGTTTGCTTTTTATAATATATGTTGCTCTTATGAATGAGATACGGGGATTTGGTCTTTCACGTCATCCCCGTATCAGGTTTTTACAAATGCTTTAGCTGAAATATCTCTTTAACAGACCCTCAAATGCCTTGCCGTGTCTTGCCTCATCTCTTGCCATTTCATGCACGGTGTCATGGATAGCGTCCAGATTAGCGGCTTTCGCACGCTTTGCAAGGTCAAATTTGCCGGCGGTTGCGCCGTTCTCAGCCTCTACTCTCATTTCCAGATTCTTCTTGGTGGAGTCGGTCACTACTTCGCCGAGCAGCTCTGCAAACTTAGCGGCATGCTCCGCCTCTTCCCATGCAGCCTTTTCCCAGTACAGACCAATCTCGGGATAGCCTTCTCTGTGTGCTACTCTCGCCATAGCAAGGTACATACCAACTTCGGTGCACTCACCGTTGAAGTTTGCTCTCAGATCAGCCATGATATCCTCGCTGACACCCTTCGCTACGCCTACCACATGCTCTGCAGCCCATTCCATAGCGCCGCTCTGTGCTGTGAACTTTTCAGCCGGTGCACCGCACTGAGGGCATTTCTCCGGTGCAGCATCTCCTTCGTGAACATAACCGCATACCTGACATACAAATTTCATACTGTGTTCTCCTTTTCTTTTTTTGATATTTTTACCCATAATAAATGGGTTTATAAGCATTGTCGTCGGATTTATGCAGACAGCCGTGGCAAAGTCCGTAAAAACAAGTGGACTGCTTCTCAATCCTGCCGTCAAAGTTCTTTCGTGCTTCGGCAAACATTTCATCCATACAGTCAAGCTGCAGATCCGTTACGCAGCCGCAGTCTGTGCAGACAAAATGGCAATGGCGGGAGGTGTCCGCGTCAAAATGGTCTACACCGTCACCCACCTGTAAGCGCTGTATCTCTCCCCTGTCCGAAAGAAGCGTCAGATTGCGGTAGACAGTCCCCAGACTGATATTCGGATATTCCTGTCTGACGTTCTGATATACAACATCAGCGGTGGGATGATCCTTGCGGCTCATCAGAAAGCTATGAATCATCTGCCGCTGTCGACTGTATTTCACCGCCATGGCAATTCCCCCGATTCGTCGGTTTTTCACAAATTCCAAACTAGGAATCATTACTGATTTACATGTCCATTATAGCAAAAGAAGCAAATATGTCAATCTGAATTTCTGAAATTTATAAATTTTTTATAAGATTATAGGAGTTGTTTTATTTTCAGTTTCGTAAATTGTGGTATCATAATGTGAGAAGTACTTCTAAAAACTCAGCAGCAAAGGCTGCTTCGTTAAGAAGTACTAAGTCTGCAAATATGGGCGGAACGCAGAAAGAAGGGTTTTTCAGTGAAATTTAGAACCAGACTGCTGATTACGTCGTTATCCATTATATTGGTGCCGTTTCTGTTGACAAGCGTTGCGATTCTGGTAATCGGCAGCCATATTGAGGATACAGAGACGCCGTTCGGGTTTTTTGACAGGGACAACGCTTCCTATATTTATACGATAGAAAATTACAGTCGTATTTCGGAGGAAGTGCTGGAGACAGTAAGGCAGCAGATGAAAGAAGACCCCTTCCGGCTGGAAGATACGGATTATCTGGATGAGATTTCGCTGAATCTGAGAGATAAGTCTTCTTATATTATAGTCAGAAAAGACGGCGCGCTTTATTATACCGGTAATAATAATGCCGCCAAAAAGATATTCGATGCCTTGCCGGAGTACGGCAATGAAATGCCCGGCTCGGAGACAGGTTACTATTATAACGACAGCAAAAAGCTTGTGAAGGGCTTGGATTTCCGCTTTTCAGACGGCAGCGAGGGCGGGTTTTTCGTTGTTACCAGCGTAAGCTCCCTGCTTTCCAGAAAGATGTTATATAGGATGGCGCTCGCCTTTATTCTGGTACTCGTTTTTACAAGTATACTGCTGACGCGGTGGATACAGAGGGGCATTTTTACGCCAATTAATCAGTTGAATACGGCAATGCAGAATATTGCCGAGGGCAATCTGGAGTATATGCTGACCACGGAGGAAAAGGGCGAGATTGGCGAGCTTTACCGCAATTACGAGGATATGAGACTGCGGTTAAAGGAATCTCTGGATGAAAAGTTTGAGCATGAGAAGAAAAACAAGGAGTTAATCAGCAACATTTCCCATGATTTAAAGACCCCCATTACCGCGGTTAAGGGGTATGTGGAGGGTATTATGGACGGGGTGGCGGATACGCCGGAAAAGATGGATAAGTATATCAAGACCATCTACAATAAAGCAAACGACATGGATCGTCTGATTAACGAGCTGACGACCTATTCCGGCATTGACAGCAACCGCATTCCTTATAATTTCCACCGCATCAATGTAGCGGAGTATTTTGGGGACTGTGTGGAGGAAGTCGGGCTTGATTTGGAGTCAAAGAACATTCAATTGAATTATGAGGATTTGGTGGAGCCGGACACGCAGATTATTGCCGACCCGGAGCAGCTTAAGCGGGTCATCAATAATATCATCGGCAACAGCGTAAAATATCTGGATAAAGAGCAGGGCGTCATCGATATCCGTATTCTGGATGAGGTGGATTCCATCCGTGTAGAGATTGAGGACAACGGAAAGGGCATTGCTGCCAAGGATTTGCCGAATATATTCGAGCGGTTTTATCGGACGGATGCGTCCCGCAATTCCTCACAGGGAGGCAGCGGAATTGGGCTGTCCATTGTGAAGAAGATTATAGAAGACCATGGCGGCTATATATGGGCTACCAGCAAAGAACATGAAGGAACCTGTATGCATTTTGTCATACGGAAGTGGCTCAGCGGACCGGAAAAAGAATGGGAGAAAGGGAAAGACAGTGAGTAAAATTTTAATTGTGGAAGATGAAGAAGCAATCGCGGATTTGGAGAAAGATTATCTGGAATTAAGTGATTTCGAGGTGACGATTGAAAATACCGGGGACAAAGGGCTGGAGACGGCTCTTTCGGGAAATTTTGACCTTGTGATTCTGGATTTGATGCTGCCGGGCATTGACGGCTTTGAAGTCTGCAAGCAGATTCGGGAAGAAAAGGATATTCCGATTATCATGGTGTCGGCCAAGAAGGATGATATCGACAAGATCCGGGGTTTGGGTCTGGGTGCGGACGACTATATGACGAAGCCGTTCAGCCCGTCTGAGCTCGTGGCGAGAGTGAAAGCGCATATGGCGCGCTATGACAGGCTGGTGGGCAGCAACCAGAAGGTCAACGATATCATAGAGATTCGCGGGCTTAAAATTGACAAGACCGCGCGTCGGGTTTATGTGGATGGCGAAGAGAGGGTCTTTACTACAAAGGAGTTTGACCTGCTGACTTTTCTTGCGGAGAACCCGAATCATGTGTATTCCAAAGAAGAGCTGTTCCGTGAAATATGGGATATGGATTCCATCGGGGATATTGCCACTGTCACCGTGCATATTAAGAAAATTCGCGAGAAGATAGAGTTTGACACCGCAAAGCCGCAGTATATCGAGACCATCTGGGGCATCGGGTATCGGTTTAAGATATGACGTGTTGGCAATGAGCAGTGCGCAGACAGCAGATAAAGGCGGAGGGGAGCTTGCTCACCGAAGCATTTATTCTGATGGCTGCATAGGGCGAAGCCCATGCATGAAGAAAACCGAAGGTTTTCTGAATGTGCATTGCGGAAGAGAGGTAGCTATGCATGTAAACAGAATCCTCCATGAAGATAATGACATTATCGTCTGCCACAAACCCACTGGGATTGCCACCCAGACAGCGCGGGTCGAGCAGGCGGATATGGTCAGTGAGATAACGAATTATCTGGCGGCGAAGAAAGATAACGTCGGAAAATCCCCCTACGTGGGCGTGGTTCACCGTTTGGACCAGCCGGTGGAGGGGATTTTGGTTTTTGCAAAAAATAAGCAGGCAGCGGCGGCATTAAGCAGGCAGGCGGCAGGGGAGGAAATGAAAAAGGAGTACCTTGCGTTAGTCTGCGGAAGGGATATGTCGCGGACGGGAGAACTGACGGACTATCTGTTAAAGGATGGGAAAACGAATATGTCCCGCATCGTGCCGAAAGAGGTGAAGGGAGCGAAGCAGGCGCGGCTGAGTTATGAGATTTTGTATGAGAAAGACGCAGAGAGTCCGCTTTTGGCTCGAAAAGCTGACGAAGGATTGTCAGTGTTGGAAGGGGAGACAAGCAGTGGAATCCCGTTAAGGATTGCGGTCGTAAAAATCTGCCTGCATACAGGTCGCCACCACCAGATTCGTGTACAGATGGCGAATGCGGGAATGCCGCTTCTGGGTGATCGTAAGTATGCCGGGCAGGAAGCGCTTGCACTGTCAGAGAAGCTGGGCGTGCGGGAGACAGTGCTCTGTGCGTACTGTCTGGCATTTACCCATCCGAAAACGGGGAAACGGCTGCAGTTTGAAATCAAGCCGGAGGGCGCGGCATTTCATAAGGTCGATATGGAAATGTGGAATCATATAGGAAAATAGTAACAGTTTAGCTCAGGACTTTGCACTTGCTGCAAAGTCCGTGAGATAGGAAAGGGATTTATAGTATAAGATTTTGGAAAGAACACATAATAATAGTGCAGTATCAGAGTAAAGAAGCAGGAACCTCCACCTGCTTCTTTGTGCGTAAAGGAGACAGTGTTCTATGTTATTCGGAGAAAAAGGAGACTTAATCGGGCGTCTTTGGAAAAATAAACTGGCAAAGGGTTGTCTGGTCTCTGCATTTGTCTGGTTTTTCTTTCGGTATCTGTTTTCGCTGGCGGCTCCCTTTTTTCTTGCGTTTGCGTTGATTACGCTCCTGTACCCGCTGCTGGAACGGATACAGAAAAGGATTCCGATCAAGAAAAAGTTTCTCGCGGCGGGCATTGTACTGCCGGTTTTGTTTCTTGTGTGCGCGGGACTGTGGGCGGTTCTGGCTTTTGGTATGGGGCAGCTGCAGGGGCTGCCTGCTTTTTGTGAGAAGGTAGAACGGCAGGCGGCGCTTTTTTTCCATCAGTGCTGCTGTCAGTTGGACGGGCGGTTCGGCTGGAAAGGGGAACAGATTGAGAGCTATGTGATTGAGCAGATGACTGTTATTATGGAAAATGTGCAGATTCAGGTGGTACCGCAGCTGCTCTCCTCCTCGTACAGCTGCTTTAAAGGGATTCTGGAGGTGGTTGGTTTTCTGGCGATTACCTGTATTGCGGTTTTCCTTTTTGAAAAAGACTACACGAAAATGGTGGATTGGGTAAAGAAAGAGGAGAGTTTTCGTTTTTTATGGACCGTACTGGAGGGCGTTTTGACTTATCTGGTCACTTTTTTTAAGGCGCAGGGTGTGATTCTTTTACTGATTGCTGTGTTCTGCAGTGTCACCCTCAGTTTTGCCGGGGTGGAGGGCGGCATCTTTCTGGGCATATTGGCGGGGCTATTAGATATGCTGCCCTTTATAGGGACGGGTATCGTGCTGGTGCCGCTGTCGGTGTGGCAGCTGTTAAGCGGTGCCTATGTGCGTATGGCGGTGTGCCTGGCGCTTTATGGGGTTTGTGTACTTACAAGGGAGTTTTTGGAGCCGAGACTAATCGGAAATAAGGTCGGGCTGTCGCCGGTGTGGATTTTGTTTTCTATTTACGCGGGCATGAAGCTGTTCGGCGTAGGCGGTATCGTGAAGGGACCGCTGGCGCTCATCGTGATTTCCGAGATTTTGAAAGATAGGGAGGAGGCGTTTGACGAACCTCTTGATGTGTATTAACATAGAAGTCGCAAAGAAAAACAAGGCGGGAAGCCATAAAGTAAAAGAATAGGAAAGATAAAGCATGAGCAATAAAGTGAGAAGGTCACAGAATAAGAAAAGTGCCAAAAGTGTATCCGCACAGGAAATTTTGGAGATGATAGTGGAATACATCGTGGCGGCAGTCATGGCGGCAATGTGCATAGCGGTCTCCTTTTATGCAAAGAATGGGTATAACAAGATTGGAGACGCGAAGTTTGCAGCGTACAGGGTGGTGATGTCGGTCGGGTTTTCTGTGTTTCTGGCAGCAGGTGCGGTTCTTCTGTCTGTGTGGTTTTGCGGGCGAAAGCGGATACAGGAGCCCCCTGCCGCAAGCTTTTTCGGATACATAAAAGAGAATCTGTCCCTTACGGATTTCTGTGTACTGGCGTATCTGCTTTTTTCGACGATATCCGTGGCTTCCGGCAGTTTTTACGAAAATGCGCTGTGGGGGAGCTCCGGCTGGAACATGGGATGGATGTCGCAGCTGAGTTTTGTGCTTATTTATCTGGTGGTGTCCCGGTTTGGCAGGCATTACCGCGGGTTTTTAATGGTTTTTTGCGGAGCGGCTTTTGTGGTATTTCTGATCGCCGTCCTGCATCGTATGCTGATAGACCCGATTGGATTCTATGAGGGCTTGAACGGCAGCCAGATGGCGCAGTTTCTTTCCACAATGGGACAGGCGACATGGTATGCCAGCTATCTGGTGGTGGCGCTGCCGGTTGGTGTGGCGGTGTTCCTTTTTGCAGAAAAAACCGTATGGCGGGTTTGGGGCGGAATTTATACGGTGGTGGGTTTTGCCTCGCTGGTGACGCAGAACAGTGACAGCGCTTATTTTGCTCTGGCAGGGTTTATGTTGGTTTTCTTTTTGGTATGTACGCAGAAACGGGAGACGTTGAACCGGTTTGTGGAAGTATGCACGTTCTTCTTTGCAGTGGGCAAAATGATGCATTTCCTGATGCAGATTCATCCCAATCCGGATTTAGAGTACGATTTTGTAACAGATTTGATTTTGAATGGAAAGGTTACATGGATTCTTTTGGGGTTTTGTTTATTGTTCTGCCTTTTTCTGTATGTAAGGAGAAACAGACCTTATCAGGTGGTACGAATGTGTCGGGTTGGACGAGCGGCAGTGTTTGTGGCGGCGGCAGTTGTGATAATCATGGTGGCGCTTATTGTCCTGCAGAGCAGAGGAGTCTTGTCGGGCGGGCTTGGCGAGACGCTCAGCACGGTGTCCTATTTTAACTGGAACGATGCGTGGGGGAACGGCAGAGGACGGATTTGGAGTTTTGCGGTGAAAGTGTTTGCCGGAGAAAACATACGGCATAAGTTTTTTGGCGTGGGACCGGACTGCTTCAGCAGTTATGTGGAAGCGGTTCACGGTGAGGAAGCACAGCTTCTCTGGGGGGATAAAATTCTCACCAATGCGCACAATGAATGGCTGACGACGCTGGTTAATACGGGAATTTTCGGAGCGCTGTCTTACATAGGAATTTTTATTACGGCTTTCAGAAGATATTTGCGGGCATGGCAGCAGGATTATCTGCTGGTGGGCGCGGCGGCTTCCGCGGTATCTTATATGGCATATAATTTTTTCTGCTACCAGCAGGTATGCTGTACGCCGTTTGTGTTTTTGATGCTGGGGGTGGGCGAGTATCTTTTGAGGGAAAAAAGCAGGCAGGTTTGATGAAAGTTGCACAATACCAGATGTTGTATGTTTTTCCGTAATGGGGGTGTGCATCTGCCAGATGTGGGTGGGCGGTGGGGAGTGTATGGTATTTCGTTTGCCGTTTTTCTACAAACGTTTTTCACGAAAGTTTTTGCAATCTGCTTTCATCTATGGTATATCTGTCTTAAAGAAAGATTTCTGGATATTTTTAGTAACCATTTCACTTGGAATCGGTCGTTTTTATCTTCTGGTTCCTCAACTCTTCGGAGCGCC
>CAJUMV010000039.1 GCA_910587715.1 uncultured Lachnospiraceae bacterium | reverse complement strand
GTTACCGGCTACACGAAAATATATTTAATAGTGGTTTAGATATAGTAGTCGTTGCGAGAAAAAGTGCGGCATCGGTTGGTTTTTTCGAAATCGAAAGCGCATTATTACATCTTTCAAAGCTTCATCATATTTTAAAAATTTATTTTTATGATGAAGAAAGTTAGAATTTATGATGAAAAAAGTTATGATCTGTTTTATCAAATTCTATAGAAAATATATTTCTCCGATGAAGACCACGAAATGCCCTTATATTCCTACCTGTTCGGAGTACGGGCTGGAAGCCGTGGAAAAATATGGCGCTCTGAAAGGGGGGCTTCTTGCTTTTTGGAGAATATGCAGATGTAATCCTTTTTCAAAAGGTGGTTATGATCCTGTTCCTTAGAGACAGGAAAACTTGTTTTGTAAAGGAGGTAAGATATTTTGTCAAATATTTTATTGACAAAAGATACGGGAGCAATACTCGGTCCCGTATCGAAGTTATTGGGTTATATTATGGAAGGCATCTTTTTTGTGATAGATAAAATAGGTATTCCTAATATCGGACTTGCCATTATTTTATTTACAATTGTTATTTATCTGTTATTGATGCCTCTTACCATCAAACAGCAGAAGTTTTCTAAACTTTCCGCGAAAATGAATCCTGAACTGCAGGAGATTCAGAAAAAATATAAGAATAAAAAAGATAACGATTCCATGATGGCGATGAACATGGAAACGCAGGCAGTTTATGCAAAGTACGGCGTGTCCCCTTCGGGCAGTTGTATCCAGCTTTTAATCCAGATGCCGATTCTGTTAGCCCTTTACCGTGTTATTTATAACATTCCTGCCTATGTGGGTAAGGTAAAAGAAGCATTTTTTCCTCTGGTGGATAAGCTGATTGCCGAACAGGGCAGTGTGGAATTTTTAAGAGGTTTCTCCAATGCCAATATGTTTGCGAAGCAGTTTGAAAATGAGAATTTTACAGGCGGCGTTACTTCTTATGTACAGAATACGTTTGTAGATGTACTGAATAAGGCTTCCAGCGCGGAATGGTTAAGTTTAAAAGAGAATTTTTCTAATCTTTCCGCAGATATCGATCATACCATATCGTTACTTGATCAGTACAATAATTTTTTGGGCTTGAGTATGTCGAACTCTCCTTCCTTTACTTTTGGTGAAGCGAGAGCGTCAGGTTCTGTTTTAATGATGGTTGCTGCTTTTTCCATTCCAGTTTTGGCGGCGTTGACACAGTGGATCAATGTAAAGCTGATGCCCCAGCAGGAAACAAATACGGATAACGAGCAGCAGAATACCATGGCACAGTCTATGAAAACCATGAATATGGTAATGCCGATTATGTCCGCGGTTTTTTGCTACACACTGCCTGCAGGTATGGGACTTTACTGGGTAGCAGGTGCAGTAGTAAGAAGTATCCAGCAGATTCTGATCAATAAGCATATTGATAAGATGGATTTGGATGAGCTGATTAAGAAGAACGAAGAAAAAGCCAAAAAGAAAATGGAAAAAGCCGGAAAAAATGCGGAAAAGATGGCGGCTTATGCAAGCATGAATACAAAAAATGCCGGTATGGCGTCGAAGGCTTCCGTTTCTTCTACATTAAGTCAGGAAGAAAAAGAAGAGCTTGTCAGAAAATCAACAGAGTATTATAGTAAAAATGCAAAGCCGGGCAGCATGATAGCAAAAGCAAATATGGTAAAAGAGTATAACGAAAAAAATAACAAATAATACAGGGGGTAAAAAGATGGACTATATGGAAATATCCGCAAAAACTGTTGATGATGCGATTACGGAAGCGTGTCAGAAATTTACCGTAACCAGTGATAAGCTGGAATATGAAGTAGTAGATGAAGGAAAAACCGGATTACTCGGTATCGGCGCGAGACCTGCTGTGATTAAGGTGAGGATAAAATCTTCCGTGGAAGATAAAGCAAAGGATTTCTTAAGAGATGTTTTTGCGGCGATGAATCTTACCGTTGTTTCGAATGTTTCTTATAATGAATTGGAAAATTCTATGGATATTGAGCTTTCTGGCGATGAAATGGGTATTTTGATCGGTAAGAGAGGACAGACGCTGGATTCTTTACAGTATTTGGTGTCTCTGGTAGTTAACAAAGATACGGAGAATTATATCAGAGTTAAGGTTGACACGGAAAATTACCGTAAGAGAAGAAAGGAAACACTGGAAAATCTCGCTAAGAATATCTCTTATAAGGTAAAGAGAACGAAGAGACCTGTTTCTTTAGAGCCTATGAATCCTTATGAGAGAAGAATTATTCATTCGGCTCTTCAGAATGATAAGTATGTGACAACCTACAGTGAAGGAGACGAGCCTTTCCGTCATGTAGTTGTAGTTCTGAAGAAGTATGAGAGAAGCGAGAGAAGATACGAAAAGAGTTATGAAAAGAATTATGATGTCAAGGATGACGATTAAAGAAAATTAAAAGCAAATAAAAACCGGCGGGTAAATATACCTGCCGGTTTTGTCATAGTAGATTTTTTATAGAGTATGTAGTAAAATTGAATAACTGTAGATATTGTTTTAATTCATTGGAGAAAGATATGAAAACAGATACCATCGCTGCTATCGCTACCGCTCTGTCTGATTCAGGAATAGGGATCATAAGAGTGAGCGGTGAAGAAGCAATTTCGATTGCCGGAAAAATATATCGCAATAAAAAGAATGAGGATGTTCTTTCTACTTATCAATCACACACGATTCATTACGGTTTTATTGTGGAAAAGAATGGAAACCTGATAGATGAAGTGATGATTTCTGTTATGAAGGCACCTTACAGTTATACAACGGAAGATACGGTTGAAATTAATTGTCATGGCGGCGCATTGATCATGAAAAAAATTCTCATGACGGTAATAGAAGCGGGAGCCAGATTAGCGGAGCCGGGAGAGTTTACGAAACGCGCTTTTTTAAACGGAAGAATAGACCTTTCGAGGGCGGAAGCCGTTATGGATATGATCCATGCGAAAAATCAGTTTGCCCTCAAATCTTCCCTAAAGCAGCTTAGAGGTTCTGTGTTTGATAAAATAAAAGAATTTCGGGAAAAGATTTTATATGAGATTGCTTTTATTGAGTCTGCACTGGATGATCCGGAGCACATCAGTCTGGACGGATATACGGAAAAGCTGTCGGATCAGGTTTTTTATCTTAGAAAGGAACTAGAAAAACTTTTAAATTCCGCGGATGACGGCAAGATGTTAAAAGAAGGAATCCGCACGGTGATTGTCGGAAAGCCGAATGTGGGAAAATCTTCTCTTTTGAATCTTTTGGTGGGGCAGGAACGTGCCATTGTCACGGATATTGCGGGAACGACCAGAGATACGTTAGAAGAGACAATTAATTTAGGAGAATTCACTTTACATATCATAGATACGGCAGGCATCAGAAGTACTGAGGATGTGGTGGAAAAAATAGGGGTAGAAAAAGCGAAAACCATTTCTGAAGATGCGGATTTGATTTTATATGTGATGGATTCTTCTATTCCTCTTGATGAAAATGATGTGGATATCATGAGGATGATAAAGGATAAGAAAACTATCATTCTTTTAAATAAATCAGATTTGCATGAGGTAGTTGATCAAGCTTCTGTTGCTGTTTTGCTTTCAGATGCTTGTGGGAAGAACGTCAGCCTAAATGAAATATCGGATGCAGAACAAAATATTTCTCTTGTTAAAATTTCGGCAAAAGAAAATGATGGTTTGGATGTGCTTATAGATTTGATTAAAAAAATGTTTTTCCATGGACAAATTTCTTATGATGATGAAATTTGTATTACCAGCTCCCGTCATAAAGAAGCGCTTTTGGAAGGGCTTGAGAGTATGAATCAGGTTCAGGTCAGTCTGGAAAATCATATGCCGGAAGATTTTTATTCGATTGATTTGATGAATGCTTACGCTTCTCTCGGAAGGATTATCGGGGAAGAAGTGGAGGATGATTTGGTGAATGAGATATTTTCAAAATTTTGTATGGGAAAGTAAAGAAGCGAGGTAGTAAGTAAATGTCAGAACTCAGAGAAAAAGTAGATGTTTGTGTGGTAGGCGCGGGTCATGCGGGATGTGAAGCGGCTTTGGCATGTGCGAGGCTTGGATTTGAAACAGTGATTTTTACGGTGAGTGTAGACAGTATTGCTCTTATGCCTTGTAATCCGAATGTAGGCGGTACTTCTAAGGGACATCTGGTGAGAGAGATTGATGCGCTTGGCGGAGAGATGGGGAAAAATATTGATAAGACTTTTATCCAGTCTAAGATGTTAAATAAATCCAAAGGTCCGGCGGTGCATTCGCTTCGGGCGCAGGCGGATAAAGCGGAATATTCCCGGGCGATGCGTAAGGTTTTGGAAAATCAGGAGCATTTGACAATTAAGCAGGCGGAAGTTTGTGAGCTTTTGGTGGAAGAAAATACAGAGTCTTCTTCTGATCAGGCGATTCGGAAAATAGTGGGGTTAAAAACTTTTACAGGCGCTGTCTATGAATGTAGGGCAGTTATTTTATGTACAGGCACTTATCTGAAGGCAAGATGCCTTTGCGGGGAAGCCATTACTTATACCGGACCAAATGGTCTGCAGGCGGCGAATCATCTGACGGATTCTTTGTTAGCATTAGGAATTGAAATGCGTCGTTTTAAGACGGGGACGCCGGCGAGGATGGACAGGCGCTCTCTTGATTTTGATAAAATGGAAGAACAATTTGGTGATGAGAGAGTGATTCCATTTTCTTTTTCTACGAATCCGGATGAGGTGCAGATTGAGCAGGTGTCCTGTTATCTGACTTATACCAATGAGCAGACTCATGACATTATCAGAGCGAATCTTGACAGGTCTCCGATTTATGCGGGAGTAATAGAAGGAACGGGACCGAGATACTGTCCTTCTATTGAGGATAAAGTGGTGAAATTTTCGGATAAGGACAGGCATCAGGTTTTTATTGAACCGGAGGGACTGCATACCAATGAAATGTATGTGAGCGGTATGTCCTCTTCTCTTCCCGAGGACGTGCAGCTTGCCATGTATCGTACGGTACCCGGACTGGAACATTGCAAGATGGTGAGGAATGCTTATGCGATAGAGTATGACTGTATTGATCCGAAGCAGTTGTATCCGACTTTGGAGTTTAAGAATATCAAAGGACTTTTCAGCGGCGGACAATTTAACGGCAGCAGCGGTTATGAGGAGGCGGCGGCGCAGGGTTTGATAGCAGGTATTAACGCCTCACTTTCCATGAAGGGAAAAGAGCAGATAGTTCTGGATCGTTCTCAGGCTTATATCGGTGTTTTGATTGATGATCTGGTGACAAAGGAAAATTTTGAGCCTTACCGGATGATGACTTCCAGGGCGGAATACCGCCTTTTGCTGCGACAGGATAATGCTGATTTACGTTTACGTCAGATAGGTTATGAGGTTGGATTGGTTTCGGAAGAATTGTATCAGGCGACTTTATATAAGAAAAAACAGATTGATGCGGAGGTTGCGCGTTTAAAAAATACTATTGTGGGCGCTTCTAAGAATATTCAGGAATTTTTGGAAGCTCATGAAAGCGCGCCGTTAAAAACAGGTGTTACGTTGGCAGAACTGATTTGTCGTCCGGAGCTTACTTATGAAATCATTGCGGATATTGATAAAGAACGAAAAGCTCTTCCCGCGGATGTGGTGGAACAGGTAGAGATTGAGATTAAGTATGAAGGGTATATTGAAAGGCAGTTAAAACAGGTAGAGCATTATAAAAAAATGGAGAAGAAAAAGATTCCTGCCGATTTGGATTATAATGAAGTGGGGAGTCTGCGGCTGGAAGCGAGACAGAAGCTGATTGCTTATCAACCTGTTTCTGTGGGACAGGCTTCACGGATATCCGGGGTATCACCTGCGGACATTTCTGTGCTATTGGTATACCTGGAGAATTATAATAGAAGAAAGCAGGGCGGTGTAGTTTAAAGTGGATAGGTTATTACAATTTAAAAGTGATTTACAAGAATTACATATTTCCTTATCGGATGCGCAGCTTGCGCAGTTTCTTACCTATTATGAGATGCTGGTAGAAAAAAATAAGGTGATGAATCTGACGGCGATTACGGAATTTGATGAGGTGTTGAAAAAGCATTTTATAGACAGTCTTAGTTTGGTGAAGGTCTGTGATTTAAGCGAAAGTTTTTCTGTCATCGATGTAGGGACTGGGGCGGGATTTCCGGGGATACCTCTTAAGATTGCGTTTCCCGGTCTGCAGCTGACGCTTTTGGATTCTTTGCAAAAAAGAGTGGGATTTTTGCAGAAAGTGATTGAGAAGCTGGCGCTTCAAAATGCGACAGCAGTTCATGGAAGGGCGGAAGATTTTGCGAAGCCGGGTCAGATGCGGGAAACCTTTGATCTCTGTGTTTCCAGAGCAGTGGCAAATTTATCTGTTTTATCGGAGTATTGCCTTCCCTATGTAAAAGTGGGAGGAAAATTTATTTCCTATAAATCCGATAAAGTTAAGGTAGAATTAGAAGGCAGTAAGACAGAAGTTACGGAGGCGGAACATGCGATTTCTGTTTTAGGAGGAAAGCTGGTAGAGCAGAAAGAGTTTACACTTCCTTCTTCTGATATTTACAGGAATTTAGTTGTGATAGAAAAAAGCCGCCCTACCCCGAAGCAGTATCCTCGGAAGGCAGGGACGGCTAGTAAGAAGCCGATAACATAAATCATTTAAGGAGAACGTGGAGCATTCTCTGAATCGAGCGCGTTGGCCTCGATTTTTTATAGAAACATGCGAAGTTGTTCGAGTACTTCATCAGGCGCTTCCAATTGGGGAAGATGCCTGGTATTAGGAATATAAGCATCTTCAATAGAAGCGTTATAATACTTGTAATTTTCAATCACTGTTTTTATTTCTTGTTCCTTTTCCCCGCCAATCATTAAGATACTGTTATTGATTTCTTTTAACTCGCTGAGAATATTCATATTCATATATTTGCCTGCGTAACTGGCAAACGCATATTTGGAATTATAGTTTCCAAGATGTGCGGCTTCCAGGTAATTGTAAATATATTTTTCCCTGATTTCCTCCGGATTATAAAAATAGGTTTGATAGAATGCTTTCTCTATACTTGGTCGGTTGGAAAGTACATGGTAAATAAATGTCCCGATGACGGGCGATTCAATGAGCAGCTTAAACAGACTTGTCTGTTTGGAAGGAATCTGGTTCTGTAGATAAAGACTCTGCGGGTTAATGCATACAATTTTATTAAATATATCCGGATAGTTATGACATGCCATAATAACAAAAGGTACGGATTCTCCCGTCACCACAACAGAAGTTTTTCTGCCGATTACGTTTTTAATGAAATCTGCGATGAGCTGCTCATACAGGTTATTGGTGTAAGTCATGGCAGGTTTATCGGACATGCCATATCCTAAAAGGTCTAAAGAATATATTTCATGTTTTTCTGTCAGATTGTTGATTAATCTGTGATGTTCATAGTTGGAACTTCCCACTGTCAAATCATGAATGAGAAGAAGGGGACTGCCGTTTCCTTTTTTCTGATATCTGATTTTACCAAAACGCCATTCATAAAAGTAGTTTTCCGAATTACTGAGGAGGTCTTTCACTGTACAGAGGGATGTATGTACTCTGTTGATTCCATGAATGACAGCAATAGAAGTTCCTGCTAATATAAATGTAGTAGTAAGTTTTTTATGCATATCATTGTTTTCCTTCCGAGTTTTTAACTTATGCATCAAGTATACCATTTTTTCCGTTCTATTTCTATAAATATTCTTTTCTTGCACAAGATTTTAGTATATAATAACCGCAAGGAAAAATTATTTTAGGGTGAATAAAATCGTAACTGATGTTGAAAAATGGGTATGTTATGATTTTTTTGAAAAATATTTATAAGAGTATATATGAGGACAGTAAGAAAATGATGGATAATATAAATGATACGGTGGAGAGTTCTCCGGAGTTTCACATGAAACAATTTTCTGTACTGGATGTGCAGGAGAAGGAGCGTCAGAGAATTGCAAGAGACCTTCATGACAGTTCTCTTCAAGATTTGACTCATCTTGTTCATAAGGTTGAGTTGAGTTCTCTTTATATTGACCGTGACCCGGTAAAGGCAAAGCTGGAGCTTGCGACTATTGAAGTTGGTCTGCGAAAAGTAATTGATGATATCAGAAACAGAATTTATGACCTTCGTCCAATGACTTTTGATGATATGGGTTTACGGCAAACTCTATTAAATCTTTTTTCTCTTATTAAACAAGATGGACATTTTGAAGTGATAGCAGATATTGATGAAATAGATAACAGCTTGTCAGATCAGGAAAAAGAAATTTCTCTTATAATGATTTATCGTATTATTCAGGAATGTGTTGGTAATGCAGTGGAACATTCTGGGGGAGACAGGATAGAAGTATCATTAAAAGAAAAGAAAAATGTTTTTCAGATAATAATTCGAGATAACGGGGTTGGTTTTGACCAGAAGAAAGCTGAAAAGAAGGACAGGCATTTTGGTCTGACGGTAGTGAAGGAAAGGGTCTTTTTATTAAATGGAAAAATAGAGATGGATACACAGAAGGGGACCTCTATTTTTATTGAAATTCCAAAAGAAAAGCAATAATTATTATATGATAGAAAATGGGGTATATGATATGGAAAAAATAAGGGTGATGATTACTGACGATCATAGTTTGATTCGGGAGGGATTAAAACAGTTATTGGAGTTTGATGGAAGTATTGAGGTTGTGGGTGAGGCATCTAATGGGGTAGAATGTCTAAAAAAATTAAGTGAATGTAATCCGGAGGTTCTGCTTCTTGATATTAATATGCCGGAGAAAAATGGAATAGAAGTTTTGAAGCAGATGAAGGCAGATGACTCCAAGATTAAGGTTTTGATTTTAACTGTACATAATGAAATGGATTATTTGATGAAGGCAGTTGATATCGGTGTGGACGGATATATTTTAAAAGATTCAGAATCTGCGGAATTAAAAAAGGCAATCAGAGCCGTCAGAGATGGAGAAAATTATATACAGCCTTCTTTGATTCCTGCTTTAAATAGTCAGCTACTTAGCAGAGATACGGATAAAGATAAAATTTCTTCTTTGACAAATAGAGAATTGGAAGTTCTTGTACAGGTGGCAAATGGTATGTTTAATAAAGAAATTGCTACCAATTTGAATATCAGTGAGAGAACGGTGAAAAATCATATATCAAATATATTTAAAAAGATAGATGTTTCTGACCGGACGCAGGCGGCGGTATTTGCAATCAAAAATAATATTATAAAACTGTATTAATATGTTTCACGTGAAACATTTGGAAAAAAGTGGAGTGTTGACACAAGATAATGTTTCACGTGAAACAATTTAACCCAAGATATTGTGATGGATTCCGTGAAACATCAAAAAATAATTAAAATGGAAGCGTGAAACATCAAAACACTGTTTAATTTGGTGTCTATTGAGACGAAGAAAGGAGAAAAACGATATGAAGATTGGAATATTGGGTGCAGGGAGAATAGCAGCTACTCTGGCGGAGACAATGAACAAAATGCCAGAGGTGGAATGCTACGGGGTAGCTTCGAGAAATTTTGAAAAGGCAGTTACTTTTGCAAAGGAGCACGGGTTTCAACATGCTTTCGGTTCTTATGAGAATATGCTGGCGGATAAAGAAGTGGAGCTGGTTTATATTGCAACGCCGCATTCCCATCATTATCAGCATATTAAAATGTGTCTGAATGCGGGTAAGCATGTGCTTTGTGAAAAGAGCTTTACGGTAAATGAGAAGCAAGCGGCTGAGGTATTTCGTATTGCGGAAGAGAAAAAACTTCTCTTAACGGAAGCAATCTGGACAAGATATATGCCTTCCAGAAAAATAATCAATAACCTGCTTGCCGAAAAAGTGGTTGGAGAAGTGATGAAGATGACTGCTAATTTAAATTATCCGCTTCTGGATAAAGAACGGATTGTAAAGCCGGAGCTTGCAGGCGGTGCGCTTTTGGATGTAGGAATTTATCCTTTGAACTTTGCTTATATGCATTTTGGGGATGGTGTAAGAAAAATACAATCTGCCGCCCAGATGACGAGCGCCGGAGTAGATGGAGAAAACGGTATGATTCTTCTTTATGAAGACGGAAAAATGGCAGTTTTAAATTCCGGCATTCACGGCAAGTCTGACAGCCAGGGAATTTTTTATGGTTCGGAAGGATGTATGGTGGTAGAGAATATCAACAATCCGGAAGCAATCAAAATTTATGATAAAGACAGAAAGCTCATTTGCGAAGTCAAAGTGCCTGAGCAGATTAGCGGTTACGAATATGAAATCACAGAAACAATTTCCTGTATTAAGGAAGGAAGATTAGAGTGTCCCTCTATGCCTCATGCGGAAACTTTAAGAATGATGCGTGTGATGGATGAGCTTCGGACTTCATGGGGAATGAAGTATCCAGAGGAAATCGAAAGATTATAGAATATCCGGGGTACATTTGTTGTTTCACAATTATGGCTGAACTGTTAAAAAATATATGTAGATTATCACGTGGATTAGTGATATAATCGTAAACGGACACAAAAACATGAAAGATAAAGGAATAAGGTAAGTAAATGGGAAGAATAATCGCGATTGCAAATCAAAAGGGCGGAGTCGGCAAGACAACAACGGCTATCAATTTATCGGCTGCATTGGCAGCTAAAGGAAAGAAAGTGCTGGTAATTGACACAGACCCGCAGGGAAATACGACCAGCGGATTCGGTGTAGAAAAGAATGATTTGGAAAATACTATTTATGAATTGTTTTTAAGTGAATGTTCCATTAATGAATGTATTTTGAATGATGTCATTCCCGGCGTTTCTATCATACCCTCAAATGTAAATCTGGCGGCTACGGAGATTGAACTGATTGGCGTAGATAAAAAAGAATTTATTTTAAAAAATGAAATTGACTGGATTAAAGATAAATTTGATTTTATTATGATTGACTGTCCTCCTTCTTTGAACCTTTTGACAATAAATGCCATGACGACGGCGGACAGTGTGCTTGTTCCGATTCAGTGCGAATATTATGCGTTGGAGGGACTGAGCCAGTTAATACATACGGTTAATCTGGTAAAAGAAAGATTGAATCCGGAGCTTGACATGGAAGGTGTGGTTTTTACGATGTACGATTCCCGAACAAACCTTTCCATGCAGGTAGTCGAGAATGTGAAAAGTCATTTGAAGCAGAATGTATATAAAACATTGATACCGAGAAATATCAGATTGGCGGAAGCACCCAGTTACGGAATGCCTATCAATATGTATGATCCGAAATCCGCAGGCGCGGAAGCATACATGTTGCTGGCGGATGAAGTCATCTCCGCGAAGGCATGAGCAGTGCACATCTGTAAAATGAAAAAATGGCAGCTTGCTGACAATTTTTGCAGTTTGCAGATATATAGGGCGAAGCCCGCGAACGAGAAAAATCGAAGATTTTTCGAGTGCCGCACTGCTCATTAAGTAGAAATGCAAAATAAAAAATGGCAGCTTTAAAGTAAATGGAGAAAAAGATATGGCAAAAGCAGCGAGGGGTTTAGGAAAAGGATTGGATTCTCTGATACCGGCTTCCGTGCCGAAGGCAGAACCTGCACAGGAAACGGTAAAGACAGAGGATAACGCGCAGGGAACTTATGTCAAGATTACAAAGGTAGAACCTAACAGGGAGCAGCCGAGAAAAAATTTTGACGAGGATGCTCTGCAGGAGCTTGCTGATTCTATTAAGCAATACGGCATCGTAGAGCCGTTGATTGTGCAGGACAGAAAAACACATTATGAAATTATCGCCGGAGAACGTCGCTGGCGTGCAGCCAAGCTTGCCGGTTTGAAAGAAGTGCCGGTGATTGTCCGCAATTATACCGAGCAGGAAATCGTGGAAATTTCCCTGATAGAGAATATCCAGAGAGAGGACCTGAACCCGATTGAGGAGGCGCAGGCATATAAAAGGCTTTTGACTGAATTTAATCTGAAACAGGATGAAGTAGCGGAAAGGGTTTCCAAGAGCAGAACGGCGGTTACTAATTCCATGCGTCTTTTGAAGCTGTGCGACGAAGTGCAGCAGATGATTATTGACGATATGATTACGACCGGTCATGCGAGAGCTTTAATTTCCATTGAAGACCCGGAGCAGCAGTATACGATTGCGCAGAAGGTTTTTGATGAAAAACTGAGTGTGCGGGATGTAGAGAAGCTGGTTAAGAATTTGAATAAGCCGGAGAAGGTAAAGAAGGAGCCTGTTACAGATAAGGCGCTTGAAGCGGTTTATCAGGATTTGGAAGAGAAGCTGAAACAGACTTTAGGGACAAAAGTTTCTATTGCATCCAAGGGTGATGGCGCGGGAAAACTGGAAATCGAGTTTTATACACATGACGATTTGGAGAAGATTACGGATTTGCTGACCGGCAAATGATTTATGGCTTTACCTTTACACGAACGATAATCGGATTGTCAAATACAGAAAGGCTAAGGATAAATGAATTATAATTTACTGAGTGATATGGGACTTGGAAATATGGATTTGACGTATCTGTTTATCGGTGCGTTTGCGGCAATTCTTATTTTGCTGATTGCTATGATTGTGCTTTGCATAAATCTGGGCAGACTATCTAAGAAATATAATAAGTTCATGGGCGGAAAAAATGCCAAAAGTCTGGAAAAGGATATTATGGGACTTTACGAGGACAATAAGCTGATTAAGGCGTCCATGGAAAAAAATCGGAAGGATATTGAAAATCTCTATAAGAAGTTGGAGGGCGCTTTCCAGAAAATCGGAATTGTAAAATATGACGCCTTTAACCAGATGGGCGGGCTGCTCAGTTTTTCGCTCGCATTGTTGGATGAAAACGATAATGGTTTTATCATCAATTCTGTTCACAGTGCGGAAGGCTGCTATTCTTATACAAAGGAAATCAAAAACGGATTATGTGATATTTCACTTGGCGATGAGGAGAAAAAGGCTCTTGACATGGCTATGGATTTGTAGCCTGATATAACCGGAAAGGTTAGAATACGAGGGACAAAAATGAGACTGTGTAAAGTGGAAGATTTGAACGGAACAGAAATTCTGGCTAAAGATGCTTTGACATTGGAGTATAAAATTCTGCTTTCGGCGGGTACGCTCCTCAAGCCGGAATATATTGAAAAGCTCAAAGAGCTGAACGTCCGGGAAGTATATGTAAAAGAGAAAGAGCCGGATACAAAAGAAGTGGTTATTTTAAAAGAAGAGGTGGAAGAGGGTTTTCGATCGAAAGTAAAAAATATTCTGGAAAAGCATACCTATAGTCATAATGAAAATCTGGTAGAGCTGTGCCAGACGGCGGATACGATTATTACGAATATTCTGGAAGAGGAAGAGGTCGTAGAAAAAATTTATGATATTAAAGAGCGAAGCTCCGATATTTATGAGCATTCGATTAATTTGTGCAGTCTCGCTACCATTGTTGCACTGAAAATAGGATTGTCACAGGAAATGGTACATGACATAGGCGTCAGTTGTTTGCTGCATGATTTGGGACTGCGGTATCTGCAGGTTCCTTATGAAAATCAAAATCTGGAAGACTTGACAGAACTGGAGTTCGTAGAATATAAGAAGCATCCGGTTTATGGGTATTCGGCGCTTCGTGACGAAAATTGGATATCCGAAGACAGCAAAAATATGATATTATATCACCATGAGCGTTTGGATGGTTCCGGCTATCCTTTGAAGACGATGGATATTTCTGAGGAATGCCGTATCATTCAGGTTTGCGATGCTTTTGATGAAATGATCTGCGGTATTGGCTGTGAGAGAACGAAGGTCTATGAAGCGGTAAAATATTTAAGAAATAATAAAGGTATAAAATTTGACGGGAAAATTGTCGATATCTTTTTGGAGTTTACTGCTGTGTATCCCGCCGGTACCGTCGTTAAGACGAGCGAGGGAGAAACGGGAATTGTTCTTTACCAGAACAAGCAGCATCCGGACCGTCCGGTTATCCGGATTACGAAGGACAGAAACGGGATGGCGGTGGATGTGGTGAAGGATTTGACGGAATACAATGATTTGTACATTGATGAGGTAATTGAGTAACTATAAAGCCAGAGACTGAATAGTTATAGAAAGGACGGCATATTATGATTGACATTAAGTTTTTGAGGGAGAATCCCGAGGCAGTAAAGGAAAATATCAGAAAGAAATTTCAAGAGCAGAAGCTGCCGTTGGTGGACGAAGTGATTGCATTGGACGCTGAAGTCAGAGCGGCGCAGCAGGAAGCAGACGATATCCGCGCAAAGAGAAATAAAATATCCAAAGAGATTGGCGCGCTGATGGCGCAGGGAAAGAAAGAAGAAGCTGAGGCGAAGAAGGCTGAGGTGGCGGCAGGTGCGGCAAGACTTTCCGAGTTGGAGGAAAAGGAATCTGAGCTGCGTGAAAAAATCAAAAAAGATATGATGACGATTCCGAATATCATTGACCCTTCCGTTCCCATCGGTAAGGATGATGCGGAAAATGTGGAGGTACAGAAATACGGTGACCCGGTAGTGCCTGATTTTGAGATTCCCTATCATACAGAAATTATGGAACGTTTTCATGGGATTGACATGGATGCAGCAGGACGTGTGGCAGGAAACGGGTTTTATTATCTGATGGGCGATATTGCGAGACTTCATTCCGCAGTGATTGCCTATGCGAGAGATTTTATGATTAACAGGGGTTTCACTTACTGTGTACCGCCTTTTATGATCAGAAGCGCGGTGGTGGACGGCGTGATGAGCTTTGCGGAAATGGATGCTATGATGTATAAGATTGAAGGAGAGGATTTATACCTCATTGGTACGTCGGAGCATTCCATGATTGGTAAGTTTATTGATACGATTATTCCGGAGGAAGCGCTTCCCCATACGCTTACCAGCTATTCCCCCTGCTTCCGTAAGGAGAAGGGTGCGCACGGCATTGAGGAGAGGGGCGTTTACCGTATCCATCAGTTTGAAAAGCAGGAAATGATCGTGGTATGTAAGCCTGAGGAGTCTCCGATGTGGTTTGACAAGCTGTGGCAGAATACCGTGGATTTGTTCCGCTCCATGGACATTCCGGTGAGGACGATTGAATGCTGTTCCGGAGATTTAGCGGATTTGAAGGTAAAATCCTATGATGTGGAAGCATGGTCGCCCAGACAGAAAAAATATTTTGAGGTGGGAAGCTGTTCCAATCTGGGAGACGCGCAGGCAAGAAGACTCCGCATTCGCGTAAATGGTGCTGACGGCAAGTATTTTGCGCATACATTGAATAACACAGTTGTGGCGCCGCCGAGAATGCTGATTGCTTTTCTGGAAAATAATTTGCAGGCGGATGGTTCCGTCCGTATTCCTGAGGTGCTTCGTCCTTATATGGGCGGCATAACGGAGATTCGATAGATTTTATAAGGCATGGAGAGGATTTTTGAACCTGTCTTGCGAAAAGAACAAAGCGTATAAAAGGAGGTGAAATCTTTGCATAAATTTATGCGAGCGATCGGCTTTAGCGGGTTGAAAGACAGACGGGAAGAGCAGCGTCTGATTACGGATATTATCATGAATGCGACGCACCGCTCCTATACTTCTAACGGTGAGGACAGCATACTTGCGGAGTTTTGCGAGGATTTCGCACAGGATATCGGCATTGCCGTCTGCGGTGAGTTTGATACCGATGAAAAATTTACTTATGATTATTTTTATCCTTACCTGCGCGGCACGGGCATCAGTTCCTGCGAGGATGTGTCCGTGGAACGCCATGCGGACAAGGAATCATATGCGGGAGTGTGCGACGATATTAAGGTGGGCGTGAGCTTAATCTTTTATCTGCAGAATATTGTTCCTTATGTGAAGGCACAGACGACGGATATGCTTCCGGTGACGGGAACAACTTTGACATTGTCAGGATTGTCGATTAGTGGTAATATATTATTACCGATTGGAAAAGACGAAAGCGACAGACGACGGATACAGAAGGAATCCATGAGTCGGAATCAGTTGATTGCGGCGGCACGCAGAGGGGACGAGGATGCGATTGAAAGTCTCACGCTGGAAGACATGGATATCTATTCCACCATTTCCAAAAAGATTCTTACGGAAGATGTATTCAGTCTGGTGGACACATACTTTATGCCTTATGGTGTGGAGTGTGATCAGTATTCGGTGATGGGAGAAATTATGGATATTTCTCTGCGGGTAAACAGGATTACCCGCGAAGAAATTTATGTGCTTCACCTTTGCTGTAACGATTTGGAATTTGATGTTTGTATCAATAAAGAGGATTTATATGGAGAGCCGCAGATTGGCCGCCGGTTTAAGGGGGTCATCTGGATGCAGGGATATATCAATTATCCGATGTAGGTTTTCTTTTATAAATAGCAGTTGTTCCCTTAGTTAAATGGATATAACAGGAGCCTCCTAAGCCCCAGTTGTGGGTTCGATTCCCGCAGGGAACGTTGAAAAAGCTGTAAATTCAAGGGTTCTTGAGTTTACAGCCTTTTTCTTTTTAATTGTTTCCATCTATCGCTTTTATTCAGAATTAGCAGTATCCTATTTCATTTTCGGATATATTCCAAAAAGCCAGATCAGATACGGGAAAGTAAAGAACGCCACCACCGCTGCCCATCCGACGTTCTGCCTGTCAACTGCCATGAAGAGAAAGACAGCCAGCAGCAAAATATAGGGCCCGTTTATCAGCCGGTATACGATTTTTCTCTTTCTGGAAATAGTTGCGTCGCCGCATTCTTCGGGATGGGTCATAGTACAGTGTATTGTCGCACCGAAACGTCCAAAGATACGCTCGGCTCTGTACTCCATGCCATCCAGTTTAAAAACTGGATACATGCCCTCTTTGATGATTTCCAGATTCTGATTGTTTTCATTGGCATATAAAAACAGAGCTTCCAGAAATTCGCCGGGATTCATTACCATCGTATCCGGCTGGAAGGAAAAACTCCGCTTACGCTGCGCTGAGGTATACCTCTTATAATCTTTTATAATTGACATAAACATACCCCCATTTCGTTCGATTTGATCCATTTTTTCCAGTGTGCCATCCACATCTAAAGTTCCAGTATCTGTCCGGAGCAGATCGCTGCAAACATCAATACACAATTTTAACTGATGCTGCCGTGCTTGCAGTTCTTTCATATGCTGTTCCAGCAGTGAGTGAAACGGTATTTCTGCCGACAGAATGCTTTGAATATCTTCCAGCGAGAAATCCAGTTTTCGCAGAAGTTTGATTGTTTTAAGCGCAGTCACATCTTTTTCCGAATATTCCCGGTAGTTGTTTTCGGGATTTCTCTTTGGATGGAGCAGCTCTTTCTTCTCATAAAAACGGATGTTCTGTCTGGTGATTCCTGTCAGTCGTTCCACTTCATTGATATTCAAGAAATGTACCTCCTTTCCCTGTTCATTGAGTTAAGTATAGGGGGTATACTTAGTATAAGGTCAAGAGGATAATGATCTAAAAATCAAAATCATCAAAATCCGTGCGCATACGCGACCGTCTCCTCTGTTTGCGCTTGATGCGGTTGTTTCTGCGTTTGGCGGTCCTGCCGTTAGTGATTAATGCATGTACCATAAATATAGTTATGACAATGGCAGCGAGAACCAGAATAATCAGCAACACCTTTTTGATATTGATGAAAATGGGTGCTTGCGAAGAATCGGCTTCCGTTTCGGTTTCTGTCTTTTCCACGCTCACGTCCGCAGCGGTCATATTAGTGTCAAATTCATAAGAGGAAGCGTTGTCGGTCACGAGGTTCAGGTAGGCATCTCCCACATACATGCCATGATAGGAATACTCGATTCCGGCAATGCGGTTTTCACTCGACTGGCTGTAATCAATTTCCGAATCCAAATCCTGAAAAGAAACCGTATTTGGAATAATAACATAGCTGTCAGTATCTATAGAGAGAATCGGCTTGGAACTGCCGAAAACATCATTTCCAATCTGCAAAAAGCCTGTGGATTCAATATTGTACTTTTCTTCATTCTCTGAAATATTCAGCACCTGGAAATTGTGAAAACCATAATCAAACAGTTCCACGGTGTCCGTAAACTGATTCGGGGATTCTTCCTTAAAGATAACGCATACCAGGCGCATGCCGTTCTGCTCCGCACAGGTCACAAGAGTTTGTCTGGAATCGCTGGTGAAACCGGTTTTACCGCCTAAAATGCCTTCGTAGGGAATTTCGCCGTTAATTAACTGATGCTTATTATTTTTATAAAAGTCGTCGGGCTGTGTGGCGGTAGCTTCAAAGTGATATCGCGGCGTATTGCTTATTTTGCACAGCATTTCATTGCGGAAGAACAGACTGGAAATCAGCGCGAGATCGTAAGCGCTCGTATAATGCTGGGAGTCATGCAGCCCGTTCGGATTGACAAAATGGGTGTCTGTACAGCCGATTTCCTCCGCGCGCTCGTTCATCAGCGCTACAAAATCTTCGATGGAGCCGGAAACATATTCGCCTGCGGCATTGGCGGCTTCATTGGCGGAAGCGACCATAATGCCGTAGAGACATTCTTCTAAGGAGATGGATTCGCCCTCATCCATTCCCATGTTAGAGCCGTCCGCGGGCACACTGAAAACAGCGTCGTAGCTAAATTCCACCGTATCGTCAAGATTACCGTTTTCCATAGCGAGAAGCGCGGTCATGATTTTCGTGGTACTGGCGGGATAGAGACGCTCATGGATATTTTTGGAATAGAGAATAACGCCTGTATTGGCATCCATCAGGATAGCGGCTTGTGCGCCTATCTGGGGACCCGCAGGCCAGTTATCGATTTCATTTGATTGGATGGGGAGCGCCTTCCGGGCTTCTGCCTCTGCCTGCAGCTCTTCCAAAGTAGCAGCTTCTGTAGCAAAAACCAGACTACCGGAAGAAAAACTGCTAAAAGCCAGAAGGAAAACGAAAAGCAGACTTGCGACCCTTCCGGATTGCAAGAATCTATTTTTTTTCAATAAATACATGCGTGAAAACCTTTCTATGGTAACAAATATATGATATATGCTATAAATTATGAGTCTGTCCTTACCTATCATACACTATTTAAAAGAAAAACTGTAGTGTATTCACAAAAAATACAAAATGAGTTAAAATATATCCAGCGCAGAAGAAAAACAAGCGGCGCGAAGCGACATTTGTTTTTCTTGCGCGGATAACGAGCAAATGTCTGATGAAATCAGACAAAAAGCGCGAAAGCGCGGATTTGCGAGTATATAAAAGTGTAAAAGAAAAAGAAATGACGAAAAGTAAGGTAAAAATATGAGATTGCGAAACGTAACAGGCTCGAGAGAGGTGATAGCGGCTTGTGATTATGTGATACATGAGCCGCGTGACTGCAAGGGAAAATGGCATGAAGTTTTCGGAAACGATTCTCCCATCCGCATAGAGATTGGTATGGGAAAAGGTCATTTTATCATAGAACTGGCAAAGCAGAATCCGGATATCAATTATATAGGGATAGAAAAATATTCCAGCGTGTTGATTCGCGGCATACAGAAGCTGGAAACAGAGCCGCTGCCAAACCTTTATTTTATCCGCATGGAAGCGGAGGAAATCACTTCTGTTTTTGCAAAGGGTGAGGTGGAACGCATTTATCTGAATTTTTCCGATCCGTGGCCGAAGGACAGGCACGCGAAGCGCAGGCTGCCGTCCCGTGAATTTTTACACCGTTATGATGAGATACTAATACCGGACGGTGTGATTGAGTTTAAGACGGACAACCATGACTTGTTTCAGTTTGCGCTGGAAGAGCTGGAACCGGCGGGATGGGAAATTGTGCAGATGACGGAGGATCTTCACCATAACGCGCAGATGATGAAAGGAAACGTGATGACAGAATATGAGGAGCGGTTTTCTTCGAAGGGAAACCCGATTTACAAATATGTAATTGTAAGATAGTTACTTTTTACACCCGCATCATGCACTTGCTGCATGATGTCGGGGTCAGAAAATGCAGACAGGCATATACAGAAAGAAATACTACGATGTATGCGTTAAAAGTGGTTACTTATAAAAATCAGAATAGAAAAGGAAACGATAAGGAGGAAAACAAATGGAGTACAAATTTACAAGCCAAAATTTTGAGAGCGAGGTATTGGAATCGGAAGTTCCCGTATTGGTGGACTTTTATGCGGACTGGTGCGGTCCCTGTAAAATGATGGCGCCCATTATTGCGCAGCTTGCAGAGAAATATGATGGCAAGGTAAAAATCGGAAAGTGCAACATAGACGAGGAGGACGGGCTTGCCAGAATGTATCGTGTCATGAACATTCCCAATATGAAGATTTTTGTGAAAGGCGAGGCTGTGGGTAACATCGTAGGCGCCGTAGGGCAGGACGAGCTGGAAGCGGAACTGGAAAAAGTGCTGTAAAGTAAAAGTGCTGCAAAACTTTTCCTGTGTTTTGCAGCACGTAATTTTTTGAAGCAGACTGCCGGGTCTGCGTCTATCATATGATAAAAAGCGCAATGATAGTAATTAGAAAAGCAGCCAATAGGAACATTGCAATGTAGGCAATCCTGCGTTTTACGGGTGATATGGGCGCATTGCATCTTTTATTTTCATAATCCGTAAACTGCGCGCTGAAAGCGGCATTACGCATCGGGTCACGGGGATCGAATGTGCCAAAAGCTCCCATATTACTTTCCCTTTCTGTTTCATCTGTTGATTTAATAAGCAGCTCTTTTACAATCAATTATTTTTTACTACTTTGTCCTCTTTATTATACAGGAATTTCAATATAATCGGCGTCGCGATAGAGGAGAACAAAATCAGCAGAATCACAGCCATAAAATAGTCCGCTGTCAAAAGACCTGCCGCCAGTCCCTTCTGTGCCACAATCAGCGCCACTTCTCCGCGGGTCATCATGCCGACTCCGATCTTTAAGGAATCAGAGAATGTATAGCGGCAGAGCTTCGCGGCAAGTCCGCAGCCGATAATTTTGGCAAGCAGCGCAACAACCACAAAGCAGATACAGAAAATAAACAATGTGGAATCCATCGCGTCAAAATTAGTTTTCAATCCGATGCTGGCAAAAAACAGAGGACCGAAAAGCATGTAAGAGCTGACGTCCACTTTCCGCTCTATGTAGGTATTGTCGCTTAAGTTACAGAGCACAATGCCGGCGATGTAGGCGCCCGTGATATCCGCGATGCCAAAATACTTTTCCGCCACATAGGAGAGGGCAAAGCAGAACGCCATAGCGACAATGGGAATACGCCTTGTGTGCGGGTACCGCTTATCCAGAGCCAGAAACAGTTTAAATGTGACAAAGCCGCCCGCCACCGCAATAATAAAGAAAACAATGGTCTTTATAATGACCATGCCGGGATGAGAATCCGGAGACCGGAACCCAATTACAAAAGTAAGTACGATAATGCCGATGACATCATCTATGATGGCGGCGCTGACAATTGTTGTGCCTACCTTACTTTTGATTTTCCCTAATTCCTGTAAAGCGGCTACGGTAATACTCACGCTGGTGGCGGTCATAATCGTGCCGATAAAGACAGCCTTGAAAAACTCTTCGCTGCCCCAAGGCGCGACGCCATAAAAGCCCATGTACAAAAGGGCGCCCAGTACCAGCGGTACAAACACACCTGCGCAGGCAATCAGGAAAGCAATCGGTCCTGTTTTAACCAGCTCTTTTAAATCCGTTTCCAATCCCACCTCAAACATCAGAAGGACAACGCCGATTTCCGCCATCTGTGTAATAAAATCCGAAGGCTCCACCCAGCCCAGCACGCAGGGACCGATTAAAAGTCCCGCCACAATCTGTCCTACAACCTGAGGCGCTTTACATTTTCTTGCCAATACGGCGAAAAATTTTGCTGCGAAAATAATAATCGCCAAGTCTCTTAATACTTCATATGCTTCCATAACAAACCTCCCCACAAAAATTCGCTACATAAGAATACACCTTTTATGAGGAAAAAACAAGAGATATGGAGAGCGTTTGCAAACATTTTAAGGAAAAATGGAAAAATCTTTGGATGAAAAAGAAATACCGACGCCTGTGTTCGGACGCATGGCGCAGCGGGCGCCGTCTATTATAAATACCAGCAAAAGGAAAAGGCAGACGGCTTTACGCCACCCGGGGGTGATTCGTTCGAATCGTTTTTCATAGAAGGGCAAAAACAGACAAACTAAAGCCGTCCCGCCAAGACCGAAAACAACCGCTCCCAGAAGGCAGACCCGTCCGTTTATATTAAAAAAATGACCGCTGTAATCCCACCAGCGGACGCCCCATCTATGCTCGAGAAAATAGCTGGTCAGATATTCCAGAACCGTGCAGATGGAAAGGGACAGCGAAAATACAAGAAACGGTCTTTTTTTCAGGCGGGAAAGCAGCATACAGAGTAAGAGCCCGCCGGCTCCGTAAATTGGGAGGTACGGTCCCTCATATACACCGCGGTTGATGAAGGCGTGCTCCGTGAAAAAGAACAGCAAAACTTCCCAGAGCCAGCCTGCGAAGGCGGTGACAAAGAAAAGGAGAACATAAAAATAGAAACGATCGGATGCAGGGTTTGTTTTCATGTTCTCAGAATGTCCGATTTTTGGGGGATTATTCAGAAGTACGAAAGTAATATTAGGTGCTGCTATAATATAGCAAATAGCAACTAAAAATAGTTGCATATTTTTTTACAAAGTAGTATATTATTTACAAAGGAGAAATACTGTGAGTAAAAAAGATAAACTAATTGATAAATTAATGAAGAAACCAAAAGACTTTACTTTTGATGAAATGGAATCTCTGTTGTCATATTTTGGGTATGAATTAAAACAGGGGGGAACCGGTTCAGGAGTAAAATTTATAAAAGATGGAAGTAATGAAGTAATAAATTTCCATAAACCGCATCCGGATGGAATTTTAAAGAGGTATGTGTTAGAACAGGTGATAGAGAAGTTAAGAAAGGATGGATTGTTATGAGTAGTTTATTGTTTTACAAAAATTATAACGGAACAGTGGAATATTCAAAAGAAGACAGTTGTCTTTTTGGAAAAGTTGTAGGGATAAAATCTTTATTATCTTATGAGGGGGATTCTGTACAGGAACTGGAACAGGATTTTCAGAATGTAGTTGATGAATATTTAGCAGATTGCAAAGAAAGAAATGTGGAACCGGAACAACCATATAAAGGGACATTTAATGTTAGGATTAGTCCGGAACTTCATCGGAATATTGCTGTTTATGCGATAGAACACGGAAAAAGTTTAAATGCGGCTGTTGAAGAGGCGATAGGGAATATGGTTCGAATATAGTAAGAAAATGCTAGAAAACAAAGGATGCCAGACAAAAAGAAAACACCAGATTTTCAAAAAACCTGATGTTTTCGCCTTTTCTGTCAGTCGAAGCGACAGGATTTGAACCTGCGACCTCTGCGTCCCGAACGCAGCGCTCTACCAAACTGAGCCACGCTTCGCTTTATGAACAACTATGATAATACAACATTCTTAAGGGTATTGTCAATGTTTCTGAGCGAATAATTTTGCATAAATCCCCCATTTGTAATCATTTATGTTATGATAGACTGTATATAACTGCTTTTTTCTTTGCGAACGATAAAATAAGCGCGGTATTATTTACGGGAACGAAATGGATTTTAGGGGGAAGGAAGCCAGTGGACAGACATGCGCTCAAAATTCCATGTAACGCCATGCCCTTTATCTGCGAGGCTGACTACAGTGTGTCGTTTGGCAGAATGATACATGCGGTCCGGACGGTACCGTTTCATGTGGCGATTTATCTGCTCAGGGGTTCCATGGAAATCATAGAAGACGGCGTTCGCTATGAGCTTTTGCCGCACCGCCTTTTTTTCTTAAAAAGCGGAGTGCACCATTGGGGAGAAAAGCCCTTTGAAGAAGGCTCTGCCTGGTATTATGCGCATTTTTACTGTGAGGAGCCGGATGTGCAGATGGAGGAGCTTCCGCGGAATATATATTATGATACGAAGGTTTGTCTGTCGCCGCATGACAATGAAAAGTACATTACGCTGCCGAAGCTGACGGACTGTGAGCATATGCGGCAGATACAAAAGAATTTTGAGAAAATGATAGAGGCGCATGTGCATGGGAATATTCCGCAGGCTTCGGTGAGGCTGTGGCAGATTTTTCTGGAATGTGAGAAGAGCGCGCTGGGAGATTCCGTACAAAATGTATATGTGAAAAAGCTGCAAGAATACATGCAGGCGCATTATGCAGAGAGTTTTGAGGCGAAAGAGGTGGAGACGGTCTGCGGCCTTTCTTATAAATATGCGGGTACGCTCTTTAAGGAGGAGACGGGTCAGACGATCCGGGAGTATCAGCGGACGCTGCGTCTGCGCAGGGCGAAGCAGCTTTTGAAGGAGACGGACAAGCCGGTTACGGACATTGCGCAACTTACGGGGTTTTCAGATGTGTTTTATTTCAGCAAAGTGTTTCGTGCGGAGCAGGGATGCTCGCCCAGCGAGTACCGCAGGACGTATATTCCGGGGATTTGATATCCCGTAGGGTCATTTACACATTGAAGGAGGAAGTTTAGCTATGAGTCTGGACAATATTAAAATTATCTTTTTTGATATCGACGGTACACTGATTGATATTCACAAAAGACAAATATCGGCAAGGACGCTGGAGACACTAATCCGGCTGAAGGAGCGCAATATCATTCTCTGTCTTTCGACGGGAAGGTCGCCGATGACGGTGCCGCGTTTTGAAGGATGGGAACCGGATGTGTTTCTCACGTTTAACGGTTCGTACTGTTATACCAGACAGCAGGTTATCTACAAAAATCCTCTCTCCACCGAAGATGCGAAACAGATTGTAAAAAATGCCGCCGCCATCAACAGACCTGTATCTGCCGCCACGCCGGAAAGGCTTGCCGCAAATGGAAAAGATGCGGATTTGGTAAAGTATTTTTCTCTTGCCAAGCTGGATGTGGATGTATCCGATGATTTTGATGAGATGGTAGAGAATGGCGAGATATACCAGATTATGTCGGGAGGGCGGGAAAGCGAATATCCGGCGTTTCTGCAGGATGTGAAAAACGCGAAGATAGCGGCGTGGTGGGACCGGGCGGTAGATATCATTCCGGCGGACAGCGGAAAAGGAGTCGGGATTGCAAATGTGCTCGCGCATTACCATCTGACAAATGAGGAAGCCCTTGCTTTCGGAGACGGCAACAATGATATAGATATGCTGCAAGCGGTGGGCACGGGCGTTGCGATGGCGAATGGCTCGGAGGAATTGAAAGCGGTGGCGGACGATATCTGCGGACATGCGGCGGACGATGGAGTTTATCATTATTGTGTGGAACACGGGCTGATTGCGGCAATCGGATAGCAGGATGTAAACGGCAATCGGCGGGCTTGCGAGTCCGGGTCCCTGCCCATGGAAGACGGGGGCTTTTTAAGCCCCCGCGCCTACCATATAAGCCATGAAATTGTAACTGTCCTGTGTGTCTGTCAGGAAAAGATCCAGCCAGATTTCCCCCGGGTTAATCATCCGGAGCATTTGCAGCGCCGCTGTATTCTGTTTTAAGTCGCAGAATGTTTCGTTGGGAAGCTGCAGAAAGACTTTTCCGCTGCTGTTTTCTACCATCTGGATAAATTTTTCTGTGTTGTTGATTCTTCTGATATTAATCTTATACATAATTTCCTCTCCCTTCTAAATTTGATATGGATTTTATTTTCGGGTTGCGATTGGTCTTTTCTTTTGTGTTACCTTGTGATATGATAATATCATCAAATAGGAAGATAATGTTAGGAATAAATACGCATTATGTAGGATTATATTTCCAAAATTGAATTTTTCAAGTAAATATCTACAATATAGAAAACAGGAAGGGAGATACGGCAGATGATTTTACCGTGCAGTGTACAGACAAACATGCAGGGGGAAGAGCTGCGAAAGCATGGAACACGCCTGTTTCCGGTGGCTTGCTATCTGGATCTGCTGCCCGGGGATGAAATCGCGTGGCATTGGCATAATGAGCTGGAGCTGGGGTTGATTGTAAATGGATCCGTTGTTGTTGAGACGGGCTCCGACAGCCGCAGAATCTATGCCGGAGAAGGTTTTTTCATTAACAGTAATATCCTGCACGCCGCGGTTTCGTCAGATGGCGATACTTGTGAGATTCATTCCGTGGTGTTTCATCCGCGAGCGGTCAGCGGCAGTACGGACAATATCATCTGGCAGAAGTACCTGAAACCCCTGATGGAAAATCAGGCGTGTCCGGGCTTTTATCTGACGCCGGATGTGGTCTGGCAGAAACAGGTTTTGGATTGTCTGGGTTTCCTCTGGCAGTCAGCCGCGCAGGAACCGTTCGGCTTTGAGATACGGATTCGTAACGAGTTGTCTACAGCTGTGGCATTGCTTTCGGAAAATCAGCCGGTTGTCAGTAAAAAGTCTTTTGGCAAGGCGCAGCGGGACAATGCGAGAATCAAGGAGATGCTGAGCTTTATTCAGGCAAATTATGACAGGGAGCTTACGATAGAGGACATCGCATCCGCCTGCGCCATCAGCGCCAGCGAGTGTATTCGGTGTTTCCGTGCGACCATCAATACAACCCCGATTGCCTATCTGAAATCCTACCGTCTCCAGCAGGCGGCAATCAAGCTGCAGCTCACCACGGATAAGATATCGGTGATTGCGGAGAGCTGCGGTTTTCAGGAGATGAGTTATTTTGCCAGAGCCTTTAAGGAAGTCTACGGCTGTACGCCCTCAGAATACAGAATCGGAAAATAATACAAATATAGCAGAATATAATCCATTTTATAAGCGAAGAATTCAGAATATAATACATGTTATAAGGCGCAGGGACAGACTGTAGAGAATTTTGCAGGATAGGCGCATTTCGGGTGATACATGGAAATATGGAGGGTAAAAGAATGGGCGATTTAAAGTTAGTCAAAGATTTTACGGTGGGGGAAGGTTTTTTCGGCAGATATGAAAAGCTGGTGAAGGATGTGGTGCTGCCTTATCAGGAGCGGGCGTTAAACGACCAGATTGAGGGCGCGGAGAAGAGCCATTGTATCGAAAATTTCCGCATGGCGGCGAAAAAACTGAAAACCGGGAGCTGTGACGGTGAATTTTACGGTATGGTTTTTCAGGATAGCGATGTGGCGAAATGGCTGGAGGGCGCGGCTTATTCCCTGGCGCATAATCCCGATGAGGAGCTGGAGAAACGGTGCGATGAGATCATCGAACTGATTGGTGAGGCGCAGCAAAAGGACGGTTATCTCAACACATATTTTACGGTAAAGGAGCCGGAGAAGCGGTGGACGAATCTTCACGAGGCGCATGAGCTGTACTGTGCGGGACATATGATAGAAGCGGCGGTGGCGTATGCGGAATGCACGGGGAAAGCACGGCTTTTGGAAATCATGTGCGATATGGCTGACCATATTTATCGCCACTTTATCGAGGAGGGTGCGGAAGGCTATCCCGGGCACCCGGAGATTGAGCTTGCGCTGATGCGGTTGTACCGCAGCACAAAGGAAGAGAGATATAAAGAGCTGGCACTGCATTTTATCAATGTGCGCGGTGTGGACTCTGATTATTATAAGAAGGAAATGGAGAAAAATCCCTGGCGGGTCTGGGGAAACAACCCTGATGATAAGGAATATGCCCAGAATTACGTGTCGGTGCGGCAGCAGGACAAGGCGGTGGGACATGCCGTCCGGGCGGTGTATCTTTACACGGGCATGGCTGACGCGGCGATGGAGACGGGAGACAGAGAGCTTGCTGATGCCTGTAAGACGCTCTGGAACAATATCACCCGACACAGAATGTATGTGACGGGAGCTATCGGCTCCGCCTATGAGGGCGAGGCGTTCACGAAGGACGACCATCTGCCCAATGATACGGCTTATGCGGAGACGTGTGCGGCAATCGGACTGATTTTTTTCTCCAACAAAATGCTGTATCTGGAGCACAATGGCAAGTATGCGGACGTGATGGAGCGGGCGCTTTATAACTGTGTGCTGGCGGGGATGCAGCTTGACGGCACGAAATTTTTCTATGTGAATCCGCTAGAGGTACTGCCCGGCATTTCCGGGGAGGCGCAGACCCATAAGCATGCGCTGCCCGTCAGACCGAAGTGGTTTGCCTGTGCCTGCTGCCCGCCCAATGTGGCAAGGCTTTTGGGCTCAGTGGAGGAGTATGCGTGGCATGTGATACCCGGCACGCTGTTTTCTCATCTGTTTATCGCGGGGACGCTTGATGTGAGCGACCGTTTTGGCGGTAAAGTGATTCTGAAAACTAATTATCCGTATGACAATACCGTGGAGTACCACTTTGCGCCGAAGGAGGGAAAGGACAGCATGGAGGTGCCTCTGGCCGTCCGCATTCCCGCATGGAGCAGACAAACAAAGATTCTTCTGAATGGGAAGGAAACAGACTGCGAGGTTAAGGACGGGTATGCCTATCTGAGAGGGGAGTATACTGCAGAGGATGTGATTACGATAGCGTTTGACATGGTGGTAAGGCGTGTGTATACAAGCAATCGTGTTTCCGCGAACACGGGGAAAGTAGCATTGCAGCGCGGACCGTTGATTTACTGTGCCGAAGGTGTGGATAATGAAAACGATATCCTTTCCTTAAGTCTGAAAAGGGACGGAAAGGTGAAGGTCAGCGAATATCTGCCGGATGAATTGTACGGGATTCAGAAGCTTTATGCGGAAGGGTATCGGGAGACGGTGAATGAGGAGCTTTACAGCTTTGAAAAGCAGGAGGCGCAGCCTTGTCAGGTGACGCTTACGCCTTATTATACTTGGGGAAATCGAGGACTGAACCAGATGCGGGTGTGGATTCCGGAAAGATAAAAAAATTACCCCAAAGAAAGTATAAAAAGGGAATTGTAACCGGAAGAGTTTCCCGTTATACTTACCTTAATATGGAATCAGAGCGAACAGGCGGTATGTCCATATGGATATACCGCCGCTTTTATGCGCAAGGGCGCACAGATGAAATTGTTGCTTATGCAACGTGCGCCCCGCGCGACGAGTAGGGGAAGAGGAATCTTCCCTACTCGATTGCATGTGCCGTTCGGCTGATAGGTGCAAAAATGGGAATAAATCAGGAGGGTACTACAAAATGTTAAAAAATGAGGAAAAAAAGAACGAAAAAAAGCGGGAGAAAGAAATTGACAAGTTGGTGAAAAAGCTGACGCTGGATGAAAAGATTGCCATGATTCACGGCGCATCCCTTTTTCGCTCCGGCGCCGTAGAGCGTCTGGGGATTCCGGCAATCAAAACTTCGGACGGACCTATGGGCGTGCGCGCGGAGTTTATGGACGACAGATGGATTCCCTCGGGAAATCAGGATGATATGGTGTCTTATCTTCCCAGCAACAGTGCGCTTGCTTCGTCCTGGAATCCGGCGCTGGCACGAAAAATGGGATATGTGCTCGGTACGGAAGCAAGAGGACGCGGCAAGGATGTGATTCTGGCGCCGGGCATCAATATCAAGAGAGACCCCCGCTGCGGCAGGAATTTTGAGTACATGAGCGAGGACCCTGTACTCACAAAGGCGATGGCGGTGCCTTTTATACAGGGTGTGCAGGAAAATGACGTGGCAGCCTGCGTGAAGCATTTTGCGGCGAATGTGCAGGAGACGGGGCGCCTGGTGGTGGACGAGACCATTGACGAGCGGACACTTTACGAGCTTTATCTGCCTGCCTTTAAGGCGGCGGTGCAGGAGGGCGGCGCCTACTCCATTATGGGCGCTTATAATAAGATAAACGGCGAGTACTGCTGCGAGAGCAAAACGCTCTTAGACCGTATTCTGCGGGATGAGTGGGGTTATGACGGTGCGGTTATCAGCGACTGGGGCGGCGTACATAACACGAAGGAGACGACGGCGTGCTCCATGGATTTAGAGATGTCCGTTTTCCCTGACTTTGACGAGTATAAGCTGGCGAACCCCTTAAAAGAATTGATTGAAAAGGGGGAAGTTTCCGAAGATGCGGTGGACGCTAAGGTGAGAAACCTGCTGCGGATGATGTACCGGTTGAAAATGATTGGTCCCAAGAAGGACAGCCGGGAGAAGGGCACGTACAATGCGCCGGCAAGCCGAGAGACAATCCTGCGCACGGCGGAAGAGTCCGCCATCTTGTTAAAAAATGAGAATCAAGTTTTGCCGCTGGATAAGAAAAAGGTGAAAAAACTTGCAGTGATTGGCGCGAACGCGGCAAAAGTGCATTCTGACGGCGGCGGCAGCGCGGAAATCAAAGCGCTCTACGAGATTTGCCCGCTGGCGGGTCTGAAAATGTATCTGGGCGGCAATACAGAGGTAGTGTACGCGCCGGGTTATTATGTGCCCGCAAAGCCGAAAACCTTTGAAGTGAACTGGCAGGCGGCGAGTCTGGATGATTTGAAGGATACGACGGTAGGACAGGCGACCAGAGACGAGGCGGGTGAGAACGAAGGACACCTCAAGGGTGAACAGGAAAGGCTCGCGCAGATGGAGCGGGATAAGGCGGAGATTCACGAGAAGAATCCAGAGCTTTTCCGGCAGGCGCTTGAATTGGCAAAGGACGCCGACGCGGTGATTTTTGTGGGCGGTTTAAATCATGACTATGACAGTGAGGGATTTGACAGACCTGATATGAAGCTGCCTTACGAGCAGGATCTTTTGATTGAAGAGCTTTTAAAGGTCAGGAAGGATGCGGTTATTACTTTTGTGGGCGGTTCTCCTGTGGAAATGCCGTGGCGGAATCAGGCGCAGGCAATCCTGTGGACTTATTACGCGGGGATGGAGACGGGAAATGCGTTTGCAAAAATGATTTTCGGTGAGGTGAATCCTTCCGGAAAACTGGCGGAAACGTTCCCTGACAAATACGAGGACTGTGTGACCGCGAAGAACGGGCAGTTCGGCGTGTGGGATAAGATTACACTGGAGGAAGGTCTGTACTGCGGCTACCGTTATTTTGACAGGCAGCACATTACTCCTGCGTTCTGCTTCGGACATGGTCTGTCTTATACGGATTTTGAATACAGCGGTCTTACTTTGAAGGCGGAGAAAGGTAAGGATGTTAAATTGACTTTTACAGTCAAGAATGTCGGAAAGCGGGCGGGCGCAGAGACGGCGCAGATTTATATCGCGCCTATTGCGGCGCAGGTGGACAGACCGGATAAAGAGTTAAAAGCATTTGCCAAGGTGGAGCTGGGTGCGGGACGCTCGAAAAAGGTTTCGCTGACTTTGAAGCAGGAAGATTTTATGTATTTTGACACGCAGTTACATAAATTTATCGCGGATGCCGGCGACTATGAAATTCTGGTGGGCGCGTCTTGCGAAGATATCAGGCTGCGGGGCATTGCGACGCTTAACTGATGCGGGGAATGCCTGCGTAATGCGTCGCGGACAGGAAGAAATATGTTCCTATTTTGTATAATTTTCCTCCTAGCGTGCATGCTGATTTTATGACAATTTTACTTGAAATGTTTTTGAATGAATTGTCAAACCTTATGAAAACTTAAGAAAATCAGATGCAGGAAAGGGTGGAAAAATGGATTATAATACGTTACCTGTCGGATTGGGACTAGCCTTTGCAACCAATCGCGCGGCAATGGATCGCTTTGTGGATATGACCGACGACGAGAAAAAGGAGTTTGTGGAAAGAAGCCGGGATGTCATGTCCAAAAAAGAGATGGACAGTCTGGTGGGCTCCCTTACGGAGGACGAGGAACCGGACCTTCATCTCGAAGATGTAAATCAGATATTTAAGGGACCGAGCATCGGCTGACGGCGGTGCGGGTGTGAAAAACGACTGAGGAGTTTCCTATGCAGATACGGCTGCCCAAAAAAGTGCATAACATCATAAATACGTTGGAAGAGGCGGGCTATGAAGCGTATGCGGTGGGCGGCTGTGTCCGGGATTCCGTACTTGGCAGGACGCCGGATGATTGGGATATTACCACTTCGGCAAAGCCGGATGAAATGAAGCGTCTCTTCCCGAGAACCGTGGACACGGGGATTAAGCATGGAACCGTCACGGTTCTTCTGGGAGGAGAGGGCTTTGAGGTGACGACTTACCGGATTGACGGTACATATGAAGATGGCAGACATCCAAGCGAAGTGACCTTTACCGCCAGCTTGAAAGAGGATTTGCGGCGGCGTGATTTTACCATTAACGCTATGGCGTACAATGAGCGGGACGGGCTGGTGGATCTTTACGGCGGTCTTGCAGATATCGAAAACCAGGTCATCCGCTGTGTGGGAAATGCAGAGGAGCGGTTTGACGAGGATGCCCTGCGTATGCTGCGGGCGGTGCGGTTTTCCGCTCAGCTCGGCTACCGGATTGACGAGACGACCGGGGAGGCGATTAAGGCGCTGGCACCGAATCTGCAGAAAATCTCTGCGGAGCGGATTCAGGTGGAGCTTGTAAAGCTGGTAGTTTCACCCCATCCCGATTATTTGCGGAACGCTTATGAGCTTGGCATCACGGCGCAGGTTCTGCCGGAGTTTGACCTCTGTATGGAGACGCCCCAGAGACACAAGCACCACTGCTATGATGTGGGGGAACATATCCTGCACTCCATGCTCGGCGTAGAGCCGGACAAGGTGCTGCGGCTGGGTATGCTGTTTCATGATATTGGAAAACCCCAGACCCTGACCGTTGACCCGGATGGGACGACCCACAATAAAAGGCATCCCTTTGAGGGAGAAAAGATTACCAGGAAGGTGATGCGGCGTTTAAAGTTTGACAACGATACCACGGATAAGGTAACAAAGCTGGTACTGTACCACGATTACGATATCGCGCCTACGGAAGCGGGCGTGAGACGAGCGGTCAATCGGATTGGGGAAGAGATTTTCCCCATGATATTTACGGTGCGCCGTGCGGATATCGCCGCGCAGAGCGATTATATGCGGGAAGAAAAGCTGGCAAAGGTCGCCTACATAGAAAAGCTGTACAGGGAAATCCTGTCCCGCAAGGAGGCGGTTACTTTGAAGGATCTGGCAATTTCGGGAAATGATTTGATTGCCGAAGGGATGCCGTCCGGCAGACAGATTGGGGAGACGCTGTCCGCGTTGCTGGAAAGAGTGCTTGATGACCCGTCCCTGAATACGAAAGAGATTCTTCTTAAACTATATAAAGAATTGTAATGAAAACCCCCCGCTCTTCATAAGATGTAACAGTCAGAGTCAGGCGGGGGGTATTTTTGTGAATGACAGAGCTGTCAGTTTATTAGAGAATTATGAGATAGAGGTGCGCCGTACGTGGAAGGGACGCGGGGCGATTCTCTGCGATTCGGACCGGGGTCTGCTCATTATGAAAGAATACAACGGTCCGGCGGAGAAGGTCGGCTTTCAGGAGTATCTGCTCAACCATATTCGGGAGAGCGGTGTCGTGCGGGCGGAGACGATTCTGCGGACAAGGGAAGATGAGCTGATTGTCCGCGACCAGGACAGGACGGCATATATCGTAAAGACATACTGTGAGGGCAGGGAATGCGATCACCGGAATCCGCAGGAGTGCCGTGGCGCGGTGAATACGCTTGCGCGCCTTCATGGCGTCTGCGACCTTTCCGGCTGCGAAATTTTGAAGGAACAGCCCGTTTTTCATGTGGAAAGTGAATATGAAAAGCATAATCGTGAGCTGAAAAAGGTGCGGAAATTTTTGCGCGAAAAAAGCCAGAAGACCGATTTTGAAATCTATTTAATGAAACATTACGATTATTTTATGGATATTGCCTTGCAAATTACAGGGGAATTGAGTTATTATGCCTATGAGGAGGATTCTTATGCCGCCTCTGTTGTGTGCCACGGCGATTACCAGTACCATAATATCATACAGACTGAAGAGGGAAGCGTACTTGTGAATTTTGAGAAATGTATCAGGGATTATCCCGTTCGGGATCTGTACTTGTTTATGCGTAAGCTTTTGGAAAAAAATAACTGGTCGCAGCCGCTTGGTGATATGCTCCTTTCGGGGTATAATGAAGTGAGACCTTTGAGTGAACGGGATTACAAACGGTTATATTTCCGCTTTGCCTATCCGGAAAAATTCTGGAAGATTGTGAACTTTTATTATAACAGCGGCAAGGCATGGATTCCCGGACGGAATATGGAAAAAACGGAGAAGTTGTTTGCGCAGGAGAGGGAAAAACAGCTCTTTTTAAAGAGCGCGTTTCCATCCGTATGAGTTTGAATCACGGGGGTAGAAAATGATTAGAATACACAGAAGAATTTCCAAGGCTGTTACGGCGCTGACACTGTCGGCGCTCGTCCTGACGGGATGTACTTCGGAAGCAAGTAACATTGGCAGAGCCAAGGATAAAGACGGGAAACCTGATGTGGTGGACACAGGCTTTACGCTTTCCACTGTGGGAAGCTATGACTCTGCAGATACGGCGGTTGTCCTGTCTACGGACTCGAACAACAAGGCGGTGTCCCTCATCAATATGGATACGGGAAAGCAGTATACCCTCTATTACGACGGAACTACTTATGGGAAGGATAAGTACGGCGGTCCCATGAGCGTTTCCCAGATTAAAGCCGGGGATGTGGTGGACGTTACCTTTTTGAAGGGAAAGAAAAAACTTGCCAGCATCCAGCGTTCACCGGAAGCCTGGGTATATGACGAGGTTCATAATTATGATTTGGCAGGCGCGAACAGGACAGCTGTTATCGGCTCCCAGACGTATTCCCTGCCTGCAGGCGTTGTTGTCTTGTCGGAGGGGCGTCGTGTGGAGGCGGGCGAGGTGGTGTCGCAGGACGTGGTTACGATTTCCGGCATCAACCATAAGATTTACAGTGTCAATGTGGACAAAGGGCACGGCTATCTGCGCCTGAAAAATGACCAGCCCCTTCTCGGCGGCTGGATTGAGGTGGGGAACAGCGTAATCCGCCAAATCAAGGAGGACATGCTCCTCACAGTGCCGGAGGGCAGCTATCAGGTCGTGCTTTCTAACAACAATTTAGGCTGTGTGAAAGAGGTAACGGTAGAGCGCGATAAAGAAGTGGTGCTTGACGTGGGCGATTTGGAGGTCGCGGAGGATGCCATCGGGAAAATTCTCTTCACGGTAGAGCCGGAAGACGCTGCCGTCAGTGTGGATGGCAAGCCTGTGGATATCAGCAAGCCGGTAGAATTGAAATATGGTATTCATCAGATACAGGCGGAAGCGAACGGTTACGATACGCTGACCAAGCATATCCAGGTAGGTTCGGAGTATGCCACGATTTCCTTTAAATTGGAGGAAACCCGCAAGAAAGACGAGACAAATTCCGTCAGTGATAATTCAACGACGCCCGAGCAGATTCCGTGGGAAGACACGCTGGAGACTTCCAGGGAAAACAAACCCAGCGTCAGTGATAATACGCTTTCCAGTGTCAGCGAGAATGCTCTTGGTACTTCCAGTAATTATAAAGTGTATGTGGATTCTCCGAGAGATGTAGAGGTTTATCTGGACGGTAACTATGTGGGACTTTCTCCCGTCAGGTTTACTAAGACTGTGGGCAGGCATGAGGTTACGCTGAAAAAGAGCGGTTATAAGACAAAGACCTACACAATTTATCTGGAAAATACCAGAAGAGATGAGACCTACTCCTTCTCTGCGCTGGAAAAGGAAAATTCCGGCAGCAGCGGTAACAATGGCAATAGCGGTAATGATAATAACAATTCCAGCAGCGGATCGACGGGGACGCCGCCGCTGTGGGAAATAGAAGTTAATCCGGATATGATTACCATTGAAAAAGGACAGGAAAAAGCTTTTGAAGCACGGGTATACCTAAATGGCACGGCTCAAAACGATGCCAGTTTTACATGGGGGTTGGATGGACAAAAATCGGAGGGAACTAAGTTTAAGGGAGGGGATGAACCCAGTACTTTAATAGTGGCTTCTGATGAATCTGCGGAGAGTCTTACAGTTACAGCTACATATATGGACAGCGAGACAGGACAGACTCTATCAGGGCAGGCGACGGTTACAGTGGTTGAGCATGTCTGCAGCCCGCAGCCTGAGGAGAAGATAGAACCGGGCTGTACCACGGAAGGCAAGCAGGCATATTACCACTGTGAAGACTGCGGCAGAAATTATGCGGATGCCGCAGGGGAAAATCTTATCGCTGACATCGACGAATGGGGAAATATCGGTGCTCTGGGACATGACTGGGGAGAATGGAAAATAACGAAACCTGCTACGGAAACAGAAACCGGAGAAAAAGAACGAATTTGTAAACATTGTGAAGCTAAAGATACAAAGCCCATTCCGACAAATGACAGCAAAGAGGATGAAGAAGAAGCGGTGGAAGAAGATAAAACTAGGGAACCGCTGATTAATTAATTTTATTTTCAGCATTATCCCGTTTTGTCAAG
>CAJUMV010000038.1 GCA_910587715.1 uncultured Lachnospiraceae bacterium | reverse complement strand
GGCGCTCCGAAGAGTTGAGGAACCAGAAGATAAAAACGACCGATTCCAAGTGAAACGGTTAACAAAGAATTGATAAAACTTTCTTCTAAAACAGATATACCATAAGCGAAAACGGATTGCAAAGAGTTTCGGGAAATTGCATGTAGAAAAATAAGTAACGCAATATCAGACATATCAAACAAATGACAATATGTAGAATGGAAAAATAGAATTAGGAAGGTAATTATACAAGATATAGTATGTTCAAAATAACCAAAACGGGGAGAGGAGAACGTGTCTCTGACTCCCCGTTTCCAATCATAAGAAAGTGAAGGCCCATTTCAGTTGGTTACGAAAATCAAAGCCCAAACACATCCTTAATAAACAAATACGCCACCGTCAAAATCAGCCCGACGCAGAAAAGCAGCAGTCCGAAGGACATACTTCTGGTAATCATCATGGTATTTTCGCTCCACTCCTCATGCATCAGCGCCAGCTTGTGTTCGTAATCTTGTTTCTTCGGATTCTTTCGGCGCAAAATCCTGTTGCCGAGCCCCTCAAAGAAGGAGGCGGTGCAGGCGGCAAGGTGTGTCAGGAGGTTGCCTTCGGGTCGTTCGTGGGGCAGTTTTTCGTCGCGGTAGACGGTCTTTCTCAATACGACAACGATGGTATCGACCAGACTGTCCAGAAAACGGCAGAGCATACCAAAGGTAAAGGGCAGAATTTTTAACAGCAGAGGACGGTAAACCAGATTCTCCAAATCGAGCCAAGCCAGCCAACGGTTGATATAATATCTTTCACCGGAATCCGTTTTCCTCATGAGCAGGAAACGGACGATGAAGCCATAGATGAATGCGCCAAAGAGCAGAGAAATCAGCGCGCCTCTCAGGTTGCCCAAAGAAAAATAGGAGATTTTATCCATTGGCTCTGCATGAAGGAAAGACTGACCCATATCGGCAATGCCGTCCATTACAATGCCCGGAAGAAGACCCATGAAGGGCAGCAGGACAGCGCTTACGGTGAGGGCAAAGGCGCTTGCGCGGTTCATGTATTTGCCCTGCAGGGCGTCATATTTTTTCTGCACAGCTTCGTCGGTGTTTCTTTCCACAAATAAACAAATGTAAAGCTTGGTCATGTAGGCAACTGTCAATCCGCCGCTTACAAGGAAAATCCATTCAATGGCGCGCATGAACGAGGTGCTGAAATGGGCGGGTATCACGTCCGCGTTAATTAGGAACACATATTCCACAATGCTTTCATGGAGCAGCGTCTTGCTGACGTAACCGTTAAAGAGCGGTATGCCGCCGATGCCAAGTGCGCCCATTAAAAAGATAAAATGTAAAAGCGGCTTTTTTCGTCCAAAACCGCGAATGTCATTTAAATCCAGCTTATGCACATTCATAAAGACCACGCCCGCCGCCATAAACAGTACGAGTTTAATCAGCGAGTGATTTACCATATGGAGCAGACTGCCGCGCAACGCGATGGTATTTTCCTTTCCCAGCAGACCCGCCAGACCTGCGCCCACCAGAATAAAGCCAATCTGGGAGACGGAGGAACATGCCAGCGTCCGTTTCAGGTCAACGGAGAACAGGGCAAGCACAGCGCCGATTACCATAGTGAACACACCCAAAATCAAAATCATACCGCCCCACGCCGTGTTTTGGAAGAAGATATAAGCGGTCAGGATGAGGATGCCGTACATGCCCGCTTTGGTCAGGATTCCCGAGAGCAGGGCAGAAGCAGGGGCGGGAGCCGCCGGGTGCGCTTTTGGCAGCCAGATGTGTAGCGGAAACGCGCCCGCTTTCGCACCAAAGCCAAACAGCAGGCAGAGTCCCGCAGCCCAGATTTTCTTTTCCGGAATCCTGCTGGAGGTTGTAAGCACATAGTTATCATAACAGCCCGCCAGCTCCGAAAAGTTTAACGTTCCCGTCATATCGTATAAAAGGAAAATGCCCATAAGCATCACCAGCCCGCCGATTACCGCTACGGCAAGATAGGTCGCGCCGGCACGCAGGGATTCTGGCTTCTCATCGTGCACCACCCATACATAAGAGGTGAACGACATCATTTCAAAGAAAACAAAGGTGGTAAAAAAGTCCGCAGAGAAAAAGACGCCCTCAGTCGCGCCAAGCGTCAGCAGCAGAAACAGGTAATAGCGGTTGCGGTTTCTGTAGTGCCCGAAATACTCTTTAGAGAAAAGGGTCGTCATAAACCACATAAAGGCGGCTACGGTTCCGTATAGCGTGCGGAAGCCGTCAAGGGTAAAATGCAGTCCCATGCCGCAGACATAAGGGATTTCCACAAGAATGCCGTCTGTCGTTCCCGTGAGCGTCTGCACAGCCAATATACCGCAAAGCACAAAGGTAAGCCCAGTGACAATATCTGCGAAAATGCTCCGTCTGTCTTTATTCTTCCGCCCGATGCAGTAGCCCGCGAGAGCCGCCGCCATAGGCAGGAAAACAACAGTCTCTATGATGATATTTGCAGCGTTGTACATGATAACCTCCAAAATTCTATATAGTAATTGTTGGCAGTTCTGTGGCTTACACCGCGCCCGCCGCAACACTCATAAAAAAGTCCACAAGCGGCTGGGAGTAAACGCCGAACAGTATTATAAATACGGTAAATACGAACAGCGGCAGCAGCATCTTCCAGTTCGGGTCGCGGGCATCTGAAACCGAGCTATAGTCAAAACCCTTTCCCGGGAAAAAGGCGCGCACCACAATCGTCAGCATATAAATAGCAGTCAGAAGCGCCGACACCAGCAGGCAGGCGATGCCGCCCCACGCCAGCGGGTTGCCGCTTTCCACCGCCGCGCCCGCCAGATTCCACTTACTGACAAAACCGGCAAGTCCCGGAACGCCCATAAGTGCCAGAGCGGAAACCGTGAAAATACCGAATACGCACGGCATTTTATAGCCAAGACCATTAAGCTCGTGCACATAATGGCGGTCGGTCTGATGCATGACGGCGCCTGCGCAGAAGAAGGAGCTGATTTTCATGACGGCGTGGAACACAAGGTGGCTCAGCGCGCCGACGAGCCCTAAGGGCGTCATAATGACTGCGCCGAAGAGGATGTAGGATAGGTTGCTGATGGTGGAGTAAGCAAGCCGTCTTTTGATGTGCGTCTCCTTCACCGCGCGACTGCAGCCGTAAACAATCGTAAACATGACAACCGCCATCACCACATCCTGCGCCCATGTGCCTTTCAGGAAATCCGTGCCGAAGCTGTAATAAGTAAGCCTGATGATGGCGAACGCGCCGGACTTTACCACGGCTACCGCATGGAGCAGCGCGGTGACGGGCGTGGGAGCCACACCTGCCTGCGGAAGCCACGAGTTAAAGGGGCACACTGCCGCCTTTACGCCGAAGCCCATAAATGCCATCACGTAAATCAGTAATAAAACATTGGTCTTTCCGGCAATTTTTGCCGGGTCAAGCACACCGCCCAGAATAAAGTCCGTTGTGCTGCCGTAGACAATGACCATAATCAGCCCGAGGAAGGCGAAAGCCGCGCCGCCCAGCGAGTAGTAAAGGTACTTGCGGCTTGCCAGAACCGCCTCGCGGGTCAGCGTGTGCATGACCAGAGGCACCGTGACTAATGTCAGCAGCTCATAAAAGAAATACATCGTCAGCAGGTTAGCGGCGAGAGCAATGCCCAGCGTCACGCCGTAGGTCAGCGTATAGAAGAGGAAAAACACATTTTCATGATCTTCCTTTGTCATGTATTCAAAGGCGTAGAGGGTGGCAAAGGGCCAGAGCGCGGATACAAGGCCCGCAAACACCATGCTCATGCCGTCCACCCGGAAGCTGATATTTAAATTGCCCGTAAAGTGCGCCAGCAGAAATGTGCTGTCCGAGTGGTGCAGGAGCAGATACCACACAAGGATGCTGTTTAACACCACCGCCGTCTCCAGGAAAATTTCCTTCTGCCATCTTTTTTTAAAAGGGATGGCGGGCACGAGGATTCCCGCTATGAAAGGAATCAGGATTACTGAAATAATCATAATGTTCTCCGTTCCGAAATCCGTATATCGAGGGGATTTCTTACATGATAACCGCTGTTATTCCGCCTTGTGGAATCTCAAATCAACATTACCTAACCGACAACAGCCATATGAATCAAATGTATAATAATATCTGGAAACAGACCAATCAGGACTGACAATATTGTCAGAACTAAAATCGGTATAGTCATCAGCTTGCACGGTTCTTCCTTCTGCAGGCTCTTGTAATCGTAATCCGCTCCCGGGAAAAAGCCGTGAATGGTCAGCGGCAGCAGATACCCCGCCGTCAGCAGCGCGCTTACGAGAAGAATCACCGGACCGAGCACGTCAAAAACAGAAATACCGCTCTTTAAGGAGCCGAGAGCCAGATACCATTTGCTGAGAAAGCCGCCTGTAGGCGGGATGCCGATTAGGCCAAGGGAAGCGATTGTGAAGCACCACATGGTGAAGGGCATTTCCTTACCGATGCCGCGCATTTCTTCCACCCGTGTTTTTTCGGTCCTGTAGATAATGGCTCCGGCACAAAGGAATAACGCTGCTTTGACGAATCCGTGTGCCAGTACATGTAGAAGAGCCCCTGTGAGGGCTGTTTCCTGCATCACGGCAAGACCGAACAGAATGTAGGAGAGCTGGCTCACCGTAGAGTACGCCAGTCTTTTTTTCAACACAGGTTCCCGATAGGCAAGAAGGGAGCCCATAAATACCGTAATCAGCGTCAGGCACAGCCATGTGTTCTGCACCCATGTACCCCGCAGAAAATCCGTGCCAAACATGCCGAGCACACGGATGATGGCAAGTACGCCCGCTTTGACGATAACGGCGGATAAAACCGCGGAAGCCGGGGCGGGCGCTACGGGATGCGCGGTGGGCAGCCATGCATGCATGGGAAACATGCCCGCTTTGACGCCGAAGCCTAAAAGCATGATAAAGGCTACCACCATAAGAAAGCCGCCCTGTCCCGCAATGGCGGAAGCACGGAGCGCGCCCTCCGTCGTAAAGGTCAGTGAGTCGCAGTTTCGATAGAGAAAATAAATGCCAAACAACGCTGCATACGCGCCGCACAGGGAATAAAATAAGTATTTCAGCCCTGCCATCACCGCTTCCTTTGAGCCATTATGAAGAACGAGCGGCATAGAGGACAGCGTCAATAGTTCAAAGAACAGATAAAAGGTAATCAGGTTGCCTGCAAAGCAAAGTGCGTTCAGTATGCCGAATACCAGCAGATAGAAGCCATAGTATCGTCCTTCGCGCTCCTCGTGTTTCATGTACTCGAAGGAGAAGAAGCCCGCGCAGGGCAGGACAATCACTGCGAGCAGGGAAAAGAGCGTCCCTATGTTGTCAATTTGAAAGAAAATCGGCAGGTTTTTGGTCAGATAAAAGAGGGTAAAGCCTTCCTTCGCCGTCAGCAGTGCGGCAGCGACGAGCGCGGCTGTGATGACAAGGAAAGAGCCTGTCAAAAGCAATAGCGTCTTTCTGTCGGCATTTCTATTTTCGCCTGATAAGGGCGTCCGATAGCGTATCAGCAGAAACACTCCTGCTATGATTGGAAAAAAGATGGATGAAAGAATCAGATACATATTAGCGCTTTCCTCCTTACGCGAACATAGCGAGTCCCTGCGCGATGATATCTACAATCGGCTGGGAGCTGACGCCCAAAATGACATTTAGCACCATAAAACATACAAGCACCACCGCATAAGCCTTCATGTTCCGGAAGGTAATGCCCGTGTAGGGGGCATCCGGCGCGGCAGTATAAATACGGATGACTGTTTTCATAAAGTAGACCGCATTTAAGACCGTACTAATTCCCAGCACAATCAGCGATGCCAGCATTTTGCCCTCCACCTGTACGGCGGCCTGGGCAAAGAGAAGCTTGCTGATAAAGCCGGAAAAGAGCGGAATACCTACCATGGACAGTGAGCCGACCGTGAAAGCCGCGCCCGCCCATTTATTGCGGTAGGCGGCGCCTGTCAGGTCTGCGAATTTACGGCTGCCGCCGGACACGTCCGTCAGACCGATGGCAGCGACAAAGAGCAGGGATTTCGTAGCGGCATGGGATAAAATATGGAAAATGCTTGCCACCATGCCAGCCTGCGTGCCCATGCCGAAGCCCATGTAAATATAGCCGATCTGCGCCACCGAGGAGAAAGCGATCATCCTGCGGATATCATTTTCCTTAATGGCGGAGAGGGAGCCGAAAATCATGCCCATCAGACCGAAAATAAAAAGTACGTCAATAATTCTTGTGCTGTTAAAGATATCAAAGCCAATCACGCGGTAAATAATCTTAATCAGCAGGAAGATATAACCCTTTGATACCAGGCTGGAAAGAATCGCCGCGGAAGATACCGTGGAGTATCCGTAAGCGTCCGGCAGCCACGCGTGGAAAGGAAATAATGCGCTTTTAATGCAAAGCCCGATACACATCAGAGCCACCGAGACAATCAGCGGAATCTGGTATTCGCCGGTTGCGATTAAAAGTCCCACCGACTCTTTGATGTTGCTCATCAGCAGGTGTCCTGTCAGGTCATACATGATACAAAGCCCGAAAAGTAACAGACCGGAACCTAAAAGACTCATGATCATATAACGGACAGCCGCCTCGATCGTGCGTCCCACCTGACGAATCATAATCAGACCACAGGCGGAAATGGTGTTGATTTCCACAAACACATAGGCGGTAAACATGTCGTTGGTGTAAACCAGCGCAAGCAGGGAACACAGCAGAAGGTTTACCAGAATATAGTACAAATTATGTTTGCTCTCCACCACTTCGCCCGGGAGCTTGTGGGCACCGCCCGCCATGGACAGGTACATGATAATGCAGAAGAAGAGCGCCATGCCCGCTTCCAGCACGCCGGCACGGATTTCGTTGCCCCATGGTGCGGGGAAGTGCCCCATCCAGTAGACGAAGGACTCGCCCGTGGAAAGAAGGTATAAAAGCAGCACAGCCGACATTAGTCCGACCGCAAGGATAACCGCGCGGTTTACCACCTTTGCCGCCTTTGCGGGCAGCATGGAACAGACGGTGCCGGAAAAAAGGCTTAAAAGGATGGAGAAAAAGGGAAAATTACAGATAAAAGGCATTTTATTTTCCCTCCTTTTTCAGCTGTGTGGAAATTTCGTCCAAATCCAGCGAGTGATATCTGAGATAAAGACGAATCGTCAGGGACAGCATCAGCGCGGTCACGGAGACGGAAACCACGATACCCGTCAGCACAAGTCCGCTGGGAATCGGGTTGATGTAGGCTTCCGTGCTTGTGATGCCGTTCACCACTATGGGTGCGACCCGACCCGCGATATAGCCTTTTTCCGCCAGAAAGAGATAAATCGCGCTGTCCATAATATTTAAGCCGATAATTTTCTTGATCAGATTGGTCTGCAGGAGCAGATTCGTAAAGCCGATACAGAAGAGAATCGCTGATACGGCTTCTCCGTAGTTTGCAAATAAATTCGGGCCCATATTAAAACCCTCCTTTTCGGAACATAGCGTAAAAAGCGTAAATCGTGCATGCTACCACAAGTCCTACCGCAATATTTAAGGGCAGAATCAGACCGCTCGAAAGAATCGCGCCGGGCGTTCCCTTCGGAATGACGCTGTGGAGCTGGTTCGCGCCTGTGTAAAACGAGTAGCTTTTTGCCAAACAGTAGAAGGAGAGGGAGAAAAAGCATACCCATTTATACGTTTTTTCCGTAAAGAACCGCTCCGTTTTTTTAAATCCGAAGGCATTTAGATAGAGCACCAGCCCCGCACCGATGACCGCGCCGCCCGAGAAGCCGCCGCCGGGACCGAGGTGCCCGTTTAAAATGATATAAATACCAAAAATAATGATAATCGGCACGAGAAAAGTCGCCACAAGCTGTAAAATCGCATCGTTCTTCGGCTCAAAACGGCGGTCGCTCACTTCCGCTTCATCCTTTTCGCGCTTGTTGAGACGGAGCAGAATCAGCACCGTAACGGTTGCCGTAAAGAGCACATGGGATTCTCCCAGCGTGTCAAACGCCCTGTAGTCGAGAATCATGCCGGCAACGATATTGACTGCGCCTGTTTCCTCCAGTCCCTTTTCAATGTAGCGCTCCGCCACTTCATTATTGACCGGACGGGTCGCTGTTCCGACCGCGGGCAAATAAGAGACGGTTACCAGAAGAAGGGCGATGAGAAACAGGCAGAAGAGAATGCTGGTTGCCTGATACAATCGATGGAAGAGGTGCAGCCATTTATTGTGCTCGGTATCATAGACCTTGTCCATGATGGCGTCATGTTCTTTTTCGTGACGAAGAGCCGCCCCCGGGTCCGGCTGATACTCCTTCTGGGGATGCATTTCCACTTCGCCGGTATAGGGGTCCTTTTCGCCGGAAAGCCAGCGGAAGAAACGGAAGGCAAAGGTTTTCCGGTACTCTTCTGCGGTCTTTTTTCTACTCATGCTCCTTCTCCTCCTTTGTTTCATTCCCTGAAGCGTCAATGGCGCGAATTTTTTTGAGTGTTACAAAGAAGAGGACGCTCGTGATTCCCGCGCCGACGGCCGCTTCCGTGATTGCCAGATCCGGAGATTCCAGACAAATCCAGAGCATCGACATGACCAAACTGAAGGACATATAAATTAAAATGGAATTTAAAAGGTTCTTGGAAAAGCTGACGGAGACCGCGCAGATAATTAACAGTCCCATCAAAATAATCTGAAAAGCAGTCATGACACGGACGCCTCCTTTTCTTTTGTATTTTTATCTTCTCCGGCCCCGGCGAGCTCCTGTTCAAGAAGCTCCACATCTTCATATAACTCACAGTATGCGGAGAGGTTGTCGTTGGTAGCGGCTTCCAGTCTTGAGAGCACATGCGAGGAGACGGGGGAAGCAAACCACAAAAAGACGATAACCAAAAACATTTTCAGCGTCGTAAAATTCAGACCCGAAAAAATCATCAAGCCAATCAGGCATGCACTGATGCCCAGCGTGTCGCCCATAGCGGCGGCGTGCATTCTGTTCAGGACATATTTAAAATGAAAGACGCCGAACAGCTCCGTGAAGAAAATGACCATACCGGTCAAAATGAACAGGCATCCGATAATCAGTCTCAGCCATTCAACTGCGTTCATCTGCATATCCCCCTTCCTCTTTTTCCTGTTTGTGGTGCTGCTCCTCGTAGATACCGATGTAAACCTTGGAGATGACGACCACGGAAAGAAAGCTGATCATGGCATAAATCAGACAGATGTCCACCAGATAGCCTTCCTTTAAAAGCAGCGCCAGAACCGAGATCATAACCATGACCATCGTGCCCATCATGTTGACAGCCATCAGGCGGTCGGCAACGCGGGGACCTTTGACAGCGCGTATCAGGCAAACGAGCAGCATAAAAGAAAGCGCAATCAGTAAAAAAATAAACAGCGGGTGGTAGATTGCTTCTTTACTCATAGTTTCCTCCATTTCAAAGTTGTGCGGAGAATGCCTGTTTTTGGCATTCTCCCAAGTGAGATTTAGTACTTCTTGGCGTCCCGTCCTATGGCGGGACGTCTTTAGAAGTACTTCTCACTTTGTCCTTCAATTTTCTCCAATAATTTTACAAACACAGAGGAGGAAATACCCTCCGCCAGCTCTTTGTCAAGACAGTGTACCGTAAATTCATTATCTGTTAACGCGACGGTAATCGTACCGGGTGTTAGTGTGATGGAATTTGCCAACAGCACCCGTGCAAAAGTGGAGCGCAAATCCGTTTTAAAATGTACGACTGCCGGCTCCAATTCATACTCTGCAGTGTAAATCAGCCGGAAGACTGCGAGATTTGCCTTTACTATTTCCACGACTAAGGTCAACATATATTGCAGCAAAAGCGGCGCTTTCCGCAATAAAAAAAGGTCGTACCGAGGGCTGTAATTGAAAAACTTACATAAAAACCAGTACATAACCCCTGCAATAACGACGCCGAAGGCAGCAATTTCCGCGGTAAACTGCCCGTTAAATATTACCCAGATTAGAAAAAAAAGAATAAACATTTTCCACTCCGTTCTTCTGAAAATATTTTGTAGTTTCTAAGTGTGTTTCTTCTTATTAAAAAGGGAGCCTATACGACGTTGATATTATGTACCTAAAATGCGGAAGTGTCAAGAGGGAGTTGGGGCATCGAAAGTTTATGAGAAATAATTTCTGTTTCTTTTGTGATACAAAGATAAATCAAATTTATGCAATTGAGTAATGTAGTTTTTAAAATTGCATTTAGAAAAATCATAATATTTGTAACGAATTATAAATTAATGTGATATAAAGGGTAGAGGAGGTGAGTTGAGGAATGGATTACTCAGATATGGAAATTGTTTATCAGAAGTATTCCAGATTAGTTTATGGATTTCTATATTCCCATACGCACAATGCTGAATGGTCAGAGGAAATGACACAAGAAACTTTTTTGAAAGCGAGCATGTCTATTTCACGTTATGATGCTTCTTGTAAACTGTCTGTATGGCTTTGTCAGATTGCAAAGCATATATTGTGGCAGGAACTTCGGAAAAAGAATCGTTTTAAAATGGTGGAACTTACCGATAATCTTCCAGATGTTTCAATATCGGAAGGGGAAACCTTTGTTATTCGGCAGGAAAATAAGATAGAGCTTTATCAGGCAATCCACCTTCTGTCAGAACAGGAGAAAGAAGTTGTAATGTATCGTATAAGCGGAGAATTGTCTTTCCGTGAAATCGGGGAAATAATGGGAAAAAGCGAAAATTGGTGCAGGACTGTTTTTTTCGTGCCAAACAAAAAATCAGAAAGGAGATCAGTCGAAATGAATGAGAAATATAACTGTGATGTGATACGGGATCTTCTTCCCGGTTACATTGATCACATTTTAAGTGACACAGGAAGTGAACTGGTGAAAAAACATTTAGGGGAATGTGAGGAATGCCATAAAATTTATACGGAAATGGAGGAAGGTATCGGAAAAGATGATTTATCTGCCCATGATACCATTGCTGTTGATGCACTAAAAAAGATACGAAAGCGCATGAATCACCTGAAAATAACCATAGGAATACTGGCAGGTATTCTCTTTATATTCCTGATATTTGCTGCTTTTAAAATATATGTGATTGGCAAGCCGCTTGAAACAGGATATATGTCCATATCAGACACCACATATGACGAAGAAACAGGGCAGCTTACTGTGAACGGAGAAATAAATCTGCATTCATTCCACGTCAGTAAAGTGGTATGGGAAGAAGATAAGAATAACCCAAATATTGTGAATGTGATAGTTTATTGTGCAGAAACAATTCCCTTTGCAAAAGATAAGACTGATTTTTCAGTTGTAATTCCTGATATAAAAGGGAAAAAGGTTTACCTTGCCTGCCCGGAATATGACCGAATGGAAATATATGACTGGCTGACGTATCACTATGAGGAAGTAGAGAGTTTGAAAAATGAAATATACAGCAAAATATCAGAACTTAACGAAAAAACGGACGCTTTAAGCTGTGGGCAGGGGATAACAACAGTAGAAGGCATAGAGGGAATTAGTTTCCATGTGCAATTTATATATGGAGAAGACGCATCTTACTGGTGGTTTAATGGTATGCTGACAACGGACGGAGAATTTGTACCGGCAGATTTTGAAATATGGATTTCCCTTAAAGAACCCCATAAAATTCTTATCTATGATTATCAGACGGGTGAGTATATTGATGATTTTTCTATTATATCAAACAGAAGGGCGGTAGAAGATGATTCATAGTTTTGACAGATAACTTTCCTTTTACATCAAGCAGAACAGAAAATACAACAGGAATGCTCCATTTCTGGATTCCGATGATTTGACTTGTTATCCTGCAGACAATCCGATACAATATAAGAAGAAGTCTGGATGGTACAATTTACAGGCGCGAAACGGAGGCACATATGAAATATTTAGTGATCGGCGCGGGCGGCACAGGCGGCAGTATCGGCGCATATATGACAGAGGCAGGAAAGGACGTGACCCTGATTGCGAGAGGGGAACACCTGAAAAAGATGCAGGAACAGGGTCTTAAGATGGAGACCACCCGGAAAGGAAACTATACAGTAAATCCAGTCAAGGCGACTGATATGGCGCATTATGACGAACGGCCGGACATTATTTTTGTTTGTGTGAAAGGTTACTCACTGGAGGAGACGATTCCTTTTATCAAGCGGGTGGCGAAAGAGACGACCATCGTGATTCCTATTTTGAATATCTACGGGACGGGCGGGCGTATGCAGGAGAGGCTGCCGGAACTTCTGGTGACCGACGGCTGTATCTATATCGCGGCGGAAATCAAAGAGCCGGGGACCATCTGGCAGAACGGGGACATTTTCCGCATTGTGTACGGTGTGCGGAAGAAAGAAGAGCTGCGCCCTGAGCTTTTTGAGGTGGCGAAAGATTTGAAGGAGAGCGGTATCGACGGCGTGCTGTCGGAAAATATTCGGAGAGACGCCCTGCAGAAATTTGCCTATGTGTCGCCCATGGCGGCCTGCGGTCTTTATTATCATGTGAGCGCCGGGGAAGTGCAGGTGACCGGAGAGCCGAGGGACACTTTTGTGAAGCTGATGCGGGAGGTTGACGCGCTGGCGGTTGCAATGGGTGTTCCCTTCCTAATCGATATCGTGACGACCAATTTGCAGATTCTGGATTCCCTTACCCCTACGGCGAGCACTTCCATGCAGCGCGATATTTACGCCGGCAAGTCGTCTGAGATTGATGGGCTGATTTATGAGGTCGTGCGAATGGGAAAGAAATACGGCGTTCCCACACCGACGTATGAAATGATTGCGGAAAAGGCGCGGAAGGACGGGTTGAAATAGGGACAGGAGGGAGGAAGAGATGACAGAATCTACAGGGAAAAAATTTAAAGAGAGGTATCTTGCAGGTGAAATCGAGTTTGAGGAGATTGACGATTACAGCCAGGAGTGGGGATTTTCCGACACCACCGACACCCTGCGGGAATACTTGGGATTAAACGCCGAAGAGGAAGACGCGTGGGTGAGCGTGGGGGATGAGGCGCTGAAGGAGCTGTTGGATAAACAACGTCTTACGAAATAAGTGATACCCTTGATTGTACTCTGCTGGATAGGGCGTAATTTTTGATGTGTTATTTGCTTTGCATATTTAATCGGGATATAATAGAGGTATGATATTTAAAACCTTAAGGGGGGATAAAAGGTATGCTGGCAAAATACGTAGGTTCAAATATAAAAAGTAGGAAAAGACTGCGTGGGAGGATGCGATTTGAGGATTTATCTTGATATGTGTTGCTATAATAGACCATATGACGACCAGTCACAGCTAAAAGTTGCTATGGAAACGCAATCGAAACTGCATATCCAATCCTTGATAAAAGATAAAAAACTGGAGCTAATCGTTTCCTATATGCTTAGGTATGAGTGTAGTAAGAATCCATTTGAAATGCGGCGAAATACGATTTTTGAGTTTATGAGGGAGAATGCCTCTGGATATGTAGGTGATGAACGGAAGGAAATAGTGGAAGCAAAAGCGGCTGAAATTATGAAAACAGGAGTTAAATTTAAAGATGCCTGCCATGTCGCTTCGGCTATTTATGCGGGATGTGAATATTTTATATCTACGGATATACGGTTGCTAAAATATCGTACAGAAGAGATTAAAATGGTAACACCGATAGAATTTATTACAGGGATGGAAGGGGATGAATAGATGGCGGCAAGTACTGTTGAAATTTTGAACCGAGGAATGCAATGTTTAACGGAGCAAATGGGTATTATTGAGGCTGAACATTTTGTTTCTACGATTATTCGGGAAAAGTTTGATTATACGAAATGGCAGAGAGAATATTTTGATGCAAAGACGCCAGAAGAAATCAGTGAAGAGGCATCTTGCTTTGAAAAAAACCGGCCTTTTATCAGTGATGCGATAAGACTTTAACAGGCGGCAACAGATTGCTATATCATTTTGTCAATCTGTTGCCAGAATACAACGTTCCTTTGACTGAAAATATCTTTACCAACCCTTCTTTGAAATGACCTGCTTCTGTTTTTTATTGGTTTTCACCGGCGCACTCGTCTTTGTTGTAAATACGAAAATTGCTGAGATTAAAAATGCAGTAATAATACTGAAAAGGCAGATGAAACCATGCCAATGCACCCCCGGATCATAACTGCGGTAGCGGATCAATCCCAGACTTGCCGTGACGGGATAGAGAGAAGCCACAGTCCTGTCCGCGGCGGCAAACATACCGCCATAACCATAAACAAACGCGATAATCGTGCCAATTAAATGACCGTTTGCCATACGGGCGGTAACCGCAATAATCGGCATTACGGCGATGTACAGAAACAGACAGTTCATAATAATTTGGGCAAATGCCTGCGATACAGAGGCTGCGGACAACCCCGGAAATCCCATCAGCAAATTTGCAATTATGGTAAAGACTGCGCTTGTCAGTCCCAAAAACAGAGACAGCAATGCACATACGAGTAATTTTCCACACAATAAATTGCGGTAGGAGACAGGGATAGTCACAAGATTTTTCAACGTATCGTCTTTTGCTTCCCTTGCGATGATATATCCCGCAATCAGTGCAATGCACATCGGAAAAATCATGGTGACATTATTTTTGATGACCTGTTCGGTAAAAAAAGAAAATGTCCACACCGTACCGTCCGATGCCGTGGTAGAAAACATGGTTAATAAGACGGAAAGCAGCATCAAAAGAACCCCAGCCCATATTATGTAATACCGTCTTAACTTCCAAAGTTCGGTTTTTATCATGCGAAGCATATTAATCCCCCCTCTTTTTATATAGAAAATCAATGACGATGACAGAAAGAACAGCCCAGACGCCCAAAATAATGACTGCCTGAAGGGTTGACGGGATCAGATAGGAAAGCGTATCCTTCATCTCCATGACGCCGTGTCGCGTCATATCTCCCGCACTCCAAAGTGTTGTAAGCGGAATTGGCATCAGCCAGCACAACCATTTAGGCAAAGCACCGAGGGACGACTCGGCAGTCAAACTTAAAACGCTGTAAAACACGCACAGCAGAACGGAAAAAATATAGGTTTTACTAAAGAACACGACGAGAACGACCAACGGCAGCGTTCCGGCGGTGATAAAAATCCCCATCTCCAATGCCACGAACAGCTTGTAGGTAATGCCGTTCACCTCAGATATGAGACTGCCGCATAGAATCGCGGCAAAAGCCGAAAACAGACTGAACATAACACCCATGATAAATAGGACAAAAATTTTCGCAAAAATCATTTGTGTGGCTGTCACGGGAATGGTGCGCAGATTTTTAAATGTGTCGTTATCCCGTTCCATAAAAAACAGCAGGGCGGCTATCACGCCAATTATGCAAGGCAAGAGCAGCGACACGCCATACCCCATAATAAACTGGAAGCAGGCATTGAAAACCTCGGTGTCGCTGCCAAATCGTTCCGTCATCTGCGGCGTTGTCATCATCACGGTAAGGGGTACGGGAAACAGAAAGGCGGAAAGGACGACGAGTAAAATAAATTTTTTCCGCTTTAATTTGGAGAACTCGCATCTTATAAGTTTAAGCAATCCCCTCACCTCCTGTTACGCGCTTGAAATAGGCTTCCAGACTTTCCTCGCAGAGGCAGGCTTCCGATACCTCCAAACCATTTTCCACAAAAGCGGTGACAATCTTACCGACAGGAAGATTCGGATAATGCAGTTGCATGTGGCGGCTGTCTTGTAAGGTAAAGCGATTTTCGTGGAAGGCATGTTCCAAAATCCCAGCCGCCTGCGCCGTATCGGAAACGGTAAACTGAATATGTCTGCTGCTCTTTGCTTCCAATTCTGCAAGGCTTTCCTCCTCCAACAATACGCCACGGTCAATAATGCCAATATCGTCAGCCAGCAGCGCAATCTCTGAGAGGATATGGCTGGAAATCAAAATGGTCTTTCCACGTTCTTTGCAGAGATTGCGGATAAAAGAACGTACTTCCGCTATGCCAATCGGGTCAAGACCGTTAATCGGTTCGTCCAAAATCAAAAGTTCCGGGTCGTGCATCACGGCAAGGGCGATCGCCAGCCGCTGTTTCATGCCAAGAGAGTATTGGGAAAACAGCTTTTTATCTTTGTAAGGAAGACCTACCAAATCAAGCGCATCTCTGATGGCATTGCGGTCTGTGATGCCCCGCAGGGTAGCAAAAATGCGCAGATTTTCCGTGGCGGTCAGATTGGGATAAAAGCCGGGGGATTCAATCAGGCTGCCGATACGGGGCAGCAGGTTCTTTTCGTTTGCCGCTAGAGGATTTCCCCAGATGGTCACTTCCCCGGAGGTGGGCTGCGTCAGCCCCAGCAGCATTTTCATGGTCGTGGTCTTTCCAGCGCCGTTTCTGCCGAGCAGACCGTAAATACGTCCTTTTTGCACATGGATGCTCAGGGCGGCAACACTTTTCTGTGTTCCGTACTGCTTTGTAAGATTTTTCGTTTCAATTACATAGTTGTTCATGGTGAAACCTCCTTGTCAGTTTGCGGCAATCTCATGCTTACGCAGATAAAAAATGGACAGCGCGGCAAAAACAATAATATATCCAAGGGAATTAACCAACAGAGTCGATATACTGATTTCCATACTCGGATTGTTGGCGCGCATCCCCAGACAGTAGATAGAGTAGGGATAATTCATGCCGTAATCGTGGTTGGTCATATACAGCCCCAGAATGCCCCCCGCAAGAGCGATGCCGATGGGGATGGCAAAGGAGCGTATCATCAGGGAGAGGAGAAGCTGCACACAGCAGACGACCACCGCGCCGAGCGTGCCACAGAGAAACCACTCCGGCACTTCCTTTGGAAACGGACTCTGAATCCCAGCGAGTTTCCCGCAGACATAAAACAGCAGAAATATCCACAGGTTTCCAAGGATAGTTACCCGCACCGCCTGCGTCAGCTTGCCGAGATAAAGGCTGGAAATCGGCAGGGGCGCGGTCAGAAAGCTGTTCCAGTTGTGCCGGGTGTGCTCCAGACGCCAGAGATAAGAGCAGTAAGTGCCAATCAGCGCGGGCATGAACAGATAGCAGAGAAAAAGCGAGTGCTGGCTCCATAGGCTGTACCATTCCGATTTTAAAACGCCGATATTCATTTTGTAATTCATGGTGCCGAAGAAGGCGGATATGAGCGGGAGCGCGAAAAACGCCAGCCATACCGGACTTCGTTTCAGCTTCAGGGATTCCGCCCTGACAGCTCTGATATAAGATGTATGCATGTTGTTTCCTCCTAGTCAATGTTTCTGTTTTCAGTAAAGCTGCTTACTAAATTGATAATTTACACCAATGCCGGATTTTGCATGTATCTCTGTGGGCAAGCAGCCTCATACTTCTTTTCTGGTAAATAAAATCCGCCCCGCCGCATAAAAAACCACAATCCACACAAAAATCGCGGCTATGGCGCACAGCTCAACCGGCGAATGTTCACGATAATAAAAATGGATGACTTTTGTTGCCGGGTTCCAGTCCATGCTCACCTGCGCGGCGGAGAGAAAGCCGCCCCACGGCAGGAATGAATACATTTTGACGTACATCAAAATCAGTCCCAGCATGGAGCCGCCAAGCCCCGCCACCAGCGGAATCATCTGGTTAAAAAACACCATGGACAAAAGAAGCTGCAGTAAATATAAGGACAGGCAGCAGGCAAAGTTCAGCACAAAGGCTGTGGCATAATAGTTCCATTCCGGATGCCCTGCATAGCCGCGGGCATACCCTAAGGCAATGATAAAAATAAACTGCGCAATCGAGATTGCCAAAATAAAGAGGATACCGCAGAGTACCTTAGCGTGGTAAAGCGTACCCGGACGGCGCAGCGTATTTAACAGCTTATAGGTGTTACCTTTGTGCTCCACGTCCGCAAGACGGGAGGCGAGCACAGACATAATGGTAGGCATCATAATCACGCTCACCAGAGGGAGATTATAGAGCATGGAAATCCAGCCGTCCAACCGCTCGTTTTCGTCGGGGTGGCTGCCGGACCAGAGCAGCCACGCGAATTGGATGCCGATCAGCGCGCACATAGTCAGCCCGATTTTCTTGCGTTTGATTTTCTTAAATTCCGTCTGCAGAGTAATCATAAGCTGCTCTCCTTTCCTGTCAGAGATAAGAAAATATCTTCCAGACTCTTCTCACGTTTTTCGATACGGTAAAGCGATATGTTCTGCGCTACAAGCAGTCTGCAAAGGTTTGCCACATAGGCGTCGTCCACCATAGGCAGCAGGAGATAGCCGTCCTCCTCCGCAGCTTCAACGCCATCCTGCCGGAGCAGGTCGAGGGCAATTGCCGTGTGGCTGACCCGAATCGCAATTTGCTCTTTCGAGTGAGAGTGCAGGGATTCCAGCGTGTCCTGATAGACCAGCTCGCCCTTTCGGATGATGCCCACATGGTCCGCTATCTGGTCGATTTCGCTGAGCAGATGCGAGGAGACCAGAACCGTCATGCCGTAAGCGCCCGGCAGGGAGCAGACCAGCTCGCGCATCTCCTGAATGCCTGCCGGATCAAGCCCGTTTGTGGGTTCATCCAGAATCAGCAGCTTCGGAAAACCAAGCAGCGCGGCGGCAAGACCGAGCCGCTGCTTCATGCCGAGGGAATAGTGGTTGACCAGCTTGCCCCGTGCCTCATCCAGTCGGACAATTTTTAATACCTTGTCAATATCCTTTTCGGAGCAGCCCTTAAGCGTCTGTATGATACGCAGATTTTCCTCGCCGGTCAGATGACCGTAATAGCTGGGCGACTCAATGAGAGACCCTGTCTGTGTCAGGAGCTTCATGCGGTTTTTCTCGTTGACCGGTATGTTAAAAAGCGTAATACCCCCGTCGGTGGGTTTTGCCAGACCGAGAATCATCTTTAAGGTGGTGGATTTGCCCGCGCCGTTTGGACCGAGAAAGCCGTAAATCGCGCCGGGCGGCACCTGCATGTTGACGGCGTTGACACAGCGGACTTTGCCGTATTGTTTTGTGAGATTATGGGTTTCTACCAGATTTTGTGTTGGCATAGTGTTTCGTCCTTTCCTGTCGTATTTTTCTGCGTTGGCAGATGGAGCTGCTTTGATGGGTGTTGAGCCTTCAACGACTTGCAGCTTACGGTCTGCGCGGTGTGCAGGCGTTTGAGTCTTCCTGCTATAGACAGAATAAGTAATTCGGCTTACATGGGAATGAAGGAAAGATTACATTTACCTTAAAAATGGGTGGCAGCTGGTGCAAATTTTATTGATTACAAATTGAATTCATAATATACTATTTATGTAGTACAAACTTTTAAAATATGGAGATTTTTGATGATACTTTTTATGATTAAAAAAGGGTCTGCGTCAGGACGACAGCCAATTCCTTTGCATTATTCGACAGATAAGAAGGATAAACTTACGTCAGACAATGTCCAATTTATATCGTGGAACGAGACGGACTATCATTTAGACGACAAGACGATGGTGCAAATTATAAATATTGATACGTTAATGAGGGCTGTTTATGATGCTGCCATACAGGATAAAGATGTCTGTGGATTTATGATAACGCAGTTTACGGAGCAGTATGGCATAGACATCTTGAAGCTGTGGAATATGCCGGGTGATCCGGCCTATCGTATTATCAAGAATGTGTTTGTAAGATGGGCACATCCGATGATTGGCAATATGATGATTAGTCCCGGAATCCGCCCGCAGACATTTGGTGAGCAATATATAAACAACTGGCAGTCGTTTCCGGAACGGTATATGCTTACATCAACAAAAACGGCGATTGATAATATGATGAAAGAAATAGAGGCGTTGAAAGAAGGGGAAGTCAGTAAAGCCGGGCTGCAAAAACTCACGACGTCAAACCGGGATCAGGTGCGGTGCTGTAAAGATATGACAGAACTGGCAAGGGCTGTCATAGGGGAGATTACTACCTATGCGACCAAAAAGCTGGAGAAGATTTATGCGCTTGAACTGTGTCAGTCTAAAAGATTCCTGGCGGCGCAGAAAGCGTTTGTGAAATGTGTCGTCCTTGATATGACGCAAAAAGAAGAGGTCGTGAACCCGGAATTAGAAAAACTTTTTTTAAATTTTGACCCTAAGCGAGATGTGATTAAGGCAACAGAATATATCTATTTCTATTTCCCGAAGCTTGCAGGCTTGCCAAGACCGGATCAATGGGCTGCATTTATATCTTTGATTAATGCGTATCTGGATGGCGATGGTACGCTTCCATGTAAAGAAGTGAATCAAAAAGTGAAGGGGATTATAACAGCGTGTTTGGCGGAATATCGCAAATTCCCGCCGGTCATACGCGGAGCCATGATTATCAATGCCATACGGAAATTTGACAAACCGCCTAATGGGAAGCGCTGTGCTTTGCAGTTGGTGGAAAAGCCGGAGAGACACTGGGAGATTGTGGACGCACCGACGTCATCCTTTGTACCTGTCATATTGAAACGGGAGCCCAAAAACGACTTTGACAAACCGCCCGGTATATTATTATGGAGCTGGACACGGGACGAAATGCATTCGGTAACCGCCGGATACAGAAAATCCCTTATGCCTCTCTGGGCAGGACCATCGGGGCACACGGCCGGACTGTTGGATTTCTATAGGATATATTTGGAAAAAGACTTTTTCCTTTTTGAGAGAATGCCGCTGCCGATTAGTTTGGTCATTCTGCCCACGATGTTTACGTTTTGGCGGCTCTATTATGATAAGCGGATCAGTGCGGTACATACACTGGCAGAGACTTTTGATGGGGCGCTTGCGCACGTGTTGGGGAGTAAGGGTTCGTACGGAGAAAGCTATATATGTGACCAGGTCAATGCCGAGGTGACGGCGATATGCGCACCGAAGATGCTCGAATACGAGGACGTTTTTGATACGATCCTCCTGCTTCCGGATTTGAGCAGGGAAATCTATAACAACACCGGTGTTATGCACCCGGTCCGTATCATGGCGCAGATTCGGATTAAGCATTATAATACGCCAATGGGAAAAACGGGAATAGAAAAGATTGATGCGCTGAACGTCATCATAGATAAACTGCGCGGCGCGCTGACAAGTCAGGGTTATGAAGTGCCCAGATGGGCACAGCCGATCGACCCGCAGCCGACTGCCACCCCCGTGGAGAAACCCCAAGATGCCGGTGGATTGGGCGCTTTGGAGATACGCAGCTTCTCTGGTTTAAACGTCATGGTGTTTGAGAGGAAGCCCCCGTCTCCGCCTCCCGAAATGGCGCAGCACAGCCTTATGGGGAACAGGGATATTGCGTTATCTATGCAGACTTCAAGGCTTCGCGTTCTTTATGATGCCATATGCGCTTGTGGGGAGACCGGAGGGGAGTACCGGTTTACAGAGCATTTTCCCGCGCTTCCCGAATGTTATTTAGATGCGCAGCGTGCGCCGTTCCTTTCAGACATTTGTTTTTCCGATATTCGGGAATGCAGTCTGACGGATACAACATTTACCTATCAGGCGAAGATTGTGACGGACGCGCCATTTTGGGAGCATGTCAAAGAGGTGGTGCCGTTAGCGGATTCGGCGGAGATCTTCTGTACAGTAACAGAGACTGCGGACGGTCTGCATTTTGCAGGGGAGCTCGCTGTTGAATTTGTATACCGGGTGACGGATAAGCTGTCCTTTGCGGTACACCGGGTGGGCATAACGAGCGGGCTGGATGACGTATTTGACTTTCCGGCTATCTTTCTTTTGGCAGACATTGCGGGACAATTTGACCTGACGATTGTGCTTTCGCCGGACGCTGACAGGTTCTATATTAACGGTGAATACGAGGAAGGCAGGGTTCTTACGATAGCCGGTCTGCTGTCCTCTTTCGGGCTTGACGGGGTGGTTTTGGGTTCCGAACTTTTGCCGGATGAGGAAAGTGTTTTTGGATCCCTGGGACTGCGGGCTGTTTCGCTTACGGTAGATACGGTGTCAGAGGGTGTGACGCAGATTGGGTTTACGGTGACGGCGGGAAAGCCATGGCGTATTTTGGGTGATAAGATTACGTTGCAGCCATACTTTGATATGAATATCGAATATCCTTTCGACGCAGGGAGAAGGAAGGTTGATTACCGGGTGCTTGGCAAATGGCATATTGGGAGCACGGTTTTTGACTTAATGTACAGAGCGGATCAGACGATTTATGCGTGCCTAGCGGACGATTCCACGCTGCGGTTTGCGGATGTTGCCGGGCTGTTCGCCAAAGACGTCAGCTTCCCGCCTGTGGAATTGACGGGTATGGAGTTTAGCGCGGATATACCTTCGGGCAATTATTCTCTGTATCTGTCGGCGGAGCATGTGCTGGAATTTGAGGTGGGGCAGGGAAAACTTGGCATCGAGGGGTTGTCGCTTTCGCTTGGCTTTCACGACGGTCAGTTTGGCGCGGTCAAACTGGGCGGGTCTTTTGCTCTGGGCGGTGTCACACTGGCGCTGGCAGGCAGCTATAGTAAGGATAGCGGTCTTACCTTTAAAGCGATGGCGTATTCGGACACAGATTACAGTCTGTGGGAGTTTATCGCGCAGGCCGCACAGGATTTCGGACAGGCTTTTGACAAGGAGTCTGTTCCGGATAGTTTGCTTGCCGCGAATATACGTATGCTTACGGCTTCCTATGAATCGGGGAACAAAGCTTTTTATGGCTATGTTGGCATGGAAAATGTGCTGGTGGTTTCGGAAGATTTTGCCATTCGGGAGCTGGCGCTTGAGATTTCGTCCGAACAGGGAGCGGATGTTGCCTTTCAGGTGATCGCTGGGATTCAAATATGCGGAACGCAGATAAGGCTTACTGTGTCTAAAGGACAGGAAGGATGTATATTGTCTGGCGGGGCGGCTTTTACGGATTTGACTTTCGGCAGGATTGCCGGGGAGTTTGGGATTGCGGCGGGGCATCTTCCTGATTTCCTGACAGGGTTTGCCGTCACAAATTTGGGAGTGCAGTACAATTTTACCACAAAGGAATTTGTATTGTGCCTGACAACGAATGCCGGGAAAATTTCTGCGGACATAAACGCGGGCGGGCAGTCGGGATGGCGCATCAGCTACGAGACGGATCCGGGGGTCTGCGCGGATATGCTCCGGATGCCGCTGGTGGGAGAGCTGGTGCAGAAGGCGGCGCCGGGAACAACTGGTTTGTCCGTAAAGGACTTTATGCTGGAGGCGTCCTCCGCGCAGGGTGTGATATTTCAGTGCACGGTGTTTGGCAGTGTGTGCATGCTGGAACTCTATAAACCGACGCAGCGCCTAGCGAAAGCGGCAGGAAACTTCGCGCCGGAAACAGTAAAGTGGATTAATTTGAACAAGACTTTTGCTATTTTGACGGTCTCCAAGGTCGGGATCGGCCTGGACGGCAGCAGGGTGGTGGTGCTTCTTTCGGCTTCTCTTGCAGTTTCCCCGTTTACTTTCAGTCTGGCGGAGGTCGGCGTTGGCATCAATGTATCCAGGCTTTCAGATACGGCGTTCTATCTTTCCGGTTTCGGGGTGGCGTTTGACAATGGGATGTTGGCGATAAGCGGCAGCTTTTCCGGAAAACGCAGGGAAGCGAAGGAAGTTTACGCAGGGTCGCTTTTGGTGAAATGTAGATCGGTCACGGTGACGGCGGTGGGAGAATATTCTTCCGGATCGCTGTTTGCCTATATGGCGCTTTCTGCCCCTATCGGCGGGCCGCCGGCGTTCTTTGTGACCGGGCTTGCGCTTGGGTTTGGCTACAATAGGAGCCTGGTTCTGCCCTCTGTAGAACGGGTGCCGGACTATCCGTTGATAAAAGCCGTGAAAAAAGGATTCGACGCGCAGACGCTGAACGAGCTGGGCAATTATATTGTGGAGGACGCCGGGCAGAATTTCCTGACGGCGGGCGTGAGGTTTACGTCCTTTCAAATCGTGGACGGTTTCCTGCTTCTTTCGGTTTCCTTCGGGAAAAAGTTTAAGATCGGGGTGCTTGGGCTTGCGGATATATCCATGCCGCCCCATGCGCCTTCCCATCCTGTGGCAAAAGCACAGCTGGCTGTCAGGGGGGAGTATGATCCGTCAGTCGGCGTGTTCGGGGTGGAGGCGCGTCTTACTTCGGAATCTTATATTCTGTCCCCCGACTGCAGGCTGACAGGGGGTTTCGCGGCATTTTTCTGGTTTGAGGGCAGTGAGCACAGCGGTGATTTCGTGATTACGCTGGGCGGATACCACCCGGCGTATCGCAAACCGGCGCATTATCCGGAAGTGCCGCGGCTGGGTTTGAACTGGAATGTTACATCCCATCTAAATATATCCGGCGAGATTTATTTTGCGCTTACACCCGGTGCCGCCATGGCGGGCGGTAAGCTGAGCGCGGTCTATACGCTTGGCAAACTGCGCGCATGGTTCATTGCCTATGCGGATTTCCTCGTTTCGTGGAAGCCGTTTGCTTATCAGGCAAGGATTGGGGTATCCTTGGGCGCTTCCTATCGCGTTGACTGCTGGTTTGTCCATAAGACCTTTTCTATTGAGCTGGCGGCGGCGCTGGATCTGTGGGGACCGGAGGTACAGGGGCGGCTTCACGTTTCCTGGTTTATTATTTCTTTCACGATCTCTTTTTCAAAAGGGGCGGATCATTCAAAAGAGACGCTGGACTGGAGTGCATTCAAGGAATCGTTCCTGTCAGATAAGGGGCAGGACCGCAGGCTGGGAACATCGGGCAGCAAGGGGACACCGAGCGGCGATGCGGATATCTTGGCAGTCACCGTTACAGGTGTCTGCGGGCAGGCGGCTGACGGGACAGATATCATCAATCCTAACGGGTTTGGCATCACATTGGTTTCCAAGATACCGGAACAGGGAAATGTGCGGCCGGTTAATAGTGCGCCGCTCCAGTCAACGATAGCGCTTACCGTGGAGGACGAGCATAAAAGGGCGGTAAGTGACAGGTTTAAGAAGGGTAGTGTGACCAGGAATGTGCCGGCGGCTTTATGGAAGAGCGCACCTGCTGGACAGGACAGGCTGCGGGAAGACAATATGGTAAAGGATGCCCGGTGCGGGGTGTCTTATGAGCTGTCAAGCGAAGTAAAGCAGTCGGAACTTTTCCCAAAGAACCGTTTCATTTCGCTGGAAGAATTGTATCGCAGCAACACGCTTGCGTATGAAAACTGTTTCCGATTTGTTCCCGGCGAGTCCCTGCAGTTGTCGGAGGAAGGTTCGATCAGCAAATTAGCAAAAACCGCAGACAGCGCGGAGACAAGGAAAAGGCGGCAGGCATATCTGGCGGACAACGGCATAACGGAGCAGGTGTCGATTGCACGATTTGCGCAGGAGGCTGAGGACTGGCTGTCGGAGGAGCTGTTGATCGGTACATAAAAAGGGCAGTCAGCTTAACAACAGGGTATTCGGAGGTTACTATGGATTTTCAGGAGCAGGATTTCAAATTGGCGGATTATGTGAGACCGGCTATCGAGGAGGGCAGATATACGATTACCGGCAGACAGGATGTTACGAAACCGGCATCGGAGACCTTTCAGGTGCAAAAGGAAATTTGTATTGCGGCGAATACGAGAGCGCTGGCGGGGCAGGATGTGTTCAGCGTGTATCCGCCGCCGGAGCAGCAGGGGGATTTTGCGGGCACACTGCCTTTTCTTGTATTGAATGATCAGGTCTACCCCTGGATTCGCCGCTGGCGGGACGACATCGACGGGCGGCCGGTTCCTTGGCTGGCTCTGATCGTTGTATCAGAGAATGAGGGCGCAGTGGAGACGGATGTGGAAAATGCAAAGCTGCCGGACCTAAAAGAACGAGGTGTGTTTTTTCCGCTGAAAGAGGGGGAAGTGACGTCCTGCCGAGATGACGACAATATTCATATCCTCATGATGCCGAAGCAGACTTATCGGGATGTGATGCCGGCGGCGGAGGATCTGCAATGGCTCACCCATGCGAAATTCGTGGATCTGTCGTCCACGGAGGATGCCATTGCAAAACAGGACGGGTGGTTTTCCACCGTCATTGCCAATCGCTTTGTCCCGTCTCTGGAAGGATGCAGTTTGAAGAGTACCGTGCATCTGGTACCTGTTGACGGTTATCTGAATGGGAACATACCGGAAGACTGTGACAGGGTGCGCCTAATCTCCCTCTATCATTGGAATATTTATTCCGAGAAGACGCAGGAACAGTCTTTTACCGCATTGATGGAAGGGATTGGCAGAAATGCCCGCGTTGTGAAGGATCAGTCTTTAAAGCCGCATTATCTGCGCACCGGTGAAAAGACCTATTCCAGATATCATTCGCCGCTTCTGCCCTATCATATGGAGCGGTATGATAATCTGGGCGGAGAAGGGCGGTATACGGCGGACGGCAGGCTGATTTATGACGCACAGAACGGAATTTTGGATATCAGTTATGCCGCGGCCTTCAATCTGGGAAGGATGATTAGCTTAAGCCGGCGCACGGAGGCGGAGAAAATCGCCAGATGGAGAAGGGAGCGGGCGATGGGTGAACATCTGCGGCTGCTCGATCAGACGATAGGCGTTTCACTGGCGGATCTTCACGAAATCTGCGGGAAACTGTCAGAAGGCGGCGGGACATTGTAAGTGATGAGAGTGTAAACGACTGAACTTGAAGATACGGAATCAATATATGGGGCAGTTATCAGGAATTGGGAGGATGTGACAGCGTTATGAAACGGCGAATGGCAGCAGAACAGACGACAGAAACAAATGTGAGGAGGGGAGGTTATATCCCCATAAATGTTCCGGATAGTTTGAAGGAGTACGCCGATGAGCTCCGCCTGCTGAAAGGGGTACCGCTTACATACCTATTGACGGAAGCGCCGGATCTGCCGGAGGAGAGTATTCGTTTTTTTCATCTGGATATCAACTGGACGGACGCGCTGCTCGACGGTGCATTTTCCATCGGGAGGTTGTGCGCGAGGGATGCCCGGTGGGACAAGGCAGCGCTACAGAAGGCAGGTGAGAACAGACATTATGCGGATATGCCAAGAGTAAGGCAGATGCATGTGAATCACAGGACACATGTCTTAAAAGACATGCCAGCCGGTGCCGCGCAGGAGGATTACACGCTGGTGAGCGGGTTCTTGCTGCGATCGAGGCTTGTGAATGAAAAGAGGGGGCTGCACCTGTATGGTTATGACAGGAGCGGAGTCCCGAAGAATCCTATGGACAATGGTACGCCGCTTTCAATTCTGCGCATGGAGACGATTGCGGACAACGTGCTTCTGGCGCTGTTCCACGGGGAAATATATCAGGTCATGATTGAGGAGCCGAAAACCGGGCTTCGGTTTGGCGTATCGTCTGCGGATGTATCGGCAGGACGGATCACCCGCAGTATCGATCTTCGTTCCGCGCAGGACAGCGCGGAGCTTGGGAAGCGGGTAGGCGGTTTTTGCATCGACAGCTTCACGGACGATAACGGCAGGCTGCATACCGGACGGCTGGCGGATGCAGTGGGAAGGGAGCTTAAAGCAAAGGGTGCGCTGGGTGCGGAACAGATTACGCCGGCACGGTTTGCGTTTGAGATGATTGCGGCGGCGCATCGGGCGAAGCTGACTGCAAAGGATTGATAGGAGGGGAGAGGACATGGCTGATAAAATAGTGATTCCGATGATCGTGCTGGCGCGATATCTGGAAAGTCCGCTTCTAGTGCCGGCGCTTGACCCTAATTATAAGACGGCGCTGCGTTCTTATCTTGGCAAGGATGCGACACCGGGTGCGTTCAATACAAAAATTTTGTTAAAACGCGGCGTGCACCTGCATTTCGTCCTCCCCTCCGCGCTGAAGAAAGGTCGCGAGGTGACGGACGAAAATGGGGAAACGACGATGGTATATCCGGCAGTGCCGGACCGGTATCTGGTTACGAGAATGTATATCAGGAACCGGAAGATTGAGACGGAAAGCCATATCGTGGAAAGCAATTTTTATTCCCTTGACGATGCCTACAGTGACAGCATCACTATTCCGAAATTCGACGACACGCGTACAAGACACCGCTTTCGATATATGGGGAGGAACTATCCCGCGAACAGACCGGCGCCCGAGCCGGTGGGAGAGTGCGGATACTTTGACAGAATTACAGCGCTGGGCGCCGGAAATCCGATGTTTTCGGCATACTACCCGAGCTGCGCAAGCGTATTTGGATTTTACGACAGTCTGGAAGGCGTACCGGCGGATGCGGTGCTTACTTATTGCGTGACGGGGATTTATTCCAATCCGGTCAATGACCTGTTCCATCAGGTGCAAAATACCGACGATATGAAAAAGGTTATGGCGGATTATGACCTGTCGCTTGACGGGGAAGGGACGGTCTGTCAGGCGAGCATGGTATTCGGTGTGGCAGGCGGCATCGACCTTTCCAGAAAGCAGCCGGTGCCGGTGGGAGAGATCAACATAGGCATAGGCAAGAGCTCTGCGGAAGCGCTGTCGGCAATCATCGGTGAAAAGTATTTTGGAGACCGGGAGGGAATGGAGCGTTTTCTGACGTCCATCCAGTACGACACGGCGGGCGAGGCGTCTTTGCCGGACGGTGATTTTAAGATTGATGATGATATCCATTACAGGGGATTTTCCAGGCTGGACCCCATAGAGAGGTCTTACAGCGTAAAACTGCCAAAAGACCTGGAGGGAGACCATAAAGCGGATATGGCGGAAATCGAAAAGCAATATGCACAGCTTGCTTTACTGGAACGTGAGATTGGCAAGATGCGCCGTATGCTGGAATATCAGAAGGATTCCCTGTATTATCTGTGGGAACTTTATATGGACGCAGGACCGCAGCGGGAAGAAGAGATCAAAGGATATATGGCGCCGCTGTTTCAGGCGATCAACAAGCGAAGGACAGATATTTATGACAAACTAAAGGAGGCGGAAGCAGGGAAAGGCGCGTTGGAACAACTCCTTGCAAAGATAGGCGGCACGCTGGAGAAAGAAGCTGGCGAACCCTTTTTCCTGCAAAATGACCCGACAGTGATGTTGTTTGGCGAGGGCATGAACAGGACATACGCTTTCGGGGAGGACGGGCGGTTTGAGAAGGACGGCACGCTTCTGTGCCTGACCGGACCGCTTGCGGCGGATATCCCGGCGGAAGAGATCCGGAGATATTTCGCGGATCCGCATGTTTTTGACGAGAATATGGGTGCATGGAAAGGATGTAAGGACTATATCGTTTCGGCGGTGCTGTTGGATCGGAAGAATCTGCTGCCGGGGTTAGGACTGTCCCCGGTGATTCCTGACAAGGTTTCTCCGGTGGTCTATAACGGGGAAGCGGAAGAACAGGTTACCCTTTTGATGCAGTGGGAGTCGGCGTTTTACCCCGATTACAGGGATGCGGTTCCTGCGGAAAGCGTTTTGCAGTACGGAGATACGGATTACGTGTATCGGGGCAGCAGGCAGCGGCATGATGTACACAGCGAGGGCATTACTGTGCTTACGCCCCACGGTGTATACCGTTTGCAGGAACAGATGGAGAAATATCTGACCCTGCACTTGGACGATCCTGAGATTACGAAGCTGGCTGGGAAGATTAAGGATTTGGCGGCGGTATCCCAGAGACTGGACGGTTTTACTATTGATCTGTGCGGGCTTGCCCATGCCTGTCAGTATCCCATTACGATTGACCCGAAGGATGCCTTTTCCCGGGAAGTAGCCGCCTGTATCTCGCCGGAGGAGAAAACTTTCTACGAGCCGGAGGCAGAAAGACTGGCAGTGCTGCGTGACGCGCGAATTTTTCCGCTCAGGGAGGGGTACTTCGGGTTGTCCAAACTTGCCATGGTATCTTCTTTTGGGGAACAGAGGAAACTGTTGGACGATGAGCTGACTTTTCGGGGTAAAAAATATTTCTCGGAAAATTTATTGCCGGTGCAGGATGGCATGTGTTTTTTGCCGCTTTCGCTCACTTCCGCAGCCAGGCTGAAGGCGGATTTTGTGTCGGCAGGGAACCGGTCGGTTTTCTTTTCCCCTTTTCCGTGTGGGACGCCTGTGATTGGTATTTTCCTGCCCGATTTGTTGAACAGGAACTTGAACGTGTTCTCTGCTTCCGGGGAAAGTATCGGGGTATTGAAGATGGTGTATCGGACGATTGAGGGGAAAAAGAGAACGTTTGGCAGATTCCTCCCATCGCCCGTCGCGCCGAGGACGGTGGATCCGCGGCTCGAGAAGCTGATTCATGTTCTGGCACAGGATACACCAGCCTTTGCCGAAGTGATGGAGACCATAGACACCAAGCTAAACGCTACCGTTCCCCTGGCACAGAATCATTTTATCTTTGGGCGTGCGCTTGTGCTGGCGGAAATGGCGGTAGAGCTGGAATATTATGGCGCGCCCCACTGGTCAAGGAGGGATGAAGACATCGGCAGATTTGAGGATGCCGGGCTTGCGGCACAGGAATTTCCCGTTATGTTCGGGGACAGGAACAGAAGCACGGACGGGGTATGCTGCGGCTTCACGCAGGATTTTGAACATGGTTTTGCCGCTTTTGGAGCCGGGCGGGCGGATGCAAAGTACCTGGATGCGCCGCCTGTCACCGTGCGGGGAATGGGCGGTGCGGCGTATGTCCCTTTGCTGTTTGACCCGATGTTAAAGGTCACGGTGACCACGGGGATCCTGCCGGTAAAACAGGCGGAAGTCTGCGGGGAGCATGTGGACTTCTCGTCATACCAGCTGTGTGCCGCGCAGCTCAATACGGTGCTTGCGCAGCAGGAGACGGCACAGCTGCCGGAATTTGTGAAAGGGACCGAGTACAGCCTGTTTTATCCGAGGGCCGAGCACAGTGCGCAAATACAGCAAGAACCGGAATATGAAGAGCTGGCAATTGTAAATCATGCGTTATCGATGGGAGAAATCGCCGAGGCGGGGTCGATGATCGTCGATGGCATACTGGCAGAGAGGAGGAAGTAAACTGGACAAACGAAAGACAATAGAGAGGAAGGAGACACCAATACAGTTGACGGGAGGGATTGATGTTAGACTGCCGGAGAAAATCTTTGTCTCACAATATCCGGATATCTATCTGGTTAAGAGTGACTTTTCTATTACCATAACCGGGGATGTGTCAGCATTGAAAAAGGAAAGTATGCGTACAGGCGTTGGGAAGGGCGAAGAATATCCGACGATCTATATGAAAGGCTTCGAGCAGTTGTTTGATGCGGAGGACGACAGGAATGACCGGGTGGCGGCTTTCTGTAACTTGTTTCATGTAAACGGCGACAAGGACTGGGAAATCGGTTATGGCATATGTCCGGATACGGGGAAGGGCTGCATGGTGATTACGACAACGAAGGATTTTTTGGAACCAGATTTTTCGGTGACCTTTCAGTTGTCGGATAAGTGTGTTTTTACAAAAAGATTTGTGCCGGGAGACACCATCAAGCTGGATGTCTGCATCTGTCATTTTGATGAGCTGCTTTGCGGGGTGGAGGAACGCATCGAATATACGCGCAGTCTTGCGTGGGAATACACGGCTTATATCGAACGGTTCGGCGCTTATGTCTCAGGGTCGGAAAACCCTGTGACGGTGGTACACAAAGGCGGGGACTGCGATATTTCATGGCGAATCTGCCAGGATGCGAAAGCATCGACATTCCTGTATGACGAAAACGGAGCCGTGGTGGCAAACCTTCCGCCCTATCATGTCAAAATCGACAGGGAGCGGAAATTTACACTTTTAGCTTACAATAACGCATGTGCGGTACAACAGTCCGTGGTGGTATATCGGACGCTGTGGGATAAGGCAAAGGCAGTGCCGACAGGTCTTCCCGGGACGGACGAGAAAGGGCGTTTTAAAATTTATCAGGACAATGGGGAACAATATTACCTGTACATCCATCCAACCCTGTATGTCAGCGATGATTGTGTTACATGGGAAACTTATGCCGAAAATACGGCTGCAGCTTCCGGCTATACTTTCTATTCTTCGACTCTCTCGGAGGATAAATTCTGTGTATGTTATCTGGATGACAGTAAGCTGACCTATTGCGAGATGGACTGGAATAGCAAAACGTGGTCCGGCAAAGTCATAGCCAGAACCGCTTTGGCAGCTTACGCGCTTTTGTCGGATCCGGGGAATCCCAGGATTGTATTGGTGTTTCAGGACGTGATGGCAGTCTATGAGTTAAAGGGCGGCGCGCTGATGAACGGACAGTATATGAATGTTCCGGCGGATGCGAGACTTGTGGCGGCGGATGTGCTTGCCGATGGAAAGAGGAGCTATCTGGCGTTTTCCTGCAGCAATAACAAGGTGTACTTTTACGATCTGGATGATGATTTCAGGGATAATATTTTTGAATGTCTCGAGACGCCGGATGACAATCTCTGGCTGGTGAAATCCAATGCGGTATACATCGTGCTGAACGGGTATGCTTTTGAGGTATGCGATCGTGAGAAATTTATGGATGTGCATTATTTTCCGGGCTTTATGAAAAGGACAAGACCGGCGATAGGGGGTGTTGACGGGGAAGAAATCAGAGGATTTTTCTGGACGGAAGAAGGAACGGAAAGCTGGCATTACAAATTTTAGAAAGGAAAATATTTATATGGGTAAACAAACGATTTCAGGGGAAATGATTATTACGGAGGATTTGGATTGTGTTGAGCTGGTTGAAGAGGGATGCCTTATCATTTCGGAGGAGCTCACAGAGCTTACGATCCGGAAGCTGATTAATCACAAAACCAATCCGTGCGTCAATGAGTTTGATATTCTTGTCACGGGAGAGGACGGGAAAGACGCCGCTTACGATTCAGGTGAGAGAGGCGGAGACGGTCATAGCGGCGGGAGGATTAAGATAACCGTCAAGGATCTGGAAGGAGATGTGCATATTAAGGCCGCCGGCGGGAACGGTGGGAACGGCGGCACGGGAAAGAGCGGTGAGGACGGATTGGACGGCGGAGACGGCGGCGATGGCGGAGACGGCGGGGACGGTGCAGAGATAGACTTTTATTATGACAGGAAGAACAAGAAATCTACAAGTTATGCTTATGCATACTCGGCAAGAGGCGGCCGCGGAGGATCTGGTGGAGAAGGCGGCGCCTGTGCCGCAGGGAAAGGCGGCGGCAGCGGCCAAAAGGGTACAAAGGGAGGCAGATGCGGAGACGGCGGAAACGGAGGCAGGCAGGGGAGAGACGGGAAGATAACAATACATCATCCTGACGGCGGGGTGTCTGTCAATGGAACCGAGAGCGATCTAATGAATACGCTCCTGCCGACAACAGGACCGAGGATACTCGATCTGCGGGACGACGGGGATCTGAGAAGGTTTATCCAGGCTTACGGAGGGGAAATGTGCCTGCAAAAGTATCCCCGGATTTGGTCTGCGGTGTGCAGGATGCGGGAGACGGAAGGTATGCTGTGCGGTCGAAGCGCGGTGGATGACGCTCCGGAGTATCGTTTTGAAACACAGATAACAGCAGCCAGTCAGATCGGCGTGGCAGTCAAAGGCGAGGCGTGTTGTAAGGCTGCGGTGTCGGACAATGCGGAGGAAGAATATGATTTTTATAAATTTTCCGTCGCATTGCAGTCCAATTATTATAACTCCTTGCCGATAGTTTCCGAGAAGGCGGCTGATGATGCCGATCCCCGGCTGGTGGAGTCTGTTGTACGTCTGAATTTCAGGGATGCGGGATCCGGCCAAACATATCAGCAAATGACGCTTTTGTATGAGGATCATGTCGAGCACATCGTGGATGAGGTGGAGACGGAAGAGATACCGTGGGAAGAGATTGAGGGCAGGAATCTGGTTATGGAGATGAACATATCCTATTATAATGAAAACCAGGAAGTGATTTCTCTGGAACCGCTTAGCCAGTCCTTCTATTTTAGCCGGAAGAAAGCTACCAGCTACGTTAAAAAAATAACGGTGACGAATCCTCATTGGCATCAGGGAAAGACGGATGGAACAATCAAGTTCCTGTACGGAAGGACACCCGGAAATAATCCGCAATTGTTGAGTGATGCAGATTATTGGGATGAAAATGGTCCATATCATCATAATAACAATATCAAAAATCTTCGTACAATTATTCCGATTTCAGGTGACATTGTACTACGGGATGTGTCCAAAGGGAAAGTGACGGGCGCGAAAATAGATTCTTATATTTTAGAGGACGGCAAGCAGGTGCCGGTGTCGACGATGCATTATTTCTTAAAGGAAGAGAGATATACCTTGGCACGACACCGCGAGGATATATCGCCCGATAAACTGGGAGAGGCATTACAGAAAAATGGCGCGCTGACCTATGACAGCAAGACAAAAACGGCGCATTTTGATTTGAAGCTGCCTGTGGATGCGGGGTTGAGCCCGTATGACTGGTACAGCGGGATTTCCGGTGATTTTCTGAATAACAGTCTACATAAATGTTTTCTGGCGGGGAGGTTTGTTTTAAGGGTTGAACATGAAAAATTGGCGGGTTGCGATTATGATACCTATGAAATTACTATTTATGGAAGTGATCATTTGCCGGATATGGTCACCTCGTATTATGTGCGCGAGAATGCGACGACAGTCTATATCCCGCCCATAGAGATTTATTGGGGCTGTTTTGCGAAAGATACGCTGATCACGACCGCGGACGGCAGAACAAGACGGACGGATCAAATAGAGGCGGGAGATCAAATCTGCGCGCGGGACGGTAACATGCTCACGGTGTCGGGTATCCTGACAGGAGAGGATGAGGAGATTATCCGAATCGTGACGCGGGACGGTAAGCAGACCCGCGTTTCCGGCGGTCACGCCATGTTAGTCAGCGACGGGACAGCACCGGAGGGCAGACGTATGGCGGCAGGCGAATTGCAGGCCGGGGACTGGCTTATGACGCCAGACGGCGTGTCGGAAATCTCGGAGGTGATTACGGAGCCTTACCATGATATCGTATATCATTTCGTTTTTGAAGGAGAGGAAAAGCCCAATTATATCGAGGCGGACGGATTCTGGTCCGGTGATTTCCACGCGCAGAATGAGAAAGAGGAAGAGAAGCCGGTACAGCTTACAGAGAAAGGCATTGCACTCAGGGATGAGCTGCGGAAATTTGCCGGACAGTAATTTCTGAATCTTACGTTTACCTTAAGAATCGCGCAGGAATCTTTTCAGACAGTGTGGAAAATAATATACTGAACTAGGGAACTGGTCAAAATGAGAGGAATTTTCCATGAATTTATATGGCTGCAAAGTTTTGCTTGTAGATGATGAGAAGGCACTGCGCGATATGGTAAGCGGCTTCCTGCGCCGCGCGGGATTTCATAACGTGACTGTGGCGGCAAACTGCCTGGAAGCGGAGGAACTGTTTGCGTTAAAAGAGCCGCATCTCGTTCTTCTGGATGTCATGCTGCCCGACGGAGACGGATTTTCTTTATTGAAAAAGCTGCGGCAAATGTCGGAGGTACCCGTGATTTTCCTGTCGGCGCGGGATGAGGACGAAAGCCGTCTGCGGGGGCTGGGACTCGGCGCGGACGATTATATTACGAAGCCATTTTTGCCGGAGGAATTGATTTTGCGGGTAACGGCGGTGCTGAAACGGGTGTATCGGGTCAAGAGTATACAGGAGACAGAGAAGATTGTACTTGGCAGATGTATAGTGGATCTGGGCAGCGGGGTCGTGCATTGGAGCAGGGACACAGAAAATGGAGAGACGAATAAAAACCGGGATGGCATAGCGCAGAGTGGCGAAAACGGTGCGGCAGAAGAAGCGGAGGAAATGACTCTGACGGCGAAGGAATACGCCATCTTACAGAAACTGGCGCAGGAGAGAGGACGGATCGTGACCGTTGACGCATTATGTGATGCTGTCTGGAAGGAAGAAAATTACGGATATGAAAATACGCTGGTGGTGCATATCCGCAGGCTGCGGGAGAAAATTGAGGAAGATCCTTCCCATCCAAAGCATCTGTTGACGGTGAGAGGGTTGGGATACAGATTGGTATGAGAAGCTTAAAAGGAGAGTTGAACTATAATTACAAAAAAATGGCACGCCTTATATTTTACGGTGTGTTGTCGGTTTTTGGCGTTGCTTTGCTGACGGGCATATTAAATATCGTGTTTCTTATCTCAGCGGCGGTCGTCTATGTGAATACAGATTCCAGCTATATTTACGGAGGCAGGGTTATGGAGGCGCTGCACCTTACGAAGAGCGGGTATGAGCTTGACGAGGAGCTGGCGGAGGAATTTGCACAGAAAGAACAATGGGCTATGCTTCTTGATGAGAACGGACGGGTGATATGGAGCATACGCAAACCAGAAGAGCTTGAGGAGGGGTATAGCCGCTCGGAAATTGCCCGTATGAGTAAGTGGTATCTGAAAGGATACCCTGTGCAGATGCGCGCATGGGATGACCGGATTATGGTAGTGGGGATGCAGAAGGAGACAATGTGGAAATACAATATAGAATTTAGTATTTCTTGGATGGATTTTTTGAAACGGACGATTCTTGCCTGCCTTTTCATCAATTTTATCTGGATAGTGGCGCTGGCATTTCTTTTTACAAAGCGGTTTACGAGAAACAGGGAACGGGCGCGTATTGAGTGGATAGCCGGTATTTCCCACGATATCCGCACGCCCTTGTCGGTGGTGATGGGATACGCCGATACGTTGGAACACAGCGAAGGGCTGGCGGAGGAAACGAGGCAGCAGGCAGCTGTAATACGGCATCAGAGTATGGTTATGAAAGAATTGATTGCCGATTTAAATTTGACTTCTCAACTGGAATATTCCATGCAGGCGCTGCGGAAAGAAAAAGTGCGTCCGGCGGAGATTATCAGAGGCGTTGCCGTTTCCTTCCTTAACGATTCCATGCCGGGAGAGCTGGGAATTGATGTGCAGATTGCGCCGTCTGCGGAGCAGCTATGCGTAAATGCAGACCGACAGCTTTTTGTGCGGGTATTCCGCAACCTGATTAATAACAGCGTGAAGCACAGTGGCAAGAGCGGTTCTGTGGAAATCAGGATTTCCATGTGGCAGGAAAAGAAGAAATGTGATATTCGTCTGGAAGATAACGGCGTAGGTTACTCCGAAGAAGTTCTGCGCCGTCTGCGCAGCCGGAAGAAGGATTCGCCGGGAGAAAATATTCGTGGTCTGGAGATCGTGAAGAAGATTATTTTGGCGCATGGCGGGAAAATTTGGTTCGGAAACGGGGAAGAAGGCGGCGGCTACTGCCGGATTACGCTTCGCGGTTTTTGATTCAAAAAAATTCGCAGAACTGGGCATTCTGCGAATTTTCTTTTACTTCTCCTGCAAACGGCAGG
>CAJUMV010000037.1 GCA_910587715.1 uncultured Lachnospiraceae bacterium | reverse complement strand
CTGTATCACTTAATAGCTTAAACCAGTGTATAATCAGACCGGGATTTTAGGATGTCACAGACCAGAGGAAATTTCTTCTTCACCAATGAGAAGTTTATCTTTACGGGTGGTCTGCTGGGCGTCAGCAATTTTGCCGTGAAATACAGCGATATAAAGGAGCTGAAGCTTGTCAATGTGGGCGGACTGATTCCGATTATCCCTACAGGGATCAAGGTGACATGCCTGAATCCCGAAAACGGAAAGACCGTGAAGCATAAATGCTCTGTCATGAAGAGAAAAGTGTGGATCGAGTATCTTCGGGAAAAAGCGGGACTGTAAGTACATAGAAGCTGTGTTTTGAATGACAGGGCAGTTTTCTGGAGTGTGGATTGTATAGGAATATGAGAAAGTTTTTGGCTTGGAAAATAAAAACTTTCTCATATTTTTTTTGTGTTATAGGAGAAAAACCACGTCTGCGACCGTGGAAAGCTATATCCACGCGCTGGACGAAGTGCCGATGGGGGAGGATGGAATTAAGCAGATTAATGTGATGGAGTTCCTTTTGAGCCGAGAAAGCCGATAGAACTGCTCCTCATCTTATTGACGAAAATTTAGGGGGGGGGGTATAATAAAAAGCAGCAGAGAATGGGCAGCCGTTTTTTGTTGTTTTTTTGCTTTATAGGATTAGTGTGGCAGTGTAAATGATTCAGGGAGAAGAAAATTAGGTCGCGGGGTGAGATGAGGATGAGCAGGAAAGGGAATGTGTTCGGGAAAAAATTGCTGGCGGTTCTGGTTGCCGCAGCGGTGACGGTGACAATGCCGGAAATATCGGTGTCAGCGGCGGGGACGGAAGGTTCGGCGTCTGGCGTGGAAGCGGGGGCATCTACGGAAGGAAGGGAGGAAATATCTGAGAATCCTGACGGCTCGGAAAGTGAGGATAGAGCGGAGTTGTCTGAGCATCCGGCAGATGATGGCGCAGAGGAGGCGGGAAATTCTGAAAAATCTGCGGAAGAGGGTGAAGCAGAGATGCCGGAAGAGCCGGACGGCGTAGAAGAGACGGGAGACACTGATGTTTCCGGGGAAGAAAGCGAGGAGGAGCAGCCGGGAAATACGCAGCAGCAGCCGAGTGAGGAAGAAATTTCGGAGACGCCCGCAGAGCAGCCGGGCAGCCTGTCCGCAAATGACGCGGAAGCTATGGCGGTCACGCAGAGCGTGGAAATACAGGCGGCGACGCCGATCCGAAGCGATAAAATTAACGATATTACATGGTCATTATATAAGGACAATGACGGTTCGAAGAGACTTGTGTTGGAGGGCACAGGTGACTACACAAAAGGGGGCGGTGCAAAGCCTCCGTGGTCAGGACTGGAAATAAATGCTGCGAAAGTGAACGTAAAAGGGATTACCTCGACGAGAAATCTGTTTTTTAAGCTGGAGTATCTGGAGTCTGTGGATCTGTCAGGTTTGGATACGGGAAGCCTTACAGATATGGCGGGCATGTTTGCGGTGGGTGGTGACGATGTGCTCTGGGATGAAGGGAACCTGATTGTATGGGGACGTCTTGCATCGTTGGATCTGACTGGTCTGGATGTAAAACGCGTGACGGATATGGGAAGGCTTTTTTCCCATTGCGGCGGTTTAAGAAAATTGAAAATTGACGGCTGGAAGACGGGAAACGTACGGAGTATGAGCGGTATGTTTGAGTATTGCGGAGAGTTGGAGCTTACCGCTGATACCTTGAAGAATTTGGATACATCTCAGGTAACGAATATGAGCCGGATGTTTGCTTATTATGCGTACAAAAGAACATATTCTTCACCAGTGACAGATTTGGATTTGAGCGGTTTTTGTACTCTGAATGTGGAAAATATGTCAGGGATGTTTGACAGTATGGCTTATGTCCAGAATTTGGACATCAGCAGCTTCAGGACATCGAATGTGACGGACATGAGTCGGATGTTTGCGCAATGCGTGAATCTGCGCACGCTAAACGGTGTCGGCGGCTTTGATACGGGAAATGTGACGAATATGTCACATATGTTTGCGGGATGCAAAAATCTGAAGGGAATAGAGGTGAGTGATTTTGATACTTCTTCAGTCACTAACATGAATGGCATGTTTGCGGAATGCGGCGGACTGGGGAGTCTGGATCTTGGCAGTTTTGATATGGGAAAGACCACGGATGCGACGGGTATGCTCGACGGCTGTACCGGGCTTAAGCGGATCGGTGTGCCTGTGAACTGTAAGGTTGATGTAGCTTTGCCCGAAGGACCATGGTATCAGGCGGACGGAACAGAGTATACGGGGACAACGCTGCCCAAAAACCTGTCAGCCAGTATGACTTTATATAAGGAAAAACCGACTGAGGGAGCGATAAAAAGCGTCTCTGTGTCAGGCGTTACGATGAGCAGTAAGGAATATGACGGCACATCCTGCGCCTATACGGGGACGCCGGTTCTGATGGATGAGGCTGGCAATTCAATAACGGGTGTGACAATTACGCCGTCTTACAGCGGCAGTCTCGTTGACGGAACGCCTTATGACGAGACGGATGCCGCGCCGACATTGGCGGGCAGTTACACGCTCTCCTTTCAGGTCTCGAATCTGGATACGGGTAAGTACCGGCTTGGAAAGACGGCTTACCGCTTCTCTATCAGGCGGAGGAATGTGACGATTACGGCGCCTGATGTGCGGATCGAGAAGGGGGAAGACCTTCCGGCGGTAGAGAGGCTGACCTGCACGGTTGAGGGACTGCTTCCCGGCGTTACCTTGTCAAAGGAGCCGAAAGTGAAGTATAAGGGCAATATTGACACACAGAAGGCGGGCGTTTATGAGATTGTCCCTTACGGGGCGGAGATTGCCTCCCCGGATGCGCAAAATTATCAGTTCCGCTATAAAAACGGAAAGCTGCAAGTGGGCGATCCCTCGGAGCTTCCGGTGGCGGAAGGCAGTATTAAAAAAATAAACTGGGAAATTGACAAAGCCGGTAAGCTTACGCTGTGGGGCGAAGGAGACTATGACCGAATTGATTATTATGGGAACCGGCATGCGCTTCCGTGGACAAACAACAAATATCGGAAACTGGTTAAATCCGCGCAGGTGAAGGTCTCTGGCATGACGGCGACACAGGATCTGTTTAACGGATGCGAGAATTTGGAGAGCGTGGATCTGAGTGGACTTGACGCCAGTCGGGTAACTAACGCGACAGGCATGTTTGCGGGCTGCAGCAGCTTGAAAAGTGTGGATCTGCAATGCTTTAAGAAAGCCAGGCTTCAGTACATGGGTGCGGAGAAGATAGGCTTCGATCCGGACGGTCGCGGTATGTTTGCGGGCTGCAGCGGCCTGACGGAGATTGATGTGAGCTGCCTTAATATGAGCGAGACGAAGGATATCGGGGGCTTGTTTTATCAGTGTACCGGTTTAAAGTCGTTAAACTTAAACGGTTTTCAGACAAAGTCAGTGACCGGCATGACGGAAGTGTTTGCGGGCTGCAGCGGTCTTGAGGAACTGGATGTAAGCGGTCTGGATACGAGAAATGTGCGCAGCATGAACGGTATGTTCGCGGGCTGCAGCAGTCTGAAAAAGCTTGTGGTAAACGGTTTGAATACGAAAAACGTGACAGATATGGGCAATATGTTTTCCGGGTGCAGTGCGCTTACAGAACTGGATGTAAGCGGTTTGTATACGGGAAATGTGACTGCCATGTACGGGATGTTTTCCGGGTGCAGCGCGCTTACGGAACTCGATTTGAGCGGATTTGATACGAGAAAAGTGGAAGATATGAGCTCTATGTTTCTCGACTGCCGCTCGCTTGTAAATTTGGATCTGAGCGGTTTTGACATGACTGCTATGGGAACAGGCATGATGATGGGCTCCGTTGCGGACGGGATGTTTTCCGGCTGCAACGCGCTGTCCTGCCTGCTGACCCCCAGAAACTATAAGTGCGAGGAAAGTGTGGCGCTTCCGAAGCAGAGTGATGAGGACATATGGAAAGACAGGGAGGGGAAGCTGTACACGGAGCTGCCAAGGAACCGTGCGGACAGCGTTCTGCTCTACCGCAACAATTACCTTGAGGATGAGAACGGCAATATCAAGCAGATCGTGACAGTGTCCGGTGTCCGGATGGAAAGCAAGATTTATGACGGGCAGCCATGTGTTTATGTGGGAACAGCCGTTCTGACAGATTTGGACGGACAGAGGGTGGACACTGCGCTGTCTTATCTCTATCAGGGGACGCTTGCCGACGGTTCGGCATATAAGGAGACGGTGCAGGCGCCTGCACAGGCAGGAAGCTATACGCTTACGGTTAAGATGCCGGATGGGGAAGCGTCGCGGTATATTCTGAAAAAAGACAGCTACCCTTTCACCATCGGACAGAGGAGCCTGATTGTAAGTGCGCCGTCCCTGATTATTGAGGTTGGAGGAAAGGTACCGGTTCTGGGAAAGGATTTGAAATGGTCGGCGGAAGGTCTGATTGCCGGGGAAAAGTTTCTGAAAGAGCCCGCTTTAAGGTTCGATCCGAATCCTGTTTTGACAGATCGGGCAGGCAGTTACAAGATCATTCCTGATGGTGCGGATGCGGGGAACAATTACCGTATCTCTTATCAGAACGGCGCTCTTCTGGTAGGGGAGGGAGGAGATGTATACCCGGAGGATCTCCCTTCCGACGGCGTGATTCCGGAGGGCTTGTGGATTGCCGGCATATCTGCCATGGGCTATGGCTATACCGGGAAAGCGCAGAAGCCTGTGGTGCGGGTCTACGATCACAAGACGCTCCTGAAGGAGAAGACAGATTACACCGTCTCCTATAGGAATAATACGAAAGCGTACCCGTATGTCGAATCTGACAGCGCCTTTGATCCCAAGAAGGCGCCCACGGTGACGGTTACGGGGCGGGGTAACTACACGGGCAGGGATACCCAGACATTCCGCATCCTGCCGTTGGACATCGGCGCTACAGAGGCGGACGGGAACGGGAGCTTTGCGGCTGATGACATGACTGTCGCATACAATAAAAAGGCGCAGAAGCCGGTTCCGGCTCTCATATGGAACGATAAGAAGCTGAAAAACAGGACGGATTACACCTTTGCCTACTATGGCGGCGATGCCGGTGGGAAGCTTGATGCCGTGAAGGAGGCGGGAGAATATTCGGTTGTGCTGTCCGGAAAGGGGAACTTTACCGGCACAAAGCGAATCAGGCTTCTTGTCACAGCGGATTTAAAGCTGGTGGGAAGGCTTTCTGTCGCTAATCCTAAGGCGCAGCCCTATACGGGGAGTGCGGTCACGCCGCAGCTTACGGTGAAGGACGGGAGAACCGTACTGACGGAAAACACGCATTATACCGTGGCTTACAGCCGGAACACGGCGGTGGGTACGGCGTACGCCGTTGTCAAAGGCATTGAGACGGCAGGGTACAGCGGTACGAAACGGGTCAGCTTTAAGATTACGGGTATACCTGTTAATAAGGCGGCAGTCACCGGGCTTCCGGTCAAGGGCAGCGAATTTGTATATGGCGGGCTGGCGTTTGAACCGCAGCTTTCTCTGAGCAGGAAAGAGAAAAAGAATGGCGTAACCACGGAGATTCCGTTGACGGAAGGGACAGACTATACGGTTGAATGGCAGAAAAACCGGGAGGCGGGTACGGCATCCGTGATCTTTACGGGAAAAGGCGCATATACGGGCGCCATGAAAAAGACCTTTAAGATTAAGCCTTTTGACATGGCAGCTAATGAAAACAACAGGGTGACGGCAGCTCTTGCGCTGTCGAGCGTACCCTACGCCAAAGGCGGCGCGAAGCCGAAACCGGAGGTGGTTTTCCAGAGGGACGATAAGACAACTCAGATATTGGAGGAGGGGAGAGACTATACGCTGTCCTACAAAAATCAATCTGCGCTGTATGACGGCAGCGATCTCCAAAAGAAGCCGCCGACTGTCACCATCAAGGGCAAGGGGTGCTTTAAGGGAACATATGCCGTGCCGCTGACCTATCAGATCATGCCGCAGAATCTCGGTAACGGTCTGCGACTGACAGCGGTCGATAAGACATACCGAAATAAGAAGAACAGCTATGCGACAAAGGTGTCGGTCACAGATTTGGACGGTAAGGCGCTGAAGGCGGGCGCAGATTATGACAAGAATGTCACATATACCTATCGGGATGAGACGACGGTGCAGACCGCGCCTGTAAAAAATGTTTCGCCGGGCGGTCCGGCTGTCCGCAGGGCAGGAGATGTTGTGGAGGCAAACGATATCATTCCCGCGGGAACGGTGATCTGCGTGACGGTGAAAGCGAAAGACGGTGGGAACTATACAGGAACATTGACAGGAGAGTACCGCATTTCAAAGTCCTCCATTGCCTCGGCAGCAGTTTCGATTCCGAAGCAGACTTATACAGGACAGCCGATCACGCTGAAAAAGGAGGATATCACGGTCAAGGTGAAAGGCAGACCGATTGACGAAAATCAGGAGAAAAGCCAGTGGGAGATTGTGCCGGGCAGCTATAAAAACAATGTGAAGAAGGGAACTGCCAGTGTGACGATCCGGGGTGTAGATAACTATGGTGGAGAAAAAACCGTGAAATTCGCAATCAAGGCGAAGGGATTTTTGTGGTGGTGGAGATAAAGTAAGGTCAGGCTGATTAAAATAGGGAAAAAATAGAAATTAAATGTTTGACAAATGGTACAGGCTGTGATATTCTATCTGAAAATTTACCGAGAATCAGTGAGTGCTAGAACACTTACAGTTTCACTGACGATTTACGTTTTTGACGGAGGAAGCAGTATGTTTTACACGAATCTAGTCCCGTTTACGGTCATTATGGGTATTATGCAGGTTTTTCAGATTACGGTCACAGCCTGACGGCGGCAAAAGCCGCAGCCGCATGACCGTAGGACGAAAGGTCTTATCGGTCGTGCGGGAATCAGGGTTAAGGATAGGAGAACCGCATGGGAAATACACGAGGGTGTATGGAACAGGCGGTTCTCCTTTTTGGTGGATTGCACAAATAGCACAATCAACGCAGACGCGCTTTCGCTCCGTTCCAGCCGTAGCAGCGCTAAACTCGAAAATACCTCGTTAAGCGCTGACGGCTTCCAAGGGTCTGCTTATGATTATGCTATTTGTGCAATTACTACAGTGTTAAGATGAGTTTCGCAAAGCACATAAATCGAGTCTGGACAAAAAGGAGAGGATAGTACAATGCAGGCAATCAAGGTGGAAGATTTATCGAAAACGTTTCGGATTAAGCGCAAGGAAAAGGGGATGCGCGGCAGCGTCAAGGCGATTTTTCACCCGCAGACAGAGGAAATCCATGCGGTGAACGGTGTCTCCTTCGCGGTGGAGGAGGGGGAGATGTTGGCGTTTATCGGTCCAAACGGCGCGGGGAAGAGTACCACCATCAAGATGCTGACGGGGATTCTCTATCCGGACGGCGGGCGGGTGGAGGTGCTTGGCATCGACCCGACAAAAAAGCGCAGACAGTTGGCATACCGGATCGGCACGGTGTTCGGACAGAAGGAACAGCTCTGGACGCACTTGACGCCCTACGATAATTTCCGTTTCTTCGGGGCAATCTATGATCTTTCGGAGCGGGAGACGGAGGCGCGGATTGCGGAGCTCGCGGAACGCTTCGAGCTGGGCGGATTTATTGACACACCTGTCAGAAATTTGTCGCTGGGACAGCGCATCCGCTGTGAGATTGTGGCGTCGCTGATTCACAGACCGATGGTGCTTTTTCTGGACGAGCCGACAATCGGTCTGGACCCGGTGGTGAAAGAAAATATCCGGGAACTGATCAGGCAGATGAATCGGGAGGAGCACACCACGATTTTTCTGACAAGCCATGATGTGGGCGATATCGAGAAGCTTTGCAGGCGGATTATCATTGTGAACGACGGGCAGATTGTGCTGGATGACTCGGTGGAGCATTTGAAAAGTCATTATTCGGAGCATTCACTGGAGGATATCATTGTAGAGATTTATAAGTCACAGGAGGAAAACTGAGGACATGACAGGCGGGATTCTCTTGGAGAAAAAGGATTTGCATCGGAATGGAACTGATGGAGATCCGTCAATGGAAAGGGGTTGACTGACAAATGAACAGATTGGCGAAGCAGGATGGGATTGTGAGATGTATGCCGTGGCGTAAATACGCCGTAATCTACCGGTCGGTTCTGCTGGAAAATTTACAGTATGCGGCAAATATTGCCGTGGGATTTTTCAGTTACGCGGTTTTTATCTATACTTTTATCATGCTATGGAACTATATGTATCGGACGCCGGGGGAGCTGATTGCGGGCTACACGAAGGAGCAGATGATCTGGTATGTGATGATGACGGAGATGATCTGGTTCGGATCAAGCGCGGCTTCTGTGGCAAGGGAAGTATCCACAGACATCCGGGGCGGCAATATCGCTTATCTGATGAACAAGCCTTACCATTACACGCTGTATGTTATGGCAAAATATACGGGCGGGTGGAGCATCAGGCTGCCCATGTATGCGGTGCTGGCGGTGGTGATCGGGACGGTGCTGGTGGGTCCCCTGCCCCGCTTTTCGCTGGCGGCGGTTCCGGCGATGGTGCTCTGTGTGGTTCTGGGACTCACCATCAACGCGGTGCTTAAGATGTGCATCAGTCTGTTTTCTTTTTGGATTGAGGATGCGACGCCTTTCCAGTGGCTGTATGATAAACTGCTTCTCATAGTCGGCACGATGTTTCCTGTTGAGATTTTTCCAAAAACATTACAGCCGTTATTCAAACTGACGCCGATCTATACCGTGTGTTACGGACCGGCGAAACTGATCGTGGATTTCAGCCCGGAGAAGTGCGTGGAGATTCTGGCGGTGCAGGCGGTTTATCTTTTAGCAGGCTGCGGACTGATGTTTCTGATTTATGGGAGGGGAGTGAAGAAACTGTATGTTAACGGCGGTTAAGAATCAAATGCGGGTATGTATTCTTTCTATTAAATATAATATGATGCGGGAGATGGTCAACAAAGTGACTTTTCTCACCAATGTGGGATTTATGGTGTTAAATAACGCTTCTTTTCTGGTGCAGTGGGTGATTTTATTCCGGCTGCGGGGGGATGTGGGCGGATATACGTTTCGTGAGATCATGCTTTTGTGGGGGCTGGTGGCGGCGTCCTTCGGGCTTTCGCACATCCTGTTTGCGCGGGTGTTTTCCCTGTCGGATTTGATCATAGGCGGTAAGCTGGACGCCTATCTGGTGCAGCCGAAAAACGTGTTGGCAAGTGTTCTGACTTCCGCCACGGATGTCTCGGCAATCGGGGATTTTCTGTATGGAATGGGTCTTGGTCTGATATGCAGCCGGGGCGCGGGGGGATTTTTCCTTTACCTGCTGTTTACGGTGACGGGTGCGGTCGTCTTTACCGCTTTCGCCCTGCTTCTGGGGAGTCTGTCCTTCTGGTTTGTGCGGATGGATATGCTGCAAAGCCAAATGGTTATGGGGATAGTGAGCTTCGGCACGTATCCGGACGGCATATTTAAGGGTGTTTCCCGGTTTTTGCTGTATTTTGTCATTCCTGTGGGGATGGCGGTCTGGCAACCGGTGCACCTGCTGGTAAGCTTTGATGCAGGGATGTTCTTCACGGTGACAGGGTATGCCGCTTTCCTTGTGGTGGCTGCGGTGGCGGTGTTTTACAGGGGGCTGAGGCGGTATGCCTCAGGGAATCTGATGGAGGCGAGAATGTGAGACAGCCGGGCAGCCAGGTGGCGAAAAGGAGACTAAATTCAAGAAATATTTGACACTTTCCGTATTGTCGAGTAGAATAAAATGTGATTTTATATTGTACGGTTTTAAGAACGAAATTATGGCAAAAGAGGGCAGCCACAGCCCGGATTAAACGGAAAGTATGAAATACCACAAATGCGTGGCGTAAGGCGGCGTGTTTGTGGTTTTCAATTTTAAAAGGAGAAGAAGGAGAAATAATCATGAAACAAATGAAAAAGAGATGGAGGATGCTTGTGCCGACCGTGCTTTTGCTGGCAATGGCGTTTTCCACAACGGTATTTGCGGCGGAGGAGGAGATGGAGTATGTGCCGGACTTGCACGCGACGTTCTGGGCGCTTGTTCCCGCCATTGTGGCGATCGGGCTTGCGCTGATCACGAAGGAGGTTTACAGCTCCCTGTTTGTCGGTATTTTGATGGGAGCGCTCCTGTACTCGGGCTTTCAGTTTGAGCTGACGATCACGCATATTTTCTCGGACGGGATCATCGGCGTGTTGTCCGACAGCTACAATGTAGGTATTCTGGTGTTTCTGGTGATTCTGGGCGCCATGGTCAGCCTGATGAACAAGGCGGGCGGCTCGGCGGCTTTCGGGCAGTTTGCGGCAAGCCATATCAAGAACCGGGTGGGCGCGCAGCTTGCAACGATTCTTCTGGGCGTGCTTATCTTTATCGACGACTATTTCAACTGTCTGACCGTGGGAAGTGTGATGCGCCCTGTGACGGACAAGTTTAAGGTGTCAAGGTCAAAGCTGGCGTACCTGATCGATGCCACCGCCGCGCCGGTGTGCATCATTGCGCCGATCTCTTCCTGGGCGGCTGCAGTGACTGGTTTTGTGGAGGGCGAGGACGGCTTTTCCATCTTTATCCGCGCGATTCCCTACAATTTCTACGCGATTCTCACGGTCATTATGATGGTCGGCATGGTGCTGATGAAGACGGAATTCGGCAAGATGAAGGAGCATGAGAAGAATGCGGCGAGAAAGGGCGATCTTTTCACCACGGAGGGACGGCCGTATGAAAATGCGAAGCAGGAGCAGATAAGCGCCAAGGGCGGCGTTGTGGATCTGCTGATTCCCATTGCTGCGCTGATCGTCTGCTGTGTGATCGGCATGATTTACACGGGCGGTTTCTTTGAGGGGACAGGCTTTGTGGAGGCGTTCTCCAATTCCGACGCGTCTCTCGGTCTGACGCTTGGCAGCTTTTTTGGTCTGGTTATCACGATTGTGCTCTATCAGATCCGCAGGGTGCTCTCCTTTAAGGATTGCATGGACTGTATTCCGGAAGGGTTCCGTGCTATGGTGCCCGCGATTCTGATTCTGACTTTTGCGTGGACGTTGAAGGCGATGACGGACAGCCTGGGCGCCGACCTGTATGTGGCAGGGCTGGTGGAGTCCAGTGCGGGTGCGTTTATGAACTTCCTGCCTGCAATTATCTTTGTGGTAGGATGCTTCCTTGCCTTTGCGACGGGCACTTCCTGGGGCACGTTCGGCATTCTGATACCCATTGTGGTTGCGGTGTTCCAGAACGGCGATTCGCAGATGATGATTATGTCCATCTCCGCCTGTATGGCGGGCGCGGTCTGCGGCGACCACTGTTCGCCCATTTCCGATACGACCATCATGGCGTCTGCGGGCGCCCAGTGTGAGCACGTGAACCATGTCACAACCCAGCTCCCCTATGCGGTGTTGGCGGCCGTGGTGTCCTTTGTCACCTACATTGTGGCAGGTTTCGTGAAGAGCGCATGGATTGCGCTCCCTGTTGGCGTTGTGCTGATGGTGGCAGTGCTGGTTGCTCTCCGCAGTATCAACGGGACGGTCGAAGATTAACGTGAGAAATGCGAAAAGTACTTCTAAAGACGTCCCGCCATAGGATGGGACGCCAAGAAGTACTAAGTTTCGCGTGAGAGAATGCCAAAGAACGGCATTCTCTGTGCGGATTTGAGATAGTTTAGTAGATGGTTTCTACATTCCCGAAGCCGTCCTTCGTAATGTCGAATTTCCAGACGGCATGTCCGGGAAGGCGGTGCTCGGTTAGATAATAGCTGTTATTTATTTGGGTTATGTAATAAGGCGTGCCGCCGCCGATGAAATTTTCGTAAATATCCTCGTAATTTCCGTCCGCAAGGTCTTTCAGATCTTTAGCGCGGATGATGGTGGCATAATCCTGACTGCCGTTTATGTCGGTGGACACGGTGATGTAGCAGCTTCCTTCGGCAAAGGTCAGCTGTACCATGCCGGCGATCGCGTCGGGCACGGGATAAGTTTCCTGCACGGCAAAGGTGGACAGGTCCGCCTGTAAGATTGCGGGTGTGCCGGGGATGCCGGATACAAAGTAGACGTCGTCCCCGTCGATGGTGAAGGAGCGCACGTAAGTTTCCTTCAGGGCGTCCACGGAACGGATTTCCGTGAGATACATTTGCGGATCGTCGGGATCGTGGCGGCACAGGTACATTTCGCCGTTCATGGAGCTCCACACATAAAAGGTGTCCGTGGGGGCATCATAGACAATATAGTGAGGGCGGTTTCCGACTGCATCCAGTGTCTGGGTGTGGTAGAAAACGCCCTCCTTTTTTTCAAATACAAGAACGCGGTTTCCCTCCGTGTCGTCCACCAGATAGACGACACCGTCGCTGGCAAGGGTGTGTCCCTTGTCGATTTCACTTGTCAAAACCTGCCAGTCCGTCAGCGGGTCCGTGAGATTATCGTGGTAAATCACCTGATTGTGGTAGCAGTCTACGATAAACCAGGTGTCCTCCACTTTCGTGACATAGGTGGGCACGCTCAGGTCGGCACAGGCATTGCGGAGAACGTCCTGCGCGGCGATGGGGGTGAAGTTCTCGCTGTCGAGTTCCTGTACCACGGCAAAGGCGCGCAGATGCTCCTCGCTTGGGAGCGGGGCAGTGAGATTCTTTGTGACGGCGCGGGCGGGTGTTTCACCCGGGGCGTTGTTTGGGGCGCAGGCGGAGAGGAGGGCTGCGGTCAGCGGCAGGATAAAAAGGGAAAGGAAATAAAAGGACAGGTGTTTTTTAATCGGACATTTTCTGAAATTTATGCTCATTGGCGGGATTCTCTTTCTTTCTGCTGTATTTCTTGGTAAGATAGACCATATAATAGGTTCAGTTTATCACAAATTTTGCGCTCTGTCGTGTGGATTTATCTGGACAGAGCGGCGGGAGTAAAAATGACAAATATGTCACATTTAAAAATGGGCAGTGCGCCAAAAGGGCACATAGGATCCGGCGCGCAGGGGGAACGGCAAAAGCGACCATACAACGTCACCTTCGGCATTCTTTCCGCTTTGGCAATCCTGATGATCGTAGCAGGGCACGCAGGATACGATATTTTAACGGTGGGCGGGCTGTTTCCCTACTATTCGTTTCATGTGCCTCTTTTTCTGTTTATCTCCGGCTATTTTTATCGGGAAGAGGAGGAAGCGCATCCGCTGACTTATCTGAAAAAGAAGGCGAAACGGCTCCTTTTGCCCTATTTTATCTGGAATGTGGTTTACGGGGTGATTGCATGGGCGCTGCGGACTTTTGCGGGCTTTGGGATGGGAGAAGGGATTTCCTTAAAGACGCTGTTTGTGACGCCATTTTTGAACGGTTATCAGTTTATTCTGAACTATGCAGCGTGGTTTGTGCCGGTGCTCTTTCTGATTGAAATGATGAATCTGTGTATGCGGTTGTTGCTTAAATGGCTGCATATGAACAGCGAATGGGTGATTTTGCTGGGGACGCTGGCGGTGGGGATGCTTGTGGTGCAGTTTGCCATAGAAGGGCGTGTCTGGGGATTGTACAAAACGCCGGGACGGATTCTTTTCCTTTATCCCTGTTTTCAGATGGGGCAGTTTTATAAGAAGAAGCTGGAATCGCGGGACAGGCTCGGAAATCTGCCGTATTTTGTCATTGTGATTGGGGTGCAGGTGCTCCTGTATCTGTGCTGCAACGGGCTTGCCTACAGCAGCGTGTGGGTCACGGGCTTTGCCAACGGTCCGCTGATTCCCTATGTGACAGTAGTGTCAGGTGCGGCGTTCTGGCTGCGGGTGGCGAAAATTCTGGCGCCGCTGTGTGAAAGCGGGCAAAGCGGCATATCCGCAGCACAATCATTCCTGCTTTATCTGGGACGCAATACTTATGCGGTGATGCTGCATCATGTCATGGCGTTTATGCTCGTAAAGATGATTTTGGCGGGAATTGCCGCCCACACGGGCTATCTGCCGGATTTTGATTTCATGCGCTTTTATTCGGATATCGACTATTATTATCTGGTAAAGGGTTCGGAAGCCTTTCGGATGGTCTATCTGGCAGCAGGGGTCGGGCTGCCTTTGCTGCTGCAGAAAGCGCTGGATATGCTACCGATAAACCAGTCTGGCAGGACATGAAATCAGGAGGTTTTGCATATTGCGGCAGAGCGTCTGCCAGGTGCCGTACGGCAGCCCCGCGTGATTGCCAAGCCAGTATTTGTGCGTGCCGTCCGCGGTGATCACCGTAATCTGGTAGTGACCAAGCAGGGGCGGTTTTTTGTCGGGCGGGTTCATAACGATTTGCTGTATGCGGTTTACGTTGTACAGGGTCTGGTCAATCTGCAGCATATCGCCTGCGAAGACGATTTTTTGCGGGCAGGAAGATTTCTGCACGGCGCCAACAGCCAAAGCCCACAGGGAGCGGCACAGCAGGAAAAGGCTGCCGAGGGAAAACAGGATGGCGGCGTAGCCTATGGCTTGGGAGAACGCAGAGCCGGCTCCATACCGCGAGGGAGAAAACAACAATTCATAGTACAGGCAGGTGAACACGACGAAGACCACGGGACTGAATAGGCAGAACATGGTAAGCCGTCCCGCCATGCGACCCCAGAGCCGCCGGGAATCAAGACGGATTTCCGTTTTATTCTGAAAAGCATCCATTATGATTTCTGTCCGGTAATTCTCGTCAAGACTTTCCGTGCGGTTGATTCGCGTGAGAAACTGCATCACATGCTCCAGATCTTTTTCGCTGTACTCGTAAAGCCGGTATTTGACTTCTTTTCCGGCGTCACCCCGAAAAATCAGATAACGTTTGCGGAACACCCAGGCGGCGAAACGAACGTTGACAAAGGATTCCACGGTCTTTGGACGGATAAAATCCGACACGGCAAGACGGTCCGTGTGGCGCAGCCGCTGTATGATGATGGTACTTCCGGACAGGGTGACGGTGGTGTAACGCAAAAAACAGCGGATGACTGTGACGATGAGGGCGGTAAGCATGACGCCGGGCCAGGCAAAAAGCTTCAGCGTATAGTATAAACCCGGGACAAAAGGGGAAAAGCTTCTCAGATAGTCGGAAAGGGGCATAATGAGGAAAAGCTCCAGAGCGTAAGCTAAGACATGGAGCAAAAACCCCCAGATAATCGTCTGGATAATAATAAATTCAAGGCACATAAGGGGGCTGCTGGTGACGCTGTGGTCGTCTTTGGGTGTGTTCATGGATGTTATCCTTTCTCTGACTGTTTTGTCTATGATAGTAAAGTATATCTTATGCGGGTTTGAATTGCAATCGGCGGGGGAGTGTGTTACTCTATCTAATGAATGTGTGAGAGATGTGCCTGTCGGGAATGGGGGCACAATGAGAGAAGAGGTAAAGATTTATAACTGGGACGGGGAAACATACCGGTTCCTCGGAAAAGAGCGGCTGCGGAAGTTAAATGACACATATGTCGTTAATATGCGGGAGAGGATGGGGGACAGGTCTTTTACCACAAGATATCTGCTCTATGCTTCTGCAAAATTTGTGAAGAAGCACCGTTATGAGAACCTGCTGTTTCGTGCAGGAGGAAACGAAGTGTGGCTGCCCGTGGAGGAGAGAATGCAGGTGGAAGTGCTGTTTTCTTACCGGCGATGACAGGGTGTCAGGTGCGGTCATAATTTACGGCGGACGGGAAGAGCACGGCGTATTACGGTTCGGCTATATGGTATTTTGCGAGGCATCGGACGCCGGGAAAAGGAAAGGAATCATACGCATGGTCACAATCAGTCTGTGCATGATCGTGAAAAATGAAGAGCGGATTTTGGCAAGATGTCTGGACAGCCTTCAGGGAGTGGCGGACGAGATCATCATTGTGGACACGGGCTCTACAGATGGGACGAAGCGGATCGCGGCGAAGTACACGGAGCAGATTTATGATTTTGCGTGGACAGGCAGCTTTTCGGAGGCGAGAAACTTTGCTTTCTCCAAGGCAGGGATGGAGTATATTTATTCGGCGGATGCGGACGAGGTGCTGGATGAGGAAAACAGGGCGGCTTTTCTGCGGATGAAAGAGGTTTTGCTTCCCGAGATTGAGATAGTACAGATGTATTATGCAAACCAATTGGCAAACGGTACCATTTATAACTACGACAAGGAGCTTCGTCCCAAACTTTTTAAGAGAAACCGCACCTTCCGCTGGCAGGGTGCGATTCATGAGCAGATAGGAATTACGCCTGTTATTTATGACAGCGAGATCTGTATTCAGCATCTGCCGGAGGAAAATCACAAAGACCGCGATCTGGCGGCTTTTGCGCGGCTGACCGCGGCGGGGGAGCGACTTGATAAAAGACTGCACAACATTTACGCGAAGGAGCTTTTTATCTCCGGGGAGGCGAAGGACTTTCTAGCGGCGCGGGCATTTTTTCAGGAATCTTGCAAAGATGAGATACGGGGAGAAGAGGAACTGATGGAGGCGGCATGTGTGGCGGCAAGGGCGGCGAGGCTTGCCGGGGATGTGGCTGACTTCTTCAAATATGCGATGAAAGCGGTGGCGTCCGAGGGATGTGCGGAAATCTGCTGTGAGTTGGGCGCCTTTTATATGGAGAGAGAAGATTACGACGAGGCGGTCGTCTGGCTGTACAATGCGGCTTACGAGACGGAGAGCATTTTAGATATCCACAGCGGGGGAGAGCTTCCCCTGCGGGGACTTGCCAAATGCTATCAGGAGCTGGGCAATGAGGAGCAGGCGGCGGCATACGCGCGTCTGGCAGCAGAGCAGACAACAACAAGGAGATAAATTGTATGAAATGGGAAGAAAACGTGCGCAGGGTGGTGCCTTATACACCCGGAGAACAGCCAAAGAAAACGGGTATTATTAAATTAAATACGAATGAAAGTCCGTATCCGCCCGCGCCGGGCGTGGCGAAGGCGGCTGCCGCTCTGGATGCGGAGAAGTTCAGGCTTTACCCTGAGTTCCCGGAGCAGACGGAGCTTGCGAGGGCGCTTGCGGCGCGTTACCGTATCGGCACAGACCAGCTTTTTATCGGCGTCGGCTCGGATGACGTGCTGTCCATGGCGTTTTTGACGTTCTTCCATTCGGACAGCCCCATTCTATTTCCGGATATTACGTATTCTTTTTATGATGTGTGGGCGGACGTGTACAGAATACCTTATGATAGAATAGCGCTGGACGCGGATTTTCAGATTTGCCCGGCGGATTATAAAAAGCCCAACGGCGGCGTGATTTTTCCGAATCCTAATGCGCCGACGGGGGTACGGATGCCCCTGGAACAGGTGGAGGAAATTGTGGAGGCGAATCGGGATGTGGTGGTGATTGTGGATGAAGCCTACATTGATTTCGGCGGGACGAGTGCGCTGCCGCTTATTGATAAATATGACAATCTGCTGGTGGTGCAGACTTTTTCCAAGTCCAGAGCTATGGCGGGCATACGGATAGGTTACGCGATGGGACAGCCGAAGCTGATCCGCTATCTGAATGATGTGAAATACTCGGTCAATTCCTACACCATGAACACGGCGGCGCTGGAACTCGGCGCGGCGGCTGTGCAGGACGAAGCGTATTTTGAAATGTGCTGCAAAAAGATTATGGACACGAGGGCGGCAGCGGAAAAGTGGCTATCCGAGCTGGGTTTCGTGTTTGAGAAGTCCTCTGCCAATTTTATCTTTGCCTCCCACAAGACGATACCGGCTCAGGAAATTTTTGAGCGGCTGAGAGAAAATGACATTTATGTCAGATGGTGGAACAAGGAGAGGATTAATAATTATCTGCGGATTACGATAGGGACGGACGAGCAGATGGAAGCTTTGTATCGGGCGCTTAATGAAATCTGCGGATAAAAATCAGCGGAGAGTGTTTTTCATGCGTATCTGTTACATATACTTATAATAACAGAAGCAAGACCCGGTGAAAGTGCAGAGATAATGCGGTAATTTAAATAGTTAAATTATGATTTAATGTATAAAATAAACGGAGGAACGGTAAAATATGGAAAGTTTAGCGGTGGCATTTGCCAATACCCTGGGAAGATATGTGAGTAAGGAGATTGTGGTATTTATTATTTCCATGATACCGATTTTGGAGCTGCGCGGCGGTCTGATTGTGTCGAAGCTCCTGCAGGTGCCGATTACCACGGCGATTCCCATCTGCATTGTCGGAAATATCATACCGATTCCTTTTATTTTACTGTTTATCAAACAGATTTTTAAGCTGTTGAAAAAAATAAAGCTTTTCCGAGGCATCATTGAAAAACTGGAAAACCGCGCCATGAGCAAGAGTGACAATATCAAGCGTTATGAATTTTGGGGACTGGTGCTCTTTGTGGGGATTCCTCTTCCGGGCACGGGGGCGTGGACGGGTTCTCTGATTGCTGCGCTTCTGGATGTGGACTTTAAGAAGGCGATTCTGGCGGAGCTTCTGGGCATTGCTATCGCGACGGTGATTATGTCTTTCCTCTCCTATGGGCTTCTGGGCGCGCTGGTCAGTTAAGAAGGGGCGGCGGAACACGGATGAAGGGAAAAAAGGACAGAAAAAAATATATGCTGGCATTTGCGGGGCTGGCGGTAGTTCTGGCGGCGGCAGGGTTGGTTGGCGTTCTGCTTCGGGGGCAGCTTTTCGGGGACAATAATCCGAATCTGGCTCTGAAAAAGAGTGTGAAAGCGACCTGTGACAGTGTGGAGCAGGAGTCGCTGTCTGCGGCTATGGCGATTGACGGTAACGATATTGACCGCGCTTCCCGGTGGTCCAGCGAAAATAACAGGGAGGATGCTTCCCACTATATAGAACTGGAATTTCCCAAAGAAATTTCAGTTTCTTTTGTTGTACTGAAATGGGAGCGCGCCAATGTCATCTCCTATGCGCTGGAGGGTTCCGCGGACGGTATGGCATACGAGACGCTGGCGTCTTTTGATACGGCGCCGGAGACGCTTGTGCAGGAGATTGTTTTGGATGCGCCTGTCAGTCTGCGGTTTCTCCGGCTTTCCACGTATGCGGTGTCAAAGGAGTCGGCGGATTTCTCCGACCTGTATCAAAATGTTTCTCTCTACGAGTTTGAGGTTTACGGGGACAAGCCTACGGCACATCAATTAAAAACACCTGTTATTGAAATGACGGCGGAGGGCGGAAGAAGACTGGTTACGCCGGAAGCGCCGGAGGGCTTTCGGGTAACGCTTGTTGGTGCGGATTTGGAGCAGGTAATCGGTGCGGACGGCAGAATCTATGACACCATTCAGGATAAGGAAGTGACGGTGGGCTACCGTGTGGAGGATGAGCGGGGCAGAGAAGAGACAAGGGAGGTTTCCTTCGTGGTGGAAGTGCCTGCGGCGGATGCAGCGTCGGGGAAAAAGGAATGTTCCGAGAAAGTAATAAACGGCGTGGTTCCCTCGGTTGCGGAGTGGAAAGCCGGGCAGGGATATTTTAATCTGAGGGAAGAAGCGCGGATTATTGTGGGCACCGACGAGAAGGCGCTCTGGGACATTGCTGCCCTGCTGAACGAGCAACTGGAAAAGAACCTGTATTTTCATACAAAGCTGACCGTCTGTAAGGGGACGGCGGACGATTTGAAAGCGGGAGATATCTATCTGGGCTATGCGGAAGAAGAAAACGGTCTGGGAGAGGAAGGATATACCTGCGATATAACTGACAAGTGTGTCATAAAAGCGGAAGCGGCGGCGGGCATGCGCTGGGGCACGGTTACTTTGCTGCAGCTTTTGTTTGCAGATGTGGGAACAAATGTGCCGCAGGGGCAGATTCGGGATTATCCTCTCTATGAGGTGCGGGGGTTCGGCATTGATGTGGCGAGAAAGCCGGTATCGCTGGACACGCTCTATCGCATCATGGAAACGATGTCGTGGTATAAGATGAACGACCTGACGATTCACCTTAATGACAATGAGATTCTTGCCACCAGCGGACTGACCGGTTCGGTGGGGCAGGCGATGACGGCGGAAAGCGCGTTTCGCTTAGAATCCGCTCTGGGCAATGAAAAAGGGGGTATGCTGACCTCGGCGGCGTACGCCTATACGAAAGAGGAGTTTGCAGCATTTATCGCCACTGCCAAAACTTACGGTGTGACGGTGGTGCCAGAGATTGATACCCCGGCACACTCCCTGGCTATCACAAAGTTGTATCCCGAGTATGCCTTGCGTACCTCCAATGAGTCGGTAGACCAGATTGATTTGGCAAATGACAAGGCTGTCACTTTTGCGGAAGAAATTTGGCGGGAGGCGCTGGATGAGGAAAAGGGCGCCTTTCGGGATGCGGAGATAGTAGGTATCGGTATGGACGAGTATTACGGCGACGGGGAGCAGTATCGGCAGTATTTGAACAGAATCAATCATCTGGTGCAGGAAAAAGGGAAAACCGTGCGGCTGTGGGGGAGTCTCAGCAATATGGGCGGCACGACGATGCCTTCGCCCGAAAATCTGCAGATGAACCTATGGAGTACGGTCTGGGCAGATCCGCTTCAAATGTATAAGGCGGGTTATTCCCTAATCAATATGCAGAACAACCACCTTTACATCATACCCGGCGGCGGCTATGACAGGCTGGACGGCAGGGATTTGTATGAAAATTGGGCGCCCAATCGGTTTTACGACTATAACAGGCGGGAGACGGTGCCCGCTTATTCGCCGCAGATGCGTGGGGCGACATACATGATTTGGAACGATATGTGCGGCAGACTGGATGTGGGAATCTGTGAATACGACCTGTACGAGCGCTTTATGGAGCCTCTGGGCGCATTGTCTGCGCGGCTTTGGGGTGCGGACAGGCTAAAGACAGGTGCGGGGCAGATGCCGTCAGTTCCCGACCAGTCGGCTTACGAGTATTTGCGTGCGTGTATGAAGAACAGAGAACTTCAACGCTTTTTAAGGGTGGATGAAAATTCGGAGTCTGTGGAGCCGGATTATGAGATTCAGATGGAGGTGCGGCTGGATACGGAGCACGCGGTGCAGAAGGTATCCGGGCAGGGGAGCACACAGGCAGAGGTGTGGCAGGAGCAGGTCATCGCGGAGGGTGACTGCGCATACGGCAGATGGGCTTTCTACGCAGTAGAGCCGGAGACCGGCAAAGTGGGCTTTACCAGAGAAGGGCGGACTTACACCTTTGACTACAAGATTCCGGCGGGCGAGCGGGTGAAGCTGAAGCTGGAGGGGACGTCGGGAAAGACGACGCTTTATGTGGACGGAAAAAAGGTGGACAGCCTTGGAAGCGACAAGCCCTTTGAGGAGCACGCGACCTTTGTGTTCCCACTGCAGAGGATGGGTGCGCAGACCGGGCAGTTTGAGGGAGAGCTGGAGCTTAAGGTGAGCTGGAGTGGTATAGGGCATATGGAATTTGACTGATTTGAAAAGCCGGATACGGTATGCTTAACTCGAACAAAAAGTGCGGATATCCGCAAAAATAGTTTGAGAAAGCAGCGAAAGATATTGAAAAGAAACGGCGGGACAGGGACGAAAATGGAAGCGTACACGGATTTTGCGGAAGTTTATGATGAACTGATGGACGACACGCCCTATGAGGAGTGGTGTGCGTTTTTGATAGAGATTTTTCGGCGGTATGGCGTGGATGACGTGTCAAAGCGGCAGGAAAACGCGAGAAATGACACAAATGTCATAAATGTCATAAATAAAAACTTTGAGAACCCTTCGGACGCCGACGGGGAGTCCGCGGAAGAAAATCTCCGGCAGGAGCGCAATACAATTCTTGACCTCGGCTGTGGTACAGGTACACTGACGGAGCTTCTGGCACGCAGAGGCTACGACATGATCGGTGTGGACAACGCGGAGGAGATGCTGCAAATCGCCATGGAGAAGCGGGAGCGGTCGGGGCTTGATATCCTGTATCTCTTGCAGGATATGCGGGAACTGGAGCTTTACGGCACGGTGGGGACGGTCGTCAGCGTTTGCGACAGTCTGAACTATCTGCTGGACGAGGAAGATATCGTGCGGACCTTTGAACGGGTAAACAATTATCTGTACCCGCAGGGAATTTTTATTTTTGATTTCAATACCGTTTACAAATACGCCGTCGTGATCGGAGACGCCACCATTGCGGAAAATCGGGAAGACTGCAGTTTTATCTGGGAAAACTATTATCACGCGGAGCAGGAGATCAACGAGTATGACCTGACGGTTTTTGTGGCGGAGGAGAGAGCAGCGTCCCGAGTGGATGGAGCGATAGGCGGAATGGAAACGGATGCCGGGAGCTGTGCGGCGTGCGGGCAGGCGGCAGGTGCGGCGTTTCCGACAGTGTGCAGGCAGGAAGAGCAGCCGCGGTTTCGCCGGTTTCAGGAGGTGCACTATCAGCGGGGCTATCGTCCTGCGCAGATGAAGGCGCTTCTTACGCAGGCGGGGTTGGAATTTCTGACGGCGCTGGATGCGGACACCCACGGAGAGGTGACGGAGGAGAGCGAACGGATTTATATGGTGGCGCGGAAAGGCGCGGAGACTGCGGCGAATCAGCATTTGAGTTAAGAGGGGAGATTCCTATGGAAGCATATACAGGAGATTACATGGTAAGAGCAACGGCGGCGGATGCGCAGATACGCGCGTTTGCGGTGACTTCAAGAGAGCTTGTGGAAACGGCGCGGGCGGCTCATGATACAAGCCCCGTGGTGACGGCGGCTTTGGGACGGCTGATGACGGGCGCGCTGATGATGGGCAGTATGCTCAAGGGCGAGAAGGACATTCTCACCCTGCAAATCAGAGGTGCGGGTTCGGTGCACGGGATTACGGCGACGGCGGATGCCGCAGGTCATGTGAAGGGCTATGCGGACAATCCGCAGGCAATGATGCCGCCAAACAGCGCGGGAAAGCTGGATGTGGGCGGCGTAATCGGCGCGGGCGTCCTGCATGTGATGAAGGATATGGGGTTAAAGGAGCCTTACGCTTCCACGGTTACTCTGCAGACCGGCGAGGTCGCGGATGATTTGACGTATTATTTTGCGGCGTCCGAGCAGATACCCTCTGTGGTGGCGCTGGGCGTTTTGATGAACCGGGATAACACGGTGCGTCAGGCGGGCGGCTTTATCGTACAGCTGATGCCATTTACCTCGGAGGAGGTAATCAGTCGTCTGGAAGAGAAACTGATAAAAATAACGTCTGTTACAGAACTCTTGGAGGCAGGAAAGACCCCGGAGGAACTGTTAGAGTGCGTACTGGATGAGTTCGCTCCGGAGATAACGGACAGGATGCCGGTGAGCTTTCGGTGCGACTGCAGCAGAGAGCGGGTGGAGAAGGTGCTCTTAAGTCTCGGGGCAAAGGACTTGAAGGAACTGGTTGATGAGGGGAAGGAAGTGGAATTGCATTGTCATTTTTGTAATAAGGACTATACCTTCTCCGTGGAGGAGGTGGAACGAATTATGAAAGCGGGGAGTGTCGGATAAGTGCTTTGAACATCTGGTTAAAATATGATTTAATGTCTGACAAAAAGAGGAAAATAAAACGGATAAATAGATAGAAGAAAAACAAGGATGAAAGCAGGAAGTTGGATAAAAACCTACTGTAATTTTATGAGTGTGTTGGAAAAATCGTTGTAAATAGAGGAAAGTAAGCGCGCTGTGAAAAAATGCAGGGATGGAAAGTGAGAAGTGGAAAACATAAAAAATAACGGGGTATACTGAAAAGAGGCGGGAGAGAAAACAGACGGAGAGAAAGAAACTGTCTGACAGCTTGCAGGTGAGAAAAAATTTCAAAACATGAGTTATGGGACAAAATTTGACGGTTAGAACATGTGTTTGATGCCGTGCGAATGTGAAAAAACTAAAATAAGATTTAACAGAAAAACAGATTTGATATTTCGAATTTTGGAGAGACTTTATGGCAGATGGATTAAAATGAGAAAAAGTCTGTATTTACAAGGGAAAACAGAAATAAATAACAGCTGTTCACATAAAAATAACGGGTCATATATAACAGAAACTATGAAATTTCAGCGCAGGATGCGAAGAAATGGCAGCGCAAAGAGGATTAAAATCAAAATTAAGAAAGCGCATTTTGGACATTCGGTTTGTTATAATAAAAAAGTGAAAAAAGAAAGGAAATACGGGATATGAGACATGGATTTATAAAAGCAGCGGCTGTAACGCCGAAAATCAAGGTGGCAGACCCTCGTTACAACGCAAAGGAGATCGGAAAGGGGATCGAGGAGGCGGTGCGGCGGGGGGCAAAGGTGATTGTCTTTCCGGAGTTGTGTCTCACCGGCTATACATGCGGCGATCTGTTTTTGCAGGAGATTCTGTTGACGCAGGCTCTGGAGGCTTTGACTGAGGTAAAGGCAGCTACGGAGGACAGCGACGCCCTTGTTTTCGTAGGTATGCCGTTAGTCAGACAGCATAAGCTGTACAATGTGGCGGCGGTTTTACAGGACGGGGAAATTCTCGCTTTTATCCCCAAGAGACATATTCCTTCTTACGCGGAGTTTTACGAGGGCAGACATTTTACGCCGGGGAATCCCCGGCCGGAGCCTTTTTTATATGAAGGGAAGGAAATTCCTTTCGGAACCGACATTTTGTTTCAGGTAGATGCGGTGCGCGGGCTTGCCGTGGGCTGTGAGATATGTGAGGATATCTGGGCGCCCGAATCCCCGGCGACGGCGCATACACTGGCGGGGGCAACGGTGATCGTCAATCTGTCAGCCTCCAACGAGACGGTGGGCAAGGACGCTTACCGGGAAATGCTGGTGAAATCCGCCAGCGCCAGACAGATTGCGGCATATATTTACAGCTCGGCGGGGGAGGGAGAGTCCACACAGGATTTAGTGTTCGGTGGGCATGATATCATTGTGGAGAATGGCAGAGTGCTGGCGCAGGCAAAACGGTTCGAAACATGTGCTATTTATGCGGATTTGGATATTCACAGGCTCTCCCATGAGCGGCGCAGAATGAATACCTATCAGGGGGAGAATTTGCGTCAACATCAGATTTTGCCTGTGCATATGGAGGAGGAAGAGACTTTTCTGGAAAGAAGGTTTTCGGCAAGACCCTTTGTGCCGGATGAGGCAAAGAAGCGGGAAGAACGCTGTAATGAAATTCTCTCCATTCAGTCTTACGGGCTGAAAAAACGGTATGAGCATACTGGCTGCCAGTCGGCGGTGCTGGGCATTTCCGGCGGTCTGGATTCTACCCTCGCGCTTTTGGTGACGGTGCGTGCTTTTGACATGCTCGGGCTTGCCAGAGATAAGATAACATCAGTTACCATGCCGTGCTTCGGCACGACGGACAGAACCTATGACAATGCCTGCAGGCTGGCACGCCTGCTTGGCACGACACTGCGGGAGGTTGATATCAGGGAGGCGGTAAACGTGCATTTCCGGGATATCGGTCAGAGCGGTGACTGTCATGACGTGACTTACGAGAACGGACAGGCGAGGGAGCGGACGCAGATATTGATGGATATCGCCAACCAGACGGGCGGGCTGGTTATCGGCACGGGGGACATGTCGGAGCTGGCGCTCGGCTGGGCGACTTACAACGGGGATCACATGTCCATGTACGGCGTGAACGCAGGCGTGCCAAAAACCTTAGTGCGGCATCTGGTGCGCTATTATGCCGACACCTGCGGGGAGGAACCTTTGAAGGCGCTTTTGCTGGATGTTTTGGACACGCCCGTGAGTCCCGAGCTTCTGCCTCCCGTGGACGGCGTGATTTCCCAAAAGACCGAGGATTTGGTGGGACCCTATGAGCTGCACGATTTCTTCTTATATTATATGCTGCGCTGCGGCTTTGAGCCGGCGAAGGTTTATCGGATAGCATGTATGGCGTTTGCGGGAATTTATGACGATGATGTCATATTGAAGTGGCTAAAGATTTTCTATCAGCGGTTCTTCGCCCAGCAGTTTAAACGGTCCTGTCTGCCGGACGGTCCCAAAGTGGGAAGCGTGGCGCTCTCGCCCAGAGGGGATCTGCGAATGCCCTCGGATGCCAGCGCGGCGGTGTGGCTGGCACAGATGGAGGAGCTGTAGGATGGGTATTGGAAAGCGTGAGAGTGACGATTTTTACTCACCGGTCAGGTCACGGTAAGCCTTTGTGCCGACGTCGCTCCATGCCTTCCTTCCCGAGCGCACCACTTCGCCTGTGTCCGGCTTTGCCGCGTACATGTCCACGATGGCTTCCTCGTCGGCGCCTTCTTCCGCGCGGTATAGTACAAAAAGCTCACACAGCCCGTTTTTGGAAGGGAGGTCGTACACCAGACGATAGTGATAAAGCTGACCGCCCTCTTCCTTGCTGCCCAAATCAAGATAGAAATTGCCCTTGGCGTTGTAGCATACCTCGTAAGAAAAGCCTTCTTTTGCCAGAAAGGCATCATAAATCATTTTCGCAGGTTTTTCACGGTAATCCGGCTCGTAAACTTCGCTCTCCTCGTCGGGCGAAGCATTTGCGCCGGCAGCCTCCGACGTATTCCCTGCATCCTCATTTTTGCCGCGGCTTTTTGGTCCCGCGTTTTTCTCCAAGACAATTCCTCCTGATAGCTTTTGAGCGTCTCCTCCTTTATGTCATCGAGATTGAGCTGTCCATAAGAAAAAGAGTAGCTGTATACGCAGCAAGGCGGTTCGTTCTGAATGCTGAAACCATATCTGATTCTGCCGGGGTAGTGGTGGTAAATATTTTTCTCGCTGTCGCCGCCGTTTGCGGTAATACAATAGTTGGCAAGCAGCAAAATATCTTTTGATAACGCAGGCAAATCCCCGAGATTTTTCCCAATCAGATGCTTGGTGAGCGCCGTCTCCTCTTCCCTGTTGAGGGCAATCAGAAGAGACACAAGCATGGCGCCGCCCATGCGCGGAAGGAAACCTCCGTGAACGAAAAAAACGCCGCCAGCGCGATATACAAAACGGATATACTTGCGGATGCAAGGGTAATGCCTTTCAGTGCTTTCATCATTTCCCGCCTTTCTACTGTAATCATAGATTTTTCTGCCGGAAAAGTAAAGGACGGAATTTTGACAGATTTTCTGAAATCTGCGCTTGACAGAGGAGGGGAAAATCTGTATGATAAATTCAACATAAGTAATCAATGAACCGTGCATGTCGCACATTCAGGCAATTTCTGCCGCTTACTCAAAACTATCAACTAAATAGCGGCGGAGGCGAATGATGGAGAGCATGGGGATTTTACCGTGTCGGACCATAGCCTGCTTTCTGCCGGACGAAAAGGCTTATGGAACACAGAAAGATGGAAAGAGAGGACATTTTCAGGATGCTTGAGGGAGGAAAGTCCCGCAATGGGGGAAATGTGGAGAAACAGCTGGAGGACAGGGTATATACCGTCAAGGATATCGAGGCGCTTCCGGAAGGGGAGCGCGCGGAGCTGATTGATGGGAAAATGTACATGATGGCGACGCCTACGTTGACGCATCAGGATATGCTGGGTTGGCTGTATTTTAAAATTCGGATGTATATTACGGGAAAAGGCGGACTGTGCAGGGTGATACTGTCGCCGTTTGGGGTTTTTATCAAGGATGATGAACACAATTATGTGGAGCCGGACGTGACCGTGATTTGCAATATGGATAAGCTGGACGAGAAGGGCTGCCACGGCGCGCCGGACTGGGCGATTGAGATTGTCTCGCCTTCGAGCAGGACGATGGATTATATCACGAAATGTGCGCTGTATGAGCAGGCGGGCGTGCGGGAGTACTGGATTGTTGACCCGAAGGAGAGAAGCGTTTTGGTGTACAATTTTGAACATGGCACTTCCGGTCGATATACATTTTCCGAGCAGGTGAAGGCAGGGATTTATGAAGATTTGTTTCTTAATATGGATGAGGCAGTGTGAGAAATGCGAAAAGTACTTCTAAAGATGTCCCGCCATAGGACGGAGACGCAAAGTCAGCAAGCTGACTTGGAAGTACTAAGTTTCGCATAGGAGAATGCCTGAAAAGCGGCATTCTCCGCATGGATTTGAGATTCCAGACATCACTATTCTGATTCGGTTTCCCCCTGATTCTCCAACGCCTTGTTGAGTGAACTGGTGATGGCATCTAAGAGAATTATGGAAGTATATTTGCTGTCATCAGGATATGTAATTCCTTCCAGACTCTGGCTTTTGATAATCTGGTCGGCGAGGTCCTCGAAAGAAGGCTGGATTAGAGGGTACATGGTGGTAACGGCTTCATCCAGATTGACCAGCCGAATGGCGTTGATGTTCTTCTCGTCCACAGTCACTTCGATTTCCACAACATTGTCATTTAAGATGAGAGAGGTCGTATATACGCCGGGCACATAGGTGTCGCTTGTGGGCTGCGTTACGGTGGACATGGTCTCCTGCTTCTTTTCTTTGGGCAGAAACATAATGATGAGCAGGATAATAAAAAGAATACCGAGAGCAGCGAAAATGCCGGTATATATTAACTCTTTTACATGAAGTACGACAATTTTGGTTTTAGAACTCATACAGGTAATCCCCACAGTGATTCTTTTTTTAACAGTTTATGAGGGTGGGGGTGGGTTTATGCGTGGGGATTTACAGGGAGACTAGAATGAAATGATAAGGTTTCCACTATGGGGCTATAAAAGTCTAAAATAAAGAATATCTTTAAATTCTAATATAGAATCTATATCATGATAATTCTACCATTTAAGGATTTTATTTGCAATATTTATTATATTAACCTATATTATTTATTTTAGAAAAAAATTTTTTTACGAAAATCGTTGACGACGATTTGTAGATGTGCTATATTGAGGATAAACAAGGAGCTTGTCATAAATGCTAGAGATATGTCAAACGAAGAAAGGAGGGAGACAGGCGTGCGGTTCAAGCTTGATTTTATTATTGACCGGTCGGAATTAAACGCTGATTATCGGCGTTACATATTGAGCTTTATTAAAAACGCGTTATCGCAGTCTGTGAATGGGGATCTTCTGGAACGTTATTATAAAGACACCAACACGAAAGATTTTTCGTGGACGATGATTGTCAGTAACCCCCGGTTTACAAAAGAAAAGTTTCAGTTTGCGGACAATAAATTTTCGCTCGTATTTTCTACAGATGACCGAAAACAGACCGGTATGTACCTGATGCTGGCGTTTCTGAATCAGAAAAACAAAAGATATCCGGCGGAAGAGGGCAATTATTTTACGTTAAAAAATATCGTCCAGTTGGACCAGAAAGAGATCAGAGGTACGACAGCTCGATTTGTCTCAATGCCGGGCTCATCCGTAGTGGTGCGGGAGCATGACCGGGAGACGAACAGAGACACCTATTACAGCTGTGAGGACGAGGGCTATGCGGACAAGCTGGAGCAGGCGTTAAAAACGCAGGCGGAGATGGCAGGCTTTTCGGAAGAGACAGTACAGAGCATTAAACTGCATTCGGTGACGGGCAGGAAAATTGTGGTGAAACATTATGGCGTGTATTTAGATGCCACGATTGTGGATTTCACGGTATCTGGGAAGAACGAAATATTGCAATATTTCTATCAGAATGCGATTTGTTCAAGGCGGAGTTCCGGGTTCGGAATGATAGATGTTGTGGATATTGTGGAGGAGGGATGAGTATTGGCCGGAGAATTTACGGATTATCTGGAGGCGGATGACTGGAAAGACGCGGCGGCAATTGTGGGGCTGATTCGTTTTTTTGACTATGCGCAGATACCCTACAATAAAGAAGAGATTGCCAGAGCAAGAGAAACCTATGATGATGATTCCGAATACGACGAGGGGCTGGATGTTCTCAAATTTAACGCGGCGGATATCACGGATGAGAAGTTGGACGCGTTTATTGAGGATTATTTTTCGACAGAACTGCACCACTGTGCGGCAGAGAGGGCGCTACATAAAGCGGAATGGCCGAAGGAGGAAATGGACTTTATCAACGGTAAGCTGACGGCAAATACCGTTATGAAGAAAATATTTGCAAAGAGGAAATTTGACGGAACCAACGCGGAAGAGCTTCTTGCCTTGATTGAGGAAAACAGGACAGTCATTGTAAGGGAAACTTTTAGAAACAAATCGAATTTATATCGGAATTTCTGCAATGAAAATGTATTTCGGAAACCAAAGGGAGACACGGCGCGGCTGAAGGGATATTATGTGGACTTTGCCAAGAAAGGCAAATCCGTCTCCTATCGGTATGATATGGGATTGTTTTCCTCCTCGGACAGTGAGTTTTATGATTTCATACCGTTCGCGTTTACCATCGGGAGAGAGTCCTTTTTTATCAATGACAATTCCACGATCAGACAGCTGGTTCACACCAACCGGATTTTGCAGGATAAGTGCCGGGAACAGAGAGAAAATCAGCCAAATGGGATCGTGGATACCAGAAGGGTTTTGTTTGAAAACATCATATATGCATCGGATTTCCTCAACTATGATGTGGAGATTATCAAAAAGCATGTGGACAATTCCTATTTTGAGACGTTCTTTTTGCGGCGGGAAAGCATTGCGATCTTTCAGCAGATTAAAAATTATAATGTTTTTTGCAGGACGGCAAAATTGGATGATTCTTATGTGTCAGTGTTGGAGCAGGTGACGGATTCGGTCAGGAATCTGCAGCTGCTGGATGATTTTATAGTGGCTTTGATCAAGGATGATACAAATAAAAAATCGGCGAACAATGCGATTCTGATATGGAACATGATCGGGCTGAACATACAGATACGGGATAAATTGCAAATCGGAGGTGAGAACATGAACAAAGGAATGCGAAGCGCGTATGCAGGAGCGGAAAAGGCGGCAGCGGTGCTTAAGGGCAGGAATCAGGGGAATAAGATCAGCAGTTACAGAACCAAACTGCTAAGTGCGCTGATTTTCCATGATTATGATAGATTCTCGGAGATACTTCTCAGTTTATCGAATTATACGGATGTATACTTTCCCTTTGCCTATGATCTGTTTGAAGATTTTGAGGCAAACAAAGATGCGGCGTATACGTTTGTCAGCAATTTCAATGAGTATTCCAGAGAAAAGACAGAGACTGAGGAAACAGACAACAAAGTTTGGGATGAAGTGTAAAGGAGAGAGGACATATGGAAAAGAGAGCGATTACATTGACGGTTGTGGCAAATATGACGTCCAACTATTCGGAAAATTTGAGCAATATCGGAAGTGTACAGAAAATATACAAGAAGGGTCACGTATACACGATTCGCAGCCGTGAAAGTCTGAAAAACGCGATCATGGTGCAGAGCGGCATGTACGACGATCTCGTGACCACGGTGGACGGCGCAACACAGAAGGAGGCGACGCCGGAGAGAAATGCCGCCAATAATCGTGCCTTAGAGGGCGGCTATATGACTACCGGCAAGGACACTTATATACGAAATAGTTCCTTTTATCTGACGGATGCGGTGGCATGTGAGCCGTTTGTCAGCGAGACCCGTTTTCACAATAACATGTATCTGGCGAGCAATTACGCAAAGGCAAATAACCTGAATCTCCAAAAAGATGCCGGGGATGCCGGACTGATGCCCTATCAGTATGAATACGAAAAGACGCTGCGCGTGTACAGTATGACGATCGATCTGGGAATGATTGGCACAGATCCCAACTTTACGGAGGCAGAAGCGGATGGAGCGGAGAAGGCAGAGAGGGTCAACAGCCTTCTTGACGCGGTGGAAAATCTCAGTCTGGTTGTGCGGGGAAATTTGGACAATGCGGAGCCTGTCTTTGTTGTGGGCGGTTTTTCCGAGAGAAAGACGCACTATTTTGAAAACGTGGTCAAAGTCATCAACAATCGGCTCGAATTATCGGACGATTTTATCCAGAGAGTGAACAAGGGTTATTCTGCGGCGCTGCTCCGTGGGCACAATCTGGATAATGAGGATGAAATTGTCGAAAAATTAAAGCCTGTCAGTGTTGCGGCGTTTTTTGAAACACTGAGGGGGCAGGTGCGGGAATATTATAAGTAGGATGCGGGAGGAAGGTGTGCGGATGCATAACAAAGAGGCGATACGGCTTGTTCTGTGCCAGTCCAGTGCCAATTACCGAAGAACAGAGACATTTGAAAACAAGATGACTTATCCCCTGCCCCCCTTTTCGACAGTGATCGGCGCGATTCACAAGGCGTGCGGTTATACGGAAACGCATAAGATGGACGTCAGCATACAGGGCAGGTACGGTTCTATGAATAGGCGGGTGTACCGGGATTATAATTTTCTCAACTCCACCTTTGATGACAGAGGCATTCTTGTTAAAATGACGAACGAGAGTATGCTTAGTACAGCGTTTGTCAAGGTGGCTGAGGCGAAAAAGCAGGGCAGCAGTTTTGAAAAAAACGCGGATATCAAAGTGTATGATCAGGAGCTTCTGGCGGAATATCAGGGTCTGAAACGGAAGGGAAGAGAAGTGCAGATACTGAAAAACGAAAAGCTGAAACCGGAATTGAATCGGTTAAAGGAGGAGAAAAAGAAACTTTCTGCGCAGAGAAAGCAGATGGATAAGCTTTTGCCGGAATTTGAAAGTGTGAAAAGGCAGGAAGAAGATATCCGGGATAAGATAGCGGATACGGAGAAACAATTTTCGGAGTATGAGAAAAATGTGTTTTCTATTCCGTACTCCCGTTTCCGTGTGTTGACAACCTCGATCAAACAGTATGAGATTCTGTCTGATGTGGAACTGATTATACATATTGCGGCGGACGACAGAAAAACCTTGGAGGATATTTACGAGAACGTGTACAACATCACGTCCCTTGGCAGAAGCGAGGACTTTGTCGAGGTGAAAGAGGCAGCGTGGGTTATGCTTCGCGGGTGTGAGCAAGAACTGGAAACGGCATATCCGGCATATCTCGCCATAGAAAATGTGAGAAAGCAAAAAGTTCTCACAAAGGATAAGGGGATGAGCAGACAGGTGATCGGGACAAAATATGCGATTCCCAAACTGTATACAATCGGTGAAAATGGTCAGAGAATTTTTGAAAAGAAAAAAGTGTTGTACGCGTCCGGCTATGTAATCAGTGACATTGAAGAGGGGGACGGCATCTATGTGGACTGGCTGGAGGACGGGAAGCATTATATCGTAAATTTTGTTTAGTGCTCTGTTTTCTAACTGAAAGCGTATATGGGGATGGGGAAGGGTATGGAAAATACAAAAGCAAGTGCGGCAGACAATTTGTTTGCGCAGGAATTTGAAAAGATGGTCAAACAGCTGGCGAAAAGCGGCGGCGTTACGATAGAAGAACACAACCGCGCCCTGCTGGAACGCGCAAAGACGCTTTTGGGGCTGGGGTATATCGGTCAAGATATTTACGAATTGTTGTGCGAGGCGTGCGAGTATCACGATTTGGGCAAGGCAAATCCAAAGATGCAGGAACGGCTGAAATCCCGTGAACTTAAGTTTGATGCGGAGCGGGAAATTCCGCACAATGTGCTGTCCATGTATCTGATGCCAAAAAATTCTTTGCCGGAGTATTATATTTTATTGTTTGCCGTGGGATTTCATCACGATTATGGGGATGTATTCCATCTGCTGGAGGATGCGGAGAAGCGCAGTCTGGCGGAGGAACTGCTGGTACAGTGGGAGTGCGCCGGGCATCCGGGCAGGAAAGCGCTCAAAGGAATAAAAAACTGTATTATGCAGCCAGAGATAAAAGAGAAAATGATTTTGGTAAAAGGTCTCTTGCATAAATGCGATTACGCGGCAAGCGGCGAGACGGAAATCGAATATAAAAATGATTTCCTGATGTGCAAGACAAAACGGTTTTTTGAGAAAAAGGGCTTTTCCTATAATGAGATGCAGCAATTCTGTCTGGAAAGACAGAACGAGAATATCATGGTTGTAGGACAGACCGGCATGGGAAAGACGGAGGCGGCTTTACTGTGGATTGGGGATCATAAAGGCTTTATCTTTCTTCCGGTGCGGACGGCAATCAACAAAATGTACGACCGGATTAGAAGAGAAATTATTGCTGATGAGAGCAGTGACGGGATAGAAAAACAGCTCGGTCTTCTGCATTCGGATGCGGTTGCCAGACTGTTAGAGCAGCAGGAGAAGAAAACGCAGAAAATGGGGAGCATGGAAGGCGCATTATATCGGGAGATGGATGTGATCGCCTATCACAATCGGAGCAGACAGCTTGCCATGCCCCTCACCATATCGACGGTAGATCAGCTGTTTGACTTTATTTTCCAGTATCAGACCTATGAGTTGAAGCTCGCCACACTGTCGTACTCAAAAGTCGTGATTGATGAAATCCAGATGTACGGCGCAGACTTGCTGGCGGATTTGGTCTTTGGACTGAAAATGATACGGGAGCTGGGCGGCAGAATTGCCATCACCACAGCCACACTTGCGCCTTTTATCAAGGAATTGATTGAAAAGGAAGTAGGCAAATTTGTATACGGCGAGTTTTGCGATCGGGAGCAGGTACGGCATAGGGTGAAAGTGATACCGACCATGATGGATGCGGAAACGATCGCGGAAAAGTTTCGGCAATGTCTCTCGGAGGAGGGTGCTGCAGGAACGGCAGAGGGAGATCGTTTCGCAAAAATCAGAAAACCTTCTGGCAAGATGCTCGTTATCTGCAATACCATTCAAAAGGCACAGCGGATGTATGAGGAACTGTGCGATCTGATTGGGGAGGAAAACAGGGACAGGATTCATCTGCTCCATTCAAAATATATACAGCAGGACAGAGCGGCGAAAGAAAATGCGATTTGTGAGTGCGGCGCGACCGGGCACGAGGAGACGGTTATCTGGATCAGCACGTCTCTCGTGGAGGCGAGTCTCGATATTGATTTTGATTATCTGTTTACGGAATTGCAGGATATCCCGTCTTTGCTGCAGAGAATGGGAAGGGTGAACCGCAAGGGAAAGAAGGCAGTTGAAGATTATAATTGTTTTGTTTACACCGTGATAGAGGACAAATATTTAGAATCATCATATGTGCCGGGGAAGGAGCAGAAAGGCACAAATACAGGCTTTATTGACAGAGATATTTTTGGATTGTCCAAACTGGCGCTGGAAGAAACCTTGAGAGAGGCAGGCGGGGGAACGCTGTCCGAGGGACGCAAAATAGAGATGATGGAGAAATATTTTACGACAGAGAGATTGTCAAATACAAATTATATGCAAAAGTACAGGAAACAGATGGAGAAGTTAAAGGATATCGGAATGTATGAGCAGGATCGAAGTGAAGTTAAGATAAGAGAAGATATTTATACAAAGGATGTGATTCCGCTTCCCGTGTATGCATCATATCAACAGGAAATTGAGTCCGGTGCAGAGAAAATCCGCTCATCCCAAACCACTACGCTTGAGAAGCTAAAAGAGCGCAGTCGTATCATGCAATACACCGTTCCCGTACAAAACTATATTGTCACGGAGTATGAGAAGGCTGTTCGTAATGGGTTATCGGCAGAAAAGTGTCGCCCCGTGCAGATTGGAACTTATGAAAAGATAGGCGTTATAGATTGTGATTATGATGATAAAAGCGGGTTTCGTGCAAAAAAGTTTGTGAAAGTAGAGGATCCTATTTTTGTATAGAAAGAGTGAGGGGGGGGAAGATGGAAGAGCGAATCACGGGAGTTATGATTTACTATTATTTTGTGTGCCAAAGAAAGCTGTGGTATTTTGTCCATGAAATCAGTATGGAGGCGGAGAATGAAAATGTCATGCTGGGTAAATTGTTGGATGAAAACAGCTATCAGAGAGGGGACAAGCATATTAACATTGACAATGTGATCAATATTGATTTCATCAAAGAGCATAAAGAACTCCACGAGGTGAAGAAGAGCAGGGCGATAGAAGAGGCGGGCATCTGGCAGGTGAAATATTATTTATATTATTTAAGACAGAGAGGCGTAGAGGGATTGAAGGCAAAAATTGATTATCCTCTCTTAAAGAAAAATCTTATGGTGGAATTGACCCGGGAGGATGAAGAACGGTTGGAGCGGATTATTAGCGATATAAATGCGATAAAGGAACAAACGCTGCCGCCGACGTTTTCCCAAAAGAGAATATGCGCTAAGTGCGCTTATCACGACCTGTGCTTTATTTGATGAGGTGATGTAGAAAATGCAAACTATACTATAAGGGGAGAGTTATGGGGCAGAGTTTTTATGTTTATAATAACGGCGATTTGCGAAGGAAAGACAATACCTTGCAATTTACGCCAAATGAGGGAGAGAAGAGGGATATTCCGATAGAGCGGATTGACGATATTTACGTGATGTCGGAAATGACATTTAATACCTCTTTTATCAGTTATATATCACAGTATGGCATACCGATTCACTTTTTTAATTACTACAATTTTTATACCGGAAGTTTTTATCCGAAGGAAAAGCTGTTGGCGGGGCAGCTTTTGGTAAAGCAGGTCGAACACTACTCTGATTATGATAAGAGGATTGCAATCGCCAGAAAATTTATTGAGGCGGCAGCAGATAACATATACAGGAATCTTCGTTATTACAACGGACGCGGCAAGGATGTCTCGGCATTTATGTCAGATGTGGATGATTTGCGGAAAAAGATATCTGATACGGATTCCATACAGGAATTGATGGGAATAGAGGGAAATATCAGAAAGCACTATTATGCGGCATGGAATGTGATCGTGGATCAGGAGATTCATTTTGAAAAGAGGGTGATGCATCCGCCGGATAACATGATAAATTCCTTGATTTCGTTTGTAAACTCCATGATTTATGCGAAAGTCCTGACTGAAATTTATCATACCCAGCTTAATCCGACGGTTAGCTATTTACATGAACCGGGGGTCAGGAGGTTTTCCCTCTGTCTGGATATTGCGGAGGTGTTTAAGCCGCTTATTGGCGACAGGTTGATTTTTTCCCTGTTGAATCGCAGGCAGATTACAGAGGATAGCTTTACAAAAGAGTTGAATTTCCTGCATCTTAAAAAAGAGGCTTCCGGTTTGATTGCGAAGGAGTTGGAAGAACGACTAAAGAAGACGATTATGCATAAGGAACTTGGGAGGCAGGTCAGTTATCAATATCTGATACGTCTGGAAGCGTATAAATTGACCAAGCATTTAATCGGTGAAAAAGAGTACGAAGGGTTCAAAATATGGTGGTAAAATATGTATGTCGTGTTGGTGTATGATATTTGTCAGGATAATAACGGTCAGAAACGCTGGTCACATGTGTTTAAAATTTGTAAAAAGTATTTAACTCATATACAAAATTCTGTTTTTGAGGGTGAGATATCCAAAGTCCAGCTTGTAAAATTGCAGCAGGAATTAAAGCCTTATATTGATAAGAGCATGGATTCTGTTATTATTTTCAAAAGCCGCCAGGAGAAGTGGCTGGATAAGGAGTTTTGGGGAAAGGAGGACGATAAGACCAGTTTCTTTTTATAATGATTATTGTCGACCCATAATAGTGTGATTAGGGCAAGGGGTAGACAATAGAAGGAGTGGGTTGGAATTTTTGGCTGTTGGTTGAATTTTGTGATATGTTTATTATAGAGAAAATGAACGCGTGAAGGGAGGTAGACAAAAAGAGGGGGTGTAATAGAGGATTGGTGGAGAGATGTGAGGGGCGGGTAGATATAGAAACAGAGTGGAATTTAAAGTTCCGCATCCGCCGCCTCTTTATTCCGCTCGTAAGTGGTAGATATAGAAACAGAGTGGAATTTAAAGGTGAGTTTTCCAAACGTTTGAGCTGTTTAATGATTCTGTTTGCATACTTCGGATTATTTTCGGCAACGAAAG
>CAJUMV010000036.1 GCA_910587715.1 uncultured Lachnospiraceae bacterium | reverse complement strand
CTGGCAATCCATTCAAAACTTTTCACTTTTAGACTTGACTTTTAATAGTTAGTCTTATTTGTTGTTGTTGTCAGGCTGACGAAGCCTTGTAAAGCCGCCAAATCCTGCAAAAGGATTCGCTGCAGCACCGCCCGGCTGTGTAGTTCCGCCCGTTCCTGTTGAAAATCTCGGACCAGCGGGAGAGGGCGGTGGCGTTTGGCTTTCAGGCTTGTCGTCAGGTTTCTGCTCGGTTACAAATGCTCCCTTATAGTCTTCATTTTCCATAAGAGACTGCATAAACTCTTTAGCGCCAAGAATCGTCCCATGATCGTCGATCTGGAACTTCTTGCCCTGGAGCTCTGCAAGTACGCCGTTCTTTGCGGCTACGCTGGAAAACTTATAGCCAGAAAGAAACATTTCCTCAGCATGTTTTCTCGCCTGCTCAGCCATCTGGTCTTTAAGCGCCTGGGTATCGGCGTTATACTTGGTTTCCCACTCGGAAACCTTCTTTTTCACGCCTTCCACATCCTGGTCCTTAAATGACTGAATCTGCGTATTTGCGTCCGTAAGCTGCTGCTGAACTCCTGCAAGCTCAGTGATCTTTGCATCCAGTTTGCTTTTTGCGACATAGCCGCCGGCTTTCAGGTCTACAACCTGAATATCCTTTGCGCCGTCAATCGCGGCTTCCAGTTCCGCATAGGTCATTGTCTTAGGCTGCTCGCCGTCTTTCGGAGTTCCAAAGAGTTTCTTTAAAAATTCGTAAGCCATAATACTTACCATCCTTTCGCTGATTTTTCCTGTTCACTCAGTTTTTGCTATCTTGCGGTTATATCCCGGCAAGCAGGGGAATAAGGCGGTTTAAATGTCATGCCCCAGGACAATAAAAAACGGGCCTCTCGGTCCGTTAGTTATCTGAAAAGCTGTTAGGACGGCCTTCTGGACGTCCACGGTCTCCATATTCGCGTTTTATGGACCTGGCCTATGTTTTATCAGCCTAAAGCCTAAAAACGCGAATATGGTCAAATCTGGGCTTCTGTTTTACCCACAGATGGGAGATGAGAGGATCACCGCCTTCCTAAAGGGCAGCAGGCATAAGAGTAGGGGCGTCGCCATACTGGCCTGCTGACTCTCCAGCATCGCAAAGAATTTCAGGTTCATCCAGAATAATCCAGTCGTCAGCGAGCATATCAGCCTGAGAAGCAAGCCAGCCCATCTGGACTCCGGAAGTACCCACAAAGGCGATTGCCTTATTGCCGATATTTTCATGATCGCAGTTGATAATTTCACCGCACCGATTCTGGTAGCTGATATTCTCGGCCAATTCGATATACTGGCCTTTACCGTTCCAACCTGCACGGGTAACTCTGCACCCGTCTTTCAGCGCGTCCAGGGCTGCGCCAAAATCACAGCCTTCGCCCTCGTCAATGGTAAAGATCGCATTGACAATATAAATATCCTTGCAGCCCGTATGAACCAGATCATCATTGTAGGTGCGGTTGATATAGTCCATCTTATCTGCAACCCCCGGATTGATAATGATTTCTTCTTCGCCGCCAGGCATGTGGATATAAAGAATCACGGAATCAATTTCTTTTCCCGTGTTCTTTGCTTCCTGATACTGCGCGAATAATTCCACTTTCTTCATGGGATTTTCCTCCTAAATCAATCAGGAGCTGACTCTTAGCCTGTAGGTCTGTAAGCCGGCTCCCGTAATATTTTTTGATTCTTTTTCCGTCATACTCAAATATGAATCTGTCTGTATCATAGCCAGCCGCCAGGCGGCTAAGTAAAACCACTTTTTGCATTTGTCATATCTTGCCTCCGTTTATATGCTCCCCAGGACGTCCACGGTCTCCGTATTCGCGTTTTACGGGTAAGGCCAGTATTTTTATAAGCATAAGGCTTAAAAACGCGAATATGAGCTTCCTGTCACTTTGTTGCTTTTCGGTTTGCCCATACCGCTTTCATACTTGGAGAGCGCCCAAAGTTCACAATACGGCCTTCGCCGTCCATATGCGCCACAACCTGAGTTCGTTTGCTATCAGGTTTTCGGTTTGTCTGCTTGCAAAACTCTTTCATTTCGGCTTCGGTACTTTTTAGCGCCGCGCTTTCAGCTTTAAATTTATCTTCAAGGCTTTTCGCAGTCAGAGAACCAGGGTCAGCCTTAATTGCAGCGTCATAACTGGCGAGAATCCTTTTTGATTCCCTGATTTTACGCTCATAGGCTCGCTGTATTTGTGAGCACTCGTAATCTGTGAGCTTTTCGCCGTTATATTCAAATCGTTTGGCTTTATACCAATCCAATTTTTCTTTTGTGTACGCCGGTTTAGAGATACCTGGCCAGTATGGATAAAAACTGTGCCTGCAATTCCAGCCGCAAAGACCGTTACCGTCTCCGTAATGGGTCGTATCACGGAAATTTGGGTAACCAGGTGCATGCCCCTCAATCTTATAAACCCGGCCTTGCCAAAAAGCATGAGATTCTCTGGCCCCGGAATGCGCGGAAACCTCGTAATATTCTGCGCCAAGCTCGGCAGAGTAGGCCTCTGTCAGTTTGCCGCAAGTCTGATTTACACCGGTAAGAACGGAACGCCTTATAGCCACATCCATTCTTGACCTTGCCCCGGAAGTATAGTTAACAAAACTACCTTCTTTTGCTGATTGCCGTATTGCTTCGGCGATTGCGTCATAATACGTAAACGCGCCAGACGATACTTTCATGTAGGCAAGGTTAGTAGCTTCCAGGTATTGCCCTGTAACGGTGGCTCCGGTTGTCATGGTTAAATTCCGCATATCTCCCTGGGTTTTTGCAACCTCCGCTTCAAGCTGCGCTGACATAGCAGGAGAGAGGCGTAAATCTATATCATATCCCGCTTTTAGGAGTGGCTGGGCGTCATTTTCCATGTTGGTAATCCCGGCCTCTGTAAATAACCGCATAATCTCCTGATCGGTAAGGCCTGACATAGCAGCTACTTTTTCCGCGGTGTCCTGCAGTAAAGCTCCGGCGTGTTGCGCCCGTTTCGCCTGATATTCTGCGGTGTCTGTTAGCGTACCGGTTTTTATTATTCGCCGTGCCAGATCTTCGGCAATCGAAGTTTGTAAAGAATCAAACATGCCAAGTAGATAATCTGTACAGGTGTCAAGGTATTCTGGCGTTTGCATAGGCAGCTACCTCTATTCAACCGGCGGATAAACAGGTGCGTCAGGAATATAGTCAAGAGCTTCCTTTTCGCTACAACCAAAGTACCACATGTAGAATTTTTCCAACTTCATTTTACCGGCAAGGACCATAGCCCAACGGCGCTGATATTCTGCGTCTGTATCTTCTAAAATACCGTCGCCCCAAGTACAGGTTTTATCAATAACACCAGCAGGAACAATGTTATAAAGCGTACAAAGCGTGTCCATAATGGCGATTATATCGTCAAGAGCAGAATCCCAGGCTTTTTGCATTTTGGAAACTGCTGTATAGGAACGCTGCTTTGACGCTTTTACCTCGGTAGCTGTCTTTGCAACGTCATTCGGGTCTGACAGTGTACCATAAGCAAGACTACAAAGAAATTCAATCTTACGAATAAACTCATTCAGGCCATTAAACAAAGCACTGTCGCGAATTGTCGGCAAAAATTCTTTCAAAAAGCCGCTGTTCTCGGAACCCTCAAAGTCGTAATTCCTGAATAACCGTTCTTGACCCTCTGGAAGAATGGGTTTTCCATCTGTGTCTGTGTCAAAAAGAGATACATCCGCGTCAATCGCGGCTTCGGTCGCCCTGTATTCCCATAAAATCCGGGAAAACTGTTTGTCAGTTTCTTCAATGACATCAACGGCACGAGAAAACACCGACGCGCCAAGCGGAGAATGCGGGTCAACATTATTTGCTCTCGGCACTTTGATATATACAAAAAACGGACGTTCGATACCGTCCATTTCCACAATCGGCTCAAGACCTTTCCACTCGTCAACCGTATCAAGTTCCACTTCCATAAGGAAGGGCTGCGTTGCGCTTATAACAAGATCGTCTTCGGTATGCGCCGTATTAAGGCGCTCCGAGCGAAAAGCCTTATTGATAACCGTGTAATGCGTACCTTCCAGATTGTGGTGCTCTAATCGTGTGTACATATAATCGCCGATTCTCTTTGTTTCCAAAAAGATTGCACCGGTGACTCGTTTATTAGAGTCGAAAGCAGTAGGGTAAAATCTGTTAGCCTGAACCACATCAAGGTAAATACTGTCGGGGTTAATGCCGGCGCCTGCTGCATATGGCTTTATCACAATGCCGCCAAGAGCACACCATAACTCAACTGTACCGCTTAGATTATCCAAAAAGTTTTTAAGCGATTTCTGAATAAAATCGGCTCTTGCGCTGCCGGATATTTCAAAATTAAATTCGGTCAGTACAAGCCGGGCCAATTCTTCGGATATCGCGGCCGGGAGATTCAGGCATTTAACATTTGCTTTACCGCCAAGCCAGGGCGGCTGATTTCCATACATATCAAGCCATAGCTTAATTGCGTTATCCATAATATTGGAAGTCGCAATTTTTACGTTCAGCTTTTTCTCAAAATCTGTCTTCGGTAGCATTTTATTCAGCAACCTCCTTATAAAATCTTTAACCGCCGTAGCACTCACCCCCTTGTATATTTCTTAATATCCCGTTCATAGGTATATTCAAAGGCGTCCAGCGTGTCAATATCAGAGGAACCGTCGTCAAGGCGTTCCATTTCCAGGCTTTTAGGATTCCATACGGCCATGCTAATAGCCTCTCTCCACGATTCGCAATCCTCTGTATAGAAAAGCCGGGTCTGCGCTGCCAGCATAATTGCCGCGAATATCCGGCCGGTTATCTTGCTCTTTAAAGCATTCACGACTCGGATATTACCAAGTCCGTTGCTTTTCAGTTTTGTATGTAGTCCACGCATAAGAACCTGCTCGGCCGAATCTGCATAAACCTTAGAAACAAAGCCGTAATCAGTAATAATCGACTGTACAAATCTCAAAAAGAGAGAAGCAAGCATATCGGGGTCAATGTCATACAGCTTCCGGTTGGGATTATCGGGGTCAGGTTCACCCTCTACATAACGCCGCGATTTTAGCACAATCAAAGAATCATATCGCACCGTTTTAGCCGTAGCGACAAATGCATGACCGGAACCATTACCGCCGAAGTCAACGCCAACGGTAATCTCGGTTATTTCTCCTTTTTTAAGGAGCTTTTGGACCTCTGCCTTTGGCATAAAGAAAGTATCAGCATTTGCGGCGATTGCTGTAGCAAGCCTGACATAGATCAGGCCCTCCGCAATACTGCGTTTGCCGTCAATATCCCGAATATACCATATGCTCCCAGGCTCATATTGGCTGATGATTTCGTCCAGGCGTTCCTTAGGAATATTGATATTCTGGAAAATATTAAAATGCCGGTAATTATAGCCGCCAAGCAAAGTACCTTCCGCAGCTTTTTTCTGGTAAACATCCAAATACTTTACATAGATAGGAGCTTTAGGGTGCTCCGGGTTTAAATCCCAATATATTTTACGCTTTTTAGCCGCAAGCTGCCGGTTAAAAGCCTCTTTAATAGTATTGTCATGGTGTAGGTTTATCTCTGTAGCTATCCACATGCCATAGGAATTACCACGGATTTTCTTATAACTATCGGCTTTTGCGCCGCCAGCAAAAATAACAATGCGTAATTGGCCGTTGGTTGAGGGCCCTTTGATAAAAAGAGCTTCATTGTCTTTATATTTGCCCCAGCGGCATTGCCCTCTGAAAATGTATTCCAGGCCGAAGCCGTTTGCGTCTCCGATATTCAGCTTCGCATTTGCTATGGTGGACCCGGTAGCAAGATGGATTCTGTCAGGAGCGGTCTTTAGGTCATGGGCAAAAGCAAAAACATTATCCACCGTTTTACCGGAACGTACCGCACCTTCCAATATATTAAAGGTATTGAAACGACATTGCCGAATATATTCTTTATGTTCTTCGCCGAAGTTGAAATGGATAGTTTTACGCTTTTTATTCGTCTTCGTCGTTACCATAAATATCCTGTTCTATGCCGTCCATATCCTCGTATTCCTGAAAAGCTCCGGCGGCCTTTTCTTTTTCATACTCGAATTTCTCACGATTGAGCTTTAACTGTTCTTTAGAAGAATGAGACTCAAACATGCCAAGGTGACGGCCGATCAGTTCTAAGGCTTTTAACTTAGGAGAGGCTTTTACCTCGCGCTCTTCACTGAATCCCGTGTCTGTGTCCGTGCGTTTATATTTTATAGATTCAATACAAGCCCGGTCTTCGTCCGTTGCGTCGGCTTTAATCTTTCCGGTATCGTCAACAATATCGGTCAGTTTTATAAATGCAACCTTCGCCAGTTCTTCAAGAACACGGTCTTGCGTAATGCCGGTCCTTTTACTCCGTTCGGCCATTGCGCATGCGATAGCAGCCGAAATGCTAGCTTTAGAGAGCATCCTCGACGCTTGTTCTCTAGCGGTTTTCGGCGAATAACCAGCCCGGATTGCCGCTTGTGTGGCGTTCAGGTCAATAAGATATTCGTCTACAAAGCATTGCTGTTTAGCACTCAGTTTCCCTTGCGCCACAGTTTTCACCTTCTTTCGCATAAAAACAGGCCCGCGCAGCAATCTGACGCGGACCCGTTCTCGTTTGATTGTCGTTTCGTTTTCGACATTTTACATAATATCGCAAGTTATACGTGAATTAACATGGCTTTTTCAGAAATTTTTTTAAGCGCCTGACCATGAAGCCGTAAAGTCCACCGGTAAGAACAGGAAATAAGAATTGCGATTTCTTCCCAATTCATATGCCGAACATATCTTGCGTCCATTAACAGTATTTGCGTTTCGTCTTCCAGAAGGTTAATTGCTTCCTGTACTGCGTCTAAATCTGATCGAAGCTCTTTAACACGTTCCTGAAGCATTTCCTGTATGCTTACAATCTCCACGACACAATTTTCTACCTTACATGATGGAGTCAGGCCAAAAGTCGTTACCTCTTTAATTTCTGCCGTGATAGATTCGGCAATATCTCTATAATGCCGGATTTCTTCCAATTTTAACTTTATCCACTGATTATGGTACCAGCAACTTTTTAAAAATTCCGCCGGATTTTCAACTAAAAGTTTTTTCTGCTTCTCTGTCATATGGTTACCTCCTTTATTCTCGCTTTCAAGGCGTCAAGCAAAGCATCCTGCCTTTCCGTCTTCGGTGCAAGCACCTGGTCCAGCACCCAGGTATCAGCCGTTCCCTTCATAAGTAAATGGTGAATCAACACGGTTTCTTTTTGACCCATACGGTGTACACGCTTATTTGCCTGCTGATAAAGTTCTAAGCTGCAGGGTAAGCCGTACCATATCACTATGTGACCGCCAAACTGTAAATTGAGCCCATGACCTGCACTTGCCGGATGCGCCAGTAAAATCGGAATATTACCGGCGTTCCATTCTTTTACAGCCGAACGGTCTTTTACGTCAACGGCCTCCGGGTGACGCTCCATAATTCTGTCGCGTTCATGCTTATACGCATAGAATAAAAGAATAGGCTGCCCGTTTGCTTCTTCAATAAGGCTGTCTAAGGTATTCAGTTTTTCATCATGTAAAATTTTCACTTCGCCATTTTCGTTATATGCCGCGCCGCCAGCTACTTGTAAAAGTTTATTTACAAGAATCGCCGCGGAACCTGCGTCAATATCGCCGTCATCATAGGGAAGAAGCATATCCTTTTCCAGCTTACGATATAAGGAGAGCGTATCTTCCGAAGTCTCTATTTCATGCCGAATATCAAGCCGTTCTGGAAGCTGTAAGTAATCGGCGGTTTTCATACTGATACAAAGACTTTCCAGTTTTTTATAAATTGCTTCTTCGGCGTCCGGTTTTGGCTTCCAGGAAAAAATCGTCTGCGCATTTCTTTTATCAGGGAGAAAATACTGGTCCCTATAGCCGGTCAGGGTTCGCCCAAGGGCTTTCCCTTCATCCAGCAAATACATCTCAGGCCATAAATCCAAAAGGCCATTGGGAGACGGCGTTCCGGTAAGTCCGGCAATACGCTTAATATAAGGCCGAACTTTTTTCAACGCCCGGAACCGCTGCGCCTTATTCGATTTAAAACTTGATAGCTCGTCGATCACCACCATATCAAAGGGCCATTTCTTCTTGTAATACTCCACAAGCCATTGCACGTTTTCCCGATTGATAATATAGAGGTCCGTGTCTTTGGCAAGTGCAGCAAGACGCTTTTCTTTTGAACCGATTACCACTGAAAAGGTCATATGCTTTGTGTGATTCCATTTTAAGATTTCAGTAGGCCAGGTTTCTAACGCCGGACGAAGGGGTGCTATGATTAAAACTTTTCGGATAGAAAAGTAGTCATACATCAATTCTTCAATCGCCGTAAGAGAAATAATGCTTTTCCCCATACCCATATCCAGAATCAAGCCAAGCTCCGGGCATTCAATCATTTTATCGATACAATACTTTTGATAGTATTTTGCTTCAAATTCCATTTGCCAGTCGCTCCTTTAAATCGTCAAGATTATCAATTCGCCAGGCTTCACAGCCTAAAGAATGTAAAACCCGGAATATTTTCTTTTGCCGCTCGCTCATGCCGTCTTTTCTGCCTGGCTGTTTTAATTCTATAAAAATTATTCTGCCGCCCGGTAAAATACAAATACGGTCGGGCACTCCGTTTTCGCCGGGACATACCCACTTAAAACACCGGCCGTCAAGCGAGCGAATATACTTTCGGACGGCCTGCTCTAAAGTGCTTTCTAACATTCTAAAAATCCTCCTTCAATCAGCGGTCAGCAGAATCAGCTTAAAACCCTATATAAATACAAAATTTAAGATTTAAGAATTAAGATAAACATTATTGCTATGCTTTACCTCTTAATTCTTACTTTTATACTTTCAAAAAATATTTCTGCTGATTCTGCTGATTTAGTCAAAAAAGCCAGTAAAATCAAGGCTTGTAAGGTCAGCAGCATTCTGCTGACTCTGCTGATTCTGCTGATGGCTCGAAGGCTTGATTTTACTGGCTTTTCGAGATTTTTCAGCAGAAACGTTCATAGAATTTTTAAGAAGTAAGGCTTGTATGAACTATGGTTTCTTAAATTCTCTTAACTTCTATGAACATATTTGCTAAAAGCTGCTGATTTTACATTTTATGGCTTGCCTATTATTGGTATTTTAGAGAGATCAAAGCCTGTTGCTTTAAGTCTGTTTACAGCCTTTCTCCATTCGGTATCAAACCATTCAATATAACCAGCACCGTATTTATGATTTACCTCAAACCGTATTCGCCGAATTTCTTTTTCTGTCATTAGAATTCCACCTCCCTGGAAAATCCCCGTTGCCTGCCGTATATGCCGCAGTTCATTGAGCTTTGGCTTTTCCAGCCGGAAATACGCCTGAGGATTCCATTTATTTCTCTTGCTTGAGCCGGTGTAAAAGTTTTAGGGTCACCGCGAAAAAGCTCTTGCCATATTTCTATGGCGCATACACGGTTTCTTACTTCCGTACCTTCTTCCTTATCACCGAAGCCGCCGCCCCAAAAGAGCATCCTTTTATCAAGGTCCATAGATTCCCAGTTTTTCGGTAAAAGCGTGTCTAAGAATCTTTCAATCAGACCTTGCTTGCCGTTCATTTCTGTATGTTCTTCTTGAACCTTACGGGCCATAGCCTCCACACGTTCGCTTAAGTACCAGGGTTCTCCGCCTTCGTACCGAACAACGGCCTCAGCCCATATCTGGTCAACAATTTCTTCCGTCAATAAGCTGCCAAGCTCACGCCCTTTATCCGTAACGACTACCGGCCAAAATCGACGGCCTCCGGTAGAATCTCTTAAAAATTCGTCGTCATTAGTGGTTCCGAAAAAAGCGCACTGCCTGGGGTGCTCCTGTGTTCGTTTGGCGTATGCCGCCCGGTAGCTGTCTACCTGCTTGCTCATAAACTGCTTGATCTGTTCAAGCTCGGCTTTTCTGGTTGCTGCCATTTCTCCCATTTCTATAATCCAGTAGCCTTGAAGCTGTTCGTAGGCGTCTTTGCCGGAAACGGTATAAAGAGAATCCGAGAACCACTGTTTACCAAGTTTAGCGAGAGTAGTGGATTTCCGGCACCCCTGAGGACCCACCAAAACAAGCGTATGGTCATGCTTGCAGCCCGGCGATAAGATTCTCGCAACGGCGCCTATCAAAGATTTTCTGGTAACCTCCCGTGTGTATTCATTATCAGCGGCACCCAGGTAGTCTATAAAAAGGGTGTCCATTCGGTTTTGGCCGTCCCACATAAGATCATTCAGGTATTCTCTTATGGGGTGTCTCTTGCGTGAAAGCATAGCGAGTTCCACTGCGTCCCGGATTTTACCGGCATTATCAATTCCATAATGCTTTTCAAGGTGCCGCCGTAAACCCGAATCGTCCGTATCGCACCAACAATCCGTTGCCCTCTTTTCCAGCGGTTCCCAGGGAAGATCACCGTCAACGACAGGGCGCTCTCTGAACTCGTCAAAATAGTAGCGGCCCTTTAGCTCCGGGTCATGCAAGAGAATAAGCCGGGCATTGTCAATAGTCGCCTCAAAGGTTCCCTTACCGGAAACGGTTAACTCTTTCAGCCAATCCACATCATCGGGTTCAATATCGTCCCATTTATCAGAAAGCTCTTTTATTCTTGTCAGCGCAAGATTTTGTCTTACGGCTTCGTCATTTATCGCAATATCGGACATAGCCGTAAAACTCGGAAGCCTGCTGACCGGCGTTCCGGGAGCCGCGTCGTCGTCCTTATCGCCGAACATATGAATACGTACAAGGTCAAAGGCATTACAGAGCTTGCCGCTGATCGGGTCCGTGCCGTGATGGGAATACGCGAATTTTCCGTTTTCGTATAACACAAGGCCGCCGGAAGTAGAACCGCCGGCGTAAGTATAGCGGTCTTCGCCGCACTTTATATAAACTTCTGGTAAAAAAGTTTCAATCGCGTCTTCAATGGAGTACACACGGCAGAAAGCACCAACGACGCCTCTTTTTTCAAGAGGGTCGCCTTGCTTCTTGGCAAGCCGCTGCATAATATCCTGTTTACGGCTGGAAACCGGCCACTCGCTAGGGTCCCGCCAATCGTGATAACGCCGTAGCTGTTCGTCAGGGTCAAGCCAGGGGCCGTCAGAAACCCGGTAACAAAAATCGGCGTCTCTGGAAGCGCTGGGCCAGTACATCAGCCTATGGGGTTCATAGGTGGTATCGTCGCAAAGGTCGATACCAATATCCCCAGCAATCCGGCGAGCGAGCGCCGTATATTCGTCGGGGTCTACCGGTCTAGCCAAAGGAATTACGAGCCGTAATCTGGGAGCCCTGGGCGTAGAGGAATGCGTGCTATACAAAACGGCGGCGCAGCCCATAATAAGCTCTACGGTTTCCCAGGGTGAGTCGGCAGACGTTACATAATCCAGGTCTAAGGTAAGGAGCCGTCTTTGTATGATTGCTTCGGCTTTACGGCGGCCTCCTTTCAGAGTGCCGCCTACAAAGCCTCCGACGTCCTTTATTTCGTCTCTGCGCGGTTTACTCAGTGCCTTATACTCTGCAAGGGTTTCCTGCGTTCTGGTAACTGCCTGGAGCCTTTGCGCAAAGGTGCTCCACAGGACTTCTTCATTTTTCCAACTGACCGATTTACGCGAGCTACCCGTCGCAATAGTAATCGGTCCGTCGTATCTTATATTGCTCAACCGGTTACCACCCGGACAATGCCGGCGTTTTTAATCATCCGATCACAAAAGTTACACGGCGCCGGCGTTATGGAGTCGTCAAGGCTTGCAAGATAGAGGGTAGCTCCTTGCATATCCTTTCTTGCGGCGCTGATGATCGCATTCTGTTCAGCGTGCACCGCTACGCAAGAGCCGTACTGATTTCCGTGTATGCTTGCTTTGGGGTCTCTCGGAAAGTCGTGACTGTCTTTATAGCAAACGCCGACGTCACAGCAATTCACCTCGCCCCCGGGAGCGCCGTTATAGCCGGCTGCGATTATCTCGTCATTGTTAACAATTACGGCGCCATATTGCCGGTGAAGGCAAGTGGAGCGCTGTGCTACGGCTCTTGCAATATTCAGGTAATATGTATCTTTATCAATCCTGGTTGTCATGCTTAAAAGAATCTCCTTCCAGCAAATTTCCGCGCGGTCGTTAAGTTCGGGCGTACAGTGATCTTCAAACCATTTTTCGGAATGCGTCGTAACTAAAATCTCTGAAAGGTCAGGCCCTTTTGACTGCCCGTAATTACAAGGGCAGCCATACGCACGGCCCAGCATTTCAGCAATACAGTCTATCAACATAAAACTCACCTCCCGGAAGAACCGAAAGCGCCGGTTTCCCGTTCGGCTCCTAAATCTGTAACAAAGTCAGCTATTAAAACCGGCAAAATTACAAGCTGCCCGATTTTATCGCCAGCTCTAATATGATAAGTCTCGGAACTGGTGTTGCGCATAAAAGCGTGTACCTCTCCGGTATAGCCGGAATCAATCGGCGGCAGATCGCAGGTAATTCCTTTTGAGCTGAGGCTGGTTCTGGGAAATACAAAGCCACCCCACCCGTCAGGAAGCTCAAGGCCGAATCCCAAAGGAACCGTAATATTCTGCCCAGGCCATAATATGTAGTCTTTAAGGCTATAAACATCAGCCCCTGCGTCGTTATAATGGCTGCGTGTTGGAATTTTGCCACCAAAATCAATTATTTTTACTTTCATTTACCTACTCCTTTCAGCCAGGACGGCCTTCTGGGCTCCTGTGGAGCTCATGGTCGCGTTTTAACGAGCTGGCTAGTAATTTATAAGCCCAAAGGGCAAAAACTCGAATATGGTCGAATCAGGACCTTTTTATGAGCCCTGTGTCCCAGGCGTGCTTGATATTTTCAGATTGCGTTACCCATTCGAGCTGCGAGGCCCTAGGGTCGTGCTTATTTCCTTTCTTGTGGTTAACAATGGTCTTATGTACAGGGTCAGGGTTTACCACGAACATAGTCGCCACAAGAATATGTAATTTTACATTTACGCCGTCAAGGGTAACTCTCAAATAACCTCGATTGTCGTCAAAGGGTTTTAGGATTTTACCTGTTCGGCGATTGCGTACTTGCCCAAGACGGTTAAGCTCATAGTTAGGGTGGTCTTTTATAACGTACCATTTTATCCGCATATCTTTGGAAAGTCCTCTGCAAGAATCCCATCCGGTGTTTTAAGCGTGATCGGAGTTCCGCAGCCCATTTTCCCCTCTTTACAAGTACCCTGCATACAAAACGCGCCGCAATCTGAAAAGAGCGCTTTGTTTTCTCTGAAAAGAGCTCGCCAGATTAAGAGCATAACGTATCTGGTTTCCGGCGTATTCCGTCGGCAAATTCTTTGGTGTATCATGTGTTTCCATTGATACGGCGTTGCACTGATAAGGATAATATTGCGGAGCCCATGCGGCGCAATATACCCGGCGTCATCATTATTTACCCCGGCGGTAACCAGGCTCATATATTTCTGCATAGACGCCTCGCATTGAGCGAGATAGCCGGCTTCTTTTTCAGTTCCCAAAATATCATAAGGAACTGTGTAGCCAGCTTTGCCTGAGTAATCGCTGTATTGCAAACTTGCCGACATAAATTTGACTTCGTTCTGGTGCCGCGTGATCTGTGCTAAGAATCTTCTTGACGCTCCGACAATTACCACATTGACAACGCCAAATTTCTGAATCGTCGGATGGGGCAGAGCAGCCATATTTTTTACAGTTGTTTCTGAGTAATCTTTGTTATAAAGGTCCATAAAATCCTGTAAGCTCTGAATTGCATGGCCCTTCTGTGTGAGCCTGGCAGCGCATACCATCATTTGTTCGGATTCCTTTATAGCAGAAGGGTTTAAAATTTTAATTTCGATTTTATTCATGCTTTTCTTCTTCCACAATCGCCCGGAGTATCAGCAGATAGTTGATACTGTCGGTTATTTTTTCATCCCATTTCTCAATAGGATAATTGCGGTTGTCCGTGCACATATCCGAAACGGAAACGATATGTTTTGAGAGCATACCGAGCAGCGCAGCTTTTGGCGTGGTACTCATAATTGCAGCAGCCTTTTTGAAATGAGCAAGACGATCAGCATTTTTAGTAGCTGAATTTTTTTCATAGCCTAAAGGCGCCAGCTCTGGACCTTTTTCTTTAGTCGCGTCAGGTGCATATTCAAGGCCTTTGCCGGTAAGCATATTTGTACAGGTATCAATTTGCTCATGTACGATAGTGTTAAAGGTTTCTATAGTCATAGGTAATTCACTCCTTCCTAAAATGAATGGTTGAAAATAGATCAGTAAAATCTGGGAATTTTAGCAAAAAATTTTCTACCGCCTTTGCATATGATTTACTGGACTTGGCACAAAACTCTGTAAAATTCATTTTCTTAAAAAAGCTAAACTGGTTACACCATCGCGCGGCATTTATATAAATAGTTTTATATGGATTATCTACATATCGCTTATACCGCATGACATAAGGCAGACAACCAAATGAACCTAAAATTTGTATGCGTAAAAATAAATCTCGTATATCAGATAGCCAAAAATCGTCGTCCCAAATATCATTACGATCAAAAGCGCAAAAGCAATAAAATACTGGTACAATGGTTGGACTGTATTCCCGAATCAGCTTTAACTTTTCTATAATACTTGCGGCATCTTCTATATTGTCAAAGGCAAATATGTAGGCACTGTCATACTTGCTGGAAAAGAGAATTTTACACTTTTCCGGCGTAAGTAGGCGAGCGTCGAGACCCTGTTTAAACTGAAACGGCTTGCCGGTTCCTTGTAATTCAGCCAAAAGATTTTTCCAATCTTTACAGCCGAAAAAGTTATCATCAAGTAAACATATTTTCTTGCGTTCAGCACTGACAAATTCGGTTAATGGGCTATGAGAAAATACATGGTCATAGTTTTTATTGACACAAAACGCGCACTTCCGAAAACAGCCTCTTGTTAAAAATCCAATAGAATAATCTGTATAATAGGCAAGAGCTGACTTTTTAACACCCTTTTCTAACTGACTTTTTACAAAGTCGTCGTATAGGTGATAATCTGGAAAGCTATGCTCAACTTCATCAGATAACTTTGGAGCCTTATCATAAAAGAATCCAGTGCCGCCATATTCTACATTAGAAAAAGATAATACTTCGTCAGGGCATGGAGTATCTGTAAAAACCTTAGAAATAAACACCTTATCGTAAAGGTCAATATCCAGATAATCTTGCTTCAATGTAACCTGCGCGCCTTGCTGCTTATACCAGCCAGATAACTTCATGCAAGCCAGATTAGGAAAACGGTGGTTCTTTCGGCCTATCAAATCAGCGTCAATAATTGCAATTTCCATATGCTCTTTTCCTAATCCTTTCTGTAATACTCGCATTCATAGGCATCAGCCCGAAGCGGCAAGCCCGGCGCCCACTCAATCGGTTCCGATATAATTGCGCCAAGTTCCTTTGCCGAACTTACCCCGTTAGGTACTTCACAAATCACTTCATCGTGTACATGGAATACTACCGGAAACCCGGCTTTTTCCAGGCGGTCGATTGCTTCTGCCAGACAGTCCCTTGCGGTAGCCTGAACGATATTCTCTACGAGCTTCGGCCCGTATGATTCTATACGGCCCCAGGCTCCGGAGCTTTGAAGCGTACCTTCATAAGTGATACTGTCGTCAACGATAGCAGGCTTGACATAACTCAGTTCCCGACCGTTTGGTAGTACCAGCTTTAGCAAAGGTCCTTTTTTATAGAGACCCATTCCGCGAGGAAGTTTTACCGGCTCCTTTGTCTGAATTACTCGTCTTGCCGCAGCGTCAGTGTCCCACCAGAATTTTGTAATAGCAGGATTAGCCGCGCGCCAATTGTTTACTAATGGCTTTAGCTCATCCTCTGTGAGCCCCATTTCCAAAGCGCCCATTGACTTTAAAGCGCCGACGCTTCCGCCATAGCCAAGAGCCAGTTCGGCGATTTTTCCCTTTTGCCGCATTGGGTCGCCCTTCTTTACACTCCCAGGGGGCAAATGAAACATTTGCTCGGCAGAAGCCTCATAGATTTTTCCATGCGTATTAAACACATCCATGCGCCAGCTTTCATCAGCAAGCCAAGCAATTACACGGGCTTCGATTGCGGAAAAGTCGGAAACTATAAACCGACAACCTGGTTTTGGGATAAAAGCGGTTCTGATAAGCTGCGAGAGAGTGCCTGCAATATCATCAAAGCAGAGTTCCAATGTATCAAGGTCACCGGACCTTACAAGCTGCCTGGCTGTGTCAAGGTCACGGTCCGGCATTTTATTCTGCGGAAGATTCTGCATTTGCACCAGGCGCCCAGCCCAGCGGCCAGTTCTTGAAGCGCCATAAAACTGTGTCAGCCCTCGGATTCTTCCATCAGGGCAAACAGTCCGAAGCATAGCATTGTATTTCTCTGTTGAAGTCTTTGAGAGCCCAGCCCGAATATCGAGCATGGCGTCAACTTCGTTGCTGTCTGCTTTTGAGCGAACGGCGGCAATATTCTTTTTATTAAGGCTGTCAACCTCAATGCCGGCTGTATCCTCAATCCAGGCTTTTAACTGCGCCGTGCTCTTAGGATTTTCAAGCCCTGTTAAGTCTTTGGCACTCTGTAAAAGCCGGCTTTTGATAATCTGGTCAATTTCTACCGCTTTTTCAGCGAGTACCAAATCAACGCCCACACCGCGGTCATTGATATGTTGATCGTGTACCCATAAAGCCTGTTCTTCTTGGGTCATTTGAAAATGGCATAGCTTATTTCTGATTGCGCGCTCTGCCTCTACGTCCTGACGGTTGTACTCAACGTATAAAGCCCACTTTTCTGGGTCATGTACCGGTAAGTTTCTTGTCCGGCCGCCGTTTGATTTCGTGGGTTTACACGGTACAGAAAAGTAGCGTATAAGCGCCCGGCCGGTTTTGGATTTTTGCTTATCGTCAGGTAAACCAAGCACAACGCCTACCTGCTCCAAAGAATTAGGAAGTCCTAATTCTCTAGCCATGACCGCTGTGCAGCTCCACTGTTCTGGCGGTGTTGGCATTCCAAAATATGAAGCAATACAGGTTCTTTCAAAAGCAGCATTAAAAGCAGTTTTTAAAATGTGCTGGTCAAAAATAGCGTCTTTTAAATCTTCCGGCATTTTTTCCCGGGTCAGGTCAATCACGTCTATGGGTCCATCGTCAAAAGCATAGCCGAAAAGCAGTATTTCAAATTCAGGACTTGAAGCATAAGCGTGTACGCCGCATTTTTGCAGATTTACCGGCGAATATGTTTCTATATCAATCGCAAGAGTTGTCATAAATTATCACCTCCTACTAAACGCCGGGGAAAAGGCAGGCGGACTTCATCATTAAGGCCCTACACGGGTAAGTGTTAAGTCGCTGCCAAATTCCCCGGCGTTACCAGTTTTCTGCTTATCCGAGAAGATCGTCCATACCGTCGTCGGTAGTATCTTCCCAACCGTCGTCCCAATCGGATTCAGTTACAATGCCGCCGCTTAACGGCTCGCCGTCATGCAGCTTCATAACCCCGTTCAGACCGGCGGAAATACCCTTATTGCCGTTTGTATCATAGACATAAAAATTGATAATAGCGCGGCCATAGCAGCCGGAGTAAAGCTCCTGCTGGTCAGTGATCGGATTTTTGTTTTTATCCACCAGAACGGGCTTGTTCTTCGAGCTTACTGTCATAACATAGCAGCCCTGGCACTCAGGCCCAAAGTCGCCGCCGTTCGGGCGTTCTCCGTCGCCGTCATGGAGAGTGGTCTTTAACTCGCTCGGCAGCTTTTTGCCAGAGTTCTTCTGCAGGTAGTTCTGTTTTGCCTCTGCTACGGCGGCCTTGATCTTATCCAGCGTGAACTTATCGCCTTTATCGATCAGTAGCGTCACGCTGTACTTTTCCTGGCTGTCGCTGCTGTTATTATTTGCTCTCGGCTCAAACAGGCTGCAATAGCCGAATCTTACTTTTCCGGTTGTGATCTGTGTACTCATAGTATGTAATCTCCTTTACTTATAAAATTTGTGGTTTCCGCATTGATATAGATAATCAAGGTTACGACTGTGCCAGTTGTCGGCGTCGTCGCAGCTTTCAAAATACAAAGCGCCATCTGAATAGTCATATTGCGCTTCCATAACTACCTGAACAGCTTCCCAGCAGTCAGCGTCTGGCTCTACTTTATCGAAGCGCCCGTTTATTACAGGCGTAAATTGATTTTCCTCAAAAATAACGTCCTGAATGGTATTCGGAAAATCTGCATTGTGTACCCGGTTAAGCACTACCAGAATAACAAGAGTCTTTCCCTGAATGCTTTCGCCTTCGGCCTCAGCCATTGCGATTTTTGCCAGCAAGTAAGAATCTTCCGCGCCCCAATCCTTACTATACGAAAATCTGGGATAGAAGTTTTCCGGCTCTATAGTTTCTGGCAATACCGCAGTATCAGGAGCCGCTTTGACCGTAGGCAGGTCTAACCGTATTACTTCGGGTACTTCTGTGGGTTCACCAGAAGCCCCAGATCGCGTTTTTGCGTCTATGACTAATAAAATGGTAAGGCCCAGGGCGCAAATCGCGAATATGGACGAAATAATGAGCTTTTGACGCCTGCGACGGCGTCGTCGCTTTTCATACAGTCGCATGGTCGCCTCCTTTATTCGTCAAAAGCTGCAAGAATGGCGTCCTCCGGCTGAAAGGCCGGACGTTTATCGGACTCAGGCGCAAGAGTAGGCTTGCCCTGGGGTTTTACGATCAAGGAGCCCAGGATTTTGGCTACAACCTTTTTGCCAAAATCTTTTTCCATCTGCGTCAGGGTGATCAGCTTTTTCTCATAAAGTACGGCTTCATCATAGCCAGCTTCTTTCATGGCTTCGGCAACCAGCAATTCATCAGAAAATCTCCGGTTGCTTCTGCCTTCGACAATTTTCCAGCCGATGACTGGTTCGCCAGAAAGTAGCGTTGACTGTACCAGGTTTTCAAGGTCCGTCAGCCAGGCCCGTATATCGGCGGCCTTTTCCAGAACTGCAGCCGCGTCCTCTACCGTAATCAGGAGCGGGTCGTCTGCTTCATCAAATAAAGCCAGATTCTTTTCATACCGGGCTTTGCACTTTTCCTTTGCTCGGCAGAATTTACAGGTTTCCTCCGACGGCGCAAATTTGCCTTTGCCGTTGAAAGCCTGCTTTGCCCTCGGCTTTACAGTTTTTTCTGCCCACTTCATAAGTTCGGCAACCGTAATTTCATCAGAGCTCTGTTCGCCGGAGAGTCTCGGCTGGAATATTGTCATACGCACATTTTTAATGTCATAAAGCTGTCCGTAATATTCCAGCGCACCAAGGGCGTAAAGCCGCATTTGTGGATTTCCAGCAGCTTCCACGCGGTGACCTTTTCCATATTTCAGATCAATCACTTCGAGCCAGTCGTCAGCTACTATGACACAATCGCTTGTGCCAAATCCCTCAGGAACCCATTTGGAAAAATCAACCTGCACTTCAAGCTCGGCAAAAGCGTCTACGCTGCGGGTCTTTGCCTCCTGAAGTTTCTCATAAATGAGCTGGGCATAATCTCTGGCGTGTTCCTGCATTTCTTCGTTGTAAAATTTCTCGCCGTCTTCAGTTGCGAGAAGATCATCTTTTTCAGACTCAAATTCCTGCTTAGAAAGTTCGTTGAGATTATATCTCGTAGATATTTCCGCAAGAGTATGGGCCACGGTTCCCTCTTTTGCATAATCGCTGGAAGTGTTCGGGAACTTTTCTTCCAGTCTTGCGCTTGGCGGGCAGTTCAGCCACTTAGCTGCGCCGCTGGCAGACAGGAGAGCATGAGCACTAGGCATTAGCAGCCTCCAGTTCTTCCATAAGTTCGTTGTATCTGTCTTCCGGCACTTCGGAAAGTTTGGTGGCGTCAAACTTAGCAAAGATTTCTTTCAGCACGTCGGACTTACCCGCCTTGGAGAATTTCAGGGCGACGGCCCGAACGTCCTGCAGAGTGATCGCTTTAGCAGCAGGCTCTTCTTTGGCCGGAGCTTCTTTTGCCGGAGCGTCAGCAGCCTTGGGTTCTTTTTTGGGTTCTGCTTTAGCAGTTCCCGCCGGCTTCTGCTTTGCCGTCGGTTTCTTTTCAGGAGCCGCGCCAGTTTCCTCACAGAATACTTTCAGTTTTTCCAGGTTCTCGGCCGTCAGGTCGATTGTTAAGGTGATCTGCATATTGTTTTGCCTCCTCAGAATTTTTCCAGGCTTCAAACGCCTGTTTATTAGCTGGATTTTCATAAAACGCATTAGCGGCGTCCAGCAGTCCCTCTAATGCGCGCCGTTCGATTTCAGCATGGAGCTGAGCCTGCTCTGGTTTCATAAGATTCACCAAAAGTAGCTTATAACGCTACTTCTTTGGCAAAAAAAATTTCCATAGCTTCGTCGTTTGTCAGGTGATACCGTTTTATAATGAACGCCATTTCTGTCTGCGTAAATGCTGCACCTTCGCGCTCATTGATTTTTGCGTTAAACCTTGACAAACTCAGGCCCATAGCCGCTGCCAATTTCGCTTGCGTGTCACGGTTTTTTACCATAACACTTGAGAGAAGTGTTTTGTTCATATTGGGCCTCCTTCTGTAAACCCGGTAGCCTGCGCAGGCCTAAAGTAGCGGATTACGATACTTACTATATCGCAAAGAGGTGAGTTTGTAAATAGTTTTTTTAAAATTTTTGTTTATTTTTTTCAAGAAACACGCTATAATTAAGAAGTCAGAGAAAAGGAGGTGCTTTCATGACTGATGATATAGGCGTTAGAATCAAGGCCAGACGTAAAGACGTGGGTATGACGCAAGAAGAACTCGGAAAGAAAATAGGCGTGACTAAGGCTACTATAAATAAGTACGAGACCGGGGTTGTTATTAACATGAAACGGCCCACTATTGAAAAAATTGCAAAAGCCCTTGACGTTGACCCTGGTTACCTGATGGGCTGGAATGATAACACCACAAGCGTACATACGAATAATGGCGTTATCGGACAGAACTCAGGAACGATCACAGTTAATAATTCAGAAAGGACCCTCTCTAAAGAAGAATTAGAACTCCTGCGAATTTATGGCGAGCTTGACGTAAAAGGCCGTATAAGGCTCTTACAGGCTGCTATGGAGCTCGAGGAGGAAAAATATTAGGGGGGTGGGGGGGGGGTAAACGCTGGCGCAGAGCCGATATAATCGTAGCATACGCGCTATATTGTGTTACCCCCTTAAATAAAATTAACCCCAGCAACAAAGTCATTCGGCAAGTATCAGAAATTTTGGACTTGCCGATAGGCTCGCTGGTATTACGCATGAGGAATTTCCAATTCCTTGACCCAGGCGTGACTGGCGAGGGTAAAAAAGGTATGAGCCATGTGGCAAAGGCTGACAAAGAGATTTTTCAAGAATTTCAAAATGACTGGGGCAATCTCGGAGCTCAGGCAGAGGAAATTGTCGGACTTGCTTTATTTGACGGAACACCGGAAAAAGGCGCAAGGCCAATTTCTTCTATTACGGAGAAAAATAAAGTCAGCCGTGAGCGGCATTTTTTCCGGGCCAGCGTATTTGCGTCTTATGAAAATCGGTGTTGTATAACTGGCTTGACTTTGCCGACTTTACTTGTCGCAAGTCATATCAAGCCATATAGCAAGTGCCGGACTTCATCGGACCGGACAGACCCGCATAACGGACTTTTATTAAATACGTTCCATGATAAAGCCTTTGACCAGGGGCTTATTACCGTTACAAAAGATTATTCTATAAGAGTGGCCCAGAAAGTAAAAGACTACGCAAACGACGATTTTACAAAGAACTGTCTTGCGGGATTAGAGGGCGCTAAAATCATTTTGCCAAGAAACTTTATTCCGGCTATTGAGTGCCTGGAATATCACAACGATATTATTTTTAAGGGGTGATGATATGCGGGCCGCTTTATATGCCAGATACAGCGCAGGGCCCAGGCAGACAGATCAAAGCATAGAAGGCCAAATCCGAGAATGCACAGACTATTGCAAGAAAAAGGGATTTACGATTGTTGCCACATATGCGGACCGACATATTTCGGGAAAAACAGACGAGCGGCCTGAATTTCAGAAGTTAATAGCCGATAGCCGAAAAAATAAATTTGATGTGGTTGTTGTATATAAGACAGATCGATTTGCAAGAAATAAATATGACAGCGCAATTTATAAAAGACAGCTACGGCAAAATGGTGTACAGATATTTTATGCGGCCGAAGCAATCCCAGACGGGCCCGAAGGGATTATACTTGAATCCCTTATGGAAGGCCTGGCAGAATACTATTCTGCAGAACTGGCGCAGAAGATCAGGCGTGGCATGCATGAAAGCGCTTTAAAATGCCGGGTACTCGGAAATACAATGCCGCTAGGTTATCGGGCGTCAAAGGAACATACATATGAGATAGACCCGGAAAATGCGAAAGCTGTGGAAATAATTTTTGATATGTATGTTGACCGGCAACCAAATGCCGATATTTGCCGAAGGCTAAACGAGCTTGGCTTTAAGACAAGCAGGGGCAATCCTTTTAATAAAAACAGTATTTCACGGATAATTCAAAATGAAATGTACATAGGAATTTATGAGGCGGTCGGCGTAAGAGTAGAAAACGGCGTGCCTGCGCTGATTCCTAAAGAAACTTTTTACCTTGCGCAGAAAGAAAGGGAGCGAAGAAAAGTGTCAAAGAAAGAGCGGGCCGGTGTAGCCGAATATATGTTATCAGGAAAGCTCTTTTGCGGATATTGTAAAAAGCCTATGGCCGGCGTCAGCGGTACCGGAAAAGGCGGCGGTAAATTTTATTATTATCAATGCCCGACGGTACGGCAGAAAGGAAACTGCCAGAAAGAACATGTCCGACGGGATTTTATCGAGGACTTGATTGTGCAGAAAACAGTGGAGCACGTTTTGCAGCCGGATATACTGACAGATATTGCGCAAAGGCTTTGCCGGTTGCAATCCGAAAGCGATACCCGTGAGCAAGATATTGCATATTATAGGAAGAAACTCCAAGAGAACAAAAAAGCTATGGATAATATTATAAAGGCCATTGAAAAAGGACTTGCTGCAGAAACGCTATTACAGCGCCTTGACGGCCTTGAATCGGAAAAAATTGCTATAGAAGGCGAGCTTGCCTATTTCCAGTCTTTAAAGTTCGGATTATCGGAAGAAGAAATGCTTTTCTTCCTTAGGCAATTCCTTGAACCAGATAATGACTGGCAAGCGTATAAACGTAGAATAATTAACAGCTTTATCAATCAGGTTTTTCTTTACAATGACCATTTTCTGGTGTATTATAATATCCAAAAAGATGGGGCCATGGATTTTAGTAACATAGAACTAAACGAGGGCTCGGGGTTCGACGAGCTCTCGTTAAGCTCCACTTGTGGGAAAGTTCTTAAATACTCGTTGTATACGGGTGTTTGAGGACTTTTCTTTTACAATTTACTGGACATCGTTTCCGTTTGGCTGTAAAATAAAAAAAATATGGCATAATCATGCCAAGGGGAGAGAGGGGCGCGTTATGGCGAAAGAAAAAAGGGTTGAAAAGAGCATTGGGAAGGGAAACGTCCTGCATTCCGTGCGGACAAAGATTGTAGGCGCCATGTTTTTGGCGATGGTGATTTTGTCGGTATGTCTTTCAGTCGTGCTGATTAGAAATCTGCGCATACCGCTGATGAATCTGAACCAGAGTTATCTCTACGATTTGGCAGTCGCTTACGGCAGCAAGCTGCAGTCGGAAATTGAGGTGCAGGGTTACAATACGGCGACACATTACGGGAATCTGGAAAATTCCATCGGCGGCGTGGGCTTACAGGGAGTGGATTCCAGTTATGCTTATCTGGTTTCGTCGGAAGGCGTGATGCTCTATCACCCGACGAAGGATAAGGTGGGACAGCCCGTAGAAAATGAAGTGGTGAAGAATGTGGTGGCGGAGATTGCCACAGGTGTCGTTCCCGAGCCCACGGTTGTGGAGTATTCCTTTAAGGGCGCGGCGAAGTATGCCGCTTATTATGTGACGGAGCGGGGACATTGTATTCTGGTCGTTTCCGCAGATAAGGACGATTTGATGAGCACGGTGCACCGCGTTACCCTTACGGGAACCTGCTGCACGGTTGTCATGGTGATTATAGCCTGTATTATAGGATTTTTCATTGTAAGTAAGATTGTGAAACCCATCACTGTGGTAACGGATGTGGTGGGACAGCTGGCACATATGGATTTCTCGGAGATTGCCGGGCAGGAGAAGCTGACGGCGCGTGCGGATGAGACGGGGCAGATGAGTCGTGCCGTGGCGGAACTTCGCAGGCAGCTTGTGGAAGTCGTGAGTGATCTGCGCGGGCAGAGCGAAAAGCTGTATGAGGCTTCCGATGTCCTGAATGTGAACGCCTCCGAGACGGCGACCACGGTGGAGCAGGTGGAGAAGGCGGTTTCGGAGATATCCGACGGTGCGTCCTCGCAGGCGGACGAAACGCAGAAAGCCACGGAAAATGTGATTCTGATGGGCAGTATGGTGGAGGAGACTACCAGACAGGTGGAGGAACTTACCGATAATGCCAACGATATGAGAAACTCCAGCGACGAAGCCTTTGAGACGTTACAGAATCTGGGCAAAATCAACGAGCAGGCGAGAGAAGCCATCGACGTGATTTACGAGCAGACCAATAACACGAACGAATCTGCGATGAAGATTCGGGAAGCGACGACGCTCATTACTTCCATTGCGGAGGAGACGAATTTATTGTCCCTGAATGCCAGCATAGAAGCGGCGAGAGCAGGCGAGCAGGGCAGAGGATTTGCGGTAGTGGCAAGCCAGATTCAGAAGCTGGCGGAGCAGTCCAATGATTCTGCGAGACAGATTGAGAACATCATTGACTCCCTGATTGAAGATTCCCAGAAATCCGTGGCGACGATGGAAGATGTGAAGAAAATCATGGAGAGCCAGAGCGAGAGCGTCGGACGGACGAACGAGCGCTTTACGCAGGTAAGACAGGGTATTACCCAGTCCCTTGAGGGTGTGAGCCAGATTGCGGATAAGACGAAGAGACTTGATGAAGCCAGGGTAAATGTGGTGGATGTGGTGCAGAATCTGACCGCCATTGCCGAGGAAAATGCGGCGAGCACAGAGGAGACTTCCGCTTCCGTGACGGAGGTAAGCACCATTGTGTACAGCATTTCCGAAAATGCGACGAAGCTCAAGGAGGTGGCGGAGCATCTGGAGCAGAGCATGAGCATTTTCAAAATCTGACGGATGTCTCTGGAGAGTATGTATGGAAAAACGTGAGGATGATCTGGTCGTCGGCGGTTACCGCTTCGCAACGATAGCGGATGCGGAGACGGCGAGAATGGAAATAAAAAAAGTAGAAAATTTGGAGGAGCGGCTGGATTACCGCAGACCCCAGAACGTACTGCTTGTTTATAACCGGGCTGTGGAGAATCAGGTGTTTCTCACGCCCATCGGTCTAAGTTACCTGCAGAAGATGCAGAAGGAAATGGTGAAGTGGGGCGTGCCCGCGGATAAGATACAGCCGGTGCCGCTTCGGGGGACGTTCAGTAACAAGACGGCGAACAGCCGCTCTATCAGGATGAGCGTTGCCAAGAGACATCCGGAGTATCAGGGGCGGTTTGTGACCTCCGTGCTGATTAATGTGGTGCTGGTATTTCTGGTGGCGGCGATGTTTGTCATTGCATGGAACAGTGATACGCCCAATATCGTGAATTACAGGCAGGCTGTGGTGAACGAATACTCGGAGTGGGAGCAGGATCTTACCAGACGGGAGCAGGAGGTTCGGGAAGCGCAGCGCAGGCTGGAGACCGGGCAGTTAAATGAACAATGAACAATGACGTAACAGTTCAGTTCAGGGACAGAAAGAGAGGCAGGGCGGTATATGGATAAATCGAAGATCCTGGTGGTGGACGATGAGAGCCGTATGCGTAAGCTGGTTCGGGATTTTCTGGTAAAGAATAATTATGAGGTCGTGGAGGCGGCTGATGGGGCGGAAGCGCTTGACCTCTTTTTTGAAAAGAATGATATGGATCTGGTGATTCTGGACGTGATGATGCCCAAGATGGACGGCTGGCAGGTTTGTCGGGAAATCCGTGCGTACTCTAAAGTGCCCATTATCATGCTGACGGCGAAATCAGATGAGCGGGATGAGTTGTTAGGCTTTGAGCTGGGGGTGGACGAATATATCTCCAAACCGTTCAGCCCGAAAATCCTTGTGGCGCGGGTGGAAGCGATCCTTCGGAGAACCGGGCAGGCGGTGGAGACGATTGTGGAAGCGGGCGGCATCCGGCTCGATAAGCAGGCGCACAGTGTGACGGTCGAGGGAAAATCGGTCGATTTAAGCTATAAAGAATTTGAGCTGCTTGCCTATTTCATGGAAAATAAAGGGATTGCCTTGTCACGGGAAAAGATTTTAAACAGCGTGTGGAATTATGATTATTTTGGGGATGCCAGAACGATTGATACCCATGTAAAAAAGCTCCGCAGCAAGATGGGAGATAAGGGCGAGCTAATCAAGACAATCTGGGGAATGGGTTATAAATTCGAATCGGAGTAGTATAGCAGCATGTTAAGTCATAATCTGTGCCGATAAAGTCGGCGAGTGGGAGGTTGGGAATGTCAAAACGCTGGTTTTATAAGGAGGAATTGTTTTTTACAGAAGAAGAAACAGGCCTCGGGGATGAAAATCAGGACAAGATTATAGAGCTGCTTGACAGGAATGTAGCGGTCGGCGTAGTCAGTGGATTTTATGAGGAAGGGTTTCCCGTTTATTTTATCAGCTCTTTTGCGCTCAATAATATGGGAATGACCTATGAGCAGTTTATGGAAAAAACCGGCGGCAGCTATCTGCAGGCTATCTATGAGCCGGACCGCAGTATTTTTACGGAGGTTCTTCTTCCCAGAGAGGAGGAAAAGCGTGAGTACCGTGTGATCAACGGGCAGGGGGAGCCGGTCTGGGTGCGCGCGATCAGGATGGAATCTACGGCTGAGGACGGCAGGAAAATCTGGATTTCAGCCATTCGCCTGATTGACGAGCAGCACCGTGACAGCCAGATGTCCCATGAGGCGTTCCGTATGCTGCAGGATACCTATTTCAGAATCAGCGCTATCGATTTGAATAAGAATACGATTTCGGATTTGAAATTTGTGGAGAGCGAGAAGCTGGAGCTGGAGAGGATCAACGGCGACTACCGGATGACTGTCGCTTCCTGTGCCAAGAACCATGTGGACAAAAGGGACAGTGAGAACTTTAAAAATATCATGGCGGCGGAGAATCTGAAAAAAGCCTTTATGAACGGCGGTGCGCCGATTCATTTCAGCTATCTGCGTCTGGTGGAGGGCGAGTGGAAGTGGGTGCGCACGGATCTCGTGCCTGTGGAGCATTTCAGTGAAGAAAACGCCAGGGTAATGTGGTATGTGAAGAATATCACGGAGGAGAAGGCGAAAGAGACCGAGATGACAGACCGACTGCTTCGGACGAACGCGGAGCTGGTGCAGGCACAGAAGGCGCTGAAAGAGGCAAACTTAAAAATCAAAGAGTCGAACCGTATGCTGCGCCGTAGTTTGAGCGCAGAGGAACAGTACCGTCAGGCGATTGTCTCGGAAGCGGTTTTTGTTTTTAATGTCAATGTTACGAAAAACCTGATCGAAGAAGAGTTTTTTGAGATTAGGGATGGACAGATGGAGCCGGTGCTTTCCCGGATGGGCTTTGAAGCGCCCTGTAATGCGGACGATTTCTTCCTTCATTGGAGCAAAGAGCGTGTTTTTCCGGAGGACAGGGAAGTTTATGTACAGACGCTCAATACCAATCATCTGTTGGAAGCCTACGAGCGGGGAGAGAATGAACTGATTATAGAAGTGGAGACCTCAGGATCGGAGGAACAGCCCATGGTCCTGCGGCATACGATTCTGCTCACAAAGGACGGTGTCAGCGGCGATATTCTGGCTCTCAACAATGCCAAGGATATCACGGATATCCGCAGAAAGGACAGGGAGACGAAGCGGGCGCTCTTAGACGCCTATGAGGCGGCGGATCGCGCCAACTGTGCCAAGACGGATTTCCTCTCCAAAATGTCCCATGATATCAGGACGCCCATGAATGCGATTATCGGTATGACAGCCATTGCGGGCACGAAACTTCACGATCCCGACGGGATGGAAGAATGTCTCGTGAAGGTTTCCGCGGCGAGCAAACATCTGCTTTCACTCATAAACGAGGTGCTCGACATGAGCAGGATTGAGTCGGGTGCGCTGACTCTGGATGAGGAGGAGTTTAACCTTCTGAATATTATAGACAGCATGGTGAATATGCTGTCGGATGCCGCGCGGGATAAGAAGCAAAAAATAGAATTTCGCGCCCATGGCGTGCAGAATACCAATGTGCGGGGAGATGCGAGACGGCTGCAGCAGATATTTGCGAATGTGATAAGTAATTCTATCAAGTATACGCAGGAAGGCGGGGCAATCAGCATAGAGATTACGGAAAAAGCCTCCCAGCAGGAGCATGTCGGATGTTATGAGTTCGTGTTTAAGGATAATGGCATCGGCATGTCAGAGGAGTTCCTGCAGCATATTTTTGATCCCTTTGAGCGGGCGGATGATGTGCGTACAAGCAAGATTCACGGTACCGGACTCGGTATGACCATCAGCCGGAATATTATACAGATGATGGGCGGAGATATCCAGATAGAGAGCGAGTTGGGGGTCGGAACGATTGTGACGGTCACCGTGCCTTTAAAATATCAGGTGCCGGGAGTGGTGAACAGGAAGGATTTGGTAGGAAGAACGGTTCTGGTGGTGGATGACTCGCCTTTTGCAGGAGAGACCACCAGCGTACTTTTAAGCAATCTGGGGATGCGCGGTGAATGGGTGCAGTCCGGAGAAGAAGCCTTAGACTATATGGAGGAAAAACGGCGGAAAGGAGAAGATGTTTTTGCCATTTTGCTGGATGTGAACATGCCGGGGATGAACGGTATGGAGACAGCGAGGGCGATTCGCAGACAGGAAGGCATGGAAATTCCGATTATTCTCGTTTCAGCCCATGAGTGGGTGGATATTGAGGTGGAAGCGCGGAGAGCGGGTGTTAACACATTTATCAGAAAACCGTTTGATAAGACCAGATTGTTAACGGCATTCCGCAATTTTATTCCCAAAGAAGAAGTAAAGCCGTCGGAAGTAACATTGGAGCAGATAGAAGAAGCGGATTATTCGGATAAACGGATTCTGGTGGTGGAGGACAATGACTTAAACAGGGAAATTGCCACGGAAATCCTCTCCATGACGGGAGCTATGGTTGAGACGGCGGAAAACGGACAGGAAGCCGTAGATATGGTGTTTGCTTCCGAAGAGGGGTATTATGATCTGATTCTCATGGATCTGCAGATGCCAGTGATGAACGGATATGAGGCGACAACGGCGCTGCGCGCCATGGAGCGGGAAGATGCAAGAAAGGTTCCCATTGTGGCAATGACCGCGAATGCCTTTTTGGAGGATATACAGCAGTCAATGGCGTGCGGCATGAACGAGCATATGTCGAAGCCGTTGGATATCGACCAGCTCCAGCGAATGCTCGCGAGGTGGCTGTTAAAGAAAAACAGAATCGCGTAAAAAGGTGTCGGTTCCTGAAAGCAGGGGAACCGGCGCTTTTCTTTTATAAGAAAGATAAAAAAAGTCTTAAATGTGGGATAAGATACTTGCCTTTTACGGATAAATAGATGTATTCTAAAAAACGGATATTGGGATAACGAATTCGGAGGAGAGAGGATGAAAAAAGAATACATAAAATCCGGGCGCAGAGCCGTTTCGGTTCTGCTCGCCGCAGCGTGTGCCGCCACACTGCTTGCGGGATGCGGTGACACGACAGTGGAAGAGGAAGAGACGCTTAGCGAGGCGATTCCCGTGGAGGCGCAGATGCCGGTGGCGGGAACACTTACGCTTAAAAATGAGTTTGTAGGGACGGTAAGCCCTGAGGAATCGGTGTATGTGATTCCCATGGTGTCGGCAGAGGTGTTAAACACGGACATCAGCGTGGGTGATACGGTCATTGCGGGTCAAGAGCTATGTAAACTAGATACCGAGGCGGCCCAGTTACAGCTTGCCAGCGCGCAGGCGCAGTACAACAGCGCGGCGGCAGGGGTGCAGGCTGCCGAAGTGGGCTATGAGATCGCGCAGGCGCAGTACGACAGCGCGGTGGCGCAGCTCGATGTGCAGAATGAGCAGACGCAGAGACAAAAAGATTTGACGATGTACCAGATGCAGATGCAGATTGACGGAATCAGTGACGGCATAGAGGATATTAACGAGCAGATTTACAAGCTGGACGAGGACAGGGAGGATGCCAAGGAGCAGAAGAATGATCTGGAAAAGGCGAGCGATAGAGCGAATAATGCCTTAAAACAAGCGGCGCAGGCATATGCGGCGGCGCAGGCGGCGGTGACGGCTCTGGAACCACAGGATTATGCGGAGCTGCAGGTAGTAAAGGCACAGTTCCCGAATGAAGAAGCTTATCAGTATGCATTGAAACAAGCGAAAGAGCAGCTTGCGGCGGCAAAGACGGCATATGAAGGAGCCCAGGCAGCAGCTTCTCAGCTGGATGCGGCTTACGAGCAGGCAAAAGCCGGCATCGAGTCCATAGACGACGGGAAGGAAAAGCTGGAGGATTCCCTTTCCGATACTTATAAGACCAAGGAACAGACGGAAACGGTCAAAAATCTCACAGAAGCGCAGCTTAATATCGATACCCAGAAGGTACAGGATGTCAGCAAAAGGACGGCGGCTCTGGGTGTGGATTCTGCGGCGGCACAGGTGAACAGCGCGAAGGTGGGTGCGGCAGGTGCTCAGGTGGGAATTGACAGCGCGGAGTACCAGCTTGATATGTACACGCTGACCGCGCCCATTGACGGCGTGATCGAGGCGGTGAATGTGAAGGAGCATGACTTCGCGTCCCCACAGAACCCGGCTTTTGTCATTTCCAATAAAAACACCATGACGGTTACCTTCGGTGTGAGCGAGGGCATTCGCGGCACGCTGCGGGTGGGACAGAAGCTGACGGTGGACAGGAACGGCAAGATCTACGACGCGGCGATTACGGAAATCGGCAGCATGGTAGACCAGACCACCGGGCTTTTCATGATTAAGTCCTGCGTGAGTACGCCGGATGACAGCCTCCTTACGGGAAGCAGCGTAAAGGTGACGGCGGACACTTACAGCCAGGCGGACGCCCTGCTGATTCCTTATGATGCGGTGTATTACGACGACAGCCAGCCTTATGTGTATGTGGCGGAAAACGGGACGGCGAAGCGTAAGGACGTGGAGACCGGTATTTTTGATATGGATACGATTACGGTGCTCTCAGGTCTTTCGGAGGAGGACACACTGATTACGAGCTGGTCCGCGAACCTCAGGGAAGGCGCCGAAGTGTCCGTGCAGATGAAGAATGAGGGTGATACAGCAGACAGCGCAATGACTGCGGACGGAGAGTAGGAGGCAGCGATATGGGATTGACAAAATTAGCTCTGAAGCGTCCCGTTTCGATGGCGCTCGTTGTTCTGGCTCTGGTGGTGTTCGGGCTTTCTTCCATACCGGGTTTCCGGCTGGAACTGACGCCCGATATGGAGCTGCCGATGCTGCTTGTTTACACGGTTTATCCGGGGGCGGATCCGGAGAGCGTAGAGGAGCTTGTGACGAAAGAAATCGAGGCGGCAGGCTCGGAGCAGAGCGGCGTATCTACTTATACGTCACAGTCGGCGGAAAATATGTCCATGGTCATGTTCCAGTATGATTACGGGACGGATTTGGACGATGCCTATATGGATTTAAAGACAGCGCTTGACGCGGCGAAGGCTTCCATGCCTGACGACGTGCAGGAGCCGAATGTCATCGAGATGGCAATGGACCAGATGGAAACCATGGATATCTCGGTGACGGCGGTGGGCGACAGCGATGTGTTGAGTTATGTAAACGATACGATGGTGACAGAGCTGGAAACGATTTCCGGCGTGGCAGATGTGCAGGTATACGGCGGCAGAGAAAATTATATCCGGGTACTGCTCGACTCGCAGGCGATGAAAGAGTACGGGGTGACCATGAGCGGTATCGCCCAGACCATCGGAGCGATGGATTTTACGGTACCCGTAGGCAGTGTGAATCAGGGCTCACAGGATATTGCGGTATCGAGCAGCGCGGATATCTCCGGGGTGGTGCAGATTCAGAACATTCCCATCACCACGGCAAGAGGACAGGTCATTCCTCTCTCGGAGCTGGCGCAGGTCAGTGAGAGCCAGAAGGCGGCATCCAGCTTAAGCCGCTATAACGGGCAGGATAACGTAACGATTGCCATTACGAAAAAGAAAAGTTACGGTACCGTGGATGTGACAAGAGACGTGGAGCGGATGCTGGAGCAGCTGCAGGCGGACAATGACGTGGTGGTGATCGACACCATCTATAACGCCAGCGATATGATTATTTCTTCGCTTACTTCCGTGGGAAGTACGTTAGCGCTCGGCGTGCTGCTTTCCATGCTTGTGCTGTTCCTTTTCTTCGGCGATTTCAGAGCCAGCCTGATTGTCGGGAGCGCCATGCCGATTTCTCTGTTCGCCACGATGATCGGTATGAATATGCTCGGCTTTACCTTCAATGTGGTGACCATGGGCGCGCTGGTCATCGCCATCGGTATGATGGTGGACAGCTCCATCGTAGTGTTGGAGAGCTGTTTCCGCCTGAAAGATAAGACGGGAGAATACTATGACGCGGCGCTTAAGGGAACCGGGGTGGTGACGGCTTCGATCATCGCTTCCACCATCACCACGGTGGTCGTATATGCGCCTTTAGCGACGATGAAAGGCTTGTCGGGGCAGCTGTTTTCGCAGCTTGGCATGACCATTATTATGGCAATGCTGGCTTCGCTGGTTATGGCTATGACCATCATCCCGCTCCTTTTCAGAAAATTTAAGCCGGTAGAGAAAAAGGATTTGCCGATAAATAAACTTTTGCGCAAGATCAATGCGGGGTACGATAAGGTGCTGCGCAAGATTCTGCCAAAGAAGGCGCTTGTTGTTGTGATATCCATATTTCTTTTAATTGCGGCGTTTATGCTGGTCAGCCATATCCATACGGAGCTGATGCCGAGCATGGACGAGGGCGCTTTTGCCATCACGGCAAGTTTCCGCTCCGGCACGAAGATGGAACTGATCGAGGAGCAGACGAACTTTTTGGAGAAAATGGCGGAGGAAGATGAAAATGTGGATTACTTCTCCTTCAGCGTTTCGGGAGATACGGCGACGCTGACCGGCTATCTTTCCGACGACTGCGAGCTGTCCACGGGACAGGTGATTGAGCGTTATGCGGAGGCGCTGGACGGCCTGACCAATATGGATATCAGCATCAGCGCCACCGGCGCCAGTATGACCAGCATGATGGGCGGCGGCATTGAGATTGATTTGGAAGGACGCGATTTGGATGATTTGCGGGAGACTTCCAGACAGGTCCAGCAGATGCTGCAGGGCATACCGGGCGTGCTGCAGACCTCCTCTAATCTGGCGGAAGCATCCACGCAGGCGAAGATTATCATTGATCCGTTAAAGAGCATGGCAGCAGGACTTCCTCCGGTGCAGGTGGCGGGAGAAATGTACAACACCTTAAGCGGCATGAAAGCGGCTACGCTGAAAAGAAGCGGGGAAGAATATGAGGTGCGGGTGGAATATCCCGAGGGCGAGTATGAGGGCATGAACGATTTGATCAATATGACCCTCACAACAGCCAGAGGAACCCAGATTCCGCTGGCGGAGATTGCCGAGGTGCAGTATCAGGATTCGCCGGTAACACTGACACGCGTGGACGGCATCTATCAGGTGGCGGTGACGGCAAACACCACGGAGGAAGCCAGATTTACGGCGCAGGATGCGGCGGATGCGGCAATGGAGGAGATGGTGCTTCCCAGAGGCGTCTCCCGGGCGTCCAGTATGATGGACGATATGATGATTGACGAGTTTAAAGCAATCATCACGGCTATCTTTGTGGCGGTATTTTTGATTTTCCTTGTGATGGCGATGCAGTTTGAGTCGCCCCGGTTTTCGCTGATGGTGATGATGAGTATTCCGTTCGCGCTTATTGGCTCGTTCGGACTGCTCTATATAACAGGCTCGACCCTCAGCATGGTATCCCTGATGGGTGTGCTGATGCTTGTCGGTATTGTGGTAAATAATGGTATTCTCTATGTGGATACGGCGAACAGACTTCGTGAGGAAATGCCTTTAGAGGAAGCCCTGATTCAGAGCGGACAGCTCAGACTGCGACCGATCCTCATGACCACGCTGACGACGATTCTGTCCATGGTGCCGATGTCCCTCGGGATTGGTGACGGCTCCGTTATGATGGAAGGTATGGCGATGATTATCATCGGCGGTCTGGTTGCGTCCACCGTGCTGATTCTCCTGCTGATGCCCACGTTCTATCTGATTATAGACAAGCGGAGCAGAAAGGCGAAAAGGCTTGTTAAGAAAGAGGAAAGGCAGAACAGGAAAGAGGAAAGAAAAGCCCAAAAGCGGGCCCGGAAAGAAGAGAAAGACAAAGAAAAATAAGGCTAATAATAAAGACCGGTTCCGGATCATTTGATCTGAAACCGGTCTTTTCCGTTCCATTTCGCTTCATAGAGCGCTTTGTCGGCATTTTGGTAGAGCAGCTCATAGGTGTCGTTGTTCGCGGCAAGACCGACGCCGATGCTGGTTGAGAGCTTCTGCTCGGGATATTTGCCGTCAAAATTCTGGTGCACAATAGAAATAAATTTTTTCAGCATACCTTCCGTTTCCTTGGTGGTAATATCGCGCCCCACAAATACGGCAAACTCGTCGCCGCCGAGCCTCCCCACGATATCTTTGTTGCGGTTGAAATAGTTTTCCAGAATAGTCGAAAATTCCCGTAAAACCTGGTCGCCCACGGGGTGACCAAGCTGGTCGTTGATCAGCTTGAAATTATCCATATCCATGATCATTAACAGTCCCTGTCCGTGGCGCTCTGCCAATGCCATCCGGACAAGCTCCTCAAAGCCTTCCCTGTTGAGCAGCTTGGTCAGAGGATCCATTCTTGCCTTCGTGCGGATGGAGCTCATCTCTTTGGAGAACAATGAAGTCAGGAAAAAGAGAAGGATGGAAGCAATAACGGCAAGCAGCAGCATGGGAAATTCAATCCGCCACAGATCCTTTAACACTTCATTGCGGTTCATGCAGGTGATAAAGTACCAGTCGGTATCGGGAATGGTCGTAATATTTACAAAATAAACGCTTTCGTCGCCGAGAATATCGCTCAGTCCGGTTTCTTTGCCGTCCAGCAGCCGGCTCACATTCTGGTAAAGCATGGATTCATGCTCTGCGGAGAGCGTCTGACCAATCATGGAAGCGTCAGAGTCGGCAATGATAAGTCGGCTGTTTCCGGTGACAAAAAAAGCATGTTCGATTTTGTCGGAAGCGATTTCTTCGGCAAGCCGTGATGCATAGTCCAGATAGACGTCTGCGGACAGAACCGTTACGGCAGGACCCGCTTTTAAGCGGCTGCTTATGCTGACGCAGGTACCGCCCGTCATGGCGTCTACATAAGGCTCGCCAAAGGCGAACCGGTCGTGAGTCAGCCCTTCTTTATACCAATCGCGTTCTGTGACGACGAAATCCTCGTCGGGCTCCCAGCCCGAAGCGTCAAAGTAGACGCCCGTATCGTCGCCCATGTACAGTCCGAAGGGATAAGCTTCGTGTGTGTCCACGCTGGTGTACAGAAGCTCGTAGGTGTCCTCGTTATCAAGTCCCAGTCTTTCTATCATGTCCTTGTAAATGGTTACCTCGCTCAGCACGGATTCTGTCCAGGCGCCGATTTTTTCCGCATAGTATTGGGACTCCAAAACCAGTTTTTCTTTGGAAAGGCGCAGAATCTCCTGCCTGACAAGCATAAAATAAATAATGATTATCACAAGAACGATCGGCACGATGGTGCAGACCAATTTTATATTAGCCCAGATATAATGATGTTTTGCTTTCACTGGAAGTCCTCCCCCGGGAAAGAATAAAACGCTCGATTTCCCACAACAATACTTGTCATAATTTTATCATATGCACCCGGAAAGTCAAGGCAGCGCTCTATTGACAAACGTGGGCGGGAGTGCTAACGTGTTACCAATCTCACTTGTACGCGTGGACGGCGCGGGATATGCGCGGTGCCCACGCGGCGGTAAAACGGATAGGCAAGGGGCAAAACGCGCGATTATGAAATATTCCATGAAAAGACAGTTCGCTTTTATTTTCATCACGTTGATTACAGGCACGATTCTTTTGTGCCTGATTCTCAATACGACGCTTTTGGGGACTTATTACCTTAATAAAAAGCAGAATGCGCTGGTGAGTGCCTATTACAGTATTAATGAAGCGTCAAGTGCGGGCGATATTACCAGTGAGGAGTATGATATTGAATTAAAAAAGATTTGCGAGAAGTACAATATTCAGGTGCTTGTGGCGGACGGGGAATCGGAGGCTGTCAAGTATTCCATGAATGACCCGCGCGCGGTTCTCAAACAGCTTCTGGACAATATTTTTCTGGGCGTGGATGAAGAAAGGCTCCTTTTAAATACGAACAATTACAAAATGCAGGTGGTGGAGGACTATAAGACCCAGACGGAATACATCGAAATGTGGGGTATGCTGGATAACGGGTATCTCTTCATGCTGCGAAGCGCCCTGGAGGGAATCAGGGAGAGCGTGTCTATCTCGAATCATTTTCTTGGCTATGTGGGATCGGCGGCTATTTTCGTCAGCGTCCTTCTTGTAATCTGGCTGTCGAACCGCGTTACGAAGCCGATTATGGAGCTTGCGAAAATTTCAGAGCGGATGAAGGAGTTGGATTTTGAGGCAAAGTACACGGGAGACGACAAGACGGAAATTGCCATATTGGGCAATAATATCAATGAATTGTCGGAAGCGTTGGAGAAGACGATCTCCGAGCTGCGGACGGCGAACAATGAGCTTTTGAAGGATATCGAGAGAAAGGACCGGGTGGACGAGAGAAGGCGGGAGTTTCTTTCCAATGTCTCCCACGAGCTGAAAACACCGCTGGCGTTGATTCAGGGTTATGCCGAAGGGCTGAAAGAGGGGATAAACGACGACGCCGAGAGCAGGGAGTTTTACTGCGATGTCATTATGGATGAAGCGGCAAAAATGAACGCTATGGTGAAAAATCTCCTCACTCTCAATCAGCTGGAAGCGGGCAATGAGATTGTTAATATGGAACGCTTCGATGTAACGGCGCTGATAAAAAACTATATTGCCTCCGCGGATATCTTAATCCGGCAAAAGGAGATATCCGTCCGCATGGACGATTACGATTCTGTTTATGTCTGGGGAGATGAGTTTCGGGTGGAGGAGGTGTTTATGAATTATTTCACCAACGCCATCAACTATGCTGGGGACGAAAAAATCATAGATGTGAAAATATGCAGGGCTGACGGAAAGGTGCGCGTGTCGGTGTTTAACACTGGCAGTCCCATCCCAGAGGAGAGCGTGGCGCATCTGTGGGAGAAGTTTTATAAGGTAGACAAGGCAAGAACCAGAGAGTACGGCGGCAGCGGAATCGGTCTTTCTATTGTAAAGGCAATCATGGAATCCATGAATCAGGAGTACGGTGTCATCAACTACGACAACGGCGTGGAGTTTTGGTTCCAGCTAGATATGGCTTAATGGGCGCGTGCTGAACGGACGAACAGTCAAGCGCAGGTTTTGACTTGTAAGAATAAAAAATGTGGGGTATAATATAATAGCCGCAAAATAAAAACAAGCGACGCGTAGCGGCATTTGTTTTTATTGCGGCATTAACCGCAAACGTCCGATGAAATCGGACATAAAGTGCGAAGCACGGGTTTGCGGGTTATAGCGTAGATTATCGAACAGGGAGATACGGACGTGAAAAAGGCAAGTATTCTTTTGTGCAGTATGGCAGCGGCTCTTCTGATGACAGGATGTGCCACGGTGCCTGATTTGACACAGAGCGAGACGGAATTGATATCGGAATATGCGGTAGGCGTGTTGTTAAAATATGATAAGGGACACGGCAGAAAGCTGGTGGACACCACAGGGTATGAGCCGGAGGAGGAAGAACCCGAGCAGGAGCCGCCTGTGGAGGAAATACCGGAAGAGCCGGAACCCGAGCAGGAAGAGACGCCGGAGGTAGTGGATGTGAGTCAGGATGAAGAGGAAACACAGCCTACGGCATCCTCGGTGGAGCAATATTACGGCATTCCCAATATCATGATAAGCTACACGGGATGGGAGATGGCAGATTCTTATCCGCCGCAGACGGAAGGGGAAGTTCCGTATTTTACCATGGACGCGTCGAACGGCATGCAGCTTTTGGTATTGAAATTTAATGCCCAGAATCTGACCGGGGAAGACCAGTCTATGAATATGATGGGATATCAGGCGACGTTCCGTGTATCCGTAAACGGGGAAGCCAGCAAAGGTGCGCTGGCGACGATGCTTGTGAATGATATGCAGACCTTTGACGGTGTGATTCCCGCAGGGTCTTCCGTGGATATGGTAAGTATCGTGGAGGTGCCGCAGGGGACAAATCCCAATACGATAGATTTTATTCTCCGCGGCGGCGAGCAGGACGGAACGCTGCATCTTCAATAGAAGAAACGGATGTTTTAAGCGCGAAAAGTAAGTCTCCTTGTAGTAGAAAAAAGAATTTTGTAAGAAATTTGAAAATATCGTTGACAGAGGAGAAATCTTCTGCTATTATATGAAAGTCGCCTGACGGCGGCGTTGTACCTTGACAAATAAACAGTAATGCAACCCTGAAAAGATTCCAAAGAGACGAAGTA
>CAJUMV010000035.1 GCA_910587715.1 uncultured Lachnospiraceae bacterium | reverse complement strand
ACTGTATCACTTAATAGCTTAAACCAGTGTATAATCAGACCGGGATTTTAGGATATATAATACAAAAAAGAAGTACTGAAAATACTTCTTTTTCATAATTGTACCTATTATTAATTATATCCTTGCTGAACCAACACCAAATATATAAAAACAAGAGCCGCTTTCAATCTTTAGCCTCTATGAGCATCAAATAGATTTTCTTACATTTTCAAGTAACAAGTTATTGATTGTTTTCCCATCAATTCTTAATCCTCCATCAGTCAACAACTCCATTACAATTTTCCCTTTTTTTTCAGTAACAAGCCCACCTGTTGTAACACTAACCTCTTTCTCTTTCCTATTATCCCCAAAATATTTCTCTGCCAAATACAAATTTGCATATACTGTTGGATAATTATGTTCAATAATTGCTCCTGCAATTACTTCTATATTACTCAATCTATCATCTTTGTAATTTATGTGTAGTTGCCCATACTCATCTAATTCAATATGTTTTGCATTGCCATAAATAGTTTTCATCCTTCCAATATCATGTGTTTGAATCGTGTAACTTCTACTCATTCTTCCTTTAGTACCTTCAAGTCCATCATCACCATAGACTACTTTACCAAAATTAGCCGTTTTTCTAATCTGCTTTTCTCCATCTTCCTGATTTTTTTGTCCCGTTTTTTTATTCTTGTTATTTTCATTCTTCTTTTTCTTATCTGTACTTGATTTCAAAGGCGCATTCACATCTCTATCGACAATTTTGACATGATTATTCACCTGTTCTTCTGTAAAATAACCATTTTCCGGTTCTCTAACAAAAATAGGATTATAATTTCCTATCTTATAATCGCAATTTGGACTATGCTTATTATCATCAACTGCCTTTAGGAAATAAGTACGACCACCATTCTTTGAATGATGCACTAAACACAACTTAGCATCACAGTTCTTCCCCGGACAATGAAATTCACCATCTTGCTCCATTTCCTCTAGTTGTTGCTGAGTGTAATCAGATACCTGAATTTTAGTCCCCTGACCACCTTTTACATAATTTGCTTCCTCATACTTCATATATTACCTACCTCCTACTTCAATATTATTTTCAATTTTTCCATCAGGCTTAGACCTTATATATGTCGTTCCATTTGACTTTGTAACTACTTCATAGTTTGAATAATTACTATTCCCCTTTTGAATCTGCTGAACAACATGTTCAAGCGAAACACTTCTTCCTGATTCTTGATTTACAAATCTTGTATTCAAGCCCGTACTTGTTTCTTCTATCACTTTCAAATTCATTACAATTCCTCTCTTTCTCTAAAAGCATTTCTTTTTGATTTAATCACATGCTACCATACATACGTTCCCCTTGCCAATCATTTTTTCTCATTTAAAACGATTTTTCCGTTTAATTATCATTTTTCATACACCACTTAAAATAAAATCATCATTTTTATTGACATTTTCGATTAATTTATTTATATTATTCTAAAACCCCAACGACTGTGAGGTAAATACTATGCTTATTAATTTTACAATATCAAATTTTCTATCTTTTAATAAAACACAAACTTTTTCTATGCAAGCTAATAAAACACGTAAACACAGCAAACGTATATATACAAAATCAAAACTAAAAATAACCAAGTGTAATGCCATTTATGGTGCAAATGGCACAGGAAAATCAAATCTAATTCAGGCTTTCCAATTTATTCAGAACATAGTAACAGATGAATTTCCTTTAGGTTTTTCTCAAAAGTATTTTCGTCAAAACAAAGAAGCTATTTATCAACCATCAGAATTTGAGGTTGAATACTTGTATGAAAATCAAATTTATAAATACTCGTTTTCTTTACATTTAAATAGTGGAACAATATTAAAAGAAACATTATCTATTTTAACCTCAAATTTTACTGAAAAACTTCTATATTCAAGAAACACACAAGAGAAAAAATTTAATATTGGCAGTTATTTTAAATCTAAAGAATGTATTGGAAGGCTTGAAACATATGGTACTGACAGTTTAGACAATGATGAAATATTATTTTTAAATATAATAAACTCTAATAAGTCAAGTCTTTACAAACAATATCCTGAACTCGCAGTTTTAAGAAACGCTTATAAGTGGTTTGACAAAATGAACATTAGCTTTCCTGATGGAGTTCTTACTGGTTATCCTTATCTTTCGGATTCAAACTTAGATGAGATAACCAAACTCCTTAGCGCTTTAGGTACAGGAATACAAAAATCTAGTATTGTAGAAGTGCCTATAGATGCGGTAAAAGCAAAAATACCCGAGAAACTATTATCTGATATTAAAACAAACTTAGAAAAATCAAATGTAAAAGCAAAAAAAACAGACAACTATATCAAACCTGTTATTATTGCACGTGCATACAAAGAGTTTTATACATTCGAAATTGATTTTGAAAATAATATAACAGTAACAACCATAGAATTTGGTCATGAAAATGACACTTTCTTTTCACTGAAAGAAGAATCTGATGGTACTGTTCGATTACTAGATTTAATTGAAATATTATTAAGCAACTCCGAAAATCAAGTGTTTTTTATTGATGAAATAGATCGTTGCCTACACCCTGCCCTAACAAATAAATTAATTGAATTATTTTTATCTAAGGCAGAACAGAAAAACACACAACTAATCATAACTTGTCATGAATCCCGCTTATTAGCATCAGAATTATTGAGGAATGACGAGATAACTTTTATTGTAAAAGATACGACAGGGCAGTCGATTATAAATCCTTTGGAAAAGTATCAACTTCGCGCAGATAAAAAAATATATGCTGCTCTATTTGATGGCACTCTTGATGGTGTTCCACAATTTGATAACAATATTCTAAACACTTTATAATGTTCAAAACATCACCCGATTATCTAATTTGATAATCGGGTGATGCTCTCACTCTATGCGTAGGAGACATTTTAGAGCCATATAGAGAAACTGCCAAGCACCAAAACACTACTCAGCAGTTTCATAAAATAATTCGGAAGGCTGCACAGATTCTCCATGATTGAATCACATTTGAATCAAAGTTGAATCACACCGTGCAACGTGCCTCTCCTTTCCAGTATTTATGCGAGTTTCAGAACGATGGTATTTTTCGAGTCCCGTCTCGCGCTCTTTTTTATTTCTATCTTATCCCACCATCAAATTGTTTCGCCAGCGCTTTTTCTGTCAACAGAATCGACACAAGCATCACCATACATTCCGCTGTTACCACCACCCCACCCACTACGCCTACGATATCATCACTCTTCCCGATCACTGGAAGCATCACAATCATTGACACAGGCAGCATCCCCCATCCGAACTTCCGCCACAGTTTCCCACAATATAAATGGGAAAAATCCCACGCAGCCTGATTTCTCATGGATCTTCGCGTCCGATACCCGTAAATGCCATTTATCTGTCTGGGCGGATTTTTTATAAATACCTTTCCTATTACAATCATCAGTACCGGCAATAAGAGATTGCTGGCAGTCATAAAGATCCAGAATCCCATCACTTATCCCCCCGTTTTCTATCGTACATGCGGTTCAGCCTGTTATGGTAAGCAATCATCCCAAAAAGACCGCCAAACACCTCTGCCATACACAAATACGCCGCGGTAAGCCCGCCAAAAGGCACCCCGCACACAAAGCAGGCAATGAGCCCCAGCCCGTACAAAATCCACATCAGCCCGTGCTTCCGGTTATAGGCACGCACATCCGTGATCTCCTCTTTCCGGGGCGGCTCCTTACCCGCCCAGAACCCCACCGGCTCTTTGCTCCGATACTGCACAATTCCGAGAATAATAAGGGGACTTGCACAGAGCAGCAGCACGACTGCTGAAAAAATAGTTTCTGCCATCATCCTACCTCACATAAATTCCCGCGAACCGCATATCTTCGTCATACGTCAGCCGGTAAGTGACGCTCACGTTTTCATAGGTAACCGTCATTTCCCCGACCGCCAGATGCCTGTTTCCCTGTACCACTTCCACCAGATACACCGCGCCGAACTGCCTGCGTTCTCCCCAGTCATCGGACAGCGTTTCCCGCATACTTTCCCTCGTCTCTGCATTCAACAGTGACTGCATCTGCGCAGTGGCGTTTTCCTGCAATGCAGCGTACTCCTCCGCATCCAGCAGCTCAACGGTCTCCTTCATAGCCGCTTCGACTTCCTCTTTGTCAAAATATCTGCTCTTCTCTATATCCACAGTTTTCGGAAACAGCCAGTATCCTGCCATGCCAAGGAAAAACAGCGCAAGAGCAATGGGAATTACGATCTTCAGCACCCTGTTTCGGGCATACCGCTTCCGCTCTTCCACTGAAATATTCTCATTAAAGCCTTCCGCAATCTCCTCCGCCTTCCCCATCCGGGAAATAATGTCGTCCAGCCGTTCCCCCTGATTTTCCCGCGCCTGCATGTCCGCCAGAAGCTGTCTTTTGATCTCCCTTTTCCTTGTTCCGCCGCACTTCAGTTTTCTCGCAACAGCGTCTACATACCTCTTTTCGTCCATTGCCTATTCCTCCATGATTTTTCTCACTCCATCGGAAATCCGCTGCCAGACTTCCTCTATTTCGGCAAGCGCCTGTTTCCCTTCTTCGGTAATTTCGTAATACTTTCTCGGCACCTGTTTTCCCACAGCCCCGCTCCATCTGCTCACCACCAGCCCGTCATCTTCCAGCCGGTAAAGAATCGGATACAGCGTGCCGTCCTTGAGCAAAAAGGTCTCTCCGCTCTTTTCCTTCATCTCCTGAATAATCTGATAGCCATACTTAGCTTCTGACTGCAGCAGCCGCAGGACAAGCATATCCAGTACGCCCTTCTTCATCTGCCGCTCATATTTATCATTGATAACGACCTTCATTTCCGCCCCGTTTTATACTTTCAACAATTCTGTGACAGGCGATACCCAGACGCCAGTCCTACACATTAAGCCTCATATTACTTTATTCTCTTTAATGCTTTGCATTACTAAGTATATTATATAGTCAGTTTATAAAAAAGTCAACCTCCTCAAAAGGACACGCATAAACAGATCCGAACGGCGCGCAAACAAAAGCGGGAATCCCTGCCATACAGTGTTCCCGCCAATGATATTTATATATTTGTCTTTAATTATCCAGTTTTCCCGCACACTTCACCCGGTAAATCCGATCCAGAGACTCGTCAATCCGTTCCTCTGAAATCGTCCCGTCCTGTACTGCCGCGAGCACCGCATTGTAAGCCTTCTCAAAATCCTCCGGCATAAGCAGCATATCCGCGCCTGCTTCCAGCGCCATCACCGCTGCCTCCTCGGGCGTATAATAATCCGTAATCGCCGTCATATCCAGCGCATCTGTAATGACCACACCTTCAAAGCCCAGTTCTCCCCGCAGAATATCGGTAATCACCTTTTTCGACAGGGAACTCGGCACATTATCTTCATCCAGCGCAGGTGCCGTGGCATGAGTCACCATCACAAAATCTGCTCCCGCTTCTATCCCCGCGGAAAAAGGCACAAAATCCGAAGCCCGCATTTCCTCCAGCGACTTTGTAATCTCCACTCTCCCGTCATGGGTATCCTCCGAAGTGCTGCCAAGCCCCGGAAAATGCTTGAGACAGGCGCTCACGCCAGTGCCCTCAATGCCGCCTACCGCGTTAGTAACCATCTCACCTACCACCTGTGGATCGGAACCGAAAGAACGGTTTCCCAGCGCACTGCCTTCTCCCGCCACATCCGCAACCGGTGCAAAATCCACATTAAAGCCAAGCTCGCTCAGATAGGAACCGATGGTCGTTCCCGCTTCCGCAGCCGAAGACGCATCTCCGCCGGCGCCGATAGAAGCCATATCTTCCACCTTCGTCACCTCAACCTTGCTGTTCGCAACCCGGCTGACATCGCCGCCCTCCTCGTCCACCGCGAGAAAAATCGGATAATTGCTCATGGAGGTCGTGTTCGAAAGCATCTTCGTAATCTGCTCCTTATCCAAAATATTTTTGCTAAAGTAAATCAGACCGCCCACCGCATATTGGTTCAATGCTTCCTGCGTGCCGTCCCCCGCCTGTGTCGCCGTCGTAACCCCCGTAATCGCTTCCGGCGTCACCATAAAGAGTCCCGCCACCTTATTTTCAATCGACATTTCAGAATAGTAGGACTCCGCCAATCCTCCCAAAATATCCTCTTCCTCCTCCGGCTCTTCCTCTGCAGGCTCCGGCGTATCGATGACCAACTCCTCCTCCGGCTCTTCCTGCTCGGCTGCTTCTTCCTTCGCCTTCTCCTCCGCAGCCGCCTGCTTCTTATGCCTGATAAAAGAAGCCGCCTTTCTTCCGACTGCAATGCCGCCTCCGGCAATCCCCACAGCCACAAAGAAGATCACAAGATAGACTATGATTTGATTGCGGATTCTGCGTCTGCGTCTGTACGCACGGCGCTCCTCTTCCTCATCCTCTTCTTCCTCGTCTTCTTCTATTTCACCATCTTCCTCTTCTTCATCCTCGTCTTCTTCAAAATCCGTCTCTTCTTCATCCAACTCCTCGTCCGAATATCCTTTGTTCCTTTTATGCAGCTTTCCCATCGGCTGTAACCATGTCCTTTCTGGAATCTTTTATCCTAACGCTATCTGTACAACAGGTTCTCAAACTTCATCACATACAAGATATAGTATGCATAGGTATACTATAACCTATTTTTAGTGGAAAAGCCACCCCGATTTTATTAAGATTCCCATAAGAATACAAAAGAAAAAGACAATGCGAAACGGGTATTCATTCTCTAAGGAATCAATACCCGCCTCTAAAACTCACTGTCCAATGGTCCTTACCTCCGTTTTTTCCCTCACGTCCTCTTTCCATCTCTTCTCTCGTATCCTCGATACTGTGGCGTCTGTTCCCTCTCTCCCTGCGGATTTCTTCTCTTTTCTGTCATCCGCTCTCTCCTCTTCTATGGGAGCTTTCCCGGGACTCTTCTCTGATTCGCCATCCTCTGCATGTACTCGATTTCGCTCGTCTTTTTCAGTGGTCTCCTATTCACTTGTAAGTCTCTGATGTGTTACTTTAAGTTTTTGGTGGACCGTACCTCTCTTTCTTTTAGTTTATCTATGTGAAGTGTTTCTTTATGAGTTTATTATATCACCTTGGCATGATTTGTCAACACATTTTTAAAAAAATTTTTAAAAATTTTCACTTTGTTATATATCGTCTATTGTTTTCTCATTTTATTATATATTTGTATAAATTGACAGTCAATTTAAGGCGTAGAATCGAACATTTTATCATCTGTGCAACCGCCATGCAACAGGCGTATCGTCCAAAAACAGCCGGTCTGATACCAATTACCTGCTTGCGCCTCCACAAAGTACAGTGATACAATAAGTGAAAAGCTTTACAAATCATCTTATAGTATGGAGGAAATACATATGTCACATAAAAAAACAGCACTCGCCAAACAGGCGGAAACCATTATTAAAAATCTGGAAAAAAGAAATATGAAAGGATGCTATTTTGACACATCGGCGGCTTGTGTCGAGGCAATTCTCTCTGAAATGCCCTCCGGCGCAATCATCGGCTGGGGCGGCAGCGAAACTTTGAAAGAATGCGGTCTGATGGACGCCATCCGCGGCGGCTCCTATGAACTATTAGACCGCAGCGCCGCAAAAACGCCGGAAGAATCCCGGCAAATCTACGGAAGAACCGTCCTTGCCGATTACTTCCTTATGAGTACCAACGCCATCACCTTAGACGGCGAATTGATCAATATTGACGGCAACGGCAACCGCGTTGCCTGTCTGATTCAGGGACCTTCGAACGTCATCATTGTGGCGGGTATGAATAAGGTTGTCCCGGACGTGGAAAGCGGCGTCGCCAGAGTCCGGAACACCGCCTCTCCCGCCAACGCCATCCGGCTGGAGCGCAGTCTCCCCTGCGCCGCCACGGGCGTGTGCCACGACTGCCTTTCCCCGGAATGCTTCTGCTGCCAGATCGTGGTGACAAGACGCAGTATGCATCCCGGCAGAATCAAAGTCTATCTCGTTGGCGAAGAGCTGGGGTACTAACATGATAAGAAGACCGTCGCTTGCAAAGCTTCGGTCTTCTTCCGTTTACTGCATTTCCATATCTCATTATCTAATCCGGCAGTATTTTTTTCTTATTTAGCTGTTCAGCTCCGAGAGCTTTTCCTTCAAATCGCCGGATATCGTGCTCACCATATCGGCAGATGCCGCAATCTCCTCCGTGGAAGCTGCCAGGTTCGTCACCCGCAGATTCACGCCGTCAATGACGCTGATTAATTTCTTGGCGTCTGACAGAAGCTCGGAAATCGCCGTCTGTATCTGCTCTTTATTGGCATCGGAATCGCTTGCCGTATCCTTCGAGGAATCCGCCAGCTTCTTGATATTCTCTGCAATGATGGCAAAGCCTCTTCCGGACTCCCCTGCCCTTGCCGCCTCTATGCTCGCATTCAGCGCAAGGAGATTCGTCTCCTCCGCCACATTCGTAATCTCTTCATTATTTTCTTCCAGCTTCACGAGCAGTCCCTGAATCTTGCCGAGCGCTTCGTTCAGCTGGTCGCAGAAGTTCACCACATCGCTCATGGACGCCGAAATGCCCGTGCTCTCCTCCGCATTGCTGTTATTGCCCGCGGACATTTCGCTGATGGAAATATCCAGACTGTCGAAGTCTACCTGCACCTCGGCAATCAGCTCCGCAATCTTTTCGTTCTTTGTCTGAAGCTCGGTGTTCTTCTGCTCTACTTCGGAGGCCATCGTTCTGGCTATCTCGCCTTCCTTCTCCACTTCGCCTTTTACAAACTGGATGCAGTTGTAAATATTATTACAGCCGTTGTGAACCGCCGTCGCCATCTTTTTACAGGTATCGTAACCACAGGCGGAACAGTTAATGCTGCGCTCCGCGTCCGTGCGCTTATCCATGGAAATGAAAATCTCATCCAGTTCGGCGGGGCTTGCCTTCTTTGCCGTCACCATCGACGATTTATCGGTATAACGTCTGATAAAATCGTTGATATCCAACTGCGCAAACTGCTTGTTGAGTCTTGCCAGCCTCTGCTTCGGGGTCAGGCTCCTGCTGAAAGCATGCCGCTTATCGTTCTTCTTGCTGGCTTCCCGAATCTTCTGCAGTTCGTAAAGTGTGTCGTCGGACTTCGCCTTCTCCTCTTTCACGCCCGGACCATAAATACATCCCTTGGCGCAGTTAAGCGCATCCACCATAAACGGCAGTTCTTTGTTCCCGAGCACTCTTCTCTTATAATCACTCAGGAACTCATAAGCATGTTTCTCGCCCTCAATCTGCCTGATAAAAATATCCTCACCGCAGAACCAGTAAACGTTTTCCTTTAAGCCGCCCGGCATGGGATAAATGGAACCCAGACCATACTCAATCTCATCCGTCACCGCGGGACCGGAAATACCGTGCTCTCTTACATACTTCATCAGATGGTCAAATGTCACGTTGTAGGAGACATAGCCGCCGCAATTCGGATCGTCAATCTCATTCTTCTTCGCAATGCATGGGCTGATAAAAGCAAGTTTATCAGGCACCTTCATATATTTCTTCACATAAATCGCGCCGCACATCATCGGGGAATGCACCGGCATCAAGCTGGGAAGCAGCTCTGGGAGATACTTCTCTATGTAACCCACCACCGCGGGACAGGGCTGCGAAATGCCACCCGTAAAATTGTGCTCCGTTATGTACTTGACATATCCCCATGTCGTGATGTCCGCGCCAAAGCTGATGCTGATAATGCGGTTTACGCCCAATTTTTTGAGTCCGCCCAAAACCGTGGCATACTCCCTCGGATAGTTCGCCAGGAAAGCGGGTGCCAGCAGAAGCGAAATCTTCTCGCCCTTCTTCAGATCCTCGAAAAAACGCTCCGTGTCGTCGTGATAGCTTCTCGCATTGTGCGCGCAGGCATCGAAACAGGCGCCGCAGCTAATACACTGACTGCCATCCACAATAATTTTGTTCTTTCCCTTTTCCTCTACCGCACGGTTCGCCGTTAATACGGGGCATGCGGAGATACACTTGTTGCATCCTACGCAATTGTCGTTGGTATATACCAACGACTCTAACGGTTGATTTGCCATTGTACCCTCCATAATCATTTACGCCGCATTGTTTATGCTATTTGTACAGTAACAGAACAATTTTAACACAAAAAGGACAAAAAATAAACAATTTTTTTGTCCTTTTTGAAATACAGTATACAATATGCCTAAGGATTCCCGCTAAATCTGTGATATTACAAAAATATCATAAATCGCTTTGATCGCCGTTTCAAAATCAGCGTTCGCCACACCGATAATAATATTCAGCTCGCTGGAACCCTGGTCAATCATCTTCACGTTAACATTGGCATGTGCCAGCGCGGAAAAGATTCTCCCAGCCGTACCGCGTGTGGATTTCATGCCGCGTCCCACCACGGCAATCAGCGCAAGATCCGCCTCTATGTCAATGGAATCCGGATCCGCCAGCCTGTGGATGCCGGAAACTACCTTTTGCTCCTTGTGCATAAACTCATCCTGATGCACAAACACCGTCATGGTGTCAATGCCGGAGGGCACATGCTCAAAGGAAATCTCATTCTCCTCAAATGCCTGCAGCACCTTGCGCCCGAAGCCGATTTCTGAGTTCATCATTTCCTTTTCTATATTGACCGCGCAGAAACCTTTCTTTCCGGCGATACCGGTAATCACATATTTCGACTTCTGGCAGGTGCTCTCCACAATCCATGTGCCGTTGTCGTCCGGCGCGTTGGTGTTGCGGATATTAATCGGAATCCCCTCGCTCCTCACCGGGAAAATAGCGTCCTCATGCAGAACCGAGAATCCCATGTAAGCAAGCTCACGAAGTTCCCTGTATGTAATCGTCTCCACGCCCTCGGGCTTATAGATAATCCTAGGGTCCGCAACCAGCACACCCGAAACATCCGTCCAATTCTCATACACATTCGCCTTGATCGCCCGCGCCACGATGGAGCCCGTGATATCGGAACCGCCTCGGGAAAACGTTTTTACCCTTCCATCTTCATAAGCGCCGTAAAACCCGGGTATTACAGCCGCTTTCACGCCCGAAAGACGCTCCCGCAGAAGCTGGTTTGTCAGCTCCGCGTCATGCTCGCCATCCGGCTTAAAGCGTATGACCGTCGCCGCATCCACAAACTCATAGCCAAGATATTTCGCCATAATAATGCCGTTTAAATATTCCCCTCGCGAAGCGGCATAGTCAGAACCCGCCTTTTCCTTAAAGTTCTTCTCAATGCCCTTAAATTCCTTATCCAGAGAAAGCTTTAACTCCAGCCCGTCTATGATCTCCTGATATCTGTCCTTAATCGCCTGCAGCTGCTCCGTAAAATCCTTCCCCTGTTCCGCAAGCTCATAGCAGGCATAAAGCATATCCGTGACCTTCGTGTCGTCCGAAGATCTCTTGCCGGGGGCAGAGGGCACCACAAATTTCCGTTCGTCGTCCGCACGGATAATCGCGCCCACCTTTTTAAACTGCTCCGCACTCGCCAGAGAGCTTCCGCCAAATTTAACTACCTTATTCATGTTCCTTCCCCCTGCTATGCCATAATGCGGATTCTGTTGATGCATCCGCCGATTTTCTCTATCTTTTCATTAAATTCCTTCTCAGTCATCTCCTGCGTCATAAATCCAAATTCCTTCATCAGACCCACGTTTACCTCTGCCAGCGCGCCAAAGGCTGCCATCGCCGCCTCCCGTTTATCCGCCGAAATCCTGACGAAAAATTTTCTTCTCGCGCGCGCCACATCCGCGACCTCTACCTTTTCCTCATCCCAGAAGCACATGATGGTCTTGCCCTGATGTCTGGCACAGTCCACCACATCGGAAACGACCGCGCTCGCCGTCGGCAGCTTCCCCGCCCCGCGTCCGTAATACATGGAGTCTCCCAGCATATTTCCGTGCACATACACCGCGTTAAACACATCGTTCACACTGTAGAGCGGATGCTCCCTCGAAATCAGGAAAGGCGCAACCATAGCAAAAAAGCCGTCCTGCGTGTCCCTGCTTAACGCCAGCAGCTTGATGGACTTGTTCATCTGCTTCGCGTACTTAAAATCGGCAGAGGAAATTTTCGTGATTCCCTCTGTATAAATATCCTCATAGCTCACATTCCTGCCAGACATCAGGGAAGAAAGGATAGCAATTTTGCGGCAGGCGTCATAGCCCTCCACGTCGGCTTCGGGATTCCGCTCCGCGTAACCCTTTTCCTGCGCTTCCTTCAGAACGTCCTCAAAGTCAGCGCCCTCTCTGTCCATCTTGGTCAGAATGTAATTCGTCGTTCCGTTTAAAATTCCCGTGATGCTGTCGATATGCTCCGCCGTCAGGGAATAGTTGAGCGGACGGATAATGGGAATGCCGCCGCCCACACTGGCTTCAAAAAGATAATTACAGTGATTCTCCTTCGCGATTTTTATAAGCTCCGGTCCGTGTGCCGCAACCAGCTCCTTATTGGAAGTACACACGCTCTTCCCAAGAAGCAGCGCCTGCTTTGTAAAATCGTAAGCCGGCTTCGTTCCTCCCATGGTCTCGCAGATGATCTTCACCTCGGGATCATTCAAAATCATATTGAAATCGTGCACTACCTTGCTCTCGTAAGGGTCACCCGGAAAGTCGCGCAGATCCAAAATGTACTTAACCGCCAGAACCTCCGCCGCCTTCTTATTGATATCCGTCTTATTTGTCTCAATCACTTCCACGACGCCGCTGCCCACAGTGCCGTATCCCAAAACCGCTATTTGAATCATGGTTATCCTCCGTTACCTACATTATTCTACCGAAAATCGCGTCAGATTAATGGATATTTATCCGTCAGTGTCTTGATAATCGCCTGCGCCTTGCCGATGCCTGCCTCGCCTTCCTTGATCACAATGGAGATAGCTTCTGCCACCTGCTCCATATCCGCCGTGTTTAAGCCCCGGGAAGTAGCCGCGGGTGTGCCCAGACGGATGCCGCTCGTCACGAAAGGAGACTTCGGATCGTTGGGAATGGTATTCTTATTCGCCGTGATATGCGCTTCGTCAAGCAGCTTCTCCACCGCCTTACCGGTAAGGTCGTAATTCGTCAAATCAACAAGCATTAAATGATTGTCCGTTCCTCCGGAAACAATCTTAATGTCACGCGCCTGCAGCGCCTTGCAGAGCGCCTGCGCATTGTCCGCCACATTCTTCATATAAACCTTAAAGTCATCGGACAGCGCTTCCTTGAAGCACACAGCTTTTGCCGCGATCACATGCATCAGCGGTCCGCCCTGAATGCCGGGGAAAATCGCCTTGTTGAAGTTATATTGATCCGCCACCTCCTGACTGGACATAATCATGCCGCCGCGGGGTCCGCGCAGGGTCTTGTGGGTGGTGGTCGTCGTTACATGCGCATAGGGAATCGGGCTCGGATGAAGTCCCGCGGCAACAAGCCCGGCAATATGCGCGATATCTACCATCAGCACTGCGCCGACCTCGTCCGCAATCTCCCTGAATTTCTTGAAATCAATGGTTCTGGCATAAGCGGACGCGCCTGCCACAATCATCTTCGGCTTGCACTCCCACGCAATTTTTCTCACATTATCGTAATCGAGGAATCCGTCGTCATTCACGCCGTAAGGCACACACTTGAAATACTTGCCCGACATATTGACCGGTGAACCGTGGGACAAATGCCCGCCGTGGTCCAGATTCATGCCCATAAAGGTATCGCCCGGCTCCATCACCGCAAAAAAGACCGCCATATTTGCCTGTGCGCCGGAATGGGGCTGCACGTTGACATACTCACAGCCGAAAAGCTCTTTCGCACGTTCTCTTGCCAAATCTTCCACCACGTCCACGCACTCACAGCCGCCGTAATATCTCTTGCCGGGATAACCTTCCGCATACTTATTGGTAAGCGGGCTGCCCATAGCCGCCATAACCGCTTTACTTACCCAGTTTTCGGAAGCAATCAGCTCAATATGGGAATTCTGTCTGTTCTGCTCGTCAACAATCGCCTGCGCGATTTCCGGATCAACATTTCTCACCTCATCCAATGAATACATTCCTCTTTCCTGCCTTTCTGCCCTTATTCTCTCCAAATATTTCTTTCTATATTAAATATAATAAAATAGAGACAATTTCAAGACAATATTATAAGGTATTATGCTATGTATTGCAAACAAAATTTGTGACGCGCCCCTAAAACCCCCGACGGGAACAGCTATCTTTGGCACTATGGATAATTTTTCAGTAAAAATTAAGAAAACTTTATGGAAATCTTATTTTGACTTTTTCACTTGTTCTGCTATGATGTAACTTATGAAAACAAAGAAAACTCTTATCAATTTAATAACAAAATACAGACATGCACTGCCGCTCCTCCTTTACGGGATTGTATATATGCAGTGGTTCGCCTATCTGGAGAAAACAGTAACCAGCCACTACAGACTGATTCATTTCAGACCGGATGACCTCATCCCGTTCTGCGAGGTATTTGTCATCCCCTATCTGATGTGGTTCGCCTATGTCGCGGTAGTAATCGTATACTTCTTCTTTCGGGATAAGGACGACTATTTCAGGGCGTGTACCTTCCTGTTCACGGGAATGACCGTGTTCCTGATTATCAGCACGCTCTTTCCGAACGGACATGACCTGCGTCCCGTCGTTATGCCGAGGGACAACATCTGCACGAGACTTGTATCCTCGCTTTACCGTGCGGACACGCCGACGAACCTCTGGCCCAGCATCCATGTGTACAACTCTCTCGGCTGCCATTTCGCGGTTATGAAGAGTGCCCGGCTGGAAAAGAAAAAAGGAATCCGGGTCTGCTCGTTTGTTTTATGCGTATCAATTATTTTATCGACTATGTTCATCAAACAGCACTCCGTATTCGACGTGACCACTGCATTTATCATGGCGGCAGTCATGTACGGCATCGTATACCGCTCCGACGTGCTTCTCAATTTCTACCACAGTGTGGGTCAGAGAAGAAAGAGAAAACCTGGTACACTCGTATAATTAACCGTCGCCGGACAGCGGACATCATTCACTTATATGAGCCGCTTCGAAGGCTTACCATCAAAGAAGGAAACAGGGAGAATCCGCTACAGGACTCTCCCTGTTTTACATCAATATCCGCTACTCTCCTTCATCCAGGCATTGTAAATCGGTTCAGGCAGCAGCTTAGTTGAATTTGAAAAACCGCCGGCAGATTTTGTACCCCTCCACGGATATCTTTCTGCCGCCCTTTCCGGGAAGGTTCATGGCATTGCCGAGCACACCATGACGCAGCCGCATATACAGACCGATGTCCTTTTGCCTGATATATTTCCATAGCTCTCTCTTCTTCTCCAGATTCTCCTCCGTGCCGGAACGAATCAGCATAATCGAAGAAATCACCGTAATAATTTCCAGATAATTCATCATGTATCTTTTCAGCTTGCCCTTGCCGTATATCTTCGCTTTCTTTTCCGTGAAATAATCAATCATAATCTTATTGACCTTAATCTGCTGGTCAATTCTGCCGATCATGACCTCCTCGTTGACCGACTGCCCCTCCCTGCCTATAAAATAGCGATAGAAGTTCACATCAAGATAGTACATATTTTTCACGAACGGCAGCGGCTCAAACACAAAGATATTATCCACATAAAAGGTGTTCTCCGGCAGCTCCAGCCCGCATTCCCGAAGGAGTTTCGTGCGGAAAATCACGGAGTGCATGAGAATATACTGCCCTTTATGAAAATGCTTCACCTCATTCCAGCTAAATATCCTGTCCTGCGGAAGCGCATGGTGATATTTCATCACCTTATGCTTCTTCTCGCCTTCCTTCTCATAGACAAAATTGCTGATAAGCATGTCCAGTGTGGTGTCTCCCGAAACGATATCCCGCAGCACTTCGAGAATCTTCAGATAAGCGCTCTCCTTCACCCAGTCGTCGCTGTCCACAACTTTATAGTACAGTCCGGAAGCGCAGGCAAGTCCCGCGTTTACGGCAGAGCCATGCCCTCCGTTTTTCTTATGGATCGCTTTGACGATAGTGGGATATAACCGCTCGTAAGCGTCTGCAATCTCTCCCGTCCCGTCGGTGGAACCGTCGTCCACGATCAGTATCTCCACATCCTCGCCGCCGGGTAGCAGCGACTCGATACATTTTTTCATATAATTTTCCGAATTATAACAAGGTATCGCAACCGATAATAATTTCATGCCAAAATATCCGTACCTTTCTCTATTCTGATTCTGCAGACGGTTTCCCTGACCGACCTTTGTCTATTCTAGCATAAAAGCCCCCGTATATTGTTACAAAATTCTTATATTTTCCTTATTTTTCATCGCGGTTTACCCGCTGTCTCACCGTAACTGCTTCTCTTTCTGCGTCCCATCTCCACCCACTCCGCGTAAGCGGCAAAAGCGGACGGTATCGGATAATCTGTCCGCGTCTGCTCAGGCTCCACGAATACAAAACCCGATTGCTCCTGCTCCGCTCCCTCCACGGCAAGTTCATCCACCCGAATCAGGTACCCCATCATATGCCATTCTTTATGGGTAAACACATGCTTTGCAGGCGGAAGTTTCCGGATTCTGATAGGGGAAAGACCCATTTCCTTCAAGTAAGCGCTGATCCTCGTCTCCTCACAGTGTCCCTCCAAAGACGGAAATTCATACATACCCGCCAAAAGCCCTTTCTCCGACCGCTTGCGAAGCGCTACCCGCTCTGCGTCCTGTATCACCAGAATAGTCTTTTCCTCTATGCTTCTCGGTTTCTTTTTTGCCTTCTTCGGAAACTCCGCCGTCCTTCCCTCCGCTCTCGCAAGGCAAAGCTCTTCCCACGGGCATTCCCCACACTTCGGCGCACCATTCGGTATGCACACCATTGCGCCAAGCTCCATGAGCGCCTGATTAAAGTCGCCGGGGCGGTCCGTCGGCATCACATAAAGCAGCTCCTCCTCCACGGATTTTTTCACCTTCGCATTCAGGATATCCCTGTCGTCAGCCCGCAGTCTTGACAGAATCCGCAGCACATTGCCGTCCACGGCAGGGCGCACCTGTCCGAAAGCGATAGAGGATATCGCTCCCGCCGTATAGCTGCCGATTCCGGGAAGCGCCTGTATCTTCTCATAATCATCGGGCATTTTTCCCCCGTATTCCGAGACGAGAAGCGCCGCCGCCCTTTTCAGGTTTCGTGCCCGGTTGTAATATCCAAGCCCTTCCCACAGCTTGAGCAGCTTCTCCTCCTCCACCGCCGCCAGACTCCGGATATCCGGCAGCGCCCGCAAAAAGCGCTCGTAATAGGGTTTTACAGCTTCCACCCTCGTCTGCTGCAGCATAATCTCCGAGAGCCACACATGATAGGGCGTCGGCTCCTCCCGCCACGGCAGGATGCGCCTGCCCGCGTCATACCATGCAAGCAGCGGCTCGGCGATTCTGTCCAGAATGTCTGGATGAACGTAGCGTTTGGGACTCTCTGTCATTTCCGCGGAAACAATCTCTGTGTACTTCATATCCTGCTTTTCCTTTAACTGCTGTCCTTCTCTTCTATCTCAGCGACAGTCTCCCTGTTTTTGTAAGGTACCCGCGCCGCTGGCACCACCTTGGATGCCGGAAGCGTGTGGGCAGACTGGTCATCAAAAAATATATGCGCGCCGAAAGCATGCAGCACATCCTTCTTGCGGATTCCGCCCAGGAAGAACACCTCGTCAATCCGCACATCCCACGCCCGCAGCGTGCGGATAACACGCTCGTGTGCCGGCGCGCATCTCGTGGTGACAAGCGCGGTTCTGATGGGGCTTTCCTCCTCCGGATAATTTTTCTGTAACTCAGACAACGTCCTTAAAAACTTCGCAAAAGGTCCCGCCTGCAAGGGATTATCCGCATTTCGTCTCTCGTTTTCCTCAAAGGCTTCCAGCCCCTGCTCTTGATAAATTCTCTCGGATTCATCCGAAAAAAGCACCGCGTCGCCGTCAAATGCCACCCGAATCTGCCGAATCCTATGCTCGCAGTCGTAAGTCGAAATGCCTTCCGTACAAATAATGCCTGCCGCAATGTTTGAGTCGATGGCGCGCTGTACATCCTCCTCACATGCCGACAGGAAAAGGTCTGTCTTAAACGCCGTCAGATACGGAGCGAGCGAAGCGCCGCCCGCCAATACGGCACGGGTGATGCGCAGCCCGTAATGTGCAATCGCCTTAAAGACCCGCAGGGAAGAATCCGGGCTGTTTCTGGACATGATAATCACTTCCACGCGCCCTTCCATACCCGGCAGCTCATTCAGATTCAAAAGCGCCCGCACCAGCGGAAAACCGGGACCGGGCTTAAGCAGCTCATCCTCATGCTCCACCTGATAGCGGCTGTACGCTTCCATGCCCTCTTCTTCCAATATTTTATTTTCAAACGTCAAATCAAATAACGTTCGGGACGAAACGCCCACCACGAGCTTGTTTTCCAATTCGTAAGCCATAAAGCACCCCCATCCGTAATCTCTCCGGCGGGGCGCATTTTTGCGTAGTAATAACCGCTTATCTCAGCCTGTTGCACTCAAATTTCTCAAAGGTGCGCAGACAATTCCTAAGCTCCATATATCTGTCCTCCACATCTCCCTCTTTAATCTCCAAATCCGATGATACCGCCATGGTATTGATCATATCATCCGTAATCCGGTTATGGAGAGAATCGAGAATCAGAAGCTTCTGCTGATAGGAATCCGCGTCAAGAAACGCCAACACCAGAGGATCGATATTTAATTGTTCTTCCTCCGGCGCCGTCCCAGCCGGAATCGTTTCAGACACGACAGGCTCCTTCTGCTTATCCTCCGCCGGTTCTGCCTGCAAAACGGCAGGCTCTTCCCTCCCGGCATACTCCGGCGAAACAGCAGGCTCCTCGTCCTCCATATCCTGCAGAAGCTCAAAGCGGTATTTCTGCTTTGCCCCGGGATATTTCTCACGATCTACCTCCTCCATAAACATGGAAAGCGGTCGTACAAATATCTCAAAAGTACCGTACATCGCCTGATAAACCACCATCAGCTCCCTCGTCTCACTATGCTTCGCAAGGCAGCGAATCTGGTATAAATTGCCCTTAAAATGCCTGTACATTTCCTGTGGTCTGGGATTATGTCTCATAGGAATCTCCTTTTTTGTAAATTTTCTCTATTAGTATAATCCCAAAAATCCTAAATGTCTATCCACGGCGCAGACTCAGCAGTCTGCGCCCAAAGAATTGCTTCGCAATTCTTTCCGGAATAATTCTTGCTATGGCATTTTTCTTTTCGCCACGGCGCAGACCTAACGGTCTACGACAAAAAATCGCTTCGCAATTCTTACACGAATGATTTTTACTTTCGAGAACAAATGTTCTATTTTTTAATTTTAGAACATTTGTTCTTAGTTGTCAAGTGTAAATAATGGAAAGCGCCTCTACCTCACCGCAAAACGCCTCACAATACAGCGCCTTCGTCAAGCTCTCCTTCTCATCCTCGCCAAGACTCCCGATTCCCCGGTGGTGAATCTCCACCCGGTAGCTTCTCACGCCTCCTGTTTCTCTCGTCCAAGTGATTGTTACGCCGCTGTTTCGATACCCGCGCTGCTCCAGAATCTCTTTCGTCCGCTCCGCAAAGTCATCCTCGAGCAGCGCATATCTTTCATTTTCCTGTGCGTAGTCATTCCGCTCCTTGCTCATCACCGTCCCGCCCACACAGAAAGCGGCAGCCAGAACCAAAAACGCCGTCATCATGCCTAAGCCCCTGTTCATCTGTTACACCCCCTTGCTTGGAACTACTATAGCACTTCATAAGTCCTATAAACGGGACACAAAAAAGAAAAGACAGAAAATCTGTTTTTGCAGATCTTCTGTCCCTCTATCATTCCTATTTAGTTTACATAATACTTCTATTCCTCGATTGGCTTATATCTGTCAAAGATCTTGTCCCCGCTGCACACATGCCGCGAGCCATCGCTCTCGGTAATGATATAATCGCCCTCGGCAATGAACGTCTTCCCTCTCTTATGAATGATATAGGGACAGACGATCGCGCCGTTTTCTTTCTTAATCTGGACAAGGGAATCCGTGACAAACCAGCCTCTGGTCACCACATCCGTCCACAGCTCGACGCCATCCTCCATTCCTTTTCCAGCCTCGTATTTCTCCACTTCCACCTCAAAAGCAGCTCTCATACATTTCATAATAAATTCCTCCCTTCCTCTTTCCTTCATACCGCCGCATATTACCGCTCTATCGCCTCTTTGATGGCGTCAAACAACTCCTCATATGTCTCGTAAGCGGGAATCTCCGGGTAATCTTTTTTAATCTGTTCCGTGCTCCTGAATAAAAATCCTGCCTTTCCCGCCTGAATCATAGCCAGATCGTTATGGCTGTCCCCGGCGGCTATCGTCTCGTAGCCGATGGACTGCAACGCCTTCACCGTAGTCAGCTTGGAATCCTTGACGCGCATCTTAAACCCGGTAATCGCCCCGTCCGGTGCAACTTCCAGAGAATTGCAGAAAATCGTCGGCAGCCCAAGCTTTTCCATCAACGGTCCCGCAAACTGGGTAAATGTGTCGCTGATGATAATGACCTGCGTAATCCGCCGCAGCTCGTCCAAAAATTCCTTCGCACCCGGAAGCGGGTCTATTTTCGAGATCGTCTCCTGAATCTGCTTAAGCCCCAGACCGTGCTCCCGCAGAATGCCAAGCCTCCAGTTCATCAGCTTATCATAATCCGGCTCGTCCCTCGTCGTTCTGGTAAGCTCAGGAATACCACTCTCCTTCGCAAAGGCAATCCAGATTTCCGGTACCAGCACGCCCTCAAGGTCCAGACAAACAATATGCATACTCATGTCATTCCTCCAGTAATCTTATGTAAGTAAATGACGATAAACGCTCATTCCTTTACCTATTGTACCGTAAATGGTCCCCATTCCGCAACCGGAAATTTTCACAGCTGCATACTCTCCCGCACGATCAAAAGCTCCACGCTCATCACATCGTTCATCCTGCCGGTTTTTACGGCTTCTTCTGTCTCCACACAGTCCGTCAGCGCCCGCTTTAACTCCGCTTCCTTAAATTTTGCCGCCTGACTGACATATTTCCCGGCGATAAAGCCCTTAAGCCCCACCTTCTCACCGATACCGCGCGTGTCATACCCCTTATTCTTTAACTCCTTTACCTGTAAAAGCAGGTTAAACTGTCGTGCGATCAGAAACAGAATGCGCATGGGCGGTTCCTTTAAGGTCAGCAGGTCATAATACAGCTCCATAGCCTTCTTCTGCTTTTTGTCTGCGACAGCCTCCACCATGTCAAAGATGCGGCTGCCAATCTGCCGGACGCAGACCGTCTCAATATCCTGCGCAGTAACTACATCCCTATCCAGCGCATAACAAACAAGCTTCTCCACTTCGCCGCGGATATTTTCCATATCCGTCCCCGTCTTTTCCAGAAAAAAATCCAGATCCCGCTGGGTAATCCGCTTTCCGTCCTTTGCGAGAAGCTCCGCGACCCAGCGTTTCAGCACCCCCTCGTCCGGGGTTTTACACTCAATTACCCGTCCCTTTGCCGTAAGCGCCTTATAGAGTTTACTTCTCTTATCGACCTCCGTCTCCACGAACAGGAAATAAGCGGTGGGCGCTGGCGCAGCCAGATACGCCGCGAGCTCCTCCCCGCCTTTCTTGAAAAACCCGCTGTTCTCTATGACGATAACCCGCCTCTCTGCCAGAAAGGGCATGGTCTGCGCCAAATCGATCACCTCACCGGGCGCGATTCCCTTTCCCTCGAAGCAGTTCAGGTTCATCAGATCCCCGTCACCCATAAGGGCTTTCTTCACCCTGTCCCTGTACTGCCTGCGCAGGTACGCTTCCTCCCCGCATAGAAGATACGCCTGTTTCAATTTTCCTTCCCGGATCTCTTCGTTCAGCTTTTTCATCCCGTCTCCATGATTCCACTTTAATCTTGTAAACCCTTATTGATTCTCGCTTTCACCTTTTCTATTTTCTTTAAAGCTTCCTCTGTTTTGCCGGCTCTCAGAAACTCTTCCACTTCCTCCCAGTCTTCAAGCTGTACTCTCAGATTGTCCTTCCATTGGTTGTCAGTCATTCCCATAACTTCCGTTACCTCCATTCTGTTTTCCCTCCTTCCGACTGTCCCATTCTTAAGATGATTATATGTAATGCCGAATAGCCGGTCAAGGTCATTATTTTTGATTGCTACATTTTCGTTACTTTTTCCCTAGCTGTTCATTCATCAAAAATTCCTCCACCCGCACGCTCCCATTCTTCACCCGCACCGTCACCGCCCCGCTCTCCGGTGTCTGGTAAATCCGGCATCCATGACTTTGCAAACGCTCCAGCGTCTCCTCATGGGGATGTCCGTAAGAATTATCCCGTCCTGCGGAAATCAACGCTATCCGGGGACTTACCAGCGCAAGGAACGACTCCTTCGTGGAATTTTTCGAGCCGTGATGAGCTGTTTTCAACAGGGTAAGACGCGGCGTCCCGGAGCCGGAAGCGTCTTTCATAGCGGCAAGGCGCTCTGTCACAAGCTCCTCTCCCTCCCCTTCCAAATCTCCGGTAAAAAGGGCGGAAAAGTTTTCGTACGTCAGATAAAGGACCGTGGAACCCGCATTGGCATCTGAGTTTACATAATATTCTGTTGGATGCATACAAGTTAACATAACTTTTCCGCTCTGCAGCCGATTCCCGGCATGAATGTACCGCACGGGCACCCCGGCTGTATGCGCCAAAGCCACCAATTCCAGATAATTTTCATCCTTACACTCCTCTGACAAATCGGGGAGAAACAGGCAGCCAATCCCGATTCCCGTTTCCCCGTAATCCTTAAGCAGCCCTTTGATGCCGCTTATATGGTCCGCATCCGAGTGGGTGACAAACACCGCCTGAAGCCGTCTTACGCCACGGTACTTCAAAAACGGGGCAATCTGATAGTTCTCCACCTCTTTCCGGTCAGAGCTGCCGCCGTCAATCAGATAGTGTCCCCCCTGCCCGTCCGCCAGATAAATGCAGTCGCCCTGCCCGATATCCAGCATGGTAATCTCAAATCCCCGCGGCAGACGAATCGTCAAAAGAAACACCGCCCCCAAGAGCGCGCAGAAAAAATACCGTCTTTTCATCCGTACCGCCAAAACCACCGCCGCCGCCAAAATCCCCAGAAAAACGATAACCTGCCAGTTCTGCGGTCGTCCCGTAATCAGACGCTGTCCGGGCAGTTTCACGCACAGACTGCAGATTTTTTCATAAAAGCCCAGAATCCAGATTCCGGGTAAAGCCGCCAGCCGTCCAAGCGGCAGAAAGCATACCGCCGCACCCATCACAACGATTCCGCTTGGCAAAAGCACGCCCATACACGGAATCACAACTAAATTTAAAAGCACGGAATAGGGCGGAAATTCATAATAAAAGCACAGATACACGGGAAGCGTGCACAGAGAAATCCATCCCCCTGTAAACAATGCCTTAAAAAAAAGGTTCCCTATCGGAAAACGTCCGGATACTGTTGGAAAATGGCGGGATACCGACGGCAAAAACCCAATGCCGCACACCGCGCCAAAGGAAAACAGAAAACCGCTCTGCGTCAGATACAGGGGCTGCTGTACCAGAAGCAGAAACGCCGCCGTCATCATGGCAGTCAACAGGTCGTAGGTTCTGCCGCACAAATCCGCGCCCAGCTTCAAGCCGAACATCACATATGCCCGGACAATGGACACGCCCATGCCCGTCATCATCCCGTAGCAGTACATCAGCGCCAATGATAACATTATGTTAACCACTTTAGGGACATGCATATGTTGTAAAAGCGTATGAGAACCCATTCCCAAAATGGAAATGTGAAGCCCGCTTATCGCCAGAATATGTATGATGCCGTTTTGCTGATAAAGGCTTTTGATATCCCCATCCAGCATGGCCTTCTCCCCCAGAAGCATGGCGCACATCACAGACGCTTCTTCTTGCGGATAACAGGCGTCAAGCAAAAGCGCCAGATACTCCCGAACGCGGTAAAGCCCTTCGCGAAAGGCGGAAAAGCCCTCACTCTCCGCCAGGCACACCGCTTTCATCAGTCTGCCCTGCTGCCCCGCCACACGGTAATAGTCCGCCGCGTCAAACTCCCCGGGATTTGTAGCATGGGAAAACGGACGGAATTTCCCCTCCACCAAAATAAGGCTTCCCATGGCGGGATTCTCCTCCTTCCCGAGATAGCATAGAATCCCTGTAATTTCCTCCGTGCCCTTCCGTGTAAGGCTTTCTTTCCTCTCTTCTATGTCATTTTCTGTTTTCTTTACGGAATCTGCAGCAATATGATTTGACAACGCCTTGTCAGAATCTGCTATGATTTGTTTCAGAACGGATATTTCATCCGGTTTTAGAATGACAGTATGCTCCAGGGTGACCACCAGAACTTCCTCCGACCCGGAAATCCTGTGCTCCTTCCACGCCACACGTCCCACGGCGGCGACCATTTCCCCGTCAAGCGCGCCGTAATCCGGTGAATCGTGCGAAATCAGATTTATCCCCAAAAGCAGAACCATCGCAAATGCCAGCCCGAGCAGGCATAGTGGTCTGCGCATAGTTTTCCTCCTTCTTTTATTTATCTGTCTAATATGTCCAGGTTTCTCTCAAACACATTGTTCAGGCTCATATTTTCGCGGTACGAAATGTTGGTCTCCCCGTCTACGGATATCTGCACCCGGTTCACATTGGACAGCTCCGCCAGCGAGTTGGTGATCGAGTATATGGTCACATCGGATGCCACGTTGTACGGCTGGTTTAAAAAATCGCCGTTTAAGTTTACATAACATGTCCCATCCTTCACGGTGACGCTCACAATCTTTGTGGTCGGATTGATGGTCGGATAGCATCCCTCCATCTTGGGGCCCTCCACCAGCTTCTCCACCACGAGCTTTTCCAGCGAAATATTACTGTTGTACACCACGTTTCGGCGGGTCTCCTCCACCAGACTGTCGCCCGCCTCATTGGCAAAATAGAGACGCAGGTCTACCTTTTCATAGGCGTTGATCTCATTGCCCGCGTTCTCGATAAAGGTGTCCGCCGCCATCACGCCCACAGCCTCCCCCGCCGCATCCATGAGCTGCTCTCCCTCCACGGTGAACGTAATGCGCTCCACATCCGGAAGCTGTGTCAGCGTTCTCACAATGGACGCGCGCGCAAGAATTTCCCGCGTTCCTCGCAGATTCTTGTAGCTCTCCTTAAAATCCAGCGTCAGCAGACCATTGTCTAACGTATGCCCTTCCACCGAAATTTCTTTCTCGAGCAGCGTTTCATACTCCATTTTCTCTGAGATGTGGGAAAGCTGCTCCAAAAGTTCCCCAAACAAAAGCTCCCTGTCCGTCGTGGCACTCACATATGTCCTCTCGACAATCTTCGTCTCATCATTGTTTACATAATATATTTTATACGAGGTGCCCTCCTGCGTCTTTTGCCTGTCCCCGCACGCCGTGCATAACAAAAACACCCCTATGACAAGAGCCGCGGCAAAAAAATGTTTTCCCGCTTTTTTTCTACGATTCTCCATGCCGACTCCTTACCCCGTAATTTCTCAAACCGCAATATACTTTAAGGGAATCTTCACCGTAAAATCGGTGCCCTCCCCCTCAATACTCGCCACCTTGATCGACCCTCTGTGCATGAGCACCGCGCTTTTCGTAATGGCAAGTCCGAGCCCCGTGCCGCCGATCTCTCTGGAGCGCGACTTATCCACGCGATAAAAACGCTCGTAGATATGCTCCAGCGCATCCTCCGGAATGCCCACGCCGGAATCCTCCACCTGCACCGTAAAGAATTGGTGGTCGGCGTCCAGCGTCACCTTCACAAACCCGTGCTCCTTATTATATTTGATCGCATTCTCCACGAGATTGGAGAGCGCCAGCGTGAGCTTGACCTCATCCACCGACGCTGTCACAGGTCTGAGACTTTCATAGACAAGCTGCACATCCCGGCGCTGTGCGATGGGCCGCAGCCGCCTCATAATCAGCTCCACAAGAGCGTTGATATCCACCTCGGAGATATTCAAATCCGCCGAGGTCCTGTCCATTTTTACAAGGGAGAGCAGATCGTTGATGATCTTATCCTCCCGCTCAATCTCGGCAGCGATATCGCTCATAAACTCCTGATAGACCTCTAAAGGCACATCCTTCTGGGTAATCAGGGAATCCGCCAGCACCTTCATGGAAGTGATCGGCGTGCGCAGCTCATGGGACACGTTCGACACAAACTCCTGTCTGGAATCATCTAACATCTTCATGCGCCCGAGCACCCGGTTAAAGGCGTCCCCGATATGTTCCGTCTCCAGACAGTCCGTCACGGAAATCGGGTCATTCGTATAGCCCTCCTGCACCTGGTCGAGCGCCGCTATCATCTTTTTAAAGGGTGCAAACAAAAACTTGGACACCAGGAGCGTAACTACAAAAATCAGTATACCGACAATCGACATAATGATTACCGCCTGACGGTTCAGGATATCCATGGTCGCGATAATGCTGTCGTTGGACGCGCTCACAAGCATGACGCCCCTCACAAGATCCATGCGTTCTCCGGCTCCTACCGGCAAATCCGCAGACAGCGTTTCCGTGATGGGTATGGTCATCTCAATATAACCGTTTTCCCTGTCGTAGCGGTTCGCGCTCTCGCCGCGCAGACAGCGGATGACCTCCTCCGAGATTATCGTTTTTCCCTCGCTGATGCCGTAGGTATCCTTCACAATCCGCAGATCCGCATTGATGACAAGCACGCGCCCGTCATACAGATTCGAGAGCTGCTCTAACTCCGCGTCGATGACCTCGGACGAAGTATCCTGCAGGTAATGGTAAGTAATCAGGTGATTGGCAAGAATCCTGACCTGGGTGGAAATGTCAGAAGTCCTGACATTTACCGCCCGCTGTTCGTAATTTTGCAGGATCGCATAGCGCATGATAAAACACGGAATCAGCCCGACAATGAGCAGAATGAGAAAAATACGCCCCTTCAGGCTCCTTAAGAATGTAATTTGACGAAAATGTAATTTATGCAAAGTAATATCCAACGCCCCACTTCGTCCGCACATACGCGGGTTCTCCGGGCACTTCCTCTATTTTTTCGCGCAGCCTTCTAATATGTACGTCCACAGTCCGCACATCACCGGGATAATCGCTGCCCCACACAAGCTTAAGCAGCTCTTCCCTGCCGTAAACCTTCCCGGCGTTGCGCATCAGAAGCTCCAACACCTCGAACTCTTTCGCCGTCAGGTTGATTTCCCGCTCCTTGATATACACTCTCCTGCCTTCGCAGTCAAGGCGCATATCGCCCCGCTCCACCAGCCGGGCTGCCTCTTTTTTCTCCGGCGCCTGCCGGTTCGTCCTGCGCATGATCGCCTTGATTCTCGCTTTTACCTCTAAAATATTAAAAGGCTTCGTGATATAGTCGTCGGCGCCGTTGTCAAGCCCGAGAATCTTATCCATATCGTCGCCCTTTGCCGTCAGCATGACGATCGGCACATTGGAAAAACCGCGAATCTGCTGGCACACTTCAAAACCTGTCATTTTCGGCAGCATTACATCCAGAAGAATGATGTCGTACGCATTTTCTTCCGCCAGTTTCAGGGCTTCCTCCCCGTCATAGGCGCAGTCCACCTCCATACCGTCCTGCTCCAGACTGAACCGGATTCCCTTCACGATCAACTTTTCATCATCCACTACCAAAACTCTCTGTGCCATACTCCCCGCCCTGCCTGTCTTTCTAGTTTACACTGATGCTGTCCTTTATTTTCTCATACATGCCTTCTTTGATGCCATTCACTTTCATAATATCTTCCGGCTTCTCAAACGCGCCGTGGGATTCCCTGTAAGCTGCGATTGCCGCCGCTCTTGTGGCGCCGACGCCGGGAATTTCGCAAAGCTGCTCTTTTGACGCGGTGTTGATATTAATCCGCCCGTCCGCCGCCGTACCTGTAACTTTGCTTTCTCCGGGGCTTTGCCCTCCCAGAGATGAACCGCCCAAAATGCCAAACCCTTCCGTCGTGCCGTCGTGCAAAATGCCGGACTTTTCCGGTGCGCCCTCCTGCGGCTTTCCCTCCGCCGAAGCCGTTTCATGCTCTCCGGCGGCTTCCGCTTCCTCCCTTGTGGGAATCACCAGTTTTACACCGTCCTCCAAAGCCTGTGCTTGGTTTACATAATTTTGCTCCGCATTTTCCGTAAAGCCGCCCGCCTGCTGTACCGCTTCATAGACGCGGCTCCCCGTCTCCAGCTCGTACACGCCGGGATTTTTCACCGCTCCGCAGACATGGACATAAATCACGCCAAAATCTGCCGCCGCTGCATCCGTCTCTACAGCTCCGTCTCCGGAAAGCGCCAAAGCACCCACGGTTTCTGTCTCTGTAACGTATCCGCCGTCTCCTGCCCCGGATGTCTCTCCTCCGGCATTCCGCGAAGCGGACATATCCTCCGCCGTCTCCTCTGTCAGAAGCAGAAGCTCCTCTTTCCTCGTACAGCCGCATAACAGCAAAAGCAGAGCGAACGCAAATCCCGCCTGCCCTATCCTGTACACCTGCTTATTTCTCTTTTTCCTCTGCATAGTCTCCCTTTCCGGCTTATCGCCCTTCGGGGAGGTTTCCCGCTATGCGCTGTAGCTTTATTGTAAAATAAATCTCGCCCTATGTCCACTTAAAAATAACGATTCCCGCAATCATCACACCCGCTCCCAATACCTTTTTCATCTCGAGGGGCTGCTTTTCCACCCCGAAGAGTCCGAAAACTTCAATGACATAGGCGATGATAAGCTGGGACACCACAATGAACATCACCGACCGCGCCGGTCCGAGCTGCTCCATACTCTTAATGACGGTGTAAGTGATAAACGTGCCAATCGCGCCGCCAAGCAGCATATATTTCGGCTCCACTTGTAAGAGCGTGGCAAAGGAAGCTCTGTCTGTGGCAAGCCATACGACAAGGCAGACAAGAAGCGCCGTAAACTGCACGAAAGCGTTTGCCACCCAGACGCCCGACTGTTTGGTAACCTGCGTGTTAAAGACGCCCTGCACGCTCATCAGTGCGCCGGATAAAATAGCGATCCAGAATCCTAACATAATTCCCTCCTGTTATGCAGCCTGTCTATCACGCTTTCTTACTCTGCCTATGCGCAAAAAAGACAAGCCAGATTACTCTGTCCTGTCTTAGGTTGACCATATCAGTCGGTAATTATTCTTATCTCCCATGGACCCGCGGGAATCCTTTTCTATTCCTGCTCCTGCGCTTCTCCGCCTTCTCCCTCTTCGCCTTCTTCCTCCGTCTCCTCAACGGGTATCGGCACGTCGATATATTCTTCCGTGTACGCTTCACCAAGCACCTGCCCCATTATCTGCTCAGACAATGCCTTCAATTCATCATTGGCATCCGCGCCCTCCCAGATTCTGGCAAAGGCAATCTCGAGCTGTACCCAGAAATTGCTCGTCTCTATCATCTTCGGCATAGGCACCGATCGGGCGTATTCCTCCAAAAAAGCTGCCGCATTCGGGTCGTCGTAAGTGTCCCCGTCACAGTGTACGGGCAGCTTCCCCGTTCTGGCATAAAGCTCCTGCGTGTTATACTGCGTCAGATACACCGCGAAGTCGTTTGCCATTTCCTTCTTCGTTGAATAACCGTTGACCCCGACGCACTGTGTCACGGACAGGGACGCAGAAGCGAGCTCCCCGCTCACATCCGGCACTCTGGTCACCCCATAGTCATAGGAAAATTCTCCGTCCGCACGCGCCTTTTCCAGCTTTGACAACGCGTCCGTAGTCGCCACCGTGTAGACGATCTTGCCGTCCAAAAAATCCTGCAAAACGCCGTCATAGCTGATTTCCTTCGTATCTATCGAGAAAAACTGGTTCAGGTTCTGGTACACCCTAAGCGCCCGAATCGCATTCTCATTGTAAATCCCGATGGAATCCGCATTATCGCCGTTTACACCACCCACATCAATATAATTTCCCACAATAAAATAATTATAAAAAATATCCGATACATCCCACTTAAAGACCGCTTCTACCTGCTCTGGCGCGTCGTAAACATCCGCAAAGGACAAAACCTCATCTATCGACTCGGGAATGGCTTCCTCCATCTTCGCTTCAATCTCCTCCTCGGAAACATCCGCATCCTCCTGCGCTTCGTGAATCTCTTCCTCCACGTCGCCGTTGTCCGCCTGTTCCTGCGCATCCTCCGCTATCGCCTGATCGCGCTCGGCAACAATCTGCGACTTTGCCCATTCTTCCAGATACGTTTTGTTGTAAAGGAGACAACTCGTCTCATAATAAAAGGGATAGCCGATTTGCTTGTCATGGTATGTCACCGCCCGGACCGCCGTGCCCGGCAGCAGCTCTTCCATCGGCGTCGTGCCCTCCGACGGCTTTACCTCGCTGGCAAGCCCCGCCAGATACGCCTTTTCCAGCGAATCATTGCCGACAATATATAAATCGGGAATCTCTTCCCCCTGCAGAGACGCCTGATTGATCGTCTCCAGATACTCTAATCCCTGTGTGTAAACGGGAACCACGCGCACCTCGTCCTGATACTCGCTGTAGGCAACCGCCACACCGTTTAAATAATCCGTAAGACCCTCGTCCGCATACCACAGATACAAGGTCTCCCTGTGCCTGAACAGGGAATCCTCCTCCGCCTCTTCCTCCACCTGCGGCAGCACCGCCAGCCCGAACCGTCCCGCCCCGTAAAGAGCGCCCGCAATCAAGGCAATCGCGAGAATCATCAGTAATCTTTTCTTAAATGTCAACTCTATTCTCCTTATATTCCGAGTCTAAATTCCACACGGAGAATGCTGCTTTTTAAGCATTCTCCCGAGTGAGACTTAGTACTTCTTGGCGTTCCGTCCTATGGCGGAACGTCTTTAGAAGTACTTCTCACTCTAAGCATTCGCGTAAAATTTTTATCATCTCGTCCACATGCTCCTCCGTGATGACAAGCGAAGGCACAAAACGAATGATGTTCGTCCCGGCATTAATCAGCACCAGCCCTCTCTCCAGCGCCTTTGTGATAATATCCCCCACGGCCCTGTCAAACACAAGCCCCTGCATCAGACCCGCACCGCGCCTTGTCTCCACGCAGGGAAACTCTTTGACAAGCTCGTCCAGACGCTTTTCCAGATACGCACCCACCCGGTTTACATTGGCGAGCACGTCCTGTTCCCTAAACAGCTCAATCACCTTGCATATAGCGGCACATGCTAACGGATTGCCACCGTAAGTGGTGCCGTGGTCGCCGGCAACAAGGGAGTTGGCTCCGACCTTCTCCGTCATCAGAAACGCGCCCACGGGCACGCCGCAGCCGAGCGCCTTCGCCGTCGTCATCACATCCGGCTTCACACCAAAACGCTGCCATGCAAACATCGTTCCGGTGCGCCCCATGCCGCACTGAATCTCATCCAGTATCATCAGGATGTCCCGCTCGTCGCAGAGTGCCCTGACCTTTTGCATAAATTCCTCCGTAGCGGGGTAAATACCGCCCTCCCCCTGCACGGTCTCAAAAAGAATCGCACAGGTTTTATCGTTTACCTGCGCCATTACGCTGTCAAAATCATTCAAATCCGCAAATCTGATATTGCCAATCATCGGCTCGAACGCCTCCCTGTAATGGGGATTTCCCGTCACCGAGAGCGCACCCATGGTGCGCCCGTGGAAGGAATGGTTCATGGCAATGATCTCATGGTCCGTTTTCCCGTCCTTCAGATACGCATACTTGCGCGCCGTCTTAATGGCGCCCTCGATCGCCTCCGCACCGCTGTTGGTGAAGAAAACGCGATCCATACCGGAAATCTCTTTCAGTTTCTTTGCCGCCTCTATTGCCGGCATATTATAATAGTAGTTCGAGGTGTGGATGATCTTGTCAATCTGGTTTTTCAGCGCGTCATTGTATGCCTCATTGTGATAGCCCAGCGCAAACACCGCAATTCCGGATACAAAATCCAGATACTTTTTTCCATCCGCATCGTAGAGGTACACGCCCTCTCCCCTGTCAAACACCACCTGATAACGGTTGTAGGTGTGGAGCAGCGCCTGCTCCGCCTCGTGTATATATTTCTGCATCTCTGCGCTCATTTTTCTGCCTTCTTTCTATCATATTTACATATTGCGAAGCGCTTCTCAGCACTACAATAATTGTACAAATAGTATAACCATAAGCAGACCCTTGGAGGACGTTGGCACTTGGCGAGGTTCTTTCGAGCCTAGTACCACTACGTCTGGAACGGAGCGCAAGCGCGTCTGTGTTGGTTATGCTATTTGTGCAATTTCAACAACGAAAATAGCGTTTCGCAATCAGTCAAACATCGTTTCTTTGTCCCTATCCGCGATAATCGCCGTGCCGATACCGTGGTCGGTAAAGATCTCAAGCAGCAGGCAGTGGGCAATCCGACCGTCCAAAATATGCACGCGGTTAACGCCTTCCCTGATGGCGTCCGTACAGTTTCCCAGCTTCGGAAGCATCCCGCCGCCGATACAGCCGCTCGCAATCAGCTCCTCCGCCTGCGATGCCGTCAGTCTCGAAATGAAACTAGACTTGTCGTTGATATCCTTGTACAAGCCCTCGATATCCGTTAGGAACACCAGCTTGTCCGCGCCCACCGCCTTGGCAATCGCACACGCCGCGTCGTCCGCGTTGATATTGTAGGTCATAAACTGCTCGTCCAGACCGATAGGCGCCACAATGGGCAGGAAATCCTTTTCCAGAAGGTCGTAGAGCACCTTCGGCTCCACACCGCAGATTTCGCCCACAAAACCGATATCCTGCCCGTCCGCATATCTTTTCTTACACTGTAAAAGCCCGGCGTCCTTGCCGCTGATGCCGACTGCCTTCACACCCAGCTCCTCCACCATACGGACAAGGTTTTTGTTGACTTTGTTAAGAACCATCTCCGCAATTTCCATCGTCTCGTCGTCAGTCACCCGCAGACCGTTCACAAACTCTGCTTCCTTGCCGACCTTTCCGACCCAGCGGCTGATTTCCTTGCCGCCGCCGTGGACGATGATGGGCTTAAACCCGACCAGCTTAAGGAGCGTTACGTCCTTGATGACGTTTCGCTGCAGCTCCTCGTTGCTCATGGCGCTGCCGCCGTATTTGACCACGATAATTTTTCTGTTAAATTTCTGGATGTAGGGAAGCGCCTCAATCAAAACCTCCGCCTTCGCCAGAATTTTGTCCATTTCCTGCTGTTCCATGAAATTGTGCCTCTTTTCTTTAATTGGTAAAAGTCCGCTCGGAGGGGTTGCATATTCTACGTCGCCGCGCTTGCGCGACTACGGTTAGCTACGATAGTCTGCGTTTATTTTCACATAGTCATATGTCAGGTCACAGCCCCATGCGGTGGCTTCAGCGTCGCCCCTGTGCATGTCCACGATCACGCTTACCTCGGGGGCGGAAAGAAGCCTGCTCGCTTCCTCATCATCATAGTCCGTCAGCATACCGTCTTTGCATATCTGCATCCGGCTTCCGGCAGCCTCGCAGTAAAGGTCTACCTGCGCCGGATCAAAATCCACACCGGCGTAGCCGAGGGCGCACATAATCCGTCCCACGTTAGCGTCGTGACCGTAAATCATCGCTTTTGTCAGACTGGAGCAGACCACGGATTTACACAAAGTCCGCGCCTCCTCCTTTGTCGCCGCGTGGATAACCTTTGTCTCAAACAGGGCAGTCGCGCCCTCGCCGTCCCCTGCCATCTTTTTCGCCAGCGTCTCGTCTATATAATGTAAAGCTTCCCTAAATTTTTCGTAGTCCACATTTCTTTCCGTAATTTCCGCATTGCCCGCAAGACCGTTTGCCAGCACGACAAGCGTATCATTGGTGGAAGTGTCGCCGTCCACGGAAATCATATTGAAAGTGTCCTTTACATCCTCGCCGAGCGCTTCCTGCAAAAGCTCTTTGGAAATCGCAATATCCGTCGTGATAAAGCCGAGCATGGTGCTCATATTCGGGTGAATCATGCCGGAGCCCTTGCACATGCCGCCCACGGTCACTGTTTTTCCGCCGACTTCTATCTGCACCGCCGCCTGCTTCGGCTTCGTATCCGTGGTCATCATTGCCTCTACAGCCGCAAGCCCCGCTTCCGGCGTGTGCGCTTTCGCCTGCACCAGCTTGTCCACGCCAGCCACTACCTTTTCCACGGGAATCTGCCAGCCAATCACACCAGTGGACGCCACCAGAACGGCGTCTGGTGAAATGCCGAGCGCTTCCGCCGCCTTCTGTGCAGTCTGCCTGCAGCACTCATATCCCTGCTTTCCCGTGCACGCGTTGGCGATGCCCGCGTTGACCACAACCGCCTGCGCGTAAAGAGCGTGCGCCACAATCTCCTTATCCCATAAAACGGGCGCCGCCTTTACCACATTGCCGGTGAAAACCCCTGCCGCCCGACAGGGTGCCTGGCTGTAAATCAGCGCCATGTCTTTTCTGTTCTGATATTTAATCGCCGCTTCCACACCCGCCGCCTCAAAACCAGCCGCCGCAGTCACGCCGCCTTCTATGATTTTCATACTTTTTCAACCTCTTTTCACTCAAATCATACCGTTCCGCTAAACCATGCAGAGAATGCCGCTCCGCGTTATCTCAAACCTAAGCGGAGAATGCTGCTTTTTAGCATTCTCCTATGCGAGACTTAGAACTTCTTAGCGAGGCAGCCTCTGCTGCTGAGCTTTAGAAGTTCTTCTCGCACGCTTCTCGCATTAATATACACCAAATCGGTAGGCTATGCAAGCGTCTCCCCGATCACTTTCTCCAGCTCCGAAACCATAAGATCCACCACCGATATCGCCGCCGGGTCTTTAAACATGCTGTTTAACAGCAGCCGGATGTTCATCTCAAACCGGGCCGGCAGAATGCTGCATTCCTCCATGGTGACCTGCACCAGGCGCTTCTCTCCGGGATGCCGCTTTTCATTCAGTGCAAACAGAATATCAAAATAGGAAGCCAGAAAGCGGTGGACACTCTGGTTGATATTCACCATGTCTCCGCGCTTCATCGCCTTATCAATCTGCACCATAAAGGAAGGCATGCCGTATTTAATCAGATTCATGTGATAGCTGATAATGTTATTTTTCAGTTCCTGCGGATAAGGCACCTGATACTTTTCCTTTGCCGCTCCTAAAAGTCCACCCTTGTCATAGGCAATCCTGCCCGTCAGAAGATTATGCCACATGCCCGTGGTACACCCCTCCAACACTTCATGATGCACCACCACCCGGTCAATGCCCGCCAGAAACTCGTCAAAATTGCGATAAACGATATTCAGCTCGGTGCCGTCATCCATCAGACAGACGTCCTCATGCTCCCTGTAATGGTTGTCAAGCGCCATACTGCCGCAATATTTCTCAAGCACAGCGCGCCTCTGCTCTGTGGGAACCGGCTCCGTGCCATAAACGTACACGTCATAATCCGAAAACTCGTCGTTTCTTTTGACCGCGCGGGAACCGCCTATCGCCATGGCTCGCACCTGCGGAAATCTTGCATACTCGTTGAAAATGTCCTGTACCATCTCTCACTCCCCGGCTGTCTTCCTATTTTGTATACACAGCATTATTTTAGCAGTACACGCCACCTTTTGGCAATCCTTATGCCGAAATTTCTCTAAACAGGAAACGGCGGTTCTTCCTTTCGGATGCCCCGCCGCACATTTTCGTCTTTCTTATCCCATATTGTCCAAATAAATCATGTTGTTCACCGTGATTTCCGCCCGCCACCAATTCTTGCTGACCGCCCAGTCTTCCGGATAATCATCCCAACTCCAATTCACCGCGTAGCCACCGTCCGGCTGCTGTGTCTTTCTAATAAACTCGCATTCATACTGCGCCGCATTCCTGTTCGCTTCATAGAAATCAGATTCTTTCTTACAGAAAAATTGGGACGGCTTGCAGATATATTCTGTCTCCCATTTGGAAATATCCTGTGTGATGGTTTTAGACACCAGCTCCTGCAAAAAAGCTGTCAGCCGCTCCATCTCAAAACTGCCGGAAAGCCCTGCCGCCCCGATATCCTCCCGCAGCTGCACAAAGCAGGAAAGCACGTGCATATCCTGCAGCTCACTGTTTCGAAAAAGAGATGCCACCGCCTCCTGCGCGATGCCAAGCGCCTTTTTCCAAAAATCGCTTTCCGCATCCGCATACCGCAGTACAAATCCTGCCAGCGACGCGGTCGGATTGTACCTTATGGAAAATCTTTCCTGAACCGTATCCTGATACCACGACGCATGAGGGTATGTCCACCATGAAGCGTGGGGAAAATCATTGTTGGAAGCAACTACATAGCTCCATTTTTCCCCGTCAAATTCCGGCGTGTGTTCCAGATAATCCAGCAGCTTTGCAATAATCGGTTCTGACTTATGTAAACCATCCAACTCCCGCAGCACAACCGTCGCCCGCCACGCCTGCATCGGTATGGAGTTCGGGTTCATATTGTCCTCCTCCAGCCCGTGTCCGAAACCGCCGTCCTCATTCTGATAGGCAGATAAAGCCGCAAGCACTTCCTGCTCACTCCCGTTTTCAAAGTGATATTTCCACCTTGCCAAGTCAAGCGGTCTTGCGTTTCGATATACAAACCGCCTCGCTCTCTCAAATACTTCTCTGTCCTGTTCTCTCATAACCGGGAATCCTCCTTGTCAAAATATATTTGCCGCAGCTATTCCGTATTTTTGCCTCCATGAAATCGCAATTTTTCAGCAGTAAACACTTTTATCTATACCGAATAGCTGTATTTCAAAATTATATCCCGAATTTCTGATTCCCGTCTTGTTAAAATGCGACAGATTTCCCGGCGAAAGCGCGCGCCTGCGGAATCGTCATCCCGTGATATCTCTTAAATTCCCGCATGAGGTGCGCCTGATCCGTATATTGCAGCAGACAGACCTCATCCATGATCTGCCTGTCCGGTCTCGTAAGAATATCCCGCCACAAATTCTGATACCGCACAAGCGAAGCGAAGGTTTTCGGCGAAACGCCCATATTCTCCTGAAATACGCGCTGCAGATGCCTGCCGCTCACATGGATATCCCGCGCAAGCTCATCCATCCGCAGAACGCCGCGCTGTGAAAGAATCTCCGCCACAGCATCCATAAAAACCGAATTTTCCCGCCGCAAATCCATTCTCCGAAGCAGCGCTTCTTCCGCTAGACGCACCCGCTCCTCAATCTTCGTTATCTCCCACAGGCTCTGCCCTAACGCGCGTCCAAACCATGAAAAATATTCGTCCGCAACACCGTAAAAGTTCCTGCATGTCCGCATGGACTCCTCCGCAAAAAGGACTGCGCTCCATGCATAGAAACGGACGGCAAAAACGGATAAACGCTGTTTTGTCCTGTTTATGCCGCCGCCTGAGAGAACCCTGTCATCGATACCGCAAAATATACCCGACAGGCTATTATCCGTATAATTGACCGTAAATATGACATCCATACAGGTGTCCGGCACCACCACATTCTCCGTACTCCCTCCGGCTTCCAATGTATAGATATCCCTGCTTCCCCAGAAACAGCGGATATAAGGCTTAAGCACCGCACAGGGTTCGATCTCCACATAGGAATCGCTGTGGCGGTAAGGCATCGCCGTGATGGGGGTATAGTTTTTAAAGCACTTCATGATTCAGAAGGAACCTCCGCTTCTGCAGGCGCCGCCGTTTCCATGCCCTCCGGCATCCCCACATTCGTCTCCGCGTTCTGGGACGCCTCAAAGGGATCTTCGTACTCCTTCTCTTCCTCCTCACCCCAGAGGGACTCCCATTCCTTGTGTTTGCCTTCCATATTTATGGCTGCCATCTCTTTCGCCATCTTATAGATATCCATGTTAAAGTCCATCAGCTTCTTTTCATCCTGCGCGGGCACCCGGTCGCCGCGGCTGATTCTTCTGGCAATTTCCAGACACTTCGCCATCTCCTCGCCGTACTCTTTCCATGCGTCGCCCTGCTGCTCGGCAACCACGCTGTTAAAGATGCCGACCTCCTGCTCGATCAGTTCGTCGAGGGTCTTCTCGTTTTTGTCAATCTGCCCGGAAAGCTCGTCGATTTTCTCCTGCAGTTCCTTTTCCCGCTGCAGGTAGCTTTCCGAAAGCTCAAAAGTCACGCCCTGCTCCTCGCTCTTCTTTCTCGCCTCCTCCATCTTTTTGCGGTTTTCCTCCCGCTGTTTTACAAAATCCCTTTTCTCTCCCCTTAAAAGGCTGAGCTGCTGTCTGTATGCTTTTTGCGCTTCCCCAATTTTCATAAGTTGTAAACCTCCCGCCTGACTTCTGATTCCGCCCACAGTGTTATTTATAATATCGGCATCCGGGACGGATTTCAACAGGTTCAGAAATTCTGTAAGCCGCAAAGAATTCCTATTGCCTGCCCCGGATTAGTCGTGGTATAGTAGTGTACATACGATTATCAGACATAAAAAAACAGGAGGTAAAAGCATGGCGGAAGAACATAAAAAGGGCTTAGATGCCGGGCTCGTAGGAAACGACTTAGAGAATTGCTGCAGAAAAGAAACGACATGCGGACAGTGCCAGAAAAGCAAATGTATCATTGGATACGGAAAACAATGCATCAACGATTACAAGCAGGCACCGAAAAAGGAAGTTGCCGGGGGAATAGCGCATATTCCCACAATGGACTTCAAGGTGTTTGACGAGGTCGAACTGGAAACGGCGATCGCGCATATCCTGAAAGAATGTAAAGACTGTAAGGAAGACCACACGGACGACTGCATCATCAATGTCATAAGGAGCTGCTACGAGGTGGGGCTTTTGGGCGACGTACAGCCGTATGAAGGCAGCGCCCTGCAGTATCTGATGTATATCAAGGAGAACTTTCCGGAGAAGTCTCTCCACATTGCAGACCTTTACAGGAGCTGATACGTAAGCACTTAAGAGAAATCTTAGGTGCTTTTTTCTGCCACGTTACCTCTAAGAAGCTGTCACGAAATAAATCAGCTCTTCTACTTGTCTGATTCATTTATTTCTGAGCTTTAGACAAAACAAACCACATAAAGTCGGGCAGACCACCTGATACAAAGTTATACTGCAATTACAGCAAACGCAAAGGAGATCACACATGGAATGGATGAAAGCGATCGAAGACGCCGTAACGTACATTGAGGCGCATATCACGGAGGACATTGACACGGAAGCCGTAGCAAAGCACGTCTGCATCTCGCCCTTTTATTTTCAGAAAGGCTTCAGTATGCTCTGTGGCTATACGGTGGCTGAGTACATCCGCTGCCGCAGGCTTGCCCTCGCGGGCGGAGAACTGCTTGCGGGACACGCGAAGGTCATCGACCTCGCCCTCAAGTACGGCTACGACTCCCCCGACAGCTTCGCCAAGGCTTTCACTCGTTTCCACGGCATCACCCCCTCTATGGCGCGCAAAAAGGGCGTGACTCTGAAATCCTTTGCCCCGCTGAAACTGACAATCTCTTTGAAAGGTGGTTATCTGATGGATTACAGAATTGTGAAAAAAGAAAGTTTTACGGTACTCGGCGTTTCCCGCACGTTCAGCTACGAGAACGCCAAGCAGGATGTCCCCGCTTTCTGGACAGAGCATTATGCGCAGAAAAGATGCCGATATGCGGAGGGACGCTTCGGCGTCAACATCGACTCCGCTATGGGGAATGAGAACTTTGAGTATCTGATCGCGGACCTCTACGACCCCGCCATGGATATTCCGGAGGGTTTCGTGACAAAGACCGTCCCCGCATTCACATGGGCTGTCTTTCCCTGTATCGGCGCTCTGCCGGACGCCCTGCAGGACGTCAGCACCCGCATCTTCTCCGAATGGCTCCCCGCCTTAAAGGAGTATGAGGTCGCGGCAGGCTACTGCATCGAAATGTACGAACGCCCGGACAAATACCCGAAAGGGACTGCGGATGAGAACTACCGCACGGAAATCTGGATTCCCGTTAAAAGAAAGTAACATACAGCCGCATGACATCTTATCGTCGTGCGGCTGTTTACGTGAAAATGTAAAGCCTATTACTTTCTCACAATCCGGTAATAAGTCCCCGCCGTCATCACATAACTTCCCCCGTAGAGAAGCGCCACCACCGCCGCCACACCCACACAGCAGCGGATCAGAAGCCCGGTGTCAAAAAAACGCAGCGCCGCCAGAAGCCCGTTTACCATCACAAGACCCGCCGCCGTGTGCAAAAGCGCCCCCGCAAGAGGCAGGAAAAACACGAGAAGAATCTGCCTGCGGATCGTTCCTCGGATTTCCGCGTCGCTCATGCCGACCTTCCTCATAATCCCGAAACTGTCCTGATCCTCGTACCCTTCCGACACCTGTTTAAAATACATGATGAGCAGCAGGCACATAAAGAACAGAAGCCCGAATACCATACCGATAAAGAGCAGGCCGCCGTTCATGGATCGGTCTTCATCCCTGCCATCCAGACCATTATCAAGCCGCAGGAAACCCTGCTGCCCCTGACACCACACCGACCACGCTTCGATACAGGCGTCCCGCTCCGTCTCCTTCCCGTCAAGCAGAATACCGAGACGCCTCTCACCGCTGTGCAGAAACCCTTCCAGATCAGTCACGCCGTTCGTCACCGCCCACGCCGTCACAAACCGGTCAAACACCTGCCGGTCCTTCACCACAATCACATACTGGGCGGTAAAATTGAACATCCTGTTTTTTGCCTGCGGAAAAGGATAAATGCGCTCCGGCTCCTCCTTGACCGCCGCCTCCACGCCCAAAAAGTTTACGCTGTCATACCCAAAAGACGAACCCGTGGAATACAGCAGCACTTCGTCCTCTCCCAGACTTTCGCTCTGCTCTTCCAGACGGTTATAATCATCCAGCAAAAGCAGCGTGACAGCGAACTGGTCGGCAAATTCCAGTCCGGCAGCGGACACAAACGCATTGCTTCCCTCGGTCCTTCCGCAGTTAAGTGCCCTGGCGTAGTAATCGTCCAGCCGCCCTACTCCCTGCCCGTACTTTTCTGAGAGCTCCGCCGCCTTCTCCCGCGCCTTTTCCGCCACGTCGCTGTTCTCCGAATAGGAAACTTCCATATCATAAGGGTAATCGTAGTAGGCGATCTGATCCATCCCCGTCCATAAAGTGACCGTACAAGTCAACGTAATCAGAAGCATGGTGGAGAAAATGCAGATATTGGACAGCCCCGCCGCATTCTTTTTCATGCGGTACAACATGCCCGAGATGGTCACCTGATTGGACGGTCTGTAGTATATGTTTTTCCTTTTCTTCAAAAACCGCAGGAATGCCACGCTCCCTGAGGTGAACAGAAAGTACGTGCCGAGCACCACCAGAAATACTGCCAGAAAAAAGTCCGTAAAAATCATGCTGTCCAGTTTGCTGGTGACGGAAATATAATAGCCGCACGCCAGAAGAATCACGCCCGCCGCAGTCCACAGCCCGATCCGCCGGGGCTCCTTCTCCCCCTTCCTGCTCTCGGACAAAAGCTCTGTCGGCTTCATGCGGTAAAAGCTCCAAAGGCTTTTTACATAGACGCAGAGAAAGACAGCCGCAAAATACCGGAGCGTCTCGATGACCGCATCCATGGAAAAGTAGAACGCCACATCCACAGGTAACCGCGACATGCGAAGCAGCAGGAGAAACATCAGCTTATTCAGCACAAAACCGAGTATGACCCCCGCCGAAACGCTGACCAGATACATTCCCAGATTTTCCCAGAAAAGCATGATGCCGATGTGCTTTCTCTCCAATCCCAAAAGACTGTAAAGTCCCAGCTCCCGCTTCCGCCGCTTCTGTAAAAAACTGCCCGCATAGAGCAGAAACAACAGCAGAATGATGGAGAGCAGCCCCTTTCCCAGCGCGAGCATCAGCCACGCATACGCCGCCTTTGGCAGTCTCTCCATCAAGTCGTTGTGCAGAAGGGAAGAGAACAGATAATAGCTGAACACGGAAAAAAAGCACGCCATGAGATAAGGACGGTAAACCAGCTTATTCTGCTTCACTCCTCTGAAAGCCATGACCGGCAGTAATTTCATTTTATTCATAGTCACACTCACCTCCTATCTCCCTCTATGCCTGCCCTTCCACGTCAACATCACCCGCCGTATACTCCTGCCCGTCCTGCGCCTGCATCACCGTCAGCGCGTCCGATATCATACGATACATTTCGTCTCTGCTCCGTTCGCCCCGGTAAATCTGGTGAAACACGCAGCCGTCCTTGATAAAAAGCACCCGCCCCGCGTGCGCCGCCGCCTGTATGCTGTGGGTCACCATGAGAATCGTCTGCCCCTCCCCGTTTATCTCCCCGAAAAGTTTCAAGAGTTTCCCGGACGCTCTGGAATCCAGCGCCCCCGTGGGCTCGTCCGCCAGTACGATATCAGGCATGGTAATCAAAGCGCGGCACACCGCCGCACGCTGCTTCTGCCCTCCCGACACTTCGTAAGGATATTTATCCAGAAGGTCCGCGATCGCCAGTTTGCGGGCAAGAGGCAAAAGACGCTCCTCCATCTCCCGGTAAGGCATCCCCGCCAGCACCAGAGGCAGAAAAATATTGTCCCGCAGGGACATGGTGTCAAGCAGGTTAAAATCCTGAAAGACAAAGCCGAGATGGTCCCGTCTGAACGCGCACAGGTCCTTCTGGCTGACCTTGGAGAGTTCCTGCCCGTTTAGCAGCACCTGTCCGCTGGTCGCCGTGTCCAGAGAAGCCAGAATGTTTAGGAGCGTGGTCTTTCCCGAGCCGGACTCCCCCATGATTGCCACATACTCCCCCTCTTCCACGGAAAAGTTCACGTCGTTTAACGCCTGCACCTTGACCGAGCCGAAGCGGGTAGTATATATTTTCTTTACATTTTTTACGGTTAACAGTGACATGTCGTTCTCCTTTACTGCTTTTATTTCAACAAGCCTGACTTTCACTTTTTCTGTCAATCATCGACAGGCTCGCACAATCTGCCGGCTGCCTATCACTGATATTATCATAAACAAAAGGGAAATGCGCTGCCATGTATCCGGCTTACATTTCCCTCTCGTAACTTACATTTTTGTAAGGATTGCCTCCTGCGCGATGCCGAGAAATACCTTTGTCCCCCTGCGCCGCTTCGACTCCACGCGGATAGACAGCCCCAGCCTGTCCATGATCTGCCTGCACAGGTAAAGACCGATTCCTGTAGACTTATTTTCCAGGCGACCGTTATACCCTGTAAATCCCCGCTCAAAAATGCGCGGCAGATCACTCTCCTCAATCCCGATTCCCGTGTCCTCAATGACAAGATAGCTGCACCCTTTTGTGACACAACCGCCGCTTTCATCCGTTCCGTATATGGAGATGGAGCCCTCTTTCGTGTACTTGAGCGCATTGGACAAAACCTGTTCTACCACAAAGGAAAACCACTTTCCGTCCGTGACCACATACGCATGACATTCTTCCAGATGCAGATTAATCCCCGCCCCGCTGAAAAGCAGCCAGTATTTTTTCAATGCCTTCTTTACCAGCTCACCCACATCCAGCCTTACAAAAGAAAGGTCTGCGGAAATGCTCTCCATTCTGGCATAGTTAAGAGCCATATCCACATACTGTCCCGTCTTAAAAACTTCCTCCCGGAGCTGTTTTACGGTCTGCATATTCCCACCGCCGTTCGCCGTTTTGCTCTCATTTTCGCCTGCGGCTGCGTCAATGTTCTGTAAAAGCAGGTCCATAGCCGAAAGCGGCACCTTGATCTGGTGCGTCCACATGGTGTAATAATCCGCCATGTTCTGCTGCTTCTCATCAAGCTGTGTCACCAGCGCCTTTTTCTCCGCCTCCTGCGCCACAATAATCTGCTGATAAGCCCGCTCCATGCCGGAGGCAGTCTGCGGCAGCGCGTCACTTCTTTCCTCCGCCGACAAAATACGCGTCAAAACCTTATACTTTTCCCGGTATCTCATATAATCCCACACAAGAAAACAGCCGCCGAAAAAAGCCGCAAGCCCCAGCGCATAGGTCATATTCGCAAGCACACCCTCATAGCCGTAGAGCGCGGCTACCATTATAAAAAGACACGCTTCTATCACATAAAATAAAACCGGGGCAAACCGCTCACGCAGATATGCCGCCGGGATATGGGTTTTCTTTTCCATTAATCCGTCTCCCCCAGCAGATACCCCACGCCCTTCTTCGTCTGAATCAGCTCTGACAGTCCGATTTCTCCAAGCCGCCTGCGCAGGCGGTTCATGTTCACCGTAAGGGTATTGTCGTCCACAAAGCACTCGTCGTCCCAGAGCCGCTTCATCAGCATGTCCCGGCTGACCACGCCGCCTGCTGCCTCGAAAAGCGTCTGTATGATGCGGAACTCGTTTTTCGTCAGTTCAATGCGCATTCCCTGCCAAGAAAGCGACATATCCGTCATATTTAGCAGCGCGCCCCGGTACTCTGACACCGTCCCAGGCGCCGTGAACGCATAGGCGCGCCTTAAGAGCGCCTGTATCTTTGCCTGTAATATCTCCAGATCAAAGGGCTTTACCACAAAGTCGTCGCCGCCCATATTGACCGCCATCACCACGTTCATATTGTCCGAGGCGGAGGAGATAAAGATGATCGGCACTTGCGACACTTTGCGGATTTCACCGCACCAGTAGTAACCGTTGTAAAAAGGCAGACCAATGTCCAGCAGCACAAGCTGGGGATCACAGGATGCAAACTGCCCCATCACATCCGCGAAATCTTTGACCGCCTCCACCTCATAGCCCCACTTTTCCAGATATTTGCCGATTTGCTCTGCGATGACTGCGTCGTCCTCCACCACAAGTATTTTGTACATTTTAATCATTACCCCTTTTTAGAAGTCCGTAAGCCAATTCGCCGCTCGCCCAGAGTGAGCAAACTCCCTCTGGCTCACTTGCGCTCATTGTATCATAACTTCGGTTGCCTATCTATAACATTTCGGATTCTTCCGGCAAAAGAATCTGCAGACCCCAAAGTCTTGTCAAAAGGCTGATTGCTTCCTATAATGGAATTGAGTATATTACATAGAATATAGAATCATATGCTGCCGTAGAAAATTAGGAGTTATGAGGAGATTACCGCATGGAAATCATAGCTTATGAAATGAAATACGAAAAAGATCCTATTGAAAAAAGTGATATCAAGTGTATTCCTTTTTCGCAAAAGTATTTTCAACAATACATGAAAATATATAATGCCTGCTTTTATGAAATGCGAAAATCTCTTGAT
>CAJUMV010000034.1 GCA_910587715.1 uncultured Lachnospiraceae bacterium | reverse complement strand
GAAGGTAAAGCACTGATGAAATGCTTTATCTCTTACACTTATATGGTACTAAAAGGACTGCCGAAACAGTCCCTCTATCTTCGTATCATATCAAAAGCTCCGCCCCTACTTCTCCTCCCAAGGAATCAGCGGATTCTCGATCTTCTTATCCCGCAGCATCAGGTTCTTCACCGCCTCGTCCACAGGCATCCCGTTAAACAGAACCGCGTTCACCTGCTCAATGATGGGAAGCTGCACGTCATACTTTTCAGCAAGCCCCATAGCCGCCTTGGCAGAGTAAACACCCTCCACCACCATCTTCACCTCGTCCATCGCCTGCTCCATGGTGTAGCCTTTGCCGATCAGAATACCGGCGCGGCGGTTTCTGGAGTGCATGGAAGCGCAGGTCACGATCAGGTCACCGATACCGGTAAGCCCGCTGAACGTCTCAATCCTGCCGCCCATGGCAAGCCCCAGCCTTGCTATCTCCGCAATGCCCCTTGTGATGAGCGCCGCCTTCGTGTTGTCCCCGTAGCCAAGCCCATCGGCGATTCCCGCCGCCAGCGCCACCACGTTCTTAAGCGCCGCGCCAAGTTCAATACCGAGCACATCCGGGCTGATATAGACACGGAACACCTCGTTCATAAAAATATTCTGGAGATACTCGGCTGTCGCCTTCTTCTGTGCTCCCACCACGATCGTTGTGGGGATGCCTCTGCCCACTTCCTCCGCATGGGACGGACCGGAAAGCACCGCCACCTCCGCCTGCGGAATCTCCTCCTCTATGATCTGGGAAAGGGTCATCAGGGTCTTTTCCTCAATTCCCTTCGCCACATTGACAATAATCTGCCCCTCCTTCACATAGGGCTGCATGGAATGGGAAGTGCTTCTGGTATAAGGAGACGGAACCGCCAGCACGAGCACATCCTTATCGGAAACTGCCGCTTCCAGATCCGTAGTAAACATCATATCCTCCGGCAGCTTGACACCCGGCAGCTTATCCTTATGCTCATGCTCTTTCTGAAGCATATCTATCTCTGATTCCATAATCGACCAGACCGTAACCTTGTGTCCGTTTTTATAAAGAAGAACCGCCAACGCCGTCCCCCAGCTTCCTGCGCCTATGATACTGATATCCGCCATTTAATATGCCTCCTTATTGTTTCCTGCTAACCGCCGCAACTGCCCGCATCCAAATCTTAAATTTCCGACTTCCCTGCTCCTCTGCACAACACATTCCGTCCCCGGCAGGCTCCCATGTCAGTAAATACTTCGCTACGCCTTACGCTCCGTACTTTCGTCCGCTCCCGCGTTCTTGTGCGTCAGATAGGTCTTCCGCTCCGTACCACTCAAAAGCCTTTTAATGTTCTCACGGTGTTTCCAGTACGCCATCACCGTCAAGAACCCCGCTATGACATACATCTCGATGAGATACGCCTGCGACATACCAAATATGCCCATCTGTCCCAAAACCACCAGCTCAATCATAAATCCCGCATACACGAGAAGCGATCCAAGCGATACATAGTGGGTGATAAAGAACGCGCCGAAAAACAGAATCACTCCCATGGGAATCAGATAGGGGTGAAAGGACAGAATCAGCCCCGCCGTAGCCGCAATTCCCTTTCCACCCTTGAATTTGAGGTAGAAGGGAAAGTTATGCCCGATGATCGCCCCCGCCGCTGTGTACATTTTCAGCAGGTAAACCATATCCGGATGGCTGTCGCCAAAAATAACGCCCGTAATCACAACCGCTAGAATGCATTTCATGATATCGCCAAAAAGCACCAAAAGTCCTGCTTTTGTCCCGAACACCCGGAGCGTATTCGTCGTGCCCGCATTGCCACTCCCATAATTTCTGATATCAATGCCGTGCAGTCTCCCGTAAATATATGCCGTTTGAAAAAGACCAAATACATAGCCAATCAGTAAGCAAAAGATTCGTTCCACTTTTATCTGTTATCCTTTCTCTCCCTGACAAAAAACTTCAGGGGCGTTCCCACGAAGCCAAAGGTATCCCGAATCTGGTTTTCCAGATACCGCAGATAGGAAAAATGCATCAGCTCCTTGTCGTTCACAAAAATCACAAAAGTGGGCGGCTTTACCGCCACCTGCGTCGTATAATAGATGCGCAGGCGCTTTCCTTTGTCCGACGGGGGCTGCTGCAGCGCCACCGCTTCTGTCACAATCTCGTTTAACACGCCCGTAGCTATACGCATGGAATGGTTCTCGTTCACCGCGTCAATCACGTCGTAGAGCTTCATCAGCCGCTGTCCGCTCACCGCCGAGATAAACATGATCTCCGCGTAGGACATAAAAGATAACACTTGTCTTATTTTCTGTGTATACTCCTTTACCGTCTGATTATCCTTTTCAATGGCGTCCCATTTATTGACCGCAATGATTACGGCTTTGCCCCTGTCATGGGCAATCCCTGCAATCTTGGCGTCCTGTTCCGTCACGCCCTCCACCGCGTCTATGATAAGCACGGCGATATCCGCACGCTCCACCGCCGATACCGTGCGGATGATCATATAGCGTTCCAATTCCTCTTTGATCTTATTTTTTCTCCGAAGCCCCGCCGTATCAATAAAGACATACTCTTTTCCGTTGTGCGTAATCTCCGTGTCCACCGCGTCCCTCGTCGTCCCGGCAATATCCGAAACAATCAGACGGTTCTCTCCAATCAGCCGATTGATGATCGAGGATTTCCCCACATTCGGTTTCCCGACAATCGCTACCTTAATGCGGTCATCCTCTTCCTCGCCCTCGCTCTCCTGCCCAAAGTGGGCGATTACCTCATCTAAAAGCTCCCCGAAACCGAGACGATTTGTAGAGGATATGGGATAAGGTTCCCCGATTCCCAGATTATAAAACTCGTAAGTATCAGCCATATATTTCTTGAAATCGTCTACCTTATTGACTGCCAGAATCACAGGCTTTCTGGAACGTCTGAGCATGTCAGCCACTTTGGAATCCGCATCCTGCAGCCCCTGCTTTACGTCCACAAGAAAAATAATCACATCCGCCGTATCTATGGCAATCTGCGCCTGCTCACGCATCTGGGACAGGATAATGTCCTTACTCTCCGGCTCGATGCCGCCCGTATCAATCAGCGTAAAATTCCGGTCAAGCCACGAAACGTCCGCATAAATCCGGTCTCTGGTAATGCCCGGCGTGTCCTTTACGATTGCTATATTTTCACCTGCCAGTGCGTTAAACAGGGTGGATTTCCCCACATTGGGTCTTCCCACCACTGCCACAATCGGCTTGGTTCTTTTCTTACTCATGTCAAACTCTCCATTTTTTCACGCTGCAACAAGTCATATACTGCTTGATTTTACATCATCTTGGCACGCTTGTAAAGCCAAACTGCCTTTAATTTTACCTTTATTTGGGAGATTTCAAAGGGATCCGCCGCCGAATCCGCTTGACATGTCCCCACACAAATGTTATAAAATTTTTGTAAGCATTCTTCGTTGATTATAAGTTGATTATAATAATAAGTGGAGTAAACATGCCTAATACAGAACAACTCGAACATTCTATGCCGGTGGCGGCAATGAAGCTTCTCGCCCCGAAGGCGGCTCTTCCCCTGGCAGAAAAGGTAAACAGTCATCTGGTGGAATACCGTCGTGATTTGCAGAATAATGTCAAAAGCGACCCCGCCTTCCACGGCTATATGGAAAAGAATTATCTGATGGAGGTGGAGTGCCCCCGCTTCGGAACCGGAGAGGGCAAAGCCGTCCTGCACGATTCCGTGAGGGGCAAGGATGTTTTCCTGCTGACGGATGTCTGTAACCACAGCATCACTTACAGTATGAACGGTTTCACGAACCATATGTCCCCTGACGACCACTATCAGGACTTAAAGCGGATTATTTCCGCCATAAACGGCAAGGCACACCGCATCAATGTGATCATGCCCTTTCTCTACGAGGGACGGCAGCACAAAAGAAACGGCAGGGAGTCTCTCGACTGCGCATACGCCATCAAAGAGCTGATGGATATGGGCGTATCCAATTTCATCACCTTTGACGCTCATGATCCTAGAGTACAAAATTCCGTGCCCATCAAGGGGTTCGACAATTTCATGCCCCCCTATCAGTTTATCCGTGCGCTTCTTCGCATGGAGAAAAACCTGATTATCGACAAGAATCACACGCTTGTCATCAGCCCCGACGAGGGGGCGTTAGACCGGGCGGTCTATCTGGCAAACGTGCTCGGCGTGGACACGGGCATGTTCTACAAACGACGGGATTACTCCACGATCGTAAACGGGAAAAACCCCATTGTAGCGCATGAATTTCTGGGGGATAACGTGGACGGCAAGGACGTGATCGTCATCGACGACATGATTTCCTCCGGCGGCAGCATGATCGACACCGCCAGACAATTGAAGAAAATGAACGCCAAGCGCGTCTTTATCTGCTGTACCTTCGGGCTGTTCACGGACGGGCTCTTCGCCTTTGACACCGCCTACGAAAAATGCTACTTCGACCGGATCGTGACGACAAACCTGTGCTATCAGCCGCCGGAATTAAAAGAAAAGCCCTACTACATAGAGGCGGATATGAGCAAATTTATCGCATCCATTATCGACTTCATGAACCACGACGCATCCATGGCGAACATCTACACGCCCACGGACAAGATTCATCAGGTTCTCGCGAAGTACAATAACCGCGAGGTCAGCGGACTGGATATCTGAAAACAAAAGTAAAGGGAGCATCGCAAAATCTTCTGATTCTGGATGCCCCTTTTGTGATTTAATTGTCCACCATTTCTTTTCGCAATACTTTTCAAAAAAGTTATCCGTTCATTGCAGACACTGCTCCTTCCCCCGCCACCGGAAACGTCAGATACACCTTGAACAAATCCCCGTCCAGCTCAATGCGGAAGCTTCCCCGCTGGGCTATGGTCAGATTTTGGGCGATGGAAAGTCCCAGCCCGCTGCCTTCCGTGGTTCTGGACTCGTCGCCCCGGATGAAACGCTCCGTCAGCTCTTCGGGTTTACATAATAACGGATTTTCGGAGATGTTCTTAATCGTCACCTGAATCCTGTCCGTTTCCTCCTCCGCGCTATTCTCTGCCTTGTCTAACGTCACATACACGCGCGTGCCTGGCATGGCATACTTGTAAATATTGTTGAACAGATTCTCCATCACCCGCCAGATTCTGCGGCTGTCCGCCTCGATTACCGCATCCTTGGTATTCACGTTCATCACCGTGGCAAGATTTCTCTCGTCAAACTTTTCCGAAAACTCCCCGATGGTCTGGTTCATCAGCTCCATCAGATTGATGCGCTCGAAATGCAGGCTGATGTTGCCCGAAGTAATTTTGCTCGCCTCCACCAAATCGTCGGTGAGCTGCTTTAATCGCTGGGACTTTTCGTCCAGCACACGGATATAATTCTGTACTTTTTCGTTATCCACCTGCTCTCTCTTGATCAGATCCACATAGTTGATGATAGAGGTGAGCGGCGTCTTGATATCATGGGACACATTAGTAATCAAATCCGCCTTCATGCGCTCGTCCTTCATGCTGATTTCCACAGCTTCCTTGATACCCTTGCCGATGCTGTTGACGGAATGCGCCAGCGTCTTGTTGTCCCCGTGCAGCCCCTCCGTTTCTATCTGATGCTCCACCTGTCCGCCGGTAATGGTCTCTATGCCCTCCACGATACCCTGCCGTTCCTTTGCATCCTTGTAGAGAAGGATACCCACAATCACATCCACGATTCCGCCAAGCAGGATCACGAGAATATCGCCGTTCCCCCACACGCCTATCTCGAGGACAAAAAACTGAAACAACAGGAACACGCCGTAGGGCACCCATGTGCGCAGAACAACACCGCCGTTGTCGTACACCTTCCATACAAATTTCTTAAACCGTTTGGCGAGACGGCACAGCCATGCGTTTTTCCAGAGCGTCCGCGCCTTGATTCTTCTGACCAGACTGTAGAAGAAAAAGGTAAACAGCACATCCGCCGCAAACACAACAGCAAAGATAACCGCCTTAAACCAGTCCTGATGAATGGCTTCCCTGTAAAAATCGATATCAGTGGGGTCAATATCCGCAAGCGCCAGCACCACAACTGCCATCCAGACTGCGATAAACACCACGCCCCACGCAATGAGCAGCGCTCCCTCCGTCGGAATCTTATCAAAGGCATTCAGCCGGATACGCGTCTCCCCGTTCTCGTCATATACCCTTCCCGTCATCACCGTCTGGCAGACGAAGAGAATCAGGTACAAAAGTCCCGCCAGAAAAGCCGCCGCCACCCAGAGCCAGAGATTCGGCAGATATCTGGCGCCCTGCGTAAAGGCATCCTGCGCCGGGTAGGTGCTGTCCACATCAATCCAAATCCTGACAGACTCCGGATAAGCGTACTCATAGCTTTGCAGCAGCTGTCTTACCGTATCTGCCGCAATGGTCGTGTTTGTCATATAGGACATGTCGCCAAGGCTGTAATAAATAAATTTTTCTTTGGTGACATTCTCCTCCTCACCCATCATCCGCAGAATCTGCTTCCTGTAAGAACTGTTCTCCGGCAGATTGCTGTAATACTGCGTCTTTCCGCCCACCGTCTTCTCAATCAGAAAACGGACGTTGGAATTTTTCACATCGTAAAAGTCTTTGTATTCCAGATATTCATTGTAGTTATAGGCAAGGCTTTCCGCCGCTCTCTGTACATTGTGGCACAATTCATAATACTGCTCCCAATCGGACACATACTCCTCCAGATTTTTGCCGTCCGCCGTCTTATAGCGGTTGACAAGGACAGAATATTCGTACACCTCCTCACCCGTATAGGACACCGTCACTTCAGGGCTTTCCTCCAGCCAAGCCGGCGCATCCGTCTCTGCGGCTGTATTCCCCAACGCGCCCGCCGGCTGATATCCCGCCACAAAACCGGAATCTTCATCCGCCGCCGCAAACTCCACGACTACCTCGCCGGTGCCCTGCGCCGCCGTCACATCATTTACCACCGTATATTCTTTTACGTCAGACTTTAAGTAGCTGGCATCTGTAGTATTCTGGTAGCCGCTCTTTGGGTCGATCGTAGTCACCTGCGTCGTGTCCGCTAAAAATCCGGCGGCTTCCGCGTCAGTCATCTCCACAGTGTTGTAAACAAAACCGTACGTCTGCCATTTCAGCAAATCTTCCAGCCGGTAATTCACCGTCACATACTGTTCCGGCAGCCCACTGTTTCTGTAATTGTACGCCGTCACATCCACCAGCTTATCCCCGTCGAAAGCGCCCTGTGTCTCCATCTGGCTGCTCACCACGCCATAGCGGATCACATCCGCCACCGCATAACCGAAGATATGGTTAAACGCGTCCGAATCCTCAAAGGGCGTTCCCGGGTCCGCGCTTCTGATATAACTGTAGCTGCCTTCCGAGTGCACGCCCTCATAGCGAACCGTCGAACCCACCGTCACCACGATCACGGAAAACACCATGATCGCCAGCGCCGCATGCTGCAAAGTCAAAAGCAGCGCTTTGATCCCGTTCCTGTTTTTCCCGGTCTTTTTCTTCTGCTTTTTGGGGGGCGTTTTTTCCTCCTGCTGTCTTTCCTCCGCTGTCCCTGTCTCACCTGCCGTCTCTAACATCTCCGGGTTTTCCCCGCGCTCTGTATTTTCCATCCGCCTGTCCTTTCTTCCATGACATAAGCTTACACATCTTTCTCCACCTTGTAGCCGACGCCCCACACTACCTTAAGGTATCTCGGCTCCTTGGGGTTAATCTCGATCTTCTCCCTGATGTGTCTGATATGCACCGCCACCGTGTTGTCCGCGCCGATGGCCTCCTCATTCCAGATGCTCTCATAGATTTGATCGATGGAAAAAACACGACCACAATTCTTTACAAGCAGCAGAAGGATATTGTACTCGATAGGCGTCAGCTTCACACTGTCCCCGTCCACCGTCACTTCCTTGGTGTCGTCGTTGATACACAGACCGCCCACCTGAAACAGCGCATTATTCTCCGTGTTCAGGTTCCCTAGCATCGTGTACCTGCGCAGATTGGATTTCACCCTCGCTACCAGCTCTAACGGATTAAAGGGTTTCGTGATATAATCGTCCGCTCCAATGTTCAGCCCCAGAATCTTGTCCGTATCCTCCGACTTCGCCGACAGAAAAATAATGGGAACGCTGGAGTACTCCCTGATTTTCAAGGTGGCGTGAATACCGTCCAGCTTCGGCATCATGATATCAATGAGCAGCAGATGGATCTGCTGTTCCTTCAAAATGCGGATTGCCTCCTGCCCGTCATAAGCCTTAAAAATCGTGTAACCTTCCTGCATGAGATAAATCTCAATCGCATCCACAATCTCCCTGTCGTCGTCGCATACAAGAATATTAGCCATTGTTTTCTCCTCTTTCGTTAAACCGGTTTATGGTATCATTAAAACATGGAATCATAAAGGAATAGCTGGGAATTTCTTTAATACTTTCTTAATTTGCGGGAAGCCCCAAAAACGCGCCCAGATTCCCCCTCTGTCCGTGGCTTGCACGGTGGGAAAACAAATAACGGTCGTTATGGCATGTACACAAATCCGTTACCTGAATCTGTTCCCTGGGAATCCCCGCCTCCGCCAGCACAATCTCGTTCGCCCGCCACAAATCAAGCTGGTATTTGCCGCCGCCCTTCGCAAGCAGTATCTCCCGCTCCTGCCCGGGCTTTGTAAACGCCGCCGCAAAAGCGTCCGCCACGTCCTCGCTGACCTCATAGCATTCCTGACAGATAGACGGCCCGACAGCCGCCACAATGTCTGCCGGATCCGTGCCGTAAGACTCCCGCAGCTTTTCCACCACACACTGCCCCATGCGCGCGACAGTGCCCCGCCAGCCGGAGTGAGCCAGCGCAATCGCCTTTCTCCTCGTATCTACAAAATATAAAGGCACGCAGTCCGCAAAAAAGGTCGCCAGATACACCCCCGGCTCGTCCGTCAAAAGCCCGTCCACATCACGGTAATCCTTTTCCCTGGTAATCCCCTTTCCGCCGTCCGCTTTCCCCACAATCCGCAGATTCGTGGTGTGCGTCTGATCCGAACAGACGATATCCTCCACGCCACAGCCAAGCGCCGCCGCAATACGCCGGAAATTTTCATCCACGGATTCTTTCCGATCCCCTCTCGTATAACTTAAGTTCATGGAACGGTAAATTCCCTCACTTGCGCCGCCCATCCTCGTGGAGAACAAATGACTTGCCCAGTCAATCTTCTCCAAAATAGGAAATGTGAGGTAGACCAGCCCCCCCGCCCGGTTTTCGTGCACCTGTCTGCTGCTTTTATGTCTATACCAATCCATACGCATATCCCCTCTCATCGTGTAATTTATTCTTGCCAACTGCGAAACTTCTCTCACTATTACAGCAATTGTGCAAATAGCATAACCATAAGCAGACCCTTGGAAAACGCCGGCACTTGGCGAGGTCCTTTCGAGCCTAGTACCGCTGCGTTTGGAACGGAGCGCAAGCGCGTCTGCGTTGGTTATACTATTTGTACAATTTTAACAACCAAGAGGGAGTTTCGCAGCCTTCTCTATAACTCATGTTATTTATACAATGTAGCTAAACGCGTTTTTAATCCACTCCATCTTTTCCCCATCCACCGCCACCACGTCAAAACGGATTGGCGTGTCCTCCGAGCAGTGATGAATCACGCGGTAGTAATCCGCCACCCGGCAGATTTTCCTCTGTTTGGCAAAGCCCACTGCTTCCGCCGCGCTGCCCTTGCTTTTCCCGGAACGGTATTTCACCTCAAAAAAGACCAGATAACCGCCGTCATACCCGATCATATCAATCTCTCCCTGCCGATTGTGAAAATTACGCTCCACGATTTTCACGCCCTCTGAACGCAAACAGGCACAGACCTGTTCCTCCTTCTGTGCCCCTTTTTCCCTCTTATTCATCCTCAAGTGCCTTTCGCCAGTTTTGCCTTCACTTTATCCATGGAGTCCACAAAAATCAGGATCTCCGCCACCACCTCGTAAAGCTCCGGCGGAATCATATCCCCGATTTCCAGCCGGGAAAGCGTATCCGCCAGCTTATCGTCACGATGAATCGGTACATCCGCCTCTTTCGCCTTCTCGATAATCCGCTCCGCCAAAGCCCCTCTGCCAGAGGCAATCACACGCGGCGCCTCGTCATTCGGGTCGTATTCCAAGGCTATCGCCTGCTTGACTTTTTCCTTCTTTTCCATTTCTAAGCCCTCATGTCGAATGATGTCCTGCTGAGCACCGAAATATTCTTCTGCTGGCTCAACAGCGTCTGCATAATGGAAGAATCCTCTTCTTCCTCCGCATTTTCCTTCACATGCATCTGCGCTTTCAGCGAATATCCTCTGCCTTCCAGCCGTTTATTAAGAACCTCTATATTTTTCTCAATCAGCTCCAGAATGCTCTCATCCGCCACCGTAAAGTTCGTCGCCACCTGCTTGTCTTTCATTGTCACATAGACGTCAAGCGGTCCCAGATGCTCCATATCCAGATGCAGAAGGGCGCTCACCTGCCCATCTCTTGCCGCCAGATTCTTTTTGTTGGTGTAGACATAGAGGTCGCCGTGCGCATTGTTCCCCAGCATCTTTAAGGGCAGCTGCACATAGGTATAAAGGTGGTTCATCTGGTTCATAAAGTCCACATTGCTCTGTAAGTTCTGCACGCTTCTCGCCACGGGCGCATCCCCCTTGCCCGCCGTCTCAAGCGCCTGAGAAAGCCTTGCTGTCTGCTCCCGAATACGCTCGTAAAGCTGCTCTACCTGCTTTTTATCCGCCACATCACGCGGTTCTATCGTCCACTGACGACCGATTTCATCTTTCAATAACGTCTGAAATTCCTTTCCGCCAAGGAGTCTGTGCAAAGCCTGCTCCGGCACATCCCCGCGAAATGCCTTCGGTATGAGCTGTTTGACAAACTGTAATACCTCTTTCGGCGTAAACGCACCGTTCTTCACCTGCGCCGCCGTCTCCTCATTCATGCCAAGCTCGCGCAGCGCATCTCCCAGCCGCGTCCACTGCTCCTGACTTAAAACCGGCGCGCGCCCGTCCTGCAAGGCTCCCTCTCCCGTCTGCCGTGCCGTGCCCGCCTGGGAAGCGTCCTCTGCCTGATTCCCCGTCTCCGGAAGCTCCGTCTGTTTCGCAAGCTCCGCCGCCAGCTTGTTCTGCGCCTGACCGTCCCCTCCGATATTCTTTGTGCTCTCTGCGTCCGCGCCTGTCGCGTTCTCCTCCGCCTGAATCGCTCCCTGAAGAACGTTTTCGTCCGCCTGTGCCGGTTTGTCCGCGCCGCTCTGCACGGTGACGGTTCCGTCCTCCCCGGCGCCGTCTCCCGCAAAAATATCGATAACCGCCTGATAAAAAGCAAGCGCTTTATCCCCCTGCCCGCTGTTTACCAGTTCCATAAACGCTTTCGGCAGCTCCTCCATAATCGTCTCCGCGCTCCCGAGAATCTGATGATTTGCCGCCTTGTACTGCTCAAACTGCTCAATATTCGCTTCTGTCACGGGCAGCTCCAGCCTTGTCATCTGTATGATGGATGTGGGATTTTTCCCGGGGAAATCCATGATCAGCCTGCTCATATTGAGAATAGACTCCTTGTCTATAGGCATCCCCTCCTCCATCATTTTTGCCACCATCTCTATATTTTCCGCTGTCTCCGGCATCCCTGCCGCCGCCAGGGCGCGCAGAATGGTGGCAGTATTCGCCGTATTGGTATAAAGGGGTGCAAGGGACATAAAGGAGCTGCTGTTGGCTTTCACCTCGAAGCTCATCATCTGCCCAAGAGCCAGATTCACGCTCTTGTCAATCTTGGCGTTGATGGCAAAGTCCTGGGCCAGCTCAATCTGCACGGAATTGCCGTCCCTGCTCACCACCGTTCCCTGCAGCGTCTGTCCCGGCTTTAAGGCGCGCACCTCATTCTGCAGATGCCTGAGCCGCTCGCCCTTCCCCATGGAATCCGTTACCTTTACGGTGTCGTTCGCCCTTACCCGCTGATTTTCTTTTTTAAAAATACTTCCCAGATTCAATCTTACACCTCGCAAAAATTTTTGATAAAAGTTTTTCTGTGAATGGGGCACGGTCCGTATTTTTTCAGCGCGGCAATATGCGCCTGCGCCCCGTATCCCTTATTTGACGCAAAACCGTACTCCGGATAAACCTCGTCATACTGCACCATAAGCCGGTCTCTTGTCACTTTCGCCACAATGCTTGCTGCGCCGATGGAAATGCTCTTGGCGTCTCCTTTGATAATAGGCACCTGCCGTATTTTGACCTCCGGTATGGTCACCGCGTCATTCAATAAAATGTCAGGCGTTACCGATAATTTCCCGATGGCTTCCCGCATCGCCTCGTATGTAGCCTGCAGGATATTGATTTCGTCAATCCGCTCCGGCGTACTGTAACCCAAGCCCACCGCCACCGCTTTCTCCATAATGACCTCATACAACTCTTCTCTCTTTTTTTCGGAGAGTTTCTTAGAATCATTGATATATAATATATCACAATCTTTCGGCAAAATAACCGCTCCGGCTACCACAGGTCCGGACAGGGGACCTCTGCCTACCTCGTCAATGCCGCAGATATGGGTATATGCGGCATATTCCCGCTCGTAGCGCTTTAGCTCCTCCGTTCTCTTTCTCTCTTTTTCATAGGAAAGAAGCCGCTTTTTCGCTTTGGAAATTTCCGCCTGCACGCCCGCTCTTTCATCCGTTTCATATGCCGAAAACAAAACAGGCAGCTCCTCCATAGACGCCGCCTGCAGTTTTCCCCTGATAATACTGATATTTTCCGCCATCATTCCTGCTCCTGTACTGTCGCAATTTCCTATCAAATAAGGCACCCCGCATCAGCGGTGTTTGACAAAACCAAACTTATCGAAAGGCCAGATTCGCAGCCACGCCCTGCCGATAATATTCTCCCTTTTGATATTGCCCACCTTGGGATCCCTGCCATCGGTACTGTTATTTCTGTTGTCACCCATCACAAAGTATTCGTCGTTTCCCAGTGTAATGGGCTCATACGCCCTGCCGGGATTGGCGATTACTTCCTTACCGTAGGATTCTTCCAGCACTTCGCCATCCACATAGATATTCCCTTCCTCATCGATCTGTACTGTCTCGCCCGGCAGCCCGATAATCCGCTTAATGTAGAAGGTATCCTCCTGCCGCAGGAAGGGAAACACAATAATGTCAAAACGCTCCGGGTCGTGGAAACGGTAACTCAGCTTATCCACGATCAGATTATCCCCCTGACTGAGCGTCGGTTCCATGGAGCTTCCCTGCACCTGCGTCCGCTGACCCACAAAATGAATCACCAGATACACGAGACACAACACACCCAGCAGATACAGACTGGTATTTAAAATTTCGCGCAATACTTTCTTCACTTTTGCTCTTCCTCCTGCTTTTCCCCACATATCTCTAACGTAATTCTGCCAATCCTGCCGTTTCTGAAATCATCCACAAGCAGAGCCGCCGCTTTTTCATAATCAGGCTCCTGCCCTTTTTTATAGCACTTGCGGCTCTCACAGATGAACGAAAGCGTCTGCACGGGCGTAAGCGTCTCCCCTGCATCCTCTATCTGATAACGCGTAAGCAATGGCTCTCTGTAATGCTCCAGAAGATAAGCAAGCAACTCCTGCGCCAGCTCCGTCATCTGCAGAATTTCATCATTCATGGAGCCGATCATCGCAAGCCGCTTTCCCACTTCCTCGCTCTCAAACTTCGGCCAGAGGATACCCGGCGTATCTAAAAGCTCCAGCTCCTTGTTGAGCCTGATCCATTGTTTTCCCTTGGTCACGCCCGGTTTATTGCCTGTCTTTGTACATGCCTTTCCCGCAAAAGAATTGATGAACGTGGACTTTCCCACATTCGGTATGCCGACCACAATGGCTCTGACGGGACGATTCTTGATGCCCCGCTTTTTATCCCGCTCAATCTTCTCACGACACGCTTCCTGCACCTTGGGCTGGATTGCCTTAAGCCCCTGTCCCGTTTTCGCGTTGACCTCCAGCACATGAAACCCGCGCTCTTTAAAATACGCCATCCATCGCTTATTTGCCGACGGATCCGCCAAATCCGATTTATTCAAAAGAATCAGCCGGGATTTGTTCTTCCCCAGCTCGTCAATATCCGGATTTCTGCTGGAAAGCGGAACCCGCGCATCCACCAGCTCGATTACCAAATCTATGAGACTGATATTTTCCTGCATCATGCGTTTCGCCTTCGTCATGTGCCCCGGATACCACTGATAATTCATACGTTACCTCACTATTCAATCAGCCCCATGGCTTCGTCTTCCGCCGCCATATGGAACCATGCTTTTCCGATGATCGTGTCTTTCCTGACTGCACCGATATTACCCGAGCGGCTGTCCTCACTGCTATTGCGGTTATCCCCCAGCACAAAAAATTCATCCCCCGCAAGAAGCACCTCATTCTGCGCAATGCCCGCATCTACCATCTTATCAAACTGTTCATTCTCTGAAAGGAGCACCCCGTCTATGTACACATTTCCCTCTTTAATCTGCACCGTCTCACCCGGCAGCCCTACCACACGCTTCACGTAATAATGGGAGTTTTTGTTATTGTTTGGCAAAAAAACGACCACGTCTCCGCGCTTTGGCGTAGAGATACGGTAAAGGATACGGTTCATCAGAATTTCCTGCCCGTTGTGCAGCGCAGGCTCCATGGAATCACCGATCACGCTGGTGCGCATCCCCACGGAAAAGATAAGGACAAAAGCCAAAAAAACAGCGACCGCGCCGCCCACAAGCAGCTCCACCGCATCCTTTAAAAGCCGTGGATCCAGCTTTTTCTTTTTCTGATAAAAGGTTAAGCCCTTTCTTCTCGCCATCTTATGCACTCCACCGTCTTCTGACTCTGCTTATCGCGGAAATAATAAGCAGATACCCCGAATTACTCTGAGGTATCTGCTCCATCATCACTTTCGCTTATTTAACCAGTTCTTTCACTTTAGCTTTCTTACCGACGCGATCTCTCAGGTAATTCAGTTTAGCACGTCTCACCTTACCTCTTCTGACAACTTCAACCTTCTCCACGTTCGGGGAATGCATCGGCCATGTCTTTTCCACGCCTACGCCGTTAGATACTTTACGCACCGTGAAGGTCGTTCTGTTGCCGCCGCCCTGAATCTTCAAAACGGTTCCCTCGAACACCTGAATTCTCTCGCGGTTACCCTCCTTGATTTTTCCGTACACCTTAACGGTGTCGCCCACACGGAAGTCGCTCAGATTTTCTTTTAACTGTTCCGCTTCAATTTCTCTGATGATGTCGTTCATAATTCTCCTCCTGATATGCTCCGGATGTTCTTAATACGTCTGTAACAGAGGACCATCCTTCTTCACAACATTTATAATTTATCATACAACAGGTAAAAATGCAAGCCCCTGTTTTCGATTTCAGACCGAATCCACGCCCAGGTTCCGCCGTTTCTTCTCCGTCTAAGGATGCGCTTCCATATATTTCTCATAAAGCTCCGGTCGTCTCTCCTTTGTCCGGGCAAGCGACTGCTCCAGCCTCCACGCATCCACCTTCGCGTGGTCGCCCGAGAGCAGAATTTCCGGCACCCGTCTCCCATGCCAGATTTCCGGTCGGGAATACTGCGGGTACTCTAAAAGACCGTCACCGAAAGACTCTGTTTCCGCGGACTCCCCATTATGCAGGACTCCCGGCACCAGTCTGGCAATGGCATCCACCATCACCATAGCCGCCAATTCTCCCCCTGTGAGCACATAGTCTCCCAGAGAAATCTCATCCGTGACAATCTCCTCCAATACACGCTCGTCAATACCCTCATAGTGACCACAGAGAAAGATCATCTCCTCCTCTCGGGAAAGCTCCCTCGCCATCTCCTGATGAAAGGTTTTCCCCTGCGGGGTGACATAGATGACACGCCGTGCTCTCTCCTGACCAATTTGGTCAACAACAGATTGATACGCGTCATAAACCGGCTGCGCCTGCATCAGCATCCCCGCGCCGCCGCCGTAAGTGTAATCATCCACTTTGCCATGCTTATCCGTCGTAAAATCCCGAATATTGACCGCCTCTATCGCTATGTCACCCCGCGCCGCCGCCCTGCCGAGAATGCTTGTATGCAGCCCCTGCATGACCATATCGGGGAAAAGCGTCAGTATGTGGAAAGTTACCATTATCTATCCTCCAAAGCGGCTGCCCTGTTTATAACAGCCCGTCCATCACATGAATTTCCATCACATGTTCATCCATGTCAATGTTTTTGATACACTCTTTAATGGCAGGGAGCAGCGCCTCCTTGTCCTCCCCCCGGCTCACCACATAGACGTCGTTTGCACCGGTGGCAAGCACTTCCTTCAATACACCGAAGTCATCTCCTGTATCCGTCACTACCCGCATACCAATCATATCCGCCACAAAATACTCATCCTTCTGTAACCTGACAGCCTTATCACGGGTCACAAGAAGCTTTCCCTGCTTATATTTTTCCACGTCGTTGATGGAATCATATCCCTTGAATTTCAGTATCACAAACTGCTTGAAGAACTTAACGCCCTCGATTTCCAGCGCAAGACGCTCTCTCCCCGTATCCAGAATAACCTCTTTCAGTTTCTTAAAACGGTTAACGTCGTCCGTGGTGGGAAACACCTTCACCTCGCCCCGGATGCCATGGGTCTGGGTAATCACGCCCACCTGTAACTCGTCACTTTTCTCTATTCCCACTATCTCTACTCCCTGTCCTCTGACTCAGCCTATATGCGCAAAGAAACCCCACGGAGGAATCCATGGGGCTTCTTGTCAGATGATCTCTACATCCACTCTCTTATTGTCCTTCGAAGACGCCGCCTTGACAACAGAGCGAATCGCTTTTGCGATACGTCCCTGCTTGCCAATGACCTTTCCCATATCGGAGGGCGCCACATGGAGTTCTACGGTAATATTCTTGCCTTCCTCCTTCTGTGTCACCACCACTTCATCCGGGTTTTCCACAAGAGCTTTTGCGATCACTTCAACCAATTCTTTCATAGTCCACCTCCAAAAGCGACCTGATGCCCTCATAGCTGTTCCGTGCTTTCCCAGCTATAAGCCCCTACTTTGTCACACCTACCGTCTTGAAGATTCTGCTTACAATCTCCGTCGGCTGTGCGCCGTTTGCGAGCCACTTCTTCGCCTCTTCCTCATTTACCTTGTAGGTGCTGGGATCGGTATTAGGGTCATAAGTGCCAATCTCCGCAATACATCTGCCGTCTCTGGGGGATCTGGAATCCGCTACCACAATTCTGTAAAAAGGATGCTTCTTCTGTCCCATTCTTCTTAATCTGATTTTAACTGCCATTTCTTCTGCCTCCTGTAAAAAATAATGAATTTTTTTATTTTGAAACCCTAAAATGGGAATTTCATACCGCCTAAGCCGCCGAACATGCCACGACCTTTCTTGCCGCCCATCATGCCGGGAATCTGTTTCATCATCTTCTGCGACTGTTCAAACTGCTTGATAAAGCGGTTTACCACCGCAATATCCACTCCGGCTCCCTTGGCAATGCGTCCTTTCCTGCTCGGATTTAAAAGTTTTGGATTCTGCCGCTCCTCCGGCGTCATGCTAAGGACAATCGCTTCCATATGGGAAAGCTGTTTCTCATCCACCGCCGACTCGATATCCGCCATCTGCTTCCCCATGCCGGGCATCATGCTTAAAATCCCGGAAAGCCCGCCCATGTTGCGCATCTGTTTCATGCTCTCCAGATAATCATCGAAATCAAACTTGCCCTTCTTCATGCGGGCAGCCATTTCTTTTTCCTTATCTTCGTCTATGTCAAGATTCTGCTGTGCCTTTTCAATCAAGGTGAGCACATCGCCCATCCCCAGAATCCGGTTCGCCATACGATCCGGATAAAACTGCTCCAAATCGGAAAGCTTCTCGCCCATACCGATAAAAAGAATGGGTTTTCCCGTGACAGCCTTGATGGAAAGCGCCGCACCGCCTCTGGAATCGCCATCCATCTTGGACAGAATGACACCGTCCACGCCAACCTTTTCATCAAAGTCCTTCGCTACGTTGACAGCGTCCTGACCGGTCATGGCATCCACCACCAAAAGCGTCTGGTGTACGTCCACGTTTTCCTTAATCTCCATCAGCTCCGCCATCATTTCTTCGTCTATATGCAGACGACCCGCCGTATCCAAAATCACCACGTTATGCCCGTTCTTCTGGGCATGTTCTATGGATGCTTTCGCGATATTCACCGGTTTATGGTTTTCCCCCATGGAGAAAACATCCACCTGCTGTTTTTCGCCATTTACCTGTAACTGCTTGATCGCTGCGGGACGGTACACATCACAAGCCACCAAAAGCGGTTTTTTCCCTTTTAATTTCAGTTTCCCTGCAATCTTCGCCGTAGTGGTTGTTTTACCTGCACCCTGCAGACCGCACATCATGATGACCGTAATGGACTTCCCCGGCTGCATGGTAATCTCCGTAGTCTCGGAGCCCATCAGAGACACCATTTCCTCATTTACAATCTTAATGACCATCTGCCCGGGATTCAAACCGTTCAGCACATCTGCACCGACAGCGCGTTCCTCCACGGACTTCACAAACTGTTTGACCACCTTGAAGTTGACATCCGCCTCCAAAAGCGCCATCTTCACCTCTTTTAAAGCGGTCTTGACGTCCTCTTCGGTCAGACGCCCCTTACTTCTCAGATTCTTAAATACGTTCTGCAGTTTATCCGTCAGACTCTCGAACGCCATCTGCCCTACGCCTTTCTGCTCTTTGAAAATCCATTTGGCGGATACGAACTTGCCGCACCCTAAGCTACAACTCCTGCATAATCCGCGCCGACAATTCCCTGATTTGTGAACCGTAGGACGCCGGACTCGCCAATTCCCCGCTCTCATACTGCTCGGAAAGGCGGTTAATCTGCGATATCTTCTCTTTGATACTCGCAAACCTTGCCACCAGCTTCAGCTTCTCCTCATACCCGAGAAGCGTCTTGTCACAGCGCTTTACAATATCGTGCACCGCCTGTCTGCTGATGCCCCGCGCCTCCGCAATCTCCCCCAGCGAGAGATTTTCATACACAACGCTCTCATAAATCTCCTGCTGGTGCGCGTTTAACAGCTCTCCATAGAAATCATACAATAAACCCTGTTCTACGATTTTTTCCATGTTTTCACCACTTCTGCGCCGATTCTGTCCCGGCTTTGCCAAGGCGGCGCATCGATGAAAGATATGGCAGACGACCGCCGACTTTTGCATTTTACAATAGGCGGGGCGATGTGTCAAGTATTTTTTCTTGACACATCGGCTGACACATCATCAAAATCCTACTTCCTTGTGAAGCAAGCCCCAATAACTGCCCCAACCAAGACAAACGGCGCCATCCGGACGAACATCCACTCAAATGCGTGAAACAAGACCCCGGCAAATGCGGTTTCAGGGTGACTATAATCCCACCCAAGATAAGGACTGTTAAATACAATCAGGGCAGCAAAACCAGCCACGATTACCGCGCTCAATAAGATAAAAAACCAATGGAGCGCTTTTTGTCTCGCAGCTTTCCCCCGCGCAAGCTGCAGATTGATGACCTCAAGTTTCTCGGAAATCACTTTTAAGTCATCAGCCTTCGTTTCAGCAACGGTTTCTCCCAGCAGCGTGCTTACAGGCGTTTCGAATACCTCTGACAGGGAAATCAGCATATCGGCATCCGGAACCGACATCCCCTGCTCCCATTTTGAAACCGTTTGTCTCACCACATGCAGCTTAACCGCCAGCTCCTCCTGAGAAAGCCCTTTGGATTTTCTAATTGTTTTGATATTTTCGCTCAGCATCAGGTATGCCCTCCTTTCGCCACTATGATACGAAAGAAACCACCGTTGCGGCAAGCAACGCGGATTAACATTACGCTCCCCTACATCATCGTATCATCCCGCAAAACCTCCGCCAGATTCATCCCCCGCATCTTACGCCAGCTCAGATAATAGGCAAACGCCACCGTCCCGCCGACCGCCAGCATAAACACGCCGATTGGAGCAAGCGGCACCTCAGCCAGAAATTCCGCCGGATTCATATAACTTGCCTTTAACATAGCGTCCACCGCCAAAACCGCGACCACCGCCGCCCACAGCATCGGGCGTGCTACAAGCGCAAACGCCTCAATACAGAACATTTTCCGCAGTTCTCCCGGCGTCATGCCCACGGAAAGATACCTGGCAAACTCCCTCCTCCTCTGCCGCACAAAGCCGAGCGTATTGGAAAACACGTTTCCCAAGCCGATCAGCGCAAGCAGCACACAAAAAGTCCCCAACACGAGCATCATTCCCTGTATCTTCTCATCGTTCGTCTCATATTCCCGGATGCGGTTCTCACTCTCTGCCGTATAAGCTCCCGCAAGGCTTTTTTCTATTTCTCCCTGAATCGTATCCAGTTCTTCCAGACTGACCCCTTCCCTGCAAAGAATGCGGATGAAGGTATCTTCCTCCGCGCCGCCTGTCCGCCCCTCGATTTCCTTCCACAGACTCGCCGGGACAAAGTGCACCAGCTCGTACTTGTCAATCGTGGCGTATTCTTCCCGCAATACGGGAACTTCTTCCGTATAGGCAATAACCGGGATCTCCGCCGTCTGTGCGCAGTCCGAAACCGACATTTCCGCAGCCCCATCGCCCGTCCGCGCTACAAGCCTTGTCGTACCCGCCTCCTTTATATAGGGCATATACTGCGGATGTCTGAAATCCGGGTTGGTCACATCACAGATTACGTTTCGGATCACCGCCCCGTCCATTCTCTGCGAGGCGCCGATCTGCCCGCAGTATTCCAGAAAACTTGCGTCATCCATGATGATAACCGGCGCATTTACCAGAAAGCCGCATTTATCCTGTGTCACATATTTCCCGGCATCGTGGGAAAATCCGCCGTTCGCCGCCAGCTCCCCGCTCATTTCCCCCTCTGTAATGCGCCGTTTTGCCCGCGCCTTCTGGTAGACAATCACGTCATCCACACCCGGTATCTGACGCAGTTTCTCCGTCTCCCCAAAACTGCCTATCCCCGTGTCTTTCACCGTGACCATAATGTCCCAGACACTCTGGTATCTTTCAAAATAAGTTTCCCTCGTGCTGATTCCCGAAAGGGTAAAAAAGCACTGCATCAGCGTAAAAGCCGTCATGGAAAAAAGCAAAGATATCGACGCCGTCCGAAGCGCCTTTCGCTGTACCCGCAGCGCGTTTCCCGCCAGCTCTCCTTCCACGCCGAACAAAAGGGAAAGCACCAGAGAATTGCATTTTCTTCTCAGTTCCAGCTCCCGTGTATTTTTAATCGCCTCAAGCGGCGTCATCACGCTCAGTTTCCTTGCCGGCATCCATGCGGATATCCCTATGGTGATTGCCGTTATCAAAAGCGTAATCAAAAGAATCAGCGGATGGTACCCGAACACTGACGCCCGCCTGCCTTCCACCTCCCGTGCCAACATCTCCAACAGAGCCAGAAGTCCCATACTCCCCGCTATGCCAAGCAGCGTTCCCAGAAGAATTGGCGCCGCGCACAGGTATGCCGCCTCCTGCAAGAGACAGGTCCGAATCTGTCTCGGTGTCGCCCCGATGCTGGACAAAATACCGAACTGGTGGATTCTCGCCTGCATGGACACCGCGAAGGCATTGTGTATGATAACGATAAGCGAAAAGGAGGCAAGCCCCATTATCAAGAGAAACAGCGGAAATACCAGCCTTGGCGCCTCATCGTTTGCGTCGCGCACCAGATACATCGCCATCAGCGCGTACTGGTCTCCCTCCGCCCGCAGCCGCTCTACCTCATACTTCCACATATTGTAAAACTGACAGCTTAACAACGATAAAAGCAGCGACGAAATAAACGCGGCTGTCATGACGGAAACGGCGGCAGAGCGGTTGTTTTTCAGATAACTCGACGAATATTCTCTCCACATCTGCACTACCTCCTTCTCTCATCGCCCACAATGCGGCCGTCCTCTATGGTGATGATTCTGTCCGCCTCCAGCGCAATCTTTTCATCGTGGGTAATCAGCACTATGGTCTGCTTCATGTTCCGGTTGGAAAGTTTGAGCATGTCCATGATTTCCCCGGAATTTTTCTGATCCAGATTGCCTGTCGGCTCGTCCGCCAAGAGTAACGCCGGGCGGTAAATCAGGGAGCGGGCGATCGCCACCCTCTGCTGCTGCCCGCCGGAAAGCTGATTTGGCAAAGCCTCCAGCCGCTCCGAAAGCCCAAGCGTCTTTACCACTTCCTCAAAATACGCTTCATTCGGTTTCTTTTTATCCAGTGCAAGCGGCATCAGAATGTTTTTCCGCACCGTCAGCGTGGGGATCAGATTATAAAACTGGTACACCAGCCCCACCTTCCTGCGCCGGAAAATTGCCGCCTGCGTCTGATTCAGTTCGGAGAGGTCGGTTCCCTCCACGGTTATCCTGCCGCCCGTCGGCTTGTCCACGCTCCCCAGAATATGCAAAAGCGTAGACTTCCCCGAGCCGGACGCCCCCGTAATCGCCACAAATTCTCCCCTGTCAACCGTAAGGTCAATCCCCGCCAGCGCCGTCACCCGATTGTCCCCGGAGCCGTACACCTTAGTTACCCCTTCACACGTCAGAATATTCACCCGTCTGTTTCCTCCTTTTGCCTATCTTTTTTCTTTATCATAACAGGCGAAAGTGACAACTCAGTGACGGTAAAAGCGAATGGTAAAACAGGCGCCGCCCTCCGGCCAATTCTCCGCGCGTATGATGCCGTTCTGCCGCCCGATCAATTCCTTTGCCAGGGCAAGCCCGATGCCAATTCCTCCTTCTTTCGCGTTTTTCCCCCGATAAAACCGTTCAAACAGATGGGGCATATCCTCCCTGTCAAATCCTGCGCCTTCATCCCAAATCAATATTTCCGTATACAGGGGATTCTGCCCGTAAGAACAATGCACGCATCCTCCCGCATTGTGCTCCGCACAGTTTTTCATCAAATTCATAACCGCTTCCATGGTCCATTCCCTATCGACGTTTACCGCCATTTCCCCAAGTTCCGGAATATCAGCGATTACCTGTGACTGTCCGAAAATCTCCTGCAGATTATCCGCCGCAAGCATAAGCAGGGTATAGACATCCGTTTTTTCCCGTTTTAAAACCAGCGTGCCTGCATCCAGACGCGCCAGAAGAAGCAATGCCTCTTCCAGATGTGTCAGTCTCGTAAGCTGTCTTAAAATCTGCTCCCGCTCCTTTTTCCTTTCCTCCCCGTCCATATTCTGCACACACAGGGAAATGGCTGTAATCGGCGTTTTAATCTGGTGCGCAATATTGGACAGATTATGCGCAAACTCGTTTTTCGCCCGCACCGCTTCCTCTCTTGTCTGGTAAAGATAAGTCACGGACTTATATATCTGATCCTCCAGTCTGGAAAGATCGTCCTCCCCCAGTGTAGACAGAACAGGCGCGTTCCCCGCATTCGCCTGTTCCAGATATGCCGTAAGCGCCTGTATTTTGCAGCTCTCTCTTCTCTTCCGATACATAAGCACAGCCATCAAAACAAAGATACCTGCCAGCCTGACTGCATAATGACCCGAAACAAGCATAGCCGCAGTGCAAAAGACAGACAGGATAACCGCCAAGACATGTCCCCACTCTGTTTTTACGAATTTCACTCTTTCCATAGCGTATCCTCCATGCGATAACCCACGCTTCGGACTGTTTTCAGACAGAGCGGCTTTCCCAGCTTATCCCGCAGACGCTTGACCGTCACCGTCAGCGTATTGTCATTCACATAGTTTCCGTTTATATCCCACACCTGTTCCAATAATTTTTCTCTCGTCACAATTCTTCCCTTATTCCGCATCAGGCATAAAAGCACCTGATACTCTACTGCGCTCACACTTATCTCCTCTAATCCGCAGGTAACGATCATACGGTTTAGATCCATGGCAATTTCGCCACAGGATAAATACTGCCCGCTCACGTTCCCGCTCCGCCTCAGGAGCGCCTGTACTCTGGAATGCAATACCTCCAGCGCGAAAGGCTTCACCACATAGTCGTCCGCCCCACTCTCAAACCCCGAGACAATATCCGGGCTTTCACCCCGCACCGTCAGAAAGATAATCGGCAGTTCCTTCCAGTTTCCGCGAATCCACCGGCACAGCCCGTCGCCTTGTCCGTCCGGCATATTCCAGTCAAGCAGCACCATCGCAGGCAGCTTTCTTGCCAATGCCTGCCGCAAATCCGCAAGCGTGTTGTATACCGCCACCTTTATCTGTTTCCGCTCCAGATATTCCTTCACCGCATCCGCAATACCCGAATCATCCTCGGCATAATAAATTTCCGTCATCATCCTGTTGTCCCGCCTTTTTTATTTTGTATTATACCATATAAAGGGGATAGGCATATGGCAAAAAACATGCTATAATAAATACAATATTGTTAAAGGAGGGGTAGTACCGCATGAAACTCTCAGATTTTATGGATTTGTCCCATTTACAGAAAATTCAGGATACTTTTTCACAGGCTACCGGTCTTGCCGCCATTGCCATGGATACCGAAGGCAACTATATCACAAAAGGAAGCGGCTTTACCGACTTTTGTACGAAGCAGACCCAGGGCTGTCAGGAAGGCGCCAAGCGCTGTCAGAAATGTACTGCTGACGGTCAGGGCGTTTACGAGTGCCACGCAGGGCTTATGGAGTTTTCCGTCGATATCGTTTTAAACGGTGAAAAATTAGGGCGTTTAACCGGTGGACAAGTCTTCTCCCGCGAGCCGGACGAGGAAAAACTTGCGTCCCTCGCCGCAGAGCTTGGGCTTGATCCGGACGTTTACATCCGTGCCGCCCGCAAGGTGCCTGTACGCACGGAGTCTGCCATCCGCGCAGCCGTTTCCCTTCTGAATGACATGGTGAATATCCTGATTGTACAGGAATATATGAGCGCAACAGAATATAAAAAGATTCATGTGTGGGAAGAAGAAATCGCAAGCGCCACGGAAACTGTGACACGGATTAAGGAAAATACCAGGGAGCTGGAAGCCATCGCCTCCAAGCAGACAATCATGGCGTTAAACGCCTCCATCGAGACCGCCAGAGTCGGTGCGGCAGGCGCAGGCTTCGGCATCATCGCGAAACAGATGGGTACCTTCTCCAAGCAGTCCACGGAAATTTACAAGAAGATCACGCAGGACGCAAACAGCATTGCGGAATCTATACATAAAATGAACGAGTCATAGTGTTATTTTTCAATCTTCTCTTCTGACTTACAGTTGAAAAAGCTGTCCCCGGCTAACAGAGGACAGCTTTTTTGATACTACACAATAATTTCCAGATACCCTACCATCTTTGCCTTGTCAAACTCTTTGATCACACCCAGATTGGGATCATAATACTTCCCGTCGTATCCCACCAGATAATGGCTGTATCTGCCCATGCGCTCCATGATGATCGTGCACTTCGGCAGCTCCACGTCCCTGCCAAGCGTATACACAATCTTATCCGCATGACGGATGCCCAGATACTCCAGCGTAGCAATCATTTTGCTCATATTCGCCTGCCATTCCCTGCATTTCATAATGTCGCACGCTTCATCCAATGTCGTCCCCGCAATCATAGCGATGCAGGACTGTCCGCACAGACCGTCCCAGGGCTGTGTTACCAGCTCCACCCCGTCAATTTTGCGAATCGGGTGCTCCACGCTGTAGGGGCTGTTCCCGCCCGCACTCATTACATTGCCCACGATCTCAATGGAAATCAGATATTTTTTCCCGAGCTCCACCTTGGACAGTGTGTCCTGACTGACAGGAATATCATAATATCCCTGTCCTTTCGGCAGAAGGTCGCAGATAAAGCACACGTCATCAAAGCAGACCCGTACCGGCGCATCCCCCACCTTCTCACATACCTCCCATACATTGAAGGGCACGGAGATGGCATTCTCATTCTCCCGAAATTCTACAGTACCTTCAAATTCGTATTTCATGTCGTAACCCCGCCTTTCCTTTTTGTATTTTATATTACTTCCGTTTGCTGCCCCTGCTAGTCCTCTTCTTCGTCAATTTCCTTCGGTGTCTCAAAGCTGATATTCAAATCCACGTCACCCTTGATGCCGGAAACCGTCCCCTTATTGGTATACTGCCAGATTTTAAATTCATAAGGGAAATAATACTTGTCATCATAGTAGGCAAACCATTTATCATATTCCTCCAACTCCTCTATGTTAAGGAGCAGCATAAAAGTCTTTAAATTGCCATAAATCATAGGCGTATAACCGGCTTCTTTTATTTTTTCACAAAAAGCAATACAGTATTTCGTCCGCTCCTCGCTCGTCAGATCATTTCCCCTCGCCTTTGCGCTCGTCACCGCTTCCACATCAATGACCACGGGATATGTCACCTTGTAGGGCGTGATGGATTCAATCACAAACTCCGCTTCCTCCTCCGCTTCCTCCACACTCATTGCCTGCGTAAAAAAGTAAACGCCCACGTCAATATCATTCTTTAACGCGCCTTTGATATTCCTCTCAAATGTTTCATCCTCCAGAATCTCCCCCTCGGTATAGCCCCGGATGCCCAGACGGATAAAGGCATAATCCACCTCATCCTCCGCTACCTTTTCCCAGTCGATCCTGTCCTGATATCGGGAAACGTCTATGCCCTTGCGGGAAGCAAGATTCCCGTCCTCATAATAGTGCATGACACCATCCCTGTCCGCGAGAAAAGAATCCGGATCATATGTATTTTTAGCAAGCGCTTCCAGAATCGGAAAAAAATAATACTGCCCGGCGTCAGCCACCACGATCTCATCCGGGAAAAAGGAACGGAGCATCTCAGTCGTTCCCTGGCCGGAAGTCATAAATCCCTTTAGCCGGTCAAGGATTCTCTCTTCCACCTCTTCTCCCGTTTTCTCTTTCGCTTCCTCTACCGCGCTCTCAATCATGGCGTCTACTTCCGCTTGATTATATGCCGCTTCCTCTTTCAAACGAATTGCTTCCAGCTCGCTCATAACCGCCGTGTTCTTCTGCTGAACCGCCCGGTACTGAAACACCATGACCAGACAAATTGTCACCGCCGTCAAAGTAACGATACAGAGAAGAATAGAACCCGCCAGAATACTGTTCTCACTTCTCCTTCGCTTCTTTTTGGACCGTTTCCCCTGCGAATGATTCTCCTGCATAAACTCTCCTTTTATATGCGCATCTTTTACATACGCTCACTAAAATAGCTTTTGTACCCTTCCCCGAAGACCTCTGTCGCGCTTGTTATGATCATAAAGGAATTGGGGTCCTCCTGTTTGACGATTTCCTCCGCTCTGGGCGATACCGGCTTTTTCACCACGCACATGATCACCCGCTTGTTATCTCCACTATATGCGCCCTGCCCTTTTATATATGTCACGCCGATATCCAAATCCGACAAAAGACGCCCCGCGATTTCCTCCGCCCTGCCGCTTATAATATACAACAGCTTCGCTTCATCCCTGCCGTAGAGCACGATATCCATCACCACGGAGGTGCAGATGGCGGAAATCGCCGCATACAGCGCGGCGTTCAAATCCCGAAACACAATACCCGAAAGAGTCACTACAAGTGCGTCCGCGATAAAGAAGATTTTGCCCGTCTTCAGATGCGGAAATTGAAGCCGGAGCGCCTTAACGATGATATCCATACCGCCTGTGGTAGCTCCTGCACGGAAAATCACGCCGATGGATATGGCTGTTAAGCTGCCGCCCACAAGCGCCGCCAAAAGGGTATCATCCGTAGCCGCCCCGTACGCCGACAGCACATTTGTAAAAAAAGAAATCAGCGCTGTGGCATAAATCGTAGATACCGTGAGAGCGATTCCGAATTTCCAGACCGCAAAAAACAGAATCGGTATATTGATCAGCATGATAAACGTACCTGTGCTGACCGGAAACAGTCTGCTCAAAATAATAGCGATACCGGTCACACCGCCCGGCGCCATATTGTTGGGATCCGTGAAGAGACTGACCCCCACGGCATACGCAAATGCCGCTGCCGTTATAATAACATATTTCTTTATTTTCTGCATGAATATGAGACCTGTCCTTTTTCTTTAGTCATATCCATTTTATAACATATTTACACGCTCGCCCTTACGAGTTTGGGCTGGTAGCCGTTGTCCTCAAGCGCTTTGATGATCTGGTTTTTGTGCTCGGTACCGTATGCCTCCAGCGTAATCCGCAGTTCCACCGCCGCGTTGCGGTTGATGGAGACGAACTGGTTGTGCTCCAGCTTGATGACATTGCCCCCTTCCTCTGCCAGCAGGGCGGACACCTTGGCCAGCTCTCCCGGCTTGTCCGGAAGCAGGACAGACACCGTAAAGACTCTGTCTCTCTGAACCAGGCCGTGCTGAACCACAGAGGCCATGGTGATCACGTCCATGTTTCCGCCGCTTAACACAGACACGATCTTCTTTTTCTGTACATTAAGATGTTTTAGCGCCGCCACGGTCAGTAGCCCGGAATTCTCCACCACCATCTTATGGTTCTCCACCATATCAAGGAATGCCACTACCAGCTCCTCATCCTCCACCGTGATGATATCGTCCAGATTTTTGCTCACATAGGGGAAAATCTTTTCACCCGGCGTTTTTACCGCCGTGCCGTCCGCAATGGTGTTGACCTGCGCCATAGTCTGCACCTTGCCCGCCTTGATGGACGCCTGCATACATGCCGCGCCCGCAGGCTCCACGCCGATCACCTTGATCTTGGGGTTCAAAAGCTTTGCCAGCGTAGATACGCCGGTGGCAAGTCCGCCGCCACCGATGGGCACAAGAATATAGTCCACCAAAGGAAGTTCTTTTATAATCTCCATGGCAATAGTGCCCTGTCCCGTCGCCACATCCAGATCGTCGAAGGGATGCACGAAAGTATAGCCGTTTTTCTCCGCCAGTTCCAACGCGTGGGCGCACGCCTCGTCGTACACGTCGCCGTGCAGAATCACCTCCGCGCCATAGCTCTTCGTGCGGTTGACTTTGATCAAAGGAGTCGTGGTAGGCATCACGATCACCGCCTTCACCCGGTAGCATTTTGCCGCATAGGCGACACCCTGGGCATGGTTTCCGGCGGACGCCGTAATCAGACCTTTCGCCCGCTCTTCGTCCGTCAGCGTACTGATTTTATAGTAAGCGCCCCTGAGCTTATACGCTCCCGTAAGCTGCATATTTTCCGGTTTCAGGTAGACCTTGTTTCCGGTCTGCGCGCTGAAATAATCACTGTACACAAGTTTCGTCTCCGAAGCAACCTCTTTCACCACCTCGTAGGCTTCCTCGAACTTATCTAACGTCATTGCATCCATCCCTCTGTGCCTCCTTACTTTTTCTGCTGCTACTCACAGCTTCCAGTTGCTCACAGTAACGACATTTACTGTTCTTCCTCTTCCGCCTTCACATCAAAAAGCGCATCCACAAACTGCTTCGCGTCAAACTTCTGTAAATCCTCTATGGATTCTCCCACGCCGATATATTTCACCGGAATCTGTAATTCCGACTGGATTGCCACCGCGATGCCACCCTTCGCCGTCCCGTCTAACTTCGTCAGGATAATGCCTGTCACATCCGCCACTTCGCGAAACTCCTTCGCCTGCTGCAAAGCGTTCTGTCCGGTGGTGCCGTCTAGCACAATCAGATTTTCCCTGTGGGCGTCCGGAAACTCCCTGTCAATAATGCGGTTAATCTTTTTCAGCTCTTCCATCAGGTTCTTTTTGTTGTGGAGCCGCCCCGCCGTATCGCACAAAAGCACATCCACGTTTCTTGCCTTCGCCGCGTTCACTGCGTCAAAAATCACGCTTGCCGGGTCTGCGCCCTCCGTGCCGCCAATCATATCCGCACCGGCACGCGCTGCCCACTCGGAAAGCTGTTCTCCCGCCGCCGCGCGGAACGTATCCGCTGCCGCAATCAGCACTTTTTTCCCCTGTCCCTTAAGCTGTGCCGCGAGTTTTCCGACCGTGGTGGTTTTTCCCACGCCGTTGACGCCAATCAGCATCACGACCGAGCGCTCCTTCTCGAAGTTATAAGCAGTCTCCCCGACTTCCATCTGTTCGATAATGCTGTGAATCAGATGTTCCCGACAGGCGGCAGGCTCCTTGATATGGTTTTCTTTCACCTGCTTCTTCAGCCGCTCCAGAATCTCCTCGGTGGCGTTCACACCGATATCGCCCATAATCAGAATCTCTTCCAGCTCCTCATAAAAGTCGTCATCAATGCTCGAAAAGCCCCCGAACACAGAATCCATGCTGTGCACGATATTGTCTCTTGTCTTGGTCAGACCCGCTTTCAGCCTGCCGAAGAACCCCTTTTTTTCTTCGCTCATGCTTTCCCTTTCCTCATCTAATCGTCTAATTCCTTATCAATCAGATTGACGCTCACCAGCGTGGATACGCCCTTCTCCTGCATGGTAATGCCATAGAGCCTGTCCGCCTTCTCCATGGTGCCGCGTCTGTGCGTGATCACGATAAACTGCGTGTTCTTCGTCAGCTTGTGCAGATACTTGGCAAACCGCGTCACGTTATTCTCATCCAGAGCCGCCTCGATCTCATCCAACAGACAGAAGGGCGAAGGCTTCAGATTCTGTATCGCAAAAAGCAGACAGATTGCCGTCAGGGATTTCTCTCCGCCGGACATCTGCATCATATTGACCAGCTTCTTTCCGGGCGGCTGTGCAATCACCAGAATGCCCGCTTCCAGCACATCCTCATCCTCGATCAGCTCAAGGCTGCCTTTACCGCCACCGAACAGTTCTTTAAATACCTTATCAAACTCCCGGTTAATCTGAGCGAATTTTTCATTAAACTGCTTCCGCATAGAAGTGTCCAGCTCCTCAATAATGCCAAGCAGCGTTTTTTCCGCTTCCACCAGATCGTCATGCTGGGTCTTTAGGAACGTATACCGCTCCATCAGATTCCGGTAGTCCTCTATGGCGTTTACGTTGACATCACCGAGCTTGCGGATGGCATCTTTCAGATTGCCAATCTCCCGCTTCATGGCAGGCAGGTCGGTCATCTCCTCGTTCTTTAAGCCCTCCGCATCGGAGAGGGTAATCTCATACTCGTCCCACATATAATTGATCTGGGACTCGATGGATTCCTCCATCCGCTCTTTCTGCGCGTTCAGGCGGTACACTTCCTTATCTAATGCCGTCATGCGCTGAGAAAGCTCTTCTCTCGTACCAAAGAAATTTTTCTGCTTTCCGGAAAGCTCTTCCTTGGTCTCCACATCCTCTTTCAGTTTTTTCTCCGCATCCGTCTGCGCCGTATGGGAAGCCTCGATGGTTCTCTCAATCTCAAGAATGTTTTCCTTCTTGCGCTCCACTTCCTCCTTGCCAAGGTGCAGCCCTTCCTTCACCTCATTCAGTTCTGACTGATAGCGTTCTCTCTCTCCGTCCACACGCTCCAGATTCTGCCGTTTGAAGTCGGCGTTCTGGCGCATTTTTTCCACTTCCACATCCCACTCGGTCATCTGTGCTGACTGCTCGGATTCCAACGTCCGTTTTTCCTCAAGCTGTGTCTGGAACTCGGCAATCTGGGTCTCCACGCTCTTTTCTAACGCTTCGGAATCAGCCAGCTCCTTCGCCGCCCCCTCCTTGCCGGCACGTATCTCGCCAATCTGCGTTTCGATATCCTGCTCCTCCGTCTTTAACTCGCCGAAGCCTTCCGTGGTCTCGCTCTTCTTCTCCTCCGCCTGCATCACGTTCATTCGGGCGGTGTTCTGCTCGATAAATTTCCGCTGTATCTGCCCCTTGATATCTTCAATCTCAAGACGCATCTTATTGCGTCCGCGCTTTGTCTCCTCAATCTCATTTAAAATCTGGTCGATTTCCTTCACATACTGCTTTACTTTTTTCTCTAACTCCTCCATCTCGCGGCGTCTGCCGAGGAGGTTTGAGTTATTCTTAAACGCACCGCCGCTGATGGCGCCGCCCGGTACAAGAAGCTCGCCCTCCAGCGTAACCATACGGATGCCGTAATCAAACTTTCTCGCAATCTTTACCGCATTGTCCACATTATCCACTACCACAATGCGCCCCAGCATAGCCTTTGCCACATTGCGGTATTTCTTTTCGATTTTTACAAGGGCATCCGCCATCCCTATGACGCCCGGCTCCTTCAAGGCTTCCGGATTCTTAAACTCCTGCGGATGGGTAATGCTTGTGAGCGGCAGGAACGTGGCGCGCCCTGCCCTCGCCTTCTTCAGGAAACCAATCATCCGTTTGGCGGTCTCCTCATCCTCCGTCACGATATTCTGGATATTGCCGCCAAGCGCCGTCTCGATAGCGGTCTCATACTTTGCTTCCGCCTGAATGATATCCGCCACAACGCCGATAATACCCTTCTCGCTATCCTTTTTCTCCATGACAGCCTTGACGCTGCCGCCGTAGCCTTCATAACGCTCCGTCAGATTGGAGAGCGCCTCCAGCTTGGATTTCTGCTGATGGTAGAGTACCTGCGTGTCCCGAAGCTTCTGATCCTTCCCCGCAAGCTCGTCCCGCACGCCGGCAAGACGCTCCTCCATCAGTTCCTGCTGCTCCGTCAGCTCCTTAATCGAAGCGGTAATGGCTTCAAATTCCTCCTCCAGCTTTTTGATGGTCTCCGTCTGTTCCGCCTCGTCGGACTTGGCACGAAGCAGTCTGGAATTTAACTCTGCCTTCCGGATATTTACCTGCTCCAGCATGGTATCAAAACGCCCCAGCCGCGATTTGATGGTGGCACGGTTATTAAGCGCCTCGATAATGGTATTCTTTCCGCTTTCGATATGATTATTTAAGGTTTCAATTTCGCTCTGTGTTTTTTCCAGAAGCTCCCTTGCCTGCGTTCTCTCCTCCTCCAGCGCCGCCAGCTTTTCGTCAAGCTCCTGTTTTTCCGCGAGAATGGTTTCCCGCTCCTTATCTCTCTCGGCAAGCTGCTCGCTGATGCTGTGAATGCGCGTCTGCAAATGCTCCTCGTTGCCCTCCGCAGAGTGAATCTGCTCCTTTAAGACATTGATCTCACCCTCCAGCTTAGAGCGCATCACGCCCGTATCCGTGAGCGTGGCACGCGCCGCTTCAATCTCCGCATCCAATTCTTCGATACGGTTCTGAATCCGTTCGTACTCCTCCTTGGTGGACTCGTATTTATCTGTGGTTTCCTGCAGATCCCCGGAAGCGATGCGCAGCTTCTCATCCACATCCTTAAGCTGTTCCGTAATCCGCACATTCTCAAGCAGAAAGACATTGACATCAAGCGCCTTTAATTCTTCCTTCCTGCGAAGGTAAACCCTTGCTTTCTCCGCCTGTTTCTCAAGGGGACCCGTCTGTTTTTCCAGCTCTGCCAGAATATCGTTCACGCGCACTAAATTCTGCTTTTCCGCCTCCAGCTTTTTCTGCGCCGCGTACTTTCTCCGTTTAAATTTCACAATGCCTGCCGCTTCGTCAAAAAGCTCTCTGCGCTCCTCCGGCTTGCCGCTCAAAATCTTATCAATCTGCCCCTGCCCGATAATGGAGTAGCCCTCCTTACCAATACCGGTATCATAGAACAGCTCATTGACGTCCTTTAAGCGGCAGGGCGTGCCGTTTAACATATACTCGCTCTCCCCGGAGCGGTACAGGCGTCTTGATACCGTCACTTCGTCAAAATCTATGGGAAGCTGGTGGTCGGAATTGTCCAGCGTAATCGCCACATAAGCGTAACCCAGAGGCTTTCTCATCTCCGTCCCGGAGAAAATGACATCCTGCATAGACACGCCGCGCAGCTGTTTGATGCGCTGCTCGCCCAGCACCCATCTGACCGCGTCGGCAACATTGCTCTTTCCGGAACCGTTCGGTCCCACGATACCCGTAATACCATTGTGGAATTTAAAGTTAATTTTATTGGCAAAGGATTTAAACCCGTGTACTTCTATACTTTTTAAATACATATGTTACCTTTCTTTTCTCGAAAGAAGTGCCTGATATGCCGCCTGCTGCTGTGCCGCTTTCTTGGAATGACCGACTCCCCATCCCACCTTTTTCTCTCCCACATACGCTTCCACCTCAAAGGTTTTGTCGTGCTGCGGTCCCTCTTCTTTCACGAGCTCGTAGTGAAGCGTACCCTCATTTTCCTGCTGCACACGCTCCTGCAGAATCGTTTTTGCGTCGTAAAACAGCTGCTTATGCTCCAGATCTGAAAGAATAAAGCGGTGAATAAATGCCGATGCTTCCGCCAGTCCCCCGTCCAGATAAATCGCGCCGATCACCGCCTCCATCACGTCTGAAACAATAGAATCCCGGCTTCTCCCCCCGGTAGCTTCCTCGCCTTTCCCAAGCAGGATATACTGCTCCAGCGAAAAATCCCTTGCGCAGAAAGCCAGCGCCGGCTCACAGACCATGGAAGCGCGCAGCTTCGTCAGCTCCCCCTCCGGCGTATCCTCCCGTTCCCGAAAAAGGAAATCACTGCTCACAAGCTCAAGCACGGCATCCCCCAAAAACTCAAGCCGCTCATAGTCCTCATATTTATTAATCTTCATCTCATTGGCATAAGAACTGTGGGTAAGCGCCCGCCGCAGCAGTTTTTTATCCCGAAACTGATATGCAATTTTTTCTTCCAACGCATGAAATGTCTCGTCAGTCATGAAAACCTCCACATGGAAAGACCCCTTCCTCATCAGAAAGGGCCTGCCGCTTACTCCCTGCTGCTCTTAATCAACTCTACCGCTTCGCCCACCGTCGTGATGCGCTCCGCCTTTCCTGCAGGTATTTCAATTTGAAAGGCGTCCTCAATTCCCATGATAATCTGGTATACATCCAGAGAATCAGCTCCCAGCTCCTCCAGAAAAGTCGTCTCTTCCGTGATTTCCTTAGGATCCACGCTTAAAATCCCTGCTATCACTTCCCGTAATTTTTCCAGTTCCATAGCCAAACAAACCTCTCCGCTTTCTTAAGCGTCTCCCGCTATCGGTACTTTATGGTTTCCGTTCTATCCTTCGCTCTCCTGAACATTGACCCGTTCCCGGATTTTTTCACTTATCTGCTGCTCCGTAAAGGCAATACACTGTAAAATCGAATTTTTTATCTCATTCGCCTTGGAACTGCCATGGGTTTTCACCACCAGCCCTTTCAGTCCCAAAAGCGGCGCACCGCCGTATTGTTCCAAATCAAAGGCTTTCAGCGTCGTTTTCAGCGCAGGTTTCACCAAAAGCGCGCCAATCTTGCTGCGAAGAGAGGTCATCATACCTTCCTTCACCTTGGAAATCAATGTCAGCCCCACGCCCTCATAAGTTTTTAGGATTACGTTTCCCACAAAGGCTTCGCACACAATGACATCCGCCGCCCCTGCCGGGATATCCCTCGCCTCCACGCTGCCGATAAAATTGATGTCGGAGCAGTTTTTAAGCAAGGGAAAGGTTTCCTTTACGAGCGCGTTTCCCTTTTCCTCCTCGGCACCGATATTCACAATGCCGACCTTCGGGTTTTTTACGCCCATCACATATTCCATATAAATGGAGCCCATCTTCGCGAACTGCACGAGATGGGATGGCCTGGCGTCCACATTCGCGCCGCAGTCAATCAAAAGAGAACATCCCGTCGCCGTAGGAATGAGCGGTGCTAACGGCGGTCTCTCCACACCCTTAATCCTGCCGACAATTACCTGTCCGCCTACCAGAGTCGCCCCGGTGCTGCCTGCGGACACATAAGCGTCGCATGTGCCGTCTTTCACGAGCGTAAGCGCCTTCACAAGCGAAGAATCCTTTTTCTTCCGGATCGCCATCACCGGCGATTCCGCCGTCTCGATGATCTCTGAGGCATGTACCACTTCAATCTGTTCCTTCGGATATGTATAACCGGCAAGCTCTTTTTCCAGAATATCCTGTTTTCCCACCAGATATACCTTAATCTTGCCGCTCTCATTTACCGCTTCCACAGCGCCCTTCACCGTCTCTGTCGGAGCATTGTCTCCACCCATGGCGTCTACAGCCACTTTAATCCATTCGCTCATGTATTCTCCCTCTAAATCAGGCAAATTGTTACTCAAATTATCATACTAAATCCGCCCATAAAAATCAAGGCTCTTCGAGAGGTTCCCGAAAAGCCCTTCACATCCGTCAATCAACTGCGATGATTTCTTTTTTGTTGTATGTGCCGCATTTCTTACATACTCTGTGGGGCACCATTAACGCGCCGCACTTACTGCATTTTACCAAAGTCGGAGCACTCATTTTCCAGTTTGCTCTTCTCTTATCTCTTCTAGCTTTAGAAGATTTGTTTTTAGGACAAATAGACATCGTCACACCTCCTTATCCGCTTCAAAAATATCTTTGATCGCCGCCATTCTGGGATCGGGAACAAACGTATCACAATCGCACATCCCCGTATTCAAATCCCTGCCGCACGTGGGGCAGATCCCCTTACAATCCGGCTTACACAGAATCTTCATAGGCCAGTTTGTCACTATCTCACTGATGAGTAAGTCCTCTACGTCCAACTGAAAGCCCTCCATGAATGGCTGCTCCTCGTATACCGAAGGTTCAACCGCCATATCCGGCGCCCACACTTCTCTGACAAGGCTGATTTCCAGCTTCTTCTCCACAGGCTTCAGACATCTGTCACAGCCCGCCGAGAATACAAAATCCGCTTGCCCTTCAAGCCGCGCCCTGCCTTTTCCCGTGTTTGTAAAAACAAAGCTCACCGGTGATGAAGCAAGCACCGGATACTTTTCTCCGCCGACAGAAATTTCCGTAATCTGCACTTCTGTCTGCATGGAGACAACCTTGTCCTCATTTGTCAACACTTCCGTCAGGTTCACGAACATAGCAGACTCCTATCCACACTCAAACAATTATACATAGGGCATCCCGGTTTGTCAACCGATTCTTTTTTTAAATCGGGTCAGACGGAGAACTGCTCCACACCGCCTACCAGCTGGTCCACGTCTCCCTTCAAATCTTCTACCATCTCCTTCGAACGGGACACGATCTGCCCAAGCTCCTCTGTCATGGCGGAAGTCTCCTCGGAAGAAGCCGCATTGTCCTGCGCCAGAGAGTTTAACGTGTCAAGCACTGTGGTAATGCCCTGTCTCTGTCTCTCAATCTCCTCCGTCATTTCTTCGATGCTCACGATGGACGCCATACACTGATCCAGATTCGTATACAGATCTTTGAAAATGCTCTGGGTGGCATTCAACACATCCACCTGGTGCTCCACCGTCCCATTCACCTTTTCCATAATCTGCAGGGACTGTACCGATTTGCTTACCAAATCATTGATGATGTTGGAAATTTCACTGACAGCCTGCGTGGACTGGTTCGCCAGCGCCCCAATCTCCGTTGCCACTACCGCGAAGCCCTTGCCGCTTTCCCCGGCGCGCGCCGCTTCAATAGACGCATTTAACGCCAGCAGATTGGTCTGATCCGCAATCGCGTCAATCAGCCCCGCCGCCTGCTTGATGGCATCCGCCGCCTCGTTGGTCGCCTCCGCCTGCGTCTGCATACTCACCACGTCTTCTTTGGTGCGCATATTTGCCTGTACCAGCTCCTGCAGCTTATCAGAGCATTCTCTGCTCAGCTTCTTCATAGAATCGGAGTTTTCGCGCAAATCAGCCACTTCCTTCGTGGTTCTGTCGATTCCCTCCGCAATTTTATTGACTTCTCCCGTGGCATCCGATGTGGAAGCCGCCTGCGCGGTAATGTTTTTCGCAATCTCCTCCACCGCGATATCCACTTCCCCAATGGATTTCTCCATCTGCTGAAAGCTCTCTTCAAACTCTACCGTCATACCTTCCACGCCGCGCGCCGTTCCGGCAATTGACATGATAAGTTCATGAATTTTCTCTCTCGCAATATTCAGGCTGTCCGCCGCCACGCCCATCTCGTTTCTCTGCTTTACCACCACATCCGCCGTCAGATCACCTTCGGAAATGCTGACCGCAAAATCTTTTACTCTGCGAAGAGGCACAACTAAAAATTCTCCGACAATAAAGGATACCACCACCGTGACAATCAACAAAATGGCAAGACATCCCGACATCATCGCGCAGGAATTGTGATACTGCTTTGTGATCGAAGCCTCCACCTCCAGCATCTGCGCGTTCATGTCGTCCACGTAGTTGCCTGTGGAAACCGCCCAGCCCCAAGGCTCGAAATAGCCGGAATACGCCACCTTAGGCGCAACGGTCACGCCGTCCGCCTTGGTGAAGGAAAACTGATTATATCCGCCTTTGTCCGCCGACTGGCACACTTTCATAATGGACTGGATAATCATAATGCCGTCCTGGTCTTCCAAATCGTAACGATTATTTCCCTCCTGCTCCGGCAGAATCGGGTGCATCACCAATATGTAGTCTTTGTCGTCTATCCAAAAATAACCGCTGTCGTCATCCCGATAGCGCATGGCGCGGACAATCTCAGCCGCCTCGGCTTTCGCTTCTTCCTCTGTCATCACTCCCGCCGCCGCCTTATCATACTCCGCCTGCAGGATTGCCAGTACGCTCTGCACCTGTGACTTGATCTCTGTCCGGTATCCGTCGTCCATCGCCTGTGCATACTCCTCATAGGCGCCGTTGGAAATGTTTTTCATCGCCAGAATACCAATCAGACCGACCGCGCAGCCAATCACAATTCCTATCGCCGCGCAGACTAAGATCAGCGTTGTCTTTAAACTTTTGGTTTTACCCTGTTTCTTGTCCACTTTCTACACATCCTTCCCATAAGGTTTTTCTTCTCTCAAAACAGTATTATTATACACCTGTCCCCCCTGTCTTACAAGCGTTGACACGCAAATACGCACGTTCCACGCGCCATCAAAATAATTCCTGCCAAAATATTTTCCCGGCGTCCATATTTGTGCTATACTATAAGGAACGCAGGAAAATCAGTTTGCGGGTCTCGGCGTTTCCCATACGCCAAATATATTGTAGTAGGAGGATTTCAGCTATGTATCATTTCACAGACGACTGCCTGATCGGTGTGGAAGAGATCGACAACGAACACAGGGAACTGTTCCGCATCATAAACGAGACGCAGGAATTATTGGATAACCAGATTTTAAACGACAAATATGACCGCATCCTGGAGACGGTCGAACGGCTGGAACAGTACGCGGAAGCACATTTCCGGCACGAGGAGTCCTACATGGAAAGCATCCGCCATCCGGAACTGGCACTGCAAAAGAAGCAGCACCTCTTCTTCCGCGACAAAATCAACGGCATTACAAACTCCTTCTCCTCCGACACCGCCCAGCAGGAGGTGCTTGACGATCTGCTGCGATATCTCGTGACCTGGCTGTACCGCCACATCATCAGCTCCGACCTGATGATCGGCAAATTAAAACCCTCGGAGGACAGAACCGTGCCGCAGTTTAACGATACCTACCTTACCGGCATCCCTCTGGTAGACAAAGAACATCGGGAACTGTTCCGCATCATCGGGGATGTGTACCGCGTGATGACGGATGAATATGCTTTCGATAAATATGACGAGATCGTCCATCTTCTCGAAGAACTGAGGGATTACACGAAATTCCATTTTCAAGACGAGGAAATGTATATGGAAAGCATCCACTATGACGGGCTGGAGGCGCAGAAGCAGGCGCACGAAGCGTTTGTATCGAGACTGGAAGAGATGGATCTGGAGCATGTCGATGAGAACCAGCAGGAGACACTGGAAGACCTCATGGAATTTCTGACGGAGTGGCTGGTGAACCACATCTTACATACGGACAAAAAAATACCGACAGGGGCGCCAAGTTAAGCGCCCCTGCCTTCCTGTTCTTTCGCAAACAGATACCGGTATTTTCTCCGCTGCGCACGAAGCAGTTCCCCGACCCTTTTCTTAACCTCCGCCGGATACTCTGACTCACTCTCTAAAAGCTTCTGCACATCCTTGTTTGTAAACCGAAATTGTAAGTGCTGTCCGAACAATGTCTCCACAACATCCAGTTGTTCATCAAAATCCCGGCAGAACGTTTTCGCTTTTGGTTTCTCATATAATTTTTCCAAAGGCTGCTCTAACGGGTAATCCATTTTCGTGTCCGCCATCAGCGACGCGCCGTGATCAAATGCCGGGCAGTAATGATACTTTCCATACACATCCCTAAGAATCGCGATATTGTGCGTATGTCTGTCCTCGTTTAAAAAGAAGGCGTCTATCGTCAGAATAACGCTCAAGTATCTCCCAAACTCTTTCAGACCTGTCAGATGCTCCACCTGCTCCACCAGAAACACCGCCCTGTTTTCCGGCTCCCTGATCCGGAATATGCTCTCGTACAGACTTTCTCCGTAGTGCTGAAAGAACAGTCTCTCCAAAGTAATCAAATGCCAGCGTGCAGGCAGGAAATGCGCGCTCTCGCATCCTAAAAAGACCGTTTCGTCATACCGGATCTTTACCGTATCGTACAGCACAAATGTTTCCCGCTTCATTGTGGATAACTGCAGCAAATGAGAAACCATATATTCCGCAAGCCCTTCATAACCGGTGTAATCCGCTTTGTACCATTTTTCCCCGCTGTACCATTTTAACTGGTTTCCTTTCGAGGACTGTCTGCGCGGTTCACCGGCACCCCCTTCAAACAGAGTCACCATACCTATTCCCTCTCTATCCGGAGCCAGAAATCGTCATCCGCCATCCTGCCCTCCGTTTTTTCTATAATCATCAGCGGATCATAAAAGGGCAGATTCAGCTCCTCCAGAATCAGTTTCATTTTATCCCTGTTTCTCGGAAAACAGCGGGATTTAAGAAACGCCTCGTACTGCTCGTATGTGGGCTCCTCTATCTTTCCGAAGGCGCGGCACATAAGGTCTCTCGTATAATTATAAATCTTCACCTGTCTCTGCGGCAGCAACACGTCAATGATCGTACAGACATCCTCCTCCCTTCCGTACCAGAGGCGCAGCGGCGCATGGCCCTCGGGCACATGAAACCGCTCGACACATCCGGGATCCTCCCTGATGAGCCTGCAAAGCGTGACAATTTCGCCCTTGATCGGTGTCTTCTGTATCTCCCACCGCTCGATTGTCTTTACGGAGACATTGACAAACCGCGCGAACTCCGCCTGCGTCAGATCCAGCGATTTTCGCAGGCGCCTGATCTCCTGTCCGCTGATCGTATCTGCGATTGTATACTGCCTCTGTTTTCCTTCCATGCGCTCACCGTCCATTCGCCATGCCGTTTCGATTTCTCCCAAATCATTATCTCTACTTTTAACCTATCATATATATTACCTCAAATCAAGTAGTAATATATATTTTTTACTACTTAAAATTAGATTATTGTAAAAAAAGGAAAGCAGCCATAAGACCGCTTCCCTTATCCTTACATCCTTCTCTACTCAGCCGCCTCCAGTTTGGAATCGTCTACAAACGCCCAGAACGCAGGCTTTTTCTCATAATCCTTGTCAAAGAGCAGCGGGCACTGTACTCTTGTGCCGTCCGCCGAACCGCCTGCGGCGTTTGCGCTCTGCAGCCATGAGTGGCGGTCGTCAGTTCCCCAGAACACGATCGCCGTGATCGGCACGCCCTCCTGTTTCAAGCTCTTCACCGCGTCATACAGGGATTTATAAACCTCCGCCTGTTTCCGGTATTCCTCCTCCGTATTTTCGCCGTCAAAACCCCTGCTGGCTTTCAGGTCAAGCTCCGTAATCTGTATCTCGTCCACAACCGCCGCGTACTTTTGGGCAGCCTGCTTAAACAGGACATCGGAAAAATCCATATCGTAATGCCCCTGCATACCCATGCCGTCGATCCGCGCCTCCGGATTCGCCTTGATCTGTTCGAGCAGCCTGCAGATGCCGTCCGCCTTTTTCGGGTTGGTATCGTTGTAGTCGTTATAAAAAAGTTTAATGTGCGCCGGGGCATACCGATTGGCGTACACAAACGCCTGCTCCACAAAGTCAGAGCTGTTAAAAACCCGGAACCATGAAGAATCGGTGCGCATACCGCCGTCTGTGTCGTTCACCGCCTCGTTCACCACGTCCCACGCGTAAATCATGCCCTGATACGGGCTGTCGGCTCCCTCGTAGTGTTCCATCACCTGCCTGATGTAACTTTCCATGCGCGCCAGCATCGTCTGCTGATCCACATAGGGCTTGTCCACGTTGTACTCCTCGTGGAAAAACCACTCCGGCGTCTGGGAATGCCATACGAGCACATGCCCCCTGACCATAAGCTTTCTGCCCTCTTTTTCCACAGAATCGTTGTAAGCCTTGATTTCTTTCATCATCATATCGGGAACCGTAAACGCAAGAACCGGAAACCCGTCCTCCCCGATATTGGGCTTATCCCCCAGAAGGGAATCCGGCTTCATTTCGTTTTCCATAGTGACGCTGTTAAACTGCCCTTTCACGATCTCCATCCGCGCCGCGTCCGAGAGGGCTGCCATCGGCACGCAGACACCCGCCCTGCCGCCGAATCCCTTCGCGAACGCACATCGCAGCGTCTCCTCGTCCGCCGCATCCCACTCCCACACCTGCGGATCCTGCTGGGCATCCTGTCCGGTTTCCTGTTCTGATCCCGTTTCCGGTGCTGCCTCCTGTTCCTCCGCCACGTTACCTTCCTCCGTCGTTTCTGCCGTCTCCGCCTCCGCTGTCTGCACTGTCTCCGCACTGTCATTCTGCGCACTGCCATCGGCACCACAGCTGACAGTCGCAAACACCATACCTGCGCACGTCAGTATCGCAGCCAATTTTTTGATCCGTCCGCCTCTTCTCATTTCCCGTCTCCTTTACCCCATAATTTTACCGCCGTGCCCGAGCACGTTCCTCTACTTATGACTGTAAGGCAAAGACAGGATTTCTTCTTTACAAATGTTGCCATGATAACGCCCACTTATTGCGCTTTTCCCGTCTGCTGGTACTCCTTAAGTTTCCGGTTCAGGCTCTCCGACTCCCTCGCATGAAGTCTCCAAATCACAAAGGAAACCGACACAAAGACAGCCAGTATCCCCGCAGCCATAACCGCCAGCATGGAGAGATTCTCTATATCCATCCAGCCGAACCCGTAACCGCAGCCAAGCACCACCGCGTTGATGTACAGATAATGCAGCCCCTTGTCAACTAACTCCCGTCTGCGGCTGATCTCCCGGTAGGGATGAATGAAATTGCCGAGGCTGCACACAAAAGCAAGCCCCAAAAGCTGCCAGAGGATATCCGCGTCCAGAAACGTATCACCGGACCAGAATATTTTATTATAGACCGCGCAGACAATGACGCTGCCCGTGGTGACCATGCAGAAGGTCAGCAGCAGCTCCACCGCTCTCTTTTTTCCGTTTTCCGTCATAATTGCCCTCTCTTTCACGCCAACCGTATGCTTTCCCCTTCTTTTCCGACAAGACATTCACATGCCAAGCCGCTTTTTCAGCGCCGGCACATACTGTCTGGAAATCATAAGCTTTTCCCCGTTCATCATCTGCGCCTCGAACCGTCCGCCGAAATCCGGCGCAAACTGTTTCACCTTCGCCAGATTGATGATGACCGATTTGGACGCCCGGAAAAAATCGGTGTCGGCGTACTCCGTCTCAATCTCGTACAGCTTGTATCTGACCTCGAACACATCCTTCTCCAGATAGAGAAAGACCTTGTTGTCGACCGCCTCAAAGTAATAGATATCCCCCGCGTCGATCTGCCTGATCTTATCGTTGTCCGTGACCGTAAATTTCCCGCGCCTTGCCTTTAGCTCGTGAATCGTCCGAAGAAGCGCCTCGTCCAGCTCCCTGCACCTTATGATGATCTCTTCCTCTTCCCCGGGCGCGATATCCTGTATCGTTATCTTCATATTTCCTTCCATTCCGTCGCCAAACTTTTTGCTGTCTTTCAACATCAGAACCTTTTACTGCCTCACATATATCTTACTTCCCTCTCGCCACTGCCGCCGGATACCATTTCTGAAACCATGCCGTAAAAATCCCCATCAAAGCAGGTAATACGGAGTTAATCAGCCCCGACAGACGGCTTACGGGCGACCGCATCAGAAACCAGCTGATCACTGCCGTGACCAGATACAGGATACCCCAGAGCATGGTCAGAATACGGTTCGTCTTTACAAAAAGTGCATTATTCAGGGCGTCATCCCCGCCGTAGCCGTTCTTGGAATAATGTGCCGTAAGCGGTATCAGTCCGCCTAAGCAGGACACAAGCCACATCACGCCGAACGCCAGATAGGAGACAGGCAGCATCAGCTTCTCCTCTGCCCCCGCCAGCATAGCGACGGAAAATCCTGTCACCAGCGCACCGCTTACCACATCATACACCGTCTTTTTATTCCTGTAATAAAGCAGCGGCACAAGCCCACAAACGACAAGGGTAAGCAGGCACCCCGGCTGTTTACTGACAGAGACCGCCACCCACAGGACGATCCACGGAATCAGCGTGATATTCATATCCTCATTCTTCTGTCCCGGAGTCTCCTTTGCCGGCTTAGTCTGCGGGCGGGAGCCGCCGAAGTAATCGTCCCACTTCATCATCAGACTAAAGTCACCCTTCACATGGTAAAGCCCCCGCATCATCGCCTCGTCCCCGCGAATCTCCCCCGCCGCGATGGAGCGCCATACGGTGACCGGCGTCTCGATTCTGGTGTCCGCTGCAAGAGAACCGTCCGTGTAGACATGACTGCCGTCCTTCCCAAGCAAAATCTGATAACATTCCCCCACGTCCGTGTAATCCATCTCCAGCACAATGTCTTTTCCATTCCAGCTGTCCTTCCGGTACAGCGCCGCCATCTGTCTTGTAAAGGTCAGCGTGTCCGACGGTGTCTGCGCACCGCCCTCGTCCCCTGTCCCGGCGTCCTTATTCCCTGCCCCGGCATCCTCTCTGGCAATTCCCCAGCTTGCGTCCGCGCACGCCTCAAAGGTTTCCCGCGGCAGCAAAAGCTGTGCGAGCCGTTCCACGCTCTTTTCGGCAATCCCGCCGCCTATATACTCCCGTCCCGCCTGCTCCACGCAGGAGAGATATTCGCCGGTAATCGCCGACACCTCCGGCACCCGAAACAGCTCCCCCTGCCCGCAGAAAATCGCCGTATAATTCCCCGGCCCACAGTGGTGATCGAACAGACTGCGCACACCGTCATAATTTCCCTCCGCGGTATAAAACCCGCAGGTGGAGATCACCACCGTCCTCTTCCCGCTCATATCGTATCTCGAAGGATGACCGCCGTTCCCGACCTGCCCCTCCTGTTCCTCCATGAAAGGAAGATTCATGGGGAGCTGTCTGTCTATCAGATTTTTTAACGCCCCCGGCACCGTAAAATAATACAGCGGGAAACTCCAGATTGTGAGATCCGCCCAGAGCATGTCCTGAATCACCTGCGCCATGTCGTCCTCGATACAGCACTTGCCGGGCGTGCGGTTCCAGCACGAAAAACAGCCTAGGCAGGGCTTGATATCCATCCGGCATACTGTGCGCTCCCGGATTTCCACATCCGATACCTCCCCCTTTATCCCTCTTAAAAATGCCTTCGTCAACTGATAGGAATTGCTCTTCTCCCCCTTCGGGCTTCCGTTTATCACCAGAATATTCATTTTCATCTGCCTCCTTCTTCTTATAGGCAGATGGTAACGCGCGGTAACTTTTCCGACAAGGGAAGGGACGGTAAGCGGTATGTTTTTGCGGGTAAGATGCATAAAATGTTTGCTTGACATAATAAATCCCTCAATTCATGCAGCTTTTTTTCCGCTCAAATTGAGGAATTTATTAATATACACACCTTGCATTAAATATACTTTTCTAGGCATTTGCGAAACGCCTCAATCTGCATAAATACGGCATTTTTTGTTTCAAA
>CAJUMV010000033.1 GCA_910587715.1 uncultured Lachnospiraceae bacterium | reverse complement strand
TTAAATCGCTCGCATACCTGCGTCTCTCATTTTTCTGTATCATACCCTCATTATAACACCTTTTTATCTATTGGTACAGCTTCTTATTTTTTCCTGGATGAAATGCAGGAGATTGAGGGATGGGAACGGGTGGTCAATTCGTTGTTGGCAGATTTTGACGTGGATTTATATGTAACCGGATCTAATTCCAGAATGATGTCTTCGGAGATATCTACCTACTTGACGGGCAGATATGTTGCCTTTCGGATTTATACCTTGTCTTTTGGGGAGTACCTTACTTTTAAAAAGCGGTATGCGCCACTGGAGAATCAGCGCGAAGAGCTGGCGGCTTATATTCGGCTTGGTGGTTTCCCGGCGGTGCATCTTAGGGAGTATAGTCAGGAGGAAGTTTTATCTGGCGGACATCTCGCTTCGATATAGTGTTTTGGGCTATCATGATGACACGGTGGCGGCAGCCCTTGAAAATGTGGTTTATCTGGAATTATGCCGTCGTGGATATACGGTATATATAGGAAAAATGGGTGAGGGGGAAGTAGATTTTGTGGCGTCCCGGCAGAATGAAACGATCTATGTTCAGGTTACGCAGAGGATGGAGTCGGAAAAGACAGAGAAAAGGGAGTACGAAAGGCTGCTTCAGATACCGGATAATTACCCGAAGTATGTGCTGCGGACAGATGCGTATGCCAGGGGCAATTATAAGGGAATTAAAACGATGCATGTGGCGGATTTTTTGATGAGCGCGGAATTTTAGTATGCAGCAAGGTTTATATGCGGCGGGGATTTAGAAAAAACATATTTGTAATTTCCCGCGTTTATGATACAATGAATGCAAGCTGTGCAGGAGAAGAACATCCGGACTTGCGCGGACAGTATTATTATTTAAAGGTGGAGAAAAAATATGGGAAATGAACAGATGATGGAAGGGAAAAAAGGCGGAAGAAAACGGAAGCGCATCGGGAAAAAGGTCGGCAACGTGGTTGTAATCATGCAGGCGATTTCAGTTGTTTTTGCAGTTGCTATCTGTGTGAATATGTACAACTCCCTGGTCAGGAGTATGCAGGAAAAGATTTGTACGAACGGCACGAATCTGCTTGCCTATGAACTGACCCGGGTGACTGAGGGCGACGACCTGAATCAGGTGCTGGATGGTTTAAAAAAGCGTCAGGGCTGCGAGTTTACCATTTTTAAGGGAGATATGAGAGCCTATAGCACGGTGACCAAGAACGGGGAGCGTGTAGTGGGAACGAAGTTGGCTGACAATCTGGTAGATACCGTTTTGAAGCAGGGGCAGTCTTATGTGGGTGAAGCGGATATTCTGGGTTCTACCTATCTGTGCTCTTACGTGCCCACGAAGGCGGCGGACGGTACGGTGGACGGTCTGATTTTCGCGGGTATCTCCATTGCGGAAGCGGAGCAGGAAACGGCGAGGATCATTAACTACGTCGTTGCGGTCAGCATTGTGGTAATCATTGTCTGCATTATTTTCCTGACCGGCTATTTGAAAAAACGGGTGTCCGGACCGCTCGCAAAGATCACGCAGGCGGCTGAGAGATTGGAAAAGGGAGAACTGGGACTGGCTGACGGGAAGCAGATGCAGATTGACGTATGCTCCAATGACGAGATTGGACTGCTGGGTGAAATATTTGAGGGGACGATTGGCAGTCTGCGCGCTTACATAGGTGAGATATCAGAGGTGCTGGGCGCTATAGCGAAGGGTGATCTGACGCAGGAGACACAGCAGAATTATATGGGAGACTTTCTGGCAATTAAGAAATCTTTGGACAGCATTCTGGGCGCATTGAATCAGACGATGGGGCAGTTTGCGGCAAGCGCATCGCATGTGTCCGACGGGGCTGAACAGGTATCCGCCAGCGCACAGACCTTGGCGCAGGGAGCGACCGAGCAGGCGAGCGCTGTTACGGAAATTTCGACTACGATTGCAGATATTTCGGCAGGTGCAAGGGCGACCTCTGACGCGGCGGCAGAGGCAGGACAGTTTGTCAATCAGGCGGGCGCGCAGCTTGGCGTCAGCATGGAGAGCGTCAAGGAGCTGAGTGTGTCGATGGATCGTATTGCTGAGGACTCCAAGCAGATTGGCACTATTATTGCGACGATAGAAAATATTGCGTTCCAGATTAACATTCTCTCGTTGAACGCGGCTGTGGAAGCGGCGAGAGCAGGCGCAGCGGGCAAAGGCTTTGCGGTGGTTGCGGAGGAAATCAGCAGTCTTGCGTCAAAATCGGATGAAGCGGCAAAGGCGACGAAGGAGCTGATAGAGAGATCGGCCGCGACAATCAAAGAGGGCGGAAGAGTGATGGACAAGGTGTCGGAGGCGCTGGACCGGACAGGCGAGCTTGCCGGAAATGTGACGGTAAGGATGGAGCAGGTTGTGGATGCGGTGGAGAAACAGACCGTGGCTATGGAGCAGGTTTCCACCGGTGTCGAGCAGATTTCCGCTGTGGTTGAGAACAACTCCGCGACCAGTCAGGAGTGCGCGGCGGCGAGCGAGGAGCTGTCGTCCCAGTCAAGTATGCTGATGGAGCTGATTAGTTCCTTCCGGCTGAGAAACGGCAGACGCTGATGGGCAAAGGCTTGTCAGTTTGCCCATGCGATTTGCGGTTCCGTCGCTAAGGGATAAGTTTTCAGCGCGTCCGCGTCCAGATTTTCCCGGCGGAGGTCAACGGCGGTAAGCTGGGAATTTGTGTAGGTTTTGTAATAGTATCTGCCCTTTGTGGCATTCATGCAGCAGGCATAAGTGGTGGTGTCGTAAAGTTTTTGGCTTGTGATAACGCTGCCGCGAATCATGGAAACGGAATCCAGAATGTGAAAAAGCTGGGAGACGCTGCTCATTTCTCCCTTTTCACAGACGGAATTCATGGTAAGGTATGCCGCCTTGACAAAACGTGAAGCAGGAGAAAAATCACCCGGCAGACCGAAGCTGCCCAAGCCTTGTCCGAAAGGGACGAGGCTTTTTATATTGCTGAAACAGTTCTGCGGACAGGATGTGGTCAGATTCATGTACTGGCACAGATTCGTTGTCTGAAAGCTGAAGCCGGGGTTATTTGTCAGCACACCGACAGGGTTGTCATAAATTTCCAGACCGTTCTGGGTGGATTCCAGTACAATAGAACGCTCCCTGTCCGCGATATGCCAATGTAAAGGAGTCAGCGGCGTGTCGTCGTTAAAGGGAATATTGATTAGATGCGTGGATTCCATAAGCTGTTTTACATCTGTAACGGAGGCGCATTTGGCGCACAGCCACAAAATCAGCTCGAAGGGCGACACATTCTGTTTGACGGGGTCTTCTTTTGGCGGATAGTAGGCAGTGTCGGGGAAATTCAGACCGGCGATGCAAAGTCCCCGCTCGTTTACCGCTTCCGCATAAAGCGGATATCCTTCCATCACACTTGCCATTCCAAGCAAAGCATAGTGTCTGCGCAGGGTACCGTTTCTGCGAAAGGGAATGGGATAGTTTCTGGGCGTAAAGACCACATTTTCATTAAAGGAATATTCGATATCCATTGTGCGTCCGAAGTAAAAATCTTCGGTATTCATGGCAATGCTGGTACACATGACGGATCCTCCTTTCCATCGTTAGTATGAGTTTATGCCGATGCCTGCGGTTATATACGGTTTATGCGCGGATAAAATGTGGCGGAGGAAGGGATTGTTTTTGCCTGCGTTAACGAGTATGATGAAAAAATGGAGCTTACCATCATACAGGAGGGAAAAGGCAGCATATGAAACATATCTTTTTTGTAGAGGATGATTTAAGTCTGATAAGCGGTTTGACGTACGCATTGAAAAAGGAGGGCTATGAGGTAGAGAACGCCCGCACGATGGCGGAGGCGGAAACGCTCTGGACGGCTGGAAAATACGATCTTGTCATATTGGATGTGGCGCTGCCGGACGGTACGGGCTTTGCCCTATGTGAAAAAATACGGCAGACTTCCAAGGTGCCGATTATGTTCCTGACGGCGGCGGATGAGGAGACGGACATGATTATGGGGCTGGATATCGGCGCGGACGACTATATTACCAAGCCTTTCAAGCTGGCTGTATTTTTGTCCAGAATCCATGCGTTGCTGCGCCGGAGTGAAAATTTTATGAAGGCGGGGGAAGAACTGTCCGCAAACGGCATTACTTTGAATTTTCGGAGCGGGGAGGCACGTAAGGAGGGAGTGAAGCTGGAATTGACTTCCGGAGAGTACAGATTGCTTAAGTTGTTTATGGAAAATCCGGACAGGGTGTTTTCGGCGGAGCAGATTCTTGCCGCTTTGTGGGACTGCGAGGAGAACTTTATCGAGAATAAGACGCTGGCGGTGTATATCCGCAGGCTGCGCATAAAAATAGAGGATGACCCCGGTGCGCCGGAGAAGATCGTGACCGTTCGGGGGATGGGGTATAAGTGGTGTACGGGGCACAAGATGGAAAAATAACAGGGGCGGTATTTGAGAGAGCAAATGTGGAATGGAGAGAAAATGAGAGTATTTGTAAACCGTGATAGTAAAAGATTGTTTTTGCAAATCACCCTGTGTATGGCAGCGGTCGTTCTGGTTTCAGCCCTGCCAGTGGTTTTGGGAGCCGGAGGTATGGTTATTGACGTGGAACTTGAGAATGTGACACAGATGTCATTAATAGCCGCGCCGGTCTGTGCGCTTCTGGCGGGAACCGCCGTTCTCTGCGTTTGTTACCGGTATTTCCAGAAACAGGACAGGCTGTTGGAGGACGCCGTAACGCAGATTCGAGAGTTTGTCTCCGGTGACAAAGACGCCCGCATTGCCTGCGATAAGGAGGGGGAGCTTTATCGGCTCTTCCATGAGGTCAATTCGCTGGCGGCGATTTTAAATGCGCAGGCGCAGCAGGAAGGGCAGTCGCGTGAGTTCCTCAAAAATACCATCTCGGATATTTCCCACCAGTTGAAAACGCCCCTTGCCGCTCTCAATATTTATAATGGCATTATGCAGACGGAGGCGGAAACAAACAGGCTTGCCGCCATTCAGGAATTTACGGAGCTTTCGGAGCGGGAGCTGGACCGGATGGAGACGCTGGTGCAGAACCTTTTAAAGATTACAAAATTTGACGCGGGAACGATGGTGCTCGAAAAACAGACGGAAAATCTTTCTGAAATTATGGCGGAGGTGGGGAAACGTTTTGCGTTCCGCGCGGGACAGGAGGGAAAGCAGATTGTGCCGGAGGGCGATGAGTCGCTGTCTTTCCGGTGCGACCGAAGCTGGATGGCGGAAGCGCTCGGCAATCTGGTGAAAAATGCCCTCGACCATACGGAGAGCGGGGACTGCATTTGGGTGGCATGGGAGAAATCACCGTCCGCCGTCCGCATTACGGTAAAGGATAATGGAAGCGGCATCCACCCGGAGGATTTGCATCATATTTTCAAGCGGTTTTATCGCAGCAGATATTCGCAGGACACACAGGGAATCGGGCTTGGTCTGGCGCTTGTAAAGGCGGTGGCACAAGCCCATGGCGGCACCGTCTCCGTGGACAGCAGGCTGGGGGAGGGAACGACCTTCGTACTGCTGTTTCCGAATTATTACTAAATTGTAATCCGGGCGAAATATGCCGGTAGTATTTGAGTGTTATTCTTTCCTAAGAAAATGAAATCAGATAATTGCAAAACATACCTCAATGCCATGCTTTGCAATTATCTGGATATAAAAATTCTGGAAAGAGGTGCTTAGAATGAATTTACTGGAAGTAAGTAAAATATGCAAAACCTACGGCAGCGGCGAAGCGGCGGTGCAGGCGCTCAAGAACGTCAGCTTCTCCGTTCCCAAGGGAGAGTATGTGGCGATTGTGGGGGAGTCCGGCTCCGGCAAGAGCACGCTGCTCAACATGATCGGGGCGTTAGATACGCCCACGTCTGGCAAGGTGCTGATCGACGGCAAGGACACTTTTGCCATGAAGGAGAAAAGCCTGACGGTTTTCCGGCGCAGAAATATCGGCTTTATCTTTCAGGCTTTTAACCTGATTCCGGAGCTGACGGTGGAGCAGAACATGGTTTTCCCGTTGCTGCTCGATTATCAGAAGCCGGACAGGAAATATTTGGAGGAGCTGCTTACCGTGCTGAATCTGAAAGAACGTCGGAACCATCTGCCGAGCCAGCTTTCCGGCGGACAGCAGCAGAGGGTGGCAATCGGGCGGGCGCTGATTACGAGACCGTCCTTGATTCTGGCGGACGAACCGACGGGAAATCTGGATACCCGCAACAGCAATGACGTAATCGCGCTGTTGCAGGCGGCGTCCCGGAAATATGAGCAGACCATCATTATGATTACCCACAATCGCATGATTGCCCAGACGGCGGACCGGGTGTTAGAAGTGTCGGACGGTGTGCTGACGGATTTAGGGAGGTGTGCAGAGTGAAAAGTTATTTAAGCTTGATTCCCATTTCCGCCAGAACCCGCAGAAAGCAGAACCGCCTGATTCTGCTCTGCATCATCTTTGCGGTATTTCTTGTGACCACGGTCTTTTCCTGCGCGGAAATGTTGACGGAAGGACAGACAGAGGGAATGATTCGCCATCACGGCAGTCATCATATTGTGATCAGCGGTCTGTCTGAGGCGCAGGCGCGGGAGATTGCGGACAGGGAGGACGTGTCTGCGGCTGCGTGGTGCAATGCGCTCGGGGAGGATGTTTACGAAGGGCATACGATTAATGACACGCGCGTCATATTATACGGCGCGGAAGAAAATTATATTGACGATATCAGGGCATACGAGAAGGAAGGCGTATTTCCCCAAAATGACGGGGAAATTATGCTGAATACGAGTGCGAGGGAGAGGCTTGGCGTGCAGGGAGGCGACAGCGTTACCATCCATGTGCCTACGGGTGATTTTTCCTTTACCGTGAGCGGGTTTTGTGACGACGAGTGGGAAAAGTATGACGACAAGTTTGAGGATGTGAGCGCCTATATAAGCGTGGATGCTTTTCAAAGAATCCGTGCCGCAAACGGAACGGGCGATGATTCTGACACGAGTGTCGTTAAGAGCGGCGAAACGAATGGAACTGTTTTTGATACGGATGTAAAAACGGCGTATTATGTCCGCTTTGCGGATGGCGCGGATATCAAAAGCGCACTTTCCGATTTGAAAGCGCAGTATGGACTGGCGGACGGGGATATCGAGGAAAATATCATTACGATGGGCGTGTCGGGCGCCAGTAACAATCTGTCGATGCAGAATTTCTATTTACTTGCTGCCATTGTATTTGTACTGATTTTGACAGCGGGCGTGCTGATGATTTCAAGCTGCTTAAACAGCACGGTGGCGCAGCGGACGAAGTTTTTCGGGATGATGCGCTGTATCGGCGCAAGCAGGGAACAGGTGATGCGGTTTGTACGGCTGGAAGCTCTCAACTGGTGTAAAACGGCGATACCCGTCGGGCTGGTTGTCAGCGAGGCGTTTACCTTTGCGCTTTCCATGATTTTACAATACAAGGTGGGCGGCGAGTTTGAAGACTTCCGTTACCGGTTCAGCGTCAGTGGTATCGTGTCAGGTGTTCTGGTGGGTGTGATATCGGTACTGCTCGCGGCGCATTCCCCCGCGAAACGGGCGGCATCGGTGTCCCCCGTGGCGGCAGTATCGGGCAATGCGGAAACGGGTAAAGGTGTCGTTCATGCGGCAAATACCCGCATCTTTAAAGTGGAACATGGGCTGGGGGTGCATCATGCCGTGGCGGCGAAAAAAAATCTGATTTTGATGTCGCTATCCTTTGCCTTTACAGTCACCCTGTTTCTCACGTTTTCCGCTGCACTGGATTTGTTTAACAGGTTTATGCCCTCGGAGAATGATTTAAGTCCGGACATTAGTATAGCGACGGCAGACGGCGCCAATTCCCTTGACAGGGGAATGAAGGAGGAAATGAGTGCTCTGCCCGGCGTGGAAACGGCATTCGGCTGCGCCGCATGTTATGATATGCCCGCGGAAATTAACGGGGCTTCCGGCAGCGTCGATTTGATTTCCTACGATGACTGGATGTTTCAATGGTCCGAAAGGTCGGTTGCCAGTGGTGAGCTGGAACAGGTTTCGGGCGATACGGACTATGTGATGACGATTTTTAACAGGGACAGCCGTTTGAATACCGGGGATATGGTGAAGATAGGAGACACGACGCTTACCATTGCCTGCGTGTGCTCGGAGGGCATCGGGACGGAGAGCCGTCCGGCGATTGTCTGTACGGAGGAGACGTTTGTGCGTCTTACGGGTGAGGCGGATTATCAGATGCTTGGGATTGAGCTTGCGAAAGATGCGCCAGCAGAGACGGCAGAGACGATTCAGGCGATGGCGGGCGAAAATGATTTTATAGACAGGCGCGAGGACGAGCAGACGATCAATTCCAGCTTCTGGGTATTCCGCATAGCGGCTTACGGTTTTTTGACCATTATTGCGCTGATTACGGTCTTTAACATTATGAATCAAATTTCCATGAGCGTGTCCGCGAAAATGAAGCAGTATGGCGCTATGCGCGCCGTGGGGATGAGCGTCGAACAGATGACCCGCATGATAGCGGCGGAGGCGATTACCTATGCGGTCTGCGGTCTGGCTCTCGGCTATATCGCCGGGCTGTATCTTCACAGGCTGTTTATGGTAAAGATTGTTTTCGCGCACTTTGGCGGTGCGTGGAAAGTGCCCTTGAAACCGCTCGCGGTGATTACGATTATCGTTGCGCTCTCCTGTGTGGCGGCGGTGCGCACGCCCGCCAGACGGATTCGGGAGATGGCGATTACGGAGACGATTAACGAGCTGTAGAATGTCCGCAGGAAGATTGTGTACGTGAAAAAGACCAAGAATAAAGATTGCGCTTTAAAAATGTGTGTGCTATTATTTAAGCGGACAGTATCCAAGGAACTGTACCAGTGCATATACATGGAAATTTGGCAGCCCCATTTGTGGGTGTATAGGAAATTCTTATAGAAGATGGCTGTACCGATGGGCGGCACATTTTGATATAAGGGTCTTTGTATGTGTGTCCGGGCAGTTTCTGCCCGGATTTTTTGCGCGCATAAGCAGAGTCAGAAGGATTGCAGAATATGCGCCATGCTTGCATGAGGGCATATTCTGGAAGGCTTATGACGAGCAACGCGAACGAAGGATGCGCAGCATCCTGAGTCTGCTTATGCACAGTCCCGAGCAGAGTCAGAAGAAGGATAAGTCAGAAGGAGAAAATTATGGAAATTACAGGAATGGTGGATGTAGTAAGGAAACAGGTAAAAGAGTGGAGACAGCAGGGACTGACAGTGGGGCTGGTACCGACCATGGGATATCTTCATGAGGGGCATAAGAGTCTGATCGTCAGAGCTGTGGCTGAAAATGACAGGGTGGTGGTCAGCGATTTTGTCAATCCTATCCAGTTTGGAGTCAATGAGGATTTGGATGATTATCCGAGAGATATTGAAGCGGATAAAAGACTTTGTGAAGAGACCGGAGCCGATTTGATTTTCCATCCGGAGCCGGGAGAAATGTATGCGCCGGACTTTTCTACTTATGTGGAAATGCAGAAGGTTAGCGAGGGATTGTGCGGCAAAACCAGACCTACGCATTTTCGCGGCGTCTGCACGGTGGTCTGTAAACTTTTCAATATTGTGGGGCCGGATCGAGCTTATTTCGGGCAGAAAGACGCGCAGCAGATGGCGGTGATCCGAAGGATGGTACGTGACTTGAATATGGATATTGAGATTGTTGGATGTCCCATCATACGTGAGGAGGACGGCCTTGCCAAAAGTTCCAGAAATACCTACTTAAATGAGGCAGAGAGAAAGGCGGCGCTGGTACTCTTAAGAGCAGTTTTTAGCGGGGAAAATATGTTAAAAAACGGGGAAAGGGATGCCGGTACTATTTTAAATGCAATGCGAAAAATTATAGAGGAGGAGCCGCTTGCCAAAATAGATTATGTAGAAATGGTAAACGCGGATACGATAGAGCCGGTTACCAGAGCAGAGGGCAGAGTGCTGACGGCAATAGCGGTTTATATAGGAAAAACGAGACTGATTGACAACTTTATTGCGGAATTATAGAACTGCGCTGAGAGGAGAAAATGATGCTTCTGAATATGTTAAAAAGTAAAATTCACCGGGCCACCGTGACGCAGGCAGAGTTAAATTATGTTGGCAGCATCACGATTGATGAACGGCTGATGAGAGCTGCGGGAATTTATGAATACGAAAAGGTGCAGATTGCAGATGTGGATAACGGCGCCAGATTTGAGACCTATGTGATTGCGGGTGAGACCGGAAGCGGAACCATCTGCTTAAATGGAGCGGCAGCCCGTATGGTTGCCACAGGGGATAAGGTTATCATTATGTGTTATGCGCAGATGACGCCGGAGGAAATAGCAGACAATCCGCCTAAGGTAGTTTTTGTGGACGAAGGGAATCAGATTACATCCGTTGCCAGATATGAAAAGCATGGACAACTGGGAGCGGAGGAACAATTGTAAACAGGAGAGGGGATGAATATGAATCATATAAAGAAAGTATGTAACTTTATGTCGTCAAATATTGCAGTATTAATTATCATCTTTTCTGTGGCAGCGTTCTTTTATCCGAATGGATTTTCATGGGCAACGAACTACACTACTCTGTTTTTAGGGGCCGCCATGTTTGGAATGGGGCTGACAATCAAGACGCAGGATTTTAAGATTGTTTTCACAAGGCCTAAGGATTTGTGTGTCGGATTTGTCCTGCAGTATACAGTGATGCCGCTAACGGCGTATGTACTGGCAAAGGCATTCGGTCTGCCCGCGGATCTGGCCCTTGGTGTGATTCTGGTAGGGTGCTGCCCAGGTGGCACGGCGAGCAATGTGATTACTTATGTGGCAGGTGGTGACGTGCCTTTGTCTGTAGGCATGACGATTGTGTCAACGATACTGGCTCCTGTATGTACACCGGTGTTGGTTTATCTGCTGGCAGGTTCGTGGGTGGAGGTGTCCCTTCTGACAATGATGATGTCTGTAATTAAGGTCGTGCTCGTTCCCGTACTTTTGGGGATTCTGATTTATCGGATATTTCCTAAGCAGATCGATGCACTCAGGGATTTGCTTCCGCTGATATCGGTGGTTGCTATTGTAATGATTATTTCCGGCATTGTGGGAAGTAATGCGGAGAAAATTGTTTCCTGCGGTGCATTGGTCATGGCGGTTGTGGCGATACACAATGTAGTTGGACTGTGTCTGGGGACGGGAGTGGCAAAGCTTCTTAAACTGGAAGAGAAGAAAGTGACCGCTATAGGTATCGAAGTTGGTATGCAGAACAGCGGACTGGCGATTTCTCTTGCCACAGCTAATTTTGCCGCAAATCCGCTGGCTACTCTGCCGGGGGCGATCTTTTCTGTGTGGCATAATATTTCCGGAACAATTTATGCGGGTATTCGGCGCGGCAGTGAATCAGGAACCGCTTTTCATAGGGTATTCCGGCAGCGGAAGATATAGAAACAGATTAAAAACGCCGTTTTCCGTTTGGATTTCCAATCTGCCGTGGTATCTTTTTACAATTTCCTGTATGCTCTGCAGACCGAAGCCGTGACATTCTTTATCCGGCTTGGAGGTGGGCAGAAGCGGGCTGTGTTCCGATCTTTTTTCAGATACGGAGCCGGCTCGCTTTTTTGTCTGCGCTGCGGATTCGTTCTCTTTAGCGTCAGGATCTGGGTTGCTGATTTCCAGACAGAACAGCCCCTTTCCCACCTTACTTTTCAAAGAAATTTCTCTCTGTGTTTCCTCCAGTTTCAGGCATGCTTCCATGGCGTTGTCCAGAGCGTTGGCATACAGGGCGCAGAGATCGGTCTTGTCATAGGGGAGCGGTGTGGGGATATCCGTTTCTATTTGCAGGCGGATATGGCACCGCTCCATCGCGCTTTTCTTGATGGTCAGTACGGCGTTGACTGTGGAATCGCTGCAGTAAGCAAAGGACTGGGAGAGGGCGGTATTGCCGGACAACTCTTCGATGTAGGAAGCCCGTTTTTCTTCGCTCAGGGCGGACAATACCTGCATGTGGTTTGCCAGGTCGTGCTTTAACCGTCTCACTTCAAAGTGCTGCTGCTCCATCGCTTCGTAATACTTGCGGTTGATTTCCCCAAGCATATTTTGCTGTTCCAGTTTCTGCTGTTTTGCTAATACCGTGACGCACCAGAGCAGGCTGATGATGGCAAACAGGGAAATCAGCAGCAAAATGCTATATTCCCTGTGGACGAAAATGTCAATGCAAAAGTTGGAGGAACGAAACAGGGTGACGACAGCCAGCACAGTGCCAAGAGGGGTTATTGTAAGAAGAAACAGTAACTGCCACAAACTGTCGGAAAGGGTATAATCTTTATCAGGCGCAAATTTTCTGATGTAGAGGTACAAAACGAGTGTAAAGGGCAGCGAGAACAGAGCGGAAATACAGTAGCCGTGTTCGGCTTGTATCCCTGAAAAGAAATCGTTGATATAGCTGTTTACCGGAATCAATGAGGTGATGCCGTATCGCTTTGGCGGAAACATAAGATCGTGGATATAGTTGTCCCGCAAAGCGTTGAAGGAAAAGATAGTGCTGGAGAACATCAGCCCGATGGTAATTCGCTGCCAGATGGAGCCTTCACAGGTAAGCAGGACGATTGCCAGAAAAACCGGAGTAGTTGCCAGAATATTAAAGGAATCTCCGATAAAAATAATCATGGCGGCAAGCATAGAACAGCCGAAAAACAGCAAAAAGCGTCTCAACCTTTTTTCTGAAATTTTGATTAGGTGTGACATGGAGCACATAACAAGCCATCCGGAAAGTATGATGGTGGCAAAGTGCAGGGTCTTAATTGTAGTCATTATGTTAACCTCCCATTATAGAGCGTGCAATTTTGGGAAGGGCGGTTTCCTGGTATCGTCTGCTGCAGGGAAGCTCCCGCCCGTTTATGGTGACGGATTCGCTGCCGAGATAATCCACATTTGCTGGGTTGATCAGATAGCGCTGGTGAATCCGCACGAAAGCGGCGGAAAGCTGTTTTTCAATTTCCTCGAGTCTGGCGTAGAAGGAATATTCCCCCTTTGCCGTGACCAGGATGACCTTCCGCTTGTCGGAGTAAAAATAAAGAATGTCAGTGAGTCGGAACCGCCATGTGCCGTCCCTGTTTTTCAAGGTGAAGGTGCGTGATTCCTCCTGCGCGGATTTGGCGCGCACACGGGAAATTAGCTGTCGCAGCTTTTCTTCCGTGACGGGCTTCATCAGATAATCCATCGCGCCCACAAGATAGCCGTCAAACACATAATCGGAATACCCGGTCACAAAAACAATGACGATCTGCTCGTCAAAGGTTCTGATTTTTTTCGCGGTTTCCATGCCGTTTAAGCCCTTCATTTCCACGTCCAGAAAAAGCAGGTCGATTTCGCCCGGATGGTTTTTAAGCCACGAAGCGGCGCCCACGCCGGAGGAAAATTCGTAGACGATCTCCTCGGCGTCCTCGATCAGTATTTTTTCTAATTGGAAACGCAGGGCGTCCCTTGCGTCCGTTTCGTCATCACAGATTGCGATTCGCAGCATGAAAAGACTCCTTTCCTAACTATATGTTGAGTATACCACATTCTTTAGAGCGAAGTCCCTGTCAGTGTTACCAAACTTTACATCCAGACAGCCCAAACTTTACATTCTTTGCAGTTTTCATCCAAACTTTACATCTAGTCTGGCAGAAATGACAGCCGCGATTTTCGTGCGGCGTATTTGTGGTATGGTCGTTTTATGACAAATAGCTGTAAAAGGAGGAGACGGATATGCTGTATGTAAAGGAACTCTATAAATCTTATGAGGCGGGGAAAAACAAATACGAGGTGTTGAAGGGGATTGATTTCCATGTGGCACAGGGCGAGTTTGTGGCGGTCATGGGGCCGTCGGGCTCCGGCAAGACGACACTGTTAAACTGTATTTCCTGCTATATACCCTTTGACAGGGGGAATATCAAGCTGGGAGGCGTGGAGCTTGCGGGCATGAACGAGGAGGAGCTGGCAAGGGTCAGAAATACGAAGATCGGGTTTGTGTTTCAGGATTTTATGCTCCTAGACGGTCTGACCATCCGGGAAAATGTGCTGGTACCGCGCATCGTGCAGGGAGAGGTATCGGGGGAGGCAGAGAAGCTGGCGGACCAGCTCGCGGCTATGTTCGGGATTGGGCACATCTTAAATAAATACCCGGCGGAAATATCCGGCGGTGAGAAACAGCGGGCGGCGGTGGCGCGGAGCCTGATTAACAATCCGCTAATCATCCTTGCCGACGAGCCCACCGGCAATCTGGATTCCAAGTCCAGCCGGGCGGTGATCGAGACCTTTATCAATGCGAAACAGAAGATGAACGCTACGATTTTTATGGTGACGCACGACAGCTTTGCGGCGTCATTTTGCGACCGGGTAATTTTGTTAAAGGACGGGACGATTTACCGCCAGATGGAGAAGTGGGAAGACCGCAGTGTATTTCAGGATCAGTTATTGGATGCGATTAAAGAAATGAGTGAGTAGGGGGTGGTGAGATGAGTCAGACAATCAATATGAGACAGATGGAACAGAAATTGCAGCGGGCGGACAGGAAGCAGTCGCGGCTTTATCTGTTCTGCAATTTTATGGCGCTGATGATCATTTCGGCGTATTCGGCGCTGATGCTCTCGCCCACGGTGCAGAAGGTGTTTCCGGAGGGCGGCGACAGCGCGAAACAGATGTACATGATTTTTGTGATGACGCTTGTGGGATGCGTGGTCTTTACGATTTATGCTTTGGGATTATTCTTTCGCCATAAGTCGGGACAGCTCGGCATCCTGATGGCTCTGGGCGCTTCGAGGAAACGCCTTGCGCCGGGGCTGTATCGGGAAGTGATTTTCCTAAGTGGTGTGTCAGCTGTCGCAGGGACGGCAGCAGGTTTTCCCTTTGTGTGGGTAATCTGGCATGCATTTCGATTGCTTTTGGTGGACAGTTCCGATATGGTTCTCACCTTTGATTTCAGATGCCTGTTTATTTCCCTGCTGTTTTTGCTTTTGGTGGTGGGATTCGCCGGTCTGACGGCGTGGCGGTATCTGAAGAAAACGAACATCATGGAAGTGATCAGAGAGGAGCATATCAACGAGCCTGTGAAGGAGCTTGGCAGATGGTGCGGTCCTGTGGGTTTTCTGGTACTGCTTGCAGGCGCTGTGCTGGGGTACGGTGCGCCCTGGGCGTGCATTGCGTGGTTTTCCACGTACCCGCCGGCTTGGGTGAGTGTGCTCTATGCACCCGTGTTTGTGGGGCTTTACATGATCATGCTGCACACGGTGGTACACGGCTGGAAAAGTCATCGCAAGAATCCATACAAGAATATCATTTCCCGCAGCATGATGAAATTTCAGGGAAAACAGACTGTCAACAATCTGCTGGTGGTAACGCTTCTGATTGCAGGCGGATGCTTTGCGATTTTCTATCTGCCGACTAACGGTATTGCGGCGGTATTGCGCTATGCGTCCCTGCCCTATGATTATTTCTACAAATATCAGGCGGATCAGAATGTGCCTGACAGGACTAAGATCGAAGCCCTTGGCAGAGAGTATGCTCTTTCCTTAAAAGACTGGAACGAGTGCGATTATGTCACTTTGGGAATGGGCGGTATGACTAGGATTGAGGAGGAAGACAGTCTGCGTTTTCATGACGAATATGTCCCTATGCAGCAGGAGGCAATGGTACTTTCCGAAGACGCTTATCAGATGATTACCGGACAGAAAGTGGACGTGGAGCCGGGCACTTACCGGTGCGTGACCGATCAGGAGGAAACTTCCCTCTATGTCAATAACTCCGCAAAGGAGATCACCAATATGACGACGAGGAAGGTGCTTGCCACAGAGTTTGCGGGATACCTGCACTATGATCTTCTCGCGGAGGAGATTCCCTGCTGTGTGCTAGACAGTGCGGACTATGACCTGATATCCGAGGGGCTGACAGACGACTGGCGGGGGCGTTTTGTGGCATTTAATGTGGACGGAAAGGACTCCTATCCCTTTGCCAATGCCCTCTTTCGTCTCTTCGTATCGTCCTTTGATGAATCCTGCGAGCGCCCCTTCTACTATGATCGGGTACAGAAAATCAGGGAAAACGAGGAGGGAAAAGAATATTGGGGCGACACGGATGATATGACGACGATTCGTTATGAAATGGCGGACTCCTTTATGTTCAGAAACTTTTGGGTTTACATGCCGAGTTTTCGGATCTTGAGTCAGAATGATTATCTGCGCAACATGGCGGTAATGCTCATGATGTTCCTCTTTATCTTCATCGTGTGCATGATCACGGCGCTGGTGGTGTGTTATACCCGCTGTCAGAGCATTGCCCTCAATAACCGCTACATTTTTGACGATCTGAAGAAACTAGGGGCTTCGCCTGCCTTTCTGGATAAAGAAGTGCGCAGCCAGTGTAGCAATGTCTTTAAGATGCCTGCATTGGTGGGCACTACCGCCATGTTCCTGCTGTATGCCATGATCCTCTACGCGAATGACGGCAGGCTGCTTAAGCCAGAATGGGCAGCGATGGGTCTGTGCCTGTGCGTCATTGCGGTGATCGGCGGGGTGATTTACGCGGTGTATCGCTCTACGGTGAAAGCGATTAAGGAGCAGCTTGGGATAGTGTAAGAGAATACTTGAAATATGGGCATTCTCTGCAGGGATTAGAGATTCTGGTTTCTGTACTCCCGCGGCGTGCAGTTATAAAAGCGCTTGAACATTTTGGCGAAATGGCTTTGGCTGTCAAAGCCGCAGAGCGTTCCAATCTCTGAAATACTGGCGGCAGGATTTGTAAGTAACAGTTCGGCTCCCCGCATGACCCGGTATTTTAATACATACTGGATGGGGGAGAGCTGAATTGTTTTTTGGAAGCAGCGCAGACATTCCCTCTCGCTGATACCGACTTCCCTTGCGATGTCGGACACGGAAATGGGGGCAGCAAAATTTTGGTGGATATAGGTAAGTATTTTACCGATACGGAGATTGTCCTGATTGGGCGCTGCCTTTTGGATATCCATCTGCGGTTCAAACGCCTGATACAGAGAAAGGCAGATGCGTGACAGGTTTTCACGCACGGTAAATTCATAGCCGTAATGATCGTTGGCGAGCGCTTCAAAAGCGCGATTAAATCGGAGAGCCATATCCGTATCGGCTTCCGCGCTGATATAAAAGCCGGAAAAGGCAGGGCAGGATAAGAGCGGCGACATATATTTTTTCGCAAAGACGGAGTCATCTTTTCCGGCAATGAGAGCCGGGTCAAAGACGAGGGAGTGGAGCGTACCCTCCGGGGCTGCTGCTGCGAAGTGGACAATATTGCCGTTGATAACGAGGCAGTCCCCGGTTTTCATCAAAAATGACTGCGAGGGTATTTTTACCTCAAGCTGCCCGCTTTCTATGTATATCATTTCAATTTCTTGATGCCAGTGCCACGGAATACTGTCTTCCGGTCTGTCTGTGTGGTGGGACGCATACCCGGCGCAGGGAAACGCAAGGCTGCCGTGGGGCTGTAATTCTTTCGATACGTTATTCAGATTTAATCCGCATTCCTGTAATGCCATTCGGCTGTCCTCCTGATTTCATTCCCGTTTGCAATGCCCTGATTATGCATTGCGCGGATGCATTTGACGTCATAGTTATCGGTATGTTTGGCGGTTTTGTTATATTATATGTCCGAAAATGAGTTGCATCAAGTGCCTGTTGACGGTATTCTTTCTATATAGAGTGAAATAGAAGGAGGTTGACAGGATGTTTCAACTTTTATTGGTGATTATTTATCTGGCGTTTATCAGTCTGGGGCTTCCGGATTCTTTGTTAGGCTCGGCGTGGCCGGTTATGTATCAGGAATTTTCCGTGCCGGTTTCCTACGCGGGCGGCATTTCCATGATCATCGCGGCGGGGACGATCGTTTCCAGCCTGCAGAGCGACCGGCTGACAAAAAAGCTGGGGACGGGAAAGGTAACGGCTTTCAGCGTGCTGCTGACGGCGGTGGCGTTGTTCGGATTCTCTGTCAGCCACAGTTATGTGGCGCTGTGTTTGTGGGCGGTTCCTTACGGGCTGGGAGCCGGAAGCGTGGATGCGTCCTTAAATAATTATGTGGCGCTTCACTATGCAAGCAGACATATGAGCTGGCTTCATTGCATGTGGGGAGTCGGGGCATCCCTTGGTCCCTATGTCATGGGGTATGCGCTCACGGGCGGACAGGGCTGGAACATGGGTTACCGTTATATCGCGTTTCTTCAAATCGGTTTGACGGCGATTCTGCTTTTTAGTCTGCCGCTTTGGAAAAAACAGACGTCGGAGGATACGGAGCAGTCCGGGGAAGAGAACAAAAAACCGCTTTCGTTAAAAGAAATTTTCGGCATACCGGGCGCGAAGGAGATTATAGTGACGTTTTTCTGCTACTGCGCGCTGGAGCAGACGGCGGGACTGTGGGCGAGCAGCTACCTCGTACTGCAGCGCGGGCTTTCGGCAGAAACGGCAGCCGGGTTTGCCAGTCTGTTTTATATCGGAATTACGGCGGGGAGAGCCGCGGGCGGATTTTTGACCATGAAACTGAATGATACGCAGATGATACGGCTTGGATAGGGATTGATTCTGGGCGGTGTGGTATGTCTTCTTCTGCCGTTTGGGGATATAACCGCCCTGCTTGGTCTGGTGATTGCGGGTCTGGGCTGCGCGCCCATATACCCGTCCGTGATTCATTCCACGCCGGCACATTTCGGGGCGGATAAATCGCAGGCTGTGATTGGTGTACAGATGGCGTCCGCGTATGTGGGCACCTGCCTGATGCCGCCTGTGTTCGGATTCCTTGCGAATCATATCAGCGTTTCTCTGTATCCGGTATTTTTGCTGGCGCTCCTGGTTCTTATGGTTGTGATGCATGAGAGGATGCTGCCTATTGTAAAGAGAAATAAATAGGTAGGAAAGGAGGAGCGGTATGATAGATTTACACATGCACAGCAGATACAGTGACGACGGGGAGTACACACCGACCGAACTTGTGGAGCAGTGCGCGGAGGCGTGTGTCCGCGTTATGTCGGTGACGGACCACAACTGCGCGAAGGCAAACGCACAGGCGCAGAGGGCGGCGGAGGAAAAAGGCATTCGATATATTCCGGGTATCGAGATTGACTGTACTTATGAGAACGTGAACTTTCATGTACTTGGGTATGGCATTGATTATCTAAGCGAGGACTTTGAAGCGATAGAAAAAAACGTGGCTGACCAGAGCGCGCAAGCCTCTCTGGAGAGACTTTCTAAAACACGGGCGTTGGGTTTTACCCTGCTCACGGAAAAGGAGTTGCTGGCGTTATCCGCAAACAGTTATTGGAAGGAAAACTGGACGGGCGAGATGTTCGCGGAAGCATTGCTGGCTGTGCCGGAATATGCAGACCATCCGCTTTTAAATCCTTACCGTCCCGGTGGGAAAAGAAGCGATAACCCTTATGTCAATTTTTATTGGGATTATTATTCGCAGGGAAAACCCTGTTATGCGAAGACGGATTATCCGGCGATGGAGGAAATCATTGACACGATTCACCGAAATCACGGCGCGGCGGTTCTGGCGCATCCCGGCGTAAACTTAAAGGGGAAGGAATTTCTGCTGGAAGAGGTTTTGAAGCTGGGGATGGACGGCATAGAAGCATTTTCCAGCTATCACAGCCCAGAGCAGGCGGAGGAGTTTTACAATGCGGCAAAGAGACATCGTGTATTTGTCACCTGCGGCAGCGATTACCATGGGAAGACGAAGCCGTCCATTGTGATTGGGCAGCATGGGGGTATGGTGGCGGAGGGGGAGATAGAAGCGGCTGTTATGGGCATATGACAGGGCTGTGAGAAAGCAGGTTCTGATTGACATATTTTCGTGCCTCATGTAATATGATAATAAAGACGGGCAACTTGAGTGTCAGTCAAAGCGTTGACATAAGATGTTGTGCCAGAGAGCAGTGTCTTACGAGCTTTGAATGGGTTTGACGTTTACCGCATTCTGGCTAGACTGTACGCGCAGTTGAAAGAAAACGTCAGGAAAAGCTCTGCGAAAGCAGGGCTTTTCCTATTTCAAATTTCAAAAGAGAAAGAGGTAGGTTTGATGCATACTGTGTATGACTGCGTGGAAGCCTTCGGAAAGTTGCTGGATAAAGAATACCATTTGATACTAGGAAGAAAAAATGTATCGGTTACATTACAAATAAATTTTGACAAAAAAGAGTGTTTTCATTTGATGGGATTGCAATATCTTACGGACAGACCGGAGCTAGCCCGTGATAGGGGAAAAATATTTGATGCAATAAGAGAACATCGGATAACGGCAGAACATCTTGAATCATCGGACCTATATTATAAAATTGCAGATAGGATAAACATGCTGCCGTTGCTGGAAAGTGTGATTGACAGTAATGATACAATCTTTAAGTACAATCGCAAAATAAATATTTATTCGGTTATTAAGGCAGATTATATTATGAAAAACAATGCAGAAGGAAGGAACATATTTTTGTTTCTGGCGCAGAACGGAGAGAAGGGAAGATATTTCTGTCGTTCGTTTTTTCCACAGGATAAAATGGATTATACAAGGAATCAGGCATCATGGAGCTTGTTGTATAAGAAGAAGGTAACCATTTCAACAGGAGAAGAAGAAATACTGTATGAAAATAAGTTGTTGAAACGATGATTGCTTGACGGTATTTTTCTCAAATATAGAAGCGGCGCTTGCGCGAATGGGATTGTAACCGCTTTAAGGCTATGATAAAATGAGTGCAGATTCAGATGGTTGTACCCTGTCACTGTGGAAGAAAGAAGGAGGGAAGTAAATGCCCCAGAGCTTACATGATATATTGAAAAAGTATGTGGAAGATGTAAGAAAACTGTATGGAGATCATTTAAAAACGGTTATTTTATATGGCTCTTATGCCAGGGAAGATTTCCGTCCGGATTCGGATATTGATATGATGATATTGGTCGGTTTAAACGAGCAGGAGATTAAGTTGGAAGACCGCCGACTTTCCACAATGACTTTTGAGTATGATTTGAACATTATGCCGATTGTAAAAAATATTGACCATTTCAATAAGTGGCTTCGTGCCTATCCGTTTTATTATAATGTAAAAAAGGAGGGGGTGGAGTTATATGCAACTTGAATTGGACGATAAAGGCGGCGCAAGAGAGCTGGCTTTTCAATAGAAATAAACCGTAAGGTAAACGCAATGTTTTCACAAGGCGCATGTAAGGCAGACATGATATCTTATCCTGTAAAGAAAGACAGGAGGATATCATTATGAAGAAAAACGTGTTAGTTGGAATCGGAATTGCCGTGGCGATTGTGGCGGCTTTGCTCAGTCTGGGGGCGTGGCTTTATTCGGGAAGCGGAAGCGTCTATTATTACACGCAGATTGACAATAGTAAGATTTCCGAGGGGAAACCGAGGAATGGCGTGGTTGATTTGCAGGGCGGTATGAGCTATTCCTATACGCTGCCTGCCTACAATGAAAAGGGCGTCGAAAAAGAAATTACCTTCGGTGCGTCGCGGGAACTGCGTGAGGACGCTTTCCTGAAACTGACGCTCAGTCCTGTCCGCGGCGTGGTGGAATGGAGCGAGGTGCAGTACGAGGAGCTGCCGGAGGCGGTGCAGGCGCATTACGAGACATAGAAAATCCATTTATCGGAGCGCCAAATCGAAGGATGCGGTTTTAGAGTTGTATGACAGGCAGATGGAAAGCCTTTGCTATTTGCTAAAGGACAGAGGGCATATACACGAATTGACGGACGAAGAGAAAAAAATGATTACGGACTTTCTGATTGTGGAATGAAGCGGGTGAGGGTATAATAGATGCATAAAAGGCAGTAAACAGCAAAGGAGCCCCAAATGCTTTCCCACCCCATCCCTCCGCTCTACGACGAGCATTCCAAAATTTTGATACTGGGCAGTTTCCCCTCGGTGAAATCGAGGGAGCAGCAGTTTTTCTACGGTCATAAGCAGAACCGCTTCTGGCGGGTGATGGCGCAGGTGCTTGGCTGTGCGGTGCCGGAGACTGTGGAGCAGAAAAAGGAGATGCTTCTGTCCCATCATATCGCGGTGTGGGATGTGATTGCAAGCTGTGAGATCACAGGCTCCTCGGACGCCAGCATCAAGGATGTGACGCCCAACGATTTATCAGAGATTCTTGGCTGTGCGGACATCCGCGCTATTTATACCAACGGCGGGAAAGCGCAGCAGTTGTACCAGAAATATATTTTTCCGGTGACGGGGCGGGAGGCGGTCGCCCTGCCGTCCACAAGCCCGGCGAACGCGGGGTATTCGCTGGAACGGCTGGTGGAGGCATGGCGAATGATAGGGGAAGAACTGTAAATATTCCGGGTTTAGAGATACGTTTTTATGAAATAGGAAACTGTGGCAGCAGTTCAAAATAAAAGGAGGTAGCAGAATGCCGTTAGTATTGTGCATTGCAGACGCTCCATGCAAGGGATGAGGACATTGCATGGAGGAGAGCCGTAGCTGGCTGTAGGTCCTCAGCCTTTGCATCCTGATTCATATTACAAATAAAAGGAGCAAAGGAAAATGAAAAATAACATAAAGGAATTAAAAACGTTTCTGATTTTGTGGAGCACCCAGTCGCTGTCACAGCTTGGGAGCGCCATGACGGGTTTTGCGCTCACGCTGTGGCTCTATGAAAAGACGGGCTCCGCGCTGCAGACGGCGCTTCTTGCGGTGTGCAGTTACGCGCCTTACGTGGTGATGAGTATTTTTGCGGGCGCATTGAGCGACAGGTGGGACAAGAAAAAGGTGATGCTTGTCTGCGATACGCTGGCGGCATGTTGTTCCGTGGCTGTGCTGGCTTTGCTGAAAGCGGACTTGCTGCAGCCTGTCCACATGTATATCCTGAATGCGCTGACGGGGCTGATGAATACGGTCCAGCAGCCGGCAAGCGATGTGGCGATGACCGTGATTACGCCGAAAGAGCATTACCAGAAGACGAGCGGTCTGCGGTCTTTTTCTTCGTCTCTTGTGACGATATTAAATCCTGTTTTTGCCACGGCATTGTATGCCTTCGCGGGGATGGACATTGTCATTTATGTGGATTTAGCGACTTTTACAATCGCATTTCTGGCGCTGCTGTTCGGGGTGAAGCTGTCCATGCCGGAAAAGAATGAAGAGACAGGGCAGGAATCCTTTTTGGAAACGGTTAAGGCAGGGCTTGTTTGTCTGAAAGAAAATGAGCTGGTGCTCGTGCTGATTTTGTTTCTGGCGGGGGTCAATTTCGTGGCATCGGCGTTTGACGCGGTGCTTCCAGCATTGATTCTGCCAAGAAAAAACGGCGGGGAGACGGTTCTGGGAATCGTGACTTCCTGTGCGGGGATTGCGATGCTGTTTGGCAGTCTGATCGTGACGGCGTTGCCTGCGCCGAAAAACCGTATCCGGGTGATTTACCTAACGATGCTGTTTTCGCTGGGAACGGAAAACTTTCTGCTGGCATTCACGGAAGTGCCTGTCTTGTGGTGCGCGGGGCAGATAATCGGGTGGTTTTTGGTGCCGGTTATGAGTGCCAATCTGGACGTCATCGTGCGGACAACGATTCCGGTTGACATGCAGGGACGGGTTTATTCCTGCAGAAACACGCTGCAGTTTTTTACCATTCCGATTGGTCTGTTTTTAGGCGGATTTATGGTGGATCATTTCTGCGAGCCGGTGATGGCGGCGTCATCTGCACAAGGGGTGCTTGTCAAACTGTTCGGCACGGGAAATGGCTCAGGCGCGGCGATGATGATGTTTATTCTCGGTGTGCTTGGTGTGGTGATTTGTCTTGGATTTGGACGTGTGCTGCGCAGATACACATACACGGAACGGTAAATGTAAGAAAGGAAAGAAAAAGGCGGGATGGCAGTTTGCCCGCCTTTTTTGGGTACATTCTCCGCAAAAAAGCAGTGCAAAAGATGGGGAATTTTGGTATACTGATTTTGTTAAGAACGATATAGGGGGTAAGGGGTATGAAGTACAAGGTTCTGCTTATGGGAAACAATAAAATGGTGATTAACGAATTTTTCACTTATATGGATTTGAACTTCGAGTGTTTCAGCACTTCGGACCGTTATGACGACATTATCAATCATGTAAAGTACATACAGCCGGATGTGTTGGTTTATTGTTTGTATGGGGAAAATCCGGATGATTTAAAGCGGTTTGTGAATGTGGAGAATAAGATTTCTGTGGAAAAAATCCCCATCGTCATTGTGGGAGACGCGGAAGAGTGCGACCAGTTTATACGCATTGCGTCTGCCATGGATGTGACGATATTCCGCAGACCGCTTTCTTCCCAGAAGCTGGAGGAGGGACTTATCAAGCTTTTGAAGGAGAAGAGACCGGAAGGAGCACGGGAAAAGAGGTCCGTAACGGTGACGGAGAGCACATTAAAAACCGAGGACGTGATGCGGGTTGCGGAAGAGCTTCTGGCACAGCTTGCAAAAGAAGAGGAGAAGGAAAAGAAGCAGCGGGAAGAAGCGGCAAGGAAAAGGCATATTCTGATTGTGGACGACGACAGCAGTGTGCTTAAGCTGTTAAAAGGCTATCTGGTGGAGCGCTATGACGTGGCGACCGCCATCAGCGGCAAGATTGCCCTGAAATTTTTGGAAGCGAAAAAGACGGATATGGTGCTTTTGGACTATGAGATGCCGGAGGAGAACGGCGCGACGGTTCTTGCAAAAATCCGGGAGAATCCGGCTCTCCAGAATCTGCCGGTGGTGTTCCTTACGGGCGTGACTGACAGGAAGAAAATCATGGAAGTGCTGGCGATGAAGCCGCAGGGGTATCTCACCAAGCCCATTGATATGGAAAAATTGTCTTCCACGATAAAAGGCGTTTTACGCTAATCGGAATGAAAGTCTGCAGAGGGAGGAAATTATGGCGATCATAGAGAGTGAATTTACGCTGACAGATTTGATAGATGTGGAATCCTTGCAGAAGATACAGGATGCTTTTTCAGATATGTCGGGAATTGCATCTATGATTACCGATGCAAATGGCGTCGTACTGACAAAGCCTTCCAAGTTTACGGAGTTTTGCGGAAAGTATGTGCGAAATACGGAGGAAGGCCGTAAACGCTGTCAGAAATGTGACCGGATGGGCGTTGAGAAGGCGGCGAGGGCGGGCGGTTCCTGCGCCTACTTCTGCCATGCCGGGATGGTGGCATTTGCGGCGCCTATTATAGCGCACGGGCATCTGGTGGGATGTTTTGTCGGGGGACAAATGCTGACGATACCGCCGGATGAAGGGCAGATACGGCAGGTTGCGGGAGACATCGGTGTGGACGGGGATGAGCTGGTTCGCGCTTCGCAGGATATCCGGATTGTGGACAAGGAAACGATTAGGAAAGTGTCGAACGCGCTCTATACGATAGCCAGTGTTCTTTCGGATATTGCTTACAGCAAGTATCAGGTCAGCCTGACCAATATGGAGTTGAAAAAGACTTCTAATATGAAATCGGATTTCCTTGCGAACATGAGTCATGAGATTCGCACGCCTATGAACGCGGTGATTGGTATGGCGGAGATGGCGCTCCGGGAGGATTTGACGCCGGCGGCAAGGGAATACATCGGACAGATTAAGTCGTCGGGGCAGACGCTCCTTACGATCATCAATGACATTTTGGATTTTTCCAAGATCGAGTCCGGTATGATGGATATCAGCGATGTGGAGTATGAGCCGATGTCCATGATTAATGATGTGTCCAATATTATCATGACGCGTATCGGCAGTAAGGAGCTGGAGCTGACGGTAGACGTCAATCCGGATCTTCCGACGGGGCTTTACGGCGATAATGTGCGTATTAAACAGGTCATGGTAAATATAGCGAACAATGCGGTAAAATTTACCAAAGAAGGAAATGTCCATATTAAGGTCGATTTTCTGCAGACGGCGGAGGATATGATAGAGCTGATCGTGTCTATTACCGACACGGGAAGCGGAATCAAAGAGAGTGACATGAATAAGCTCTTTCAGTCCTTCCAGCAGCTCGACAGCAAGCGTAACCGCAATATCGAAGGAACCGGTCTGGGGCTTGCCATCTGTAAACAGCTTGTGACGCTGATGAAGGGGAAAATACATGTGGACAGCGTGTACGGAGAAGGTTCTACGTTCTCCTTTGTCATTCCGCAGAAGGTGACGAATGTGCATCACTCTGTGGAAAAGCTGCCGGAAAATGTCCTGGCAGCCGGGTTGATTCAGAGCGACTATATCGCGCAGGAGCTGGCGATTGATATGGAGCGGCTTGGGGTTAGTTATGAGAGACTGGACTCTGAGGAAAGTGTAAATCTGGTAAAAGAATCGGGAGCGGGTTACTTTTTTATAGAGCAGCCGCTGTTTACCGAACCGGTGCAGTATTTTCTGAGACTGCATCCCGAAATTCAGGGGGTGCTTTTGACGAATTACCGCTCGGTGCGTTCCTATGATTTGCCCAATCTGCGTGTGGTGAAAAAACCGCTTTATATTCTGGGGCTTGCCAATATCTTTAACGGCAAGGAGGACAACGCCGCCTTTTCCCTGATGGAGGCGGAGGATTTTGACTTTGTGGCGCCTAAGGCGGAAATTCTGGTGGTAGATGACAATGCCATCAACCTGACGGTGGCAAAGGGGCTGTTAAATCCGCTGGAGATGAAGATAGATACGGCTTTGAGCGGCAAGGATGCCGTTCTGATGGTGACCGACAAGAGGTATGACATCATTTTTATGGACCATATGATGCCGGAGATGGATGGTGTGGAGACGACGAGAGTAATCCGCAGACTGCTCGGAAATAACGGACAGGTGCCGATTATCGCCCTGACTGCAAACGCGGTGGAGGGAACGGCGGAAATGTTTATCAGCGAGGGCATGAATGATTTTGTAACGAAGCCTATCGAGATGAGGGACATGGTTTCCAAGCTTCGCAGATGGCTGCCTTCGGACAAGATTGAGAAAAAGAAAAATAAGAAAAACGGCCCGCTTCCGAATATACACAGGGATGACGGCGGAGCGCAGATGGCGACGAACATTGTCATTGAAGGGCTGGATGTGCAGAAGGCGATGGGCTTCCTTGGCAACGAAGAGCTTTTCTGGTCTGTATTGAAGGAATATTACCGTGTCATCGAAAAGAAATGCGCGCTGATACAGGAGTATGAGCAGAAGGAACGGTGGAAAGAGTATACGGTTGAGGTACATGCGTTAAAGAGCGCGTCAAGGCAGATTGGCGCCACGGATCTGGCGTATACGGCCGAGCAGATGGAGGCGGCGGGAAATGCCGAAAACGCAGCGCTGATTCATAAAATCACGCCGGGAATGCTGGAGGAGTACATGTTTTACAAAGGTATTCTGGCTCCCTACTTTATAAAGGAAGAGGAGGAGCAGAGCGGAAGGGCGGCGGAATCGGAAGAAATGGCTGCACTTTTTGCCCAGATGGAAGAAGCGATGGAAAATCTGGATATGGATGCCATGGAGCAGGTGGTCAAGGATATGAGCCAGTATTCCTACAGCGACGCACAGAGGAGTATATTTGCCAAACTGAAGAATGCGGTGGAGGATATCGACACGGAACGGTGCGAGGAGATTATCGCCGAGTGGAAGAAGGAACTGGATGCTTAAATATGAGGAGAACTTGTATATTATGCAAGTTCTCCTTTTCTTTTGGATAAGGTTGTGGTATGATAAAGCGGATGCGGATTCCGGTTTAGAAAGGACGAAGGACAGATGGCGGAGTGGGCTGCGAATTTCAGTGACCTGTTTTATAAATGCTTTATCAGGGAAGACCGTTATAAGCTTCTTTTGAGCGGTATCGGCGTGACGATCAAAGTGTCGCTTCTCGCCATTGTCATCGGTATTCTGATTGGCATGGTAATTGCCATGTGTAATCTGTCTAAGAAGAAGCTGCTCCGGTTTATCGGCGGCATTTATACGGATGTAATCCGGGGGACGCCTTCGGTGACGCAGCTTATGATTATCTACTTTGTTATTTTTGCAACGGTGCCGCTTGATAAATGGATTATTGCCGCGATTGCATTTGGCGTCAATTCCGGCGCGTATGTGTCTGAGATTGTCCGGGCGGGCATTTTGTCCATTGACAAGGGGCAGACGGAGGCGGGCAGGTCTCTTGGATTATCCGCGTTTCAGACGATGAGCCGGATTGTCGTGCCGCAGGCGGTTAAAAATATTTTTCCCGCGCTGTGCAACGAGTTTATTGTGTTGATTAAGGAAACCGCCATCGTCGGTTATGTGGGACTGATGGATATTCAGAAGGCAGGCGACTTCATTAAGAGCGCGACCTTTATTGCGTTTATGCCGTTGATCGGGACTGCGGTTATCTACTATGTGCTGATTAAGATACTGACTCTGACGCTTCGACGCGTGGAGATGCGGCTGCGGAGGGCGGATGCTAGATGACAACGCGAAAAGTACTTCTAAAACTCGGCAGCAAAGGCTGCCTCGCTAAGAAGTACTAAGTTTCGCGTGAGAGAATGCCTGAAAAGCGGCATTCTCTGTATGGAGGATATGATGATAAAAGTCAGCAACTTACATAAAAAATTCGAGGATTTGGAAGTCCTGAGCGGGATTGACGAACACATCACGCAGGGAGAAGTGGTGGTTGTGATCGGACCTTCCGGTTCGGGAAAGAGTACCTTTCTGCGATGCCTGAATCTGTTGGAGACGGCGACAGAGGGGGAAATCTATGTGGACGACGAGCTGATTACCGCCCCGAAAGTAAATGTGAACCGGGTGCGGCAGAAGATGGGCATGGTGTTCCAGCAGTTTAACCTGTTTCCCCATCTGACGATTATGGACAATATCACGCTTGCGCCCGTACTACTGAAGAAGATGACGAAGGAAGAGGCGGTGAAGCGGGGGCAGGAGCTTTTGGAGCGCGTGAATTTGGGAGAGAAAGCGAACGCTTATCCGGCGCAGCTTTCGGGCGGACAGAAGCAGCGTGTGGCGATTGCGAGAGCACTTGCCATGGATCCGGAAATTATGCTTTTCGACGAGCCGACGTCGGCGCTCGATCCGGAGATGGTGGGCGAGGTGCTGGACGTGATGAAGGATTTGGCGAGGTCCGGAATGACGATGGTAATTGTGACGCACGAGATGGGCTTTGCGAGAGAGGTGGCATCCCGCGTGCTTTTTATCGACCAGGGTGTGGTGATGGAGAGCGGTACGCCGGATGAGATATTCAACAATCCGCAGAACGAGAGGACGAAGAATTTCTTAAGCAAGGTTCTTTAACGGGGATGGCAATGAACGGCGCAGAAGGTTTTTCCGACCGTGCTGTGAATTGATAGAGCAAATTTGTGAGAGAGTGCAACAAATTTGTCTGTCGGCAGATACCGATTGAGAGGTCTGCCGCAAAAAAGCTTCAGAGGAGGATAAAATTATGAAAAAGACAACAAAGTTACTGGCAATGACGCTTGCCATGGTTATGACGGCATGTACCCTGACGGCATGTGGCGGCGGTTCCTCAAAAGGGAACACTATTACCTTTGGCACGAATGCGGAGTTCCCGCCGTTTGAGTATGTTACCTCAAACGGTGTCATCGGTGAGTATGACGGCATCGATATGGCGATTGCAAAGCAGCTTGCCGAGTCTAACGGCATGACGGCAGCAGTGGAGAATATGGAGTTTGACTCTCTTCTGGTGGCGCTGCAGAACGGACAGATTGACGCGGTTATCGCGGGTATGACGGCTACGGATGAGAGAAAGGAAACCGTAGATTTTTCCACGCCTTACTATACGGCGACGCAGGTTATGATTGTGAAAGAAGATTCCGATATTGCGGCGGCGACCGATATGGCGGATAAGAAAATCTGCGTGATACAGGGCTATACCGGTGAAATCTGTGTGCAGGATATGGGCTACACCTACGAAGCGTTTAAGAAAGGCACGGAAGCCGTGATGGAGCTGGTGAACGGCAAGTGCGACGTGGTAGTCATCGACTCCGCGACGGCGCAGAAATATGTGGGCGACAACGAGGGCTTAAAGATTGTGGAGGACCCGAGCGCGTTTGAGTCCGAGGAGTATGCGATCGCGGTACAGAAGGGCAATACGGAGCTGCTTGACAAGATTAACAAGTCCATCGACAAGATGCTCGCGGACGGAACGATCAATGAGCTGGCGGTGAAGTATACGGAGGAAGCGACAGCAGAGTAGTACATGCGGATTCAGACGATGGGGCGGCGCGAAGTGCACCGCCCTGTCTTGACGCAAATCGCTTTCTCGTAGTAGTATAGTGAAGTAACCTGCGAATCGGTACGGAAACGAGGAAAGATGAAGAGGACATGCAAACAGTGCGGCGCAGAATTTACGCTGTCGGAGGATGAGATTGCTTTTTACCGGAGCAAAAATCTGCATTTGCCGAAGCGCTGCGAGAAATGCCGCAGGGAGAATAGGGAGAACAGGGCGAAAGCGGGCGGCGATACGGCGAGGCAGGTGGTCAGGCCTTACCATGAAAAGAAAGACAGTTCCCTCAAATGGTATATCGCTGCGGCGTTAGTCTTTGTGCTGCTGGCGGTTGGCATCGGTGTGTTTCGCGGGGGATGGATGCGGGAAGATGTGCAGCCGGATGCGGTAGATGAGACGGGTACGGAAATCACGGCGGACTCTGCGGCTGCGGACATGCAGGCAGAACTTCCGGCGGACATGCAGCCGGATGACGCTTCGACGGATGCGGCGCAGGATATGCAGGCGGAAGCTTCCGAGGAGCGGGATGACGCATCAGTGGATATGGCACAGGACGCGGAGCCGAAGGTTTCCAAGAATACGGATGATGCTCCGGCGGATAAGCCGCAGCAGACGCCGGAGGATGCGCAGACCGCAAAGACGGAGCCGGCGGCATATACATATTCTTTCCGCAAGGTGGAATATTTGCAGGAACATTTTGAAAAGCACGGAGCAGAATTTGGCTACGCGTCGGCGGATGAGTATCTGGCGGGCGCTAACAGGGTAGTCGTGTCGCCGGAGGCGTTACATAAGCTGGAAGCGGAAGACGGGGACGACGTGTATTATCTGGAATCCGGCAATGAGATTGTGTTTGTCTCAACGGATGGATACATTCGGACATATTTTAAGCCTGACGATGGAAAGGCATATTTTGACAGGCAGTAGTTTCTTTTATTATTCACATTTACTTTAACATACTGCTATGATAAAATACAAAAGCATGTAAATTATTTTAGTTTTAATAATTAAAAGGCTTGAAAAAGAGGAGGAAAATTATGAAAAAGAAATGGGCAATGGTACTGGCGGCAGCGATGGCTGTCTGTGGAACGCTTGCAGGCTGCGGCGGCGCGGAGGAGACGACGGCGGATGCGGCTGGTCGTGTGTACGCGGTGGAAGCAGGCTCTGCGGGAGAAGCGGTTGCGAATGAGAAAGGCTTTCAGACGAACGCGGTGGCGTCGCAGGCGGATGCGCTGATGGAGGTGGCTTCCGGCACGTCGGATGCGGCTATTATCGACCTGCTGATGGCGGGCGCCATGATTGGCGAGGGAACCAGCTACCCGGATTTGGTGCATACGGATGAATTGACGACGGAGGAATACGGCGTAGGATGTCGGAAGGGTTCGGATCTGGCTTCCTATATCAACAGTGTATTTGGACAGAGTTATGCGGACGGTTCCATGCAGGAGACGGCAAAGACCTACGGGGTGCAGGAAGCGCTTGTGGAGCAGAAGGCTTCCGAGTTTGCGGCATCCGCTTCCGACAGCGACGTGGCATATATTCAGGATAAGGGTACGCTGATCGTGGGTATCACGGAGTTTGAGCCGATGGATTACAAAAATGACGCAGGCGACTGGATTGGCTTTGACGCGGATATGGCGCGCATGGTCGCAGAGCAGCTCGGCGTGGAAGCGCAGTTCGTGGTGATTGACTGGGATAATAAGATTATGGAACTGGAGTCCAAGAATATCGACGTGGTGTGGAACGGCATGACACTGACGGATGAAGTTACGAGCGCTATGGAGTGTACCAACGCGTACTGCAACAATGCGCAGGTAATCGTAGTGCCGGGGAAGTAACACGGTCGGATATCATGCAGGTACGGGATGATACGCACTTTGGGAGAGTAGGCTATGTTTTTTAGTGTAACAAGGTCGCTGTTGGACGGTCTTTTGACGACCTTTCAGATATTCATTTTCACGCTGCTCTTTTCGCTGCCGTTGGGATTGATTCTTGCTTTTGGCGCGATGAGCAGATGGAAAGCCCTGCGGGGGCTGATTCAGACGCTTGTATGGATCATACGCGGCACACCGCTGATGCTGCAGCTGATCATTATTTTTTACGGACCGGGTCTGTGGCTGAACCACAATATCTGGAGCGGCAGTGAGACAGGGCGGATTACCGCCACGGTAGTGGCTTTCAGCATCAATTATGCGTGCTACTTTTCCGTGATTTTCCGGGGCGGCATCGAGGGCGTTCCCGTGGGACAGCGGGAAGCGGGCGAGGTGCTTGGCATGACGAAGCGGCAGATATTCTTTAAAGTCACGCTGCTGCAGATGGTAAAGCGCGTGGTGCCGCCCATGTCCAATGAAATCATTACGCTTGTGAAGGACACGTCTCTGGCGCGGATTATCGCGGCGTATGAGCTTACCTTTGCAGGGTATTCCTTTATGAAGAGCAACGGGCTGACATGGCCGCTTTTCTACACAGGCGTATTTTACCTTCTATTTGTGGGCATTTTAACACTTTTATTTAACTATATCGAGCAAAGGCTTAATTATTTCAGGTAAGCGGCAAACTTATGACATACATGTCATAAATATGCTGTCCGGCAGAAAGGGCAGTGTTTCCGTGCGGAGGGACAAATGGCGGTTTTAGAAGTGAAACATATCGGAAAACATTTTGATTCCACCAGAGTGCTTGACGACGTGAGCTTTGATCTGGAGGAAGGGAGCGCGCTGGCGATCATCGGTTCTTCCGGATCGGGCAAAACGACGCTTTTGCGATGCCTGAATTTTTTGGAAACACCGGACCACGGATCTATCACGGTGCGGGGAGAAACGCTGTTTGACGCGGACCATCCGGTAAAAGGACAGGAGAAGGATCTGCGCACCAAAAGGCTGCATTTCGGCATGGTATTTCAGGCATTTCACCTGTTTCCGCAGTATACGGCACTTGAGAATGTGACGCTGGCGGAAAAATTGCTGGCACAGGAGAGGACGGATTTCAAGCAGAAGAAAAAGGAAATTCTCGAAGAGATCGAAGTACATGGGAAATCGCTTTTAGAGCAGATGGGTCTTTCAGAGCGCATGGACCATTATCCGCATCAGCTTTCCGGCGGGCAGCAGCAGAGGGTGGCGATTGCCAGAGCGCTGGCGCTAAAGCCGGATATCCTCTGTTTCGACGAGCCGACCTCGGCGCTCGATCCTGAGCTGACGGGGGAAGTGCTTAAGGTAATCAGGGGATTAGCCTTGCAGCATACGACTATGATTATCGTGACTCACGAGATGAGCTTCGCAAGGGATGTGGCGGACCGGATTATTTTTATGGACGAGGGCGTGATCGTGGAGCAGGGCGACGCCAGACAGGTAATCGACCATCCGAAGGAGGAGCGGACGAGACAGTTTTTGACAAAATATTAAAGGTGTGGGGAGTTTGTCAGCAGGCAGGCTCCTTTTTATTGCACACGGGATTTTGGAAAAATACTACTATATAAAGCAAAAGGTAGTATAGTTTTTTCGGAATTTTTCAGGTATGCTTCTGATAAGGAAGCGAGGCCGGAAACGCGAAGAGAGGAATCCGGCAGTAAAAGGACAAGGAGGAAAAGGTATATGATTATGGAAATTATTAGTATCATGGTAGGTATTATTTTGTTGGTAACTTACGGGTATGGGGAGATTTCGCCGCGGTGGTTCTTATTCCTGATGGATATGCCGTCCCTTATCATTATACTGATATTTACGGTGCCTGTGCTGTTTCGGGGCGGCGTGTGGAAGGATTTTAAGCGTGCCTGGCGGCTTTTGCGGAAGGATTACAACTGTCACTTAAGTGAAATCCGGCGCTCTCTGGATGTGGTAGAGATGCTGCAGAAGCAGGTGCTCTATGCGGGAGTGATCAGCCTGCTGCTGACGCTCATTCTTATTTTGGGAATGCTGTCTGATTTGGCAAGTCTGGGACCGAATCTGTCTGTGGCGATTCTGACGATGCTGTATGCCATGATTATTGAAATGCTGCTTCTGCCTTTGCAGCTGGAAGCGAAACGTCGGATTATTGACTATATGGAAGTAGGTACGGACGCAGAGGGAACGGAGATATCCGCCACAGAGGAAGGGCAGGTATGAGGAAGCGAACGCTTCGGTTTTTGCTGGGAGCAGGTTATGTATGCCTTCTGACAACGCTGCTCTTATATCAGGCGGGCATCTTTGGCGGCAGACGAAATTGGGCGGTGGCGGTGTTCGGGACGCTGGCTCTCGGTGTTGCGCTGGCGGTGGTTCTTGCGCTTTATATTCGGGTGAGTGACAGGATTGCGGAAGCGGAAGAAAATCCGGGAGTAGGCGGAGCGGTGCAGAAAACCGGTACAGGCATAGACGGGGTTGTATCCACGGGAGAAGACAAGAAATATGACATATGTGTCGGTGGCTCCGCCGTAAATGGAAACGGGAAGGTATCTGCAGGCGGGGACAGTAGAGCGGCAGCACAAAGCTATGAAGAAATTTACGCCGCATTTTTGGGCGCTATGGATGGATATGAAATCTCGGAGCGTGAGCTGGAGGTGGCATGGCTCCTCTATCGGGGCTACACCAACAGGCAGATCGGGGAGTCCCTCTATATCGCCGAGACCACAGTGAAAAAGCACGTGACCCATATTTATCAGAAGATGGACGTGTGCAGCAGGAAAGAATTTCGGGGAAAGGTGCAGACCGGCGGCATTTCCACGTCAACCCCCGTCGGATGATGCGGAGGGACTGTTTTCCGCAAATAAATCTTCCCTTGTGATATTTTTTAGCCAGCTGCCGCTGCGGTAATGTCTGATGACCCAGGGCCATTTCACGAACTCGTCAGTGCACAGCAGAAAATAAACCCAGAGGACGGGAAGCTTGAAAACGAAGGCGGCGAGAAAACCGAGCGGCACCGCATAGCCCCACATATCAATCACGTCGCAAATCAGACCGAAACGGCTGTCGCCGCCGGCACGGAATACGCCCGCAATCAGCGTGGTGTTGACGGCGGCTCCCATGATGTAGTAGGTGTTGATGAGCAGCATATATTTCAGGTAGTGCATAGCCGTTTCGCTTAAACTGGCGAAGCGCAGCACAAAGGGAGTGGCAATCAGTACGAGCACGCCGCCGATTGCGCCTGTTATGACGGTCAGCTTCATCAGCTTGGACGCGTATGCTTTCGCACGCGCCATATCCCCTTCGCCCATCACGTTGCCGAGCAGAATACCGCCTGCGCTGGCGGTGCCGAAGCAGAGCACGGTGCCGAAATTCCTGACAACGACGACAAGAGAATTGGCGGCAACCGCGTCGGAACCCATATGTCCGAGAATGACGGAGTACATGGAGAAAGCAACGCTCCAGGCGATATCGTTTATGAGCGCAGGCAGGGAGAGGCGGATGAAATCCTGAAACAGCAGCTTGTTGCGCAGGAACATATAGCCGAAATTCAGCTTAATATCCTTGCTGTACAGGGACACGACAATACAGCCTGCCAGCTCGATGACGCGGGACAGGGAGGTAGCGATGGCAACGCCTGCGGCGCCGAGCTTCGGCATACCGAACAGCCCGAAGATAAATACGGCGTTTAAGAAAATATTCAGGGTGAATGCCATGACATTTAAAACCATGGAAACGGTCACGCGTCCGATACTTCGAAGAATCGCCAGATAGACCTCAATGATGCCCCAGCACAGATAGGTGACGGACATCACGCGCAGATAGCCGGCACCGATGGCAATCAGCTCCGCATCATTCGTAAAGAGCTTCATCATCAGCCCGGGCGCAAAAAAGGCGAATGCGGAGAAACCGAGGGAAATAAGCAGGGAAAAGCGCATGGCGATACCCTGAATGGCACGGATGGGCTGAATCTCGCCCTTTCCCCAATACTGCGCACTCAGCATGGAAGCGCCGGTTCCGAGTCCGTAATAAATCATAAAGAGGATGTTTGCATAGTTAGCAGCGAGCGATACGGCGGAGATGGAGGACTGCCCCACATAGTTTAACATTACCACGTCCGCGGAATTTACAGCGGCGCTTAAAAGATTCTGAATGACAATCGGAATCACCAGCTTTATTATTTTCGTATAAAAGTTATCTTTTGCAACTGCGCTCTGCATGGAATATTCCTCCGTTTTTGCGTAAAGTGATAACATCTTAATACATTCTTATGTCCCTGTCAATCGGTTTTCCCCAACATAAAAATTTTTATAAAATATTTCAATTTTTATAGAAAAGCTACTTGTGTTTTTGCATCAGTGTGATAAAATCGTCGCAATGGGGAGAGAAAAGGGAGGAGTTTCTATTATGGAAAAAGATATGACGAAGGGCAGCCCCATGAAGCTGATTCTGGGCTTTGCCGTGCCCCTTTTGTTCGGGCTTGTTTTTCAGCAGTTCTACAGTATGATGGACGCGGTTATCGTGGGACATTATCTGGGCGTGGACGCACTGGCGGCGGTGGGCGCCACAGGCTCCGTGAACTTCCTGATCATCGGGTTCTGCATGGGCGTATGCAACGGCTTTGCCATTCCGATTGCGCAGGAGTTTGGTGCGAAGCATGAGAGCGAGCTGAAACGGTTTGTGGCGAACAGCGTGTGGCTGTCCGTGATTTTTGCAGCTGTCATCACAATCGTGGTGTCGCTTTTGTGCCGCCAGATTTTGCAGCTGATGCGCACGCCTGCGAATATCATCGACGGCTCTTACAATTACATAATTATTATTTTCCTCGGCATACCGGTGGTGTTTCTTTACAATATGACGGCGGCGATCCTGCGCTCCCTCGGGGACAGCAGAACGCCTGTGGTGTTCCTTGTGACAGCGGCGGTTTTGAATATTTTTCTTGACGTGTTCTGCATCGTGGCGCTGCGCATGGGTGTGGACGGGGCTGCGATAGCTACGGTGGTATCGCAGGCTGTTGCGGGTTTTGCCTGTCTGATTTATATGCGGAAGAAGTTTGCGATTTTAAGACTGTCACAGGAGGAGCGCAGATGGAGCAGGGATTATGCGGCGAAGCTCTGCAATATGGGGATTCCCATGGGACTGCAGTATTCGATTACGGCGATTGGCAGCGTGATTTTGCAGAGCGCCGTGAACAGCATCGACTCTAACGCGGTGGCGGCGGTTACGGCAGGCGGCAAGGTAAGTATGCTGTTAGTCTGCCCCTTTGACGCGATGGGCTCCACGATGGCGACTTATGGCGGTCAGAATGTGGGCGCGGGAGATTTGGAGCGTGTGGACAAGGGACTGAAAAGCTGTACGCTGCTGGGACTGATTTATTCCCTGATTGCGCTGGGCGCGGTATATCTGTTCGGGAAACAGCTTCTTCTGCTGTTTCTGGATGCGGGGGAGACGCAGATCATTGCAAACGCCTATTCCTTCATTCAGATGAACGCGCTGTTCTATTTCCCGCTGGCGCTTGTGAATATCGTGCGTTTCCTGATTCAGGGAATGGGATTCAGCCGACTCGCGGTTTTTGCGGGAGCATTTGAGATGCTGGCGAGAGCGCTGGCGGGTTTTTTGTTGGTGCCTCATTTCGGATTCAGTGCGGTGCGGTTTGCGAATCCGCTGGCGTGGATTTTTGCGGATATCTTTTTGATTCCGGCGTTCTTCTTTGTGAGGAAGAAAATGGCGGCGATATTGGATGCAAAGCGGGTGAGCGCATGAATTTGGGATTTTGTAATGCGAAATTATGGGCGGTTTTGACAGATTGAGCGGAGAGTACATTATGAGTGTAACGATTTTTACAATGACCCACAAAAAGTTTCCAACGCCGGGCGACCCTGTCTATGTGCCCTTGCAGGTGGGGCGTGCCGGGGCGGAAGGACTTGGATATATTGGAGATGACACGGGTGTCAGTATTTCGGAGAAAAACTGCTATTACGGAGAGCTGACGGGTGTTTACTGGGTGTGGAAAAATATAAAGACTACCGATTATGTGGGGATTTGTCATTACCGCCGATATTTCTGTACGGAGGAGGGGCGGATTCTCACGCAGAGGGAATATGAAGAAATTTTCTCGGATTATGACATCATTACCTCCAAGCTGTTAAAGTTAAACTATACTTATTATGAAGGCTATGCCGGGGATTATAACATTCACGATTTGGAAGCCGTGGGGGAAGTGATCCGGCGAGAGTATCCTGCCTATTATGAAACGTTTGACAGGCTGGTGCATGACAAAGGCACTTACTTCGGCAATATGATGGTCTGTAAAAAAGAGATTTATGACGCTTACTGTGAATGGCTTTTTGGTATTTTTGAGAAAGCGGAGAAAAGAATCGACGCTTCCGGCTACGACGATTACCACAAGCGGGTCTACGGCTTTATATCGGAGTTTCTGCTCTACGTCTGGACGCAGGTGCAGGGGCTTCGTGTCTATGAGTGCAAGGTGGGCATGACCGATGAAAAGCGGGAGACGGCGGAAATCAAGGAACGGCTGGCGGCGTATTTTAACGAAAAGGATATTGCTGGGGCAAAAGCCTATATGCTGGCATGTCTCGAGAAGCGTCCGGACGTGCTGATGGAAGCCTCTGACATTACAGGAGAGTTGAAGATGTCCATGCAGGTGATTGCGGTATGTGAGCTGGAACAACAGGCTTACGGCAGCAGTACCATCGACCGCATTCAGGATTTTGGCGCGTTGATGGCGCATTTTCAGAAGCTGGACGACATGATTCAGGCATGGAAAGAGAGGGAGCGCGAAATGTCTCCCTCAGAAGTAGAGTTTTATCTGAAAAGCGAAGGTATTACCGATATGGCGCTGGAAGCTTCCGCCAGATTGTTTTATCCGGCGGCGGAGGCGGGCAAGATTGCGGAGCGTATGAAAGCCTGTAAGAGTTAACGGGTGCCATTAGCCCGCACAGATAGCGGATTAGAGAAGGCGGAGGGGTTAGTCCACCTTCCGCACCGGTCTGATATATTTCCAGAAACGTTTCGGGTCATGGTAGAAATAGAAGATTCTGCCGGGCGTGGTGTCAAGGCAGCAGCCCGAAGCTGCGTAATCATATGCTTTCATTGCTGTCTCTATTTTTTCTTCCACGCTGCCGTTTTCTGCTGCAAAGTCAAAGGGACCGTGCTCGAAAACGAGGTATTCTCCTTCCGGCACATCCATCATAAGCATCTGCGAGGGGACTTCCCCGTCATAATCTATCGGCAGGCGCACGCCGTAGCATTCCGCGAGGGGGATGCCCCAGCTGCATATTCTGCCGGTGGGCTCATTGATATAAGCCATAATCTGCCCGTTTCCGCTGTTTGCTTCATCGCCGCCCATATCGTCCAGCTTCCCTTTGATGCTGTCTAACAGACCGCAGATGGTTTCGCAGTCCTGCCCGGGAATCCGGTTCTGCTTCTGCCAAAAGTCCCAGTATCCGATACTTTCATAATTGCGAATATGAAGAAACTTGTGTGCTGGGATGGTTACGAAATAGGGTTTTTACTTCCTGTACTGTGTTTTCCATGTGATAGCCTCCTGTCCTTGATGAATGTTTTGGAAATTTGGGGTTTTACGGCTGTGCGGGCAGCGTCACAAACCCTTCCTCCCAATACATATAATACAGCCCCTTCTCCTTTGTGTAACCGAAAATAAAGGAGCGGGGATGGTTTAGTGGATTGCCGTCACTGTCCGTTCCTTCTTCAAATTCCGTGAACAGCACGGCGATTGCGGGGACACCACCGTCCGGGGCGTCGGCATGGCAGAGGGCGTAAGTGTTTTCCATATAGCCGTTTTCCTTGATATTCTGTAGCTCCTCATTGATAACATCCCCATAATCTACCCCGTCAATATAAAAGACATATCTGCTTTCCGCGGTTTCCGGGTCAACGACCTGTCCGTAAAAGGCGAGTCCTTCTTCGGTGCCGTCCCCATCCAGATCAAAATAGTAGTCGGGCGTTTCCTCCACGACCTGCTCTCCGGTTTCCGGGTTATAGGTTTCGATATAATAGCGCTCGTTCACGAAATTGCCGTTGTAGCGGTAGTCCTCTTTTAACCCAAGCTCATATGCCTTTTCATAGGGCAGCATAAAAGAAATGGTTCCGGAAGAATAGGGACCGAGAACATAGGGGTTGGAGAGAAAGCTGATGCCGCTTAAAGTGAACACCCAGCTTTCCGGGGTAAACAGCGCGCTGTCCATATCATCTTTGGAAGGAATGTCGAACAGCCTGCCTTGGTAAGCGGGTGTTTCAGCCAGATTGAGCATGTAGTCCAGAGCGGTGGCATGGAAAGCTTCATAGTCTTCGGAAATGTCATCGAAGGCGATAAGCTCCCCTGTTTTTGTGCTGTAATTCCGACCGCCTGTGCCGTAGTTGCCGTGGGCGCCGCCGGTGTAATCGGAAAAAGTAATCTCAAAGGAGAGCACGGCGTCATCCGCACGGGTCACCTTTGCGCTGATGTCCGAGCTGTAACCGAGAAAGTCCCAGCCATCTTCTCCGAGACTTGCGGCATAGTCCTCCTCCGCCATGGAGATTGTCTCGCTATTGGAAAATGTGTCATAGTACGCGGCAATATCTGCGTTGATTTTTTCCGCGATATCCTCCGCGCCCTCCATGCTTACCACGGGCATCTGCATGCTGGCTGTGTGAATCACCGTGCCGTCGTCCGCCTTGGTTTCGTTAAGCGATTTCTGGAAAGTGACGGTGACGGGAGAGTCAGGGTTTGTCTGCTCTTCCGCAGCGGGGATATTGGATGTGACATCTGTGTCAGGATTTTCTCCCGCATCCGTGGAATCTCCGGGCTGCGACGCATCCGGTTCCCCGTTTTCGGCATTCGCTCCGGCGGTATCGGCGCTGTCTGAAATCTCCGGCGCGGTATCCGGGGTGTCTTTTGTGCCGCACGCGCTCACACTTCCCGCGAGCAGGGCGGCAGCGATCAGAATGGATAGATATTTCTCTTTTTTCATGTAACATTACCTCCGTCTATGAAAATAATTTTAAAAATTTAATTAGTCTGTAATAATTCCGGCTCACGCTGCATTACAAAGGACTCCAGCGTATTTTTATCCACAAGCGCCGGCGTTACTCCCTCGCGCGCGATCGCAAAACTTGCCGCATGGGAGGCGATTTTGACTGCCGTGTGCAGGGAACGTCCCTCCAGCAGATAAGAGGCTAACGCGCTGATAAAGGCGTCTGCCGCCCCCGAGGCGTCCACCACATCAGAGGGAACGGCGGGGAAATATGCGGCGTCCTGCGCTGTTTTTACAAAACATCCTTTTGCGCCGAGCGTCACAATGACCGTTCCCACGCCCGCGTTTATGAGATGAGCTGCCTGTGCTTCCAAATCGCTGGCGCCGGGGCAGATAGCGTTAAGTTCCGTTTCGTTGGGCACGAGGATATCCACATGGCGGAGCAGTTCTTCGGGAAGAACGCCGCAGGCAACAGGCTTTAAGATTGTCTGCGCACCGTGTGCTTTGGCAATCCGGCATGTCTCCATCACGGTTTCCATGGGAATTTCCGTCTGCACCAGACAGAAGGCTGTGTTTTCAAATACGCGTGCGGATGCCTGGATATCCTGCGGCTGCAGCGCTTCGTTGGCGCCGGACAGGATGGAAATCATGGAATCCCCGTCCCTCTGCACAAAAATATATGCCTGCCCGGTCTTGTACCCGGAACAGCGTTTCACCCCCAGGGAGTCTACATTCATGATGTTTAAAGCCCGGTAGACCGTGTCAGAATCCACATCGTTTCCCAGCCGTCCGATCAAGGATACCCGCTGACCGAGTTTCGCGGCACCGATAGCCTGATTGACTGCTTTACCGCCCACATAGGAGGCGGACAGGGAGGAACTGACGGTCATGCCGGTTCGGGGCAGTGCGTCCATTTTGAGATAATTGTCAATGTTGATGCTGCCCACGACCGTGATTTTTTGGGAACGGCTGCTGTACGGAATGCCCACGGTGTTTTCGCTGTCAAGCAGAGCCGTCTTATGGAAGCCTTGCAGGGAAGTTTCGCCTTTTTCGATCTCACTGATCAGTCTTTGACACAGATATTCTCCGTAGGCAAAGTGGGGGATGGTAAAGGTGGACAGCTGCCGCAGTACGTCCGGCTCCATGGATTCATTTCGCAGGGAAACGAGGGAGACATCATAGGGCAGTTCGTAGCGGAGCTTCCTGACAGCGTCATACAGCCTCGCCGCTGTTTCGTAATGGGCGCTGACAACACCGCTGATTGTGTGGGATGCGATTTTCTGCATCAACGGACCGTCAATTTGGTCAAAGACAAGGTCTTCTTCCAGAGAAATACGGTTTTCAAACAGGCATCTCCGGTAACCAGCCGTGAAAGCTTCCCTGCCGGGGATTGGCGCTTTGATACAGGCGATGGCAGTGTGTCCCGCGTCTGCCAGTGTCTGTGCCGCCTGATGTCCTAATTCTTCATAGTCTATATTGACAGCATTCCCGTGTTCCGAGTGAAAAATAACAGCGGGAATTTCGTTTTTTTCAACAAACGGTATGTTTCTTTCGCTTTCTTTGTTCACAAATTCCCAGATCAGCCCATCTACGTGATGGGAACAGAGTACGGAAATGTTTTGCGCTTCCCGCTCTGGGTCGTTGCCGCTTTCCCTGAGAAGGATGGTATACCCGGCGTTCTGCGCAGCGTGCAGGATGCCGTCCAGTGTCAGGTTCATGGAGAGCGTATCGCGGAATATAACGCCAAGCGTCAGTGTTGTCGTGCCCTTCTCAATCAGGGAAGAGTAAGACTGGTAATTGTATTGCTTCGCAATCTGCAGTACGCGCTCTCTGGTAGAAGGGCTTATGCTGCTGTCCTTATTATTCATAATCTTGGAAACCGTTGATGCCGAAACACCGGCGAGTTTCGCAAGCTCGCGTATATTCATGCCACCGCCCTCCTTACTGCTGTGATACGTTTCCTGTAAGCGTTTTGCATTCGACCGATGAATCCATTATAAGGGAAAAGCGGAAAAATGAAAAGGATATGTGAAGAAAGAGCTGTAGATTGCGTAAAAAGGAAAATTATGTAATATATACAAAAACTGTTGACAATATAACGCTTCAATGGTATCTTATGTATAAGAAAACTGTTTCGGAAAATATTTTCCCAAAAAAAAAGGAGGAGACATGAAAATTCTGAATCTCGGTTCTCTGAATATCGACAGAGTGTATCGTGTGGAACATTACGCAGAAACGGGCGAGACCATTCAGGCGAGGGACTACGGAGAATTTTGCGGCGGGAAGGGGCTGAACCAGTCCATTGCCTTGGCGAGGGCAGGCGCGGAGGTTTTCCATGCGGGCTGTGTGGGGCCGGACGGCGGCATTCTGCTGGAGATGCTGACGGCGGCGGGCGTGAGGACAGATTTCATCCAGGAAAGCGGCGAACGGTCCGGACATGCGGTGATACAGGTGAATCCGGACGGGCAGAATAAGATCACCATTTTCAGAGGAGCCAACGGCGATGTAACGCCGTCGTACATAGATGAGGTCTTGGCGCATTTTGGACCGGCGGATATGCTGCTTTTGCAGAACGAGATTTCCCATGTGTCATACGCCATAGACAAGGGCAGAGAAAAAGGGATGACGGTCGTCTTTAATCCTTCCCCTATAAACGATAGTATCGCTCAGTGCGACCTGCAGAAAGTGGATTATCTCATTCTCAATGAGGTGGAAGGCAGGCAGCTTGCAGGTACGGATGCGGAGGATGTGCAGACGCTTTTGGGAAAGCTGCAGGAAAAATTCCCCGGCGCGGTTTTGGTGCTGACGCTCGGCAGCAGGGGTTCCTGTTACGCGGATGGAGAGGAGATTCTCTATCAGGGAATTTTTCCGTCAAAGGCGGTTGATACGACTGGAGCGGGAGATACTTTTACGGGCTATTTCCTGGCTGGCGCCGCGGCGGGCAGGACACCCGCGGAGGCAATGAAATATGCGGCTGCGGCAAGCGCTATTTCTGTGAGAAGACGCGGTGCGGCGCTTGGTATTCCGAGCTTTGGGGAGGTATTCCAGGAGATGCAGCAGTTGCGGGAAAAGGAGTGACGGCGAAACTTTACCGCGGACATGGAAGTGACGCAAACGGAAATAAGATGTTTCGCGATGATTGAAACAGGAGGAGGGAACGAATGAAACACGCATGGGAATACGATTACGAAATGTTTTGTGGGGCTGTGCCCGTGAAGGACAGGACGGATTTGATCCAGTGGGACGGACTTCTGGAGGGGAAAATGCTTGAGGAGGCGGCACAGATGCTGGAAAACGGGAAAGGCGCATGGAGAAAGCCGCTGCCGGAATCAAAGGCGCCTTACTCAAAAATTCTGGGCGCAATCTCCAGTATGCAGCACATGGGATATGACGTGGAGGAGGCGGAGAGGCTGATTCCCGAAGCATTTGACGCGATTGGGAAAAATGAGCTGATTCGGCTGCAGATTATTAACGCCAGAGTGTTTAAGGCGCTGACGGAGGCGAAAAAAATCCCCGAGCACCCCTACTGGAATTACACGGTTTATGAGAGCTTTGAGCAGTACGAAAAGGCGGTGGAGCTGCCGCCCTATCCCGACTACTGTCTGCCCGACAGAGAGAAACTGTTTGATCAGATTCATGGCGGATGGCTGGGGGAGATTATCGGTTCCGCGCTGGGGACGGCGGTGGAAGGTTTTAAATCTTCAAGACTCTGGGAGGTATTCGGAGAAATTACCGACTATGTGAAACCGCCGGAGACTTTAAACGACGACATTACCTTTGAACTGGCGCTTTTGGATGCTTTCTGCGATAAAGGCTTCGGGATTACTTCGGAGGATATCGCGGACCGCTGGGTAGGTTACATCCCTTTCGCCTACACGGCGGAGGAAGTGGCGTTAAACCATCTGCGTCAGGGAATTTATCCGCCGGAGAGCGGATATCTCGCTAATCCCTACCGGGAGATGATCGGCGCCGCTATGCGCGCGGCAGTCTGTGGCGCGCTGGCGCCGGGTAATCCCCGGAAAGCTGCGAAACTGGCATGGAAGGACGGGAGCATATCACATCACAACAATGGCATTCTGGCGGAGGTCTTTAACGCGGTGCTTGTCTCCATGGCTTATGTGGAGACGGATATGCGGGTGGCGCTTACTAAGGCTGTCAGGGCGGTGCCGAAAGACAGCGAGCTTTACACGGTTCTGGATTTTGCGTACAAAGCCTGTGAAATGTCGGAGGATTACCGGCAGGCATGGAGGACCTGTGAGGAGAAGTACAAAAAATATAACTGGGTACATACTTACCCGAATCTTGCGGCGGAGGTGGTGGCGGTTTATTTTGCCGGGAATGACTTCCAGAAGGCAATGACGATATTGATGATGGCGGGGCAGGATAATGATTGTACCGGCGGTCCCATCGGACATGCTTACGGCGTTATGCTGGGGGCGGGCAGGCTTGACAAAAAGTTTACGGAACCCCTGAAAGATCAGCTTGACACGTATGTCAGAACGATGGAGAGCCAGTCGATAACATCCTTATCGGAAAAAACAACGAACGCCGTCATTAAATATACAGAAACTATATAAAAAAGAAAAAAGGAGGACACATTATGAAAAAGAAAAGAATCACAGCAATTTTACTGACACTGGCGCTGGCAGTCGGCACTCTGGCGGGATGTGGATCCAAGTCCGGACAGACGGAGGCTCCGGCTCCCGCAGCGGCAGAGGATGCGGGAAAAGCGGAGACGCCCGCACAGGATGCGCAGCCGGAGGTTTCGGAACCCGAAGAAACCACGGGGAACGGAGAAAAGACCATCGGTCTTCTGGTACCGGCTACGGTGGGAGATCCCTTTATCGCGCTTTCCATCAAAGGGCTTGACAGGCTTGCCGCGGAGCAGGGTGCGACACTGCGGACCGTGGAGACACTGGACAGCGCGGAGTATGAAGACCAGATCCGCGCGATGGCGGATATGGGGGCGAATCCGGTGTATCTGATGTGGGGAGACTTATCTGAGATTGCGCTTAGACTGGCACCGGAATATCCGGATACCGATTTCGTGCTCTGCGACGTGGATATGGAAACCGATGAGCCGAATGTCAGCTCCGTTTCCGTGGACCCTTCCGAGGCGGCTTTTATTGCCGGCGTAGTAGCGGCAAATACGACGGAGAAGAAAAAGGTCGGATTTATCGCTCATGCAGACCGTCCTGTCAGCAGAAAATTCCGTGACGGCTATATCAACGGCGTTCATTATGCCGACCCTTCCGTAGAGGTAGCTGTGGCGTATGTGGGCGATGACCAGGATCCTGTCAAAGGGCGGGAAGTGGCGAAACTGATGATACAGAATGAGGGTGTGGACCTGATTTTCCAGTCTGCTTCCCAGAGCGGTCTGGGTGTTATTTCCGGCTGTGAGGAGATGGGCATCAAGTGTATCGGCAGCGACGACTATCAGGGAGATGTCAGCGACTGCGTCATCTGGTCGGCATTAAAGCCCATTGACGAGGCACTGTATATGGAGGGGGACGCTTCTTTTAAGGGAACCTTTGAAAGCGGGGACAAGGTGTATGGTTTGTCCTATGGTCTGTCCCTCTATACGGAGATAGAGTTTAATAATCTGCCTGCAGAACTTCAGAAAACAGTGACGGATGTGATTGACGGCATTAATTCGGGCGAGATAGACGTCAAAGAGGATACTGCAGCATAAAAGGCTGGTAACCTCCGGAAGGCATTTCCACGCCGCCGGAGGTTATTTCTATAATCGTAGGAAATTGTTTTGAGGAGGTATTTAGTACCATATAAGTGTAAGAGATAAAGCATTTCATCAGTGCTTTACCTTC
>CAJUMV010000032.1 GCA_910587715.1 uncultured Lachnospiraceae bacterium | reverse complement strand
TAGTATTGATTTTTCAAGGAGCAAATCCCATTTTTAATGTGGGAAGTTTGAGTTATTGACCCAACTTCATGCAGAAAGGAAGCTATTATGAGAAAACGGAAATCATACAAATGGATAGCCGGTCTGTTGAGCGCCGCTATCCTGTTCACCAGCGAGGGCATGTCCTGTCTTGCCTTTGCCGCACCTTTAGAGGACACTGTTTTATCCCCCCCTTGCGGTAACCGCATCGGATAGGGAAGCTCTTTCCATAGAAGAGCCCACGCAGTCGGAATATTTGGAGGATACGTCTGCCGGAACCTCTGACGAAGGAACGGAAAATACCGAAGAAAACGAAACACCTTCTGGCAGCGAAGAGCCGGTTCCTTCCAATCCTGACAAAGGTAACACAGAGGATAACGAGTCTAATCTGGAAAACCCTGACACGGAAAATCCGGGTGAAACCGGCTCCGAAACGACGGATGAGGAAGAGACCGGAACACCGGAGTCCCCTGATACGACGGATCCGGACATTTCCGATGAGGAATTTTCTGATGGAGACGAAGAAGACACACCTTCTGTGGAGGAGGATTCTCCGGAGAAAGACATACCGGAAGAACAGGAAACGGAAAATCCGGATAATGGACAGGTGACAGATACCATATCTGAGAATACGGTAACCATAAACAGTCTGCCTGTGGAAATAGAACCCGTCGAGGTGAAGGATTTCGACATTGTGGATGAGGGAGGTCTTCTTATCAGCCAAAAAACCTCTGAGGAAGGAGCTGCGGAGCCGCCAACGGTTTACATCCGGCGTGATGCCAAACGTACCTTCTCAATCAGCCTTGTTGATCCTGATCCGGCAGAGGTCGATCTGGATGACATCAAAGAGGTCATATGGATATCCAGCAACCCAAAAATCACCGTTACCCCAAAGGACGGAATAAACGGAAAAGCCGTTATCTCTACCTCCGAAATGATTACCGCGCAGGAAAAAGCGAGCATCACAGCAACCATCGGAGAGGTGAGCAGAACCTGTTCCGTGGTGTTTCTGCCGAAAATCAGTGATGTTGCCATCGTGGATGCGGCTGGCGAGCCGATTCCTGAAAGCGGCATTGTCATCAATCCGGGAGAACAGAAAAAGCTTGACGTCAAAATAACGCCTGCGGACGCGGTTTCAAGGAGCATGACCGTTAGATGGCAGATGTTCAATGAGGAAAATCGAAGGGACTCTACACTTAAGATTGACAAGGACAATATTATCACCGTAAACGAAAAAAATCTAAGCAAAGTTGAACTTCCCCACAAAGTTACCTTGAAAGCGACTGTCAAGACGGACGGTGAGAGCAACAGCTATACGGCTGATGATTGTATCGTGACAATCCCCAAGCCGGATGATGCGGCAGGGCTTCGTTGCGACGATATCCTCGTCACCGGTTCCGGTCTCGGTGCGTATCAGCCGGTTGAGGGAAAAACGAATGAGTGGGACGCTAACATTGACTTTAAGAGTCAACTCTACTTTACTTATAAGGGAACGGCGGAAAATTACACGATTTATTATCTAAACAAAAACACGGACATTACCTTTCCCGAAAACGGAACCATTCGGGCCAACCGATATACTCCCGGTAGGGGATTGTATATAAACAGTCGTTACCCGCTTCAGCTTGTACTGGCGACCGGACCACGAAATCAGGAAACCTACTCCGACATTTACACCATCCATTTTACGGATAAACAGACGACGTTTTCCATCTCACCCAAATCCATCTACACCGTTCCCGGCGGTGCGGATTTGGAGCTTACAGTCCCTAAGCTTCCCGACGGCTTTTCGCTGGAAGACGTCACATGGAGCTCCGGCGACGAGCGTATTGTAAAGATCAAGGAAAAGACCGAGAAGGGTGTGATGCTACAGTTCGGGCAGATCGTGGGAACGACGCAGATCACAGCCACAGCCAGAAACCACAGAGGTCAGGAGTGCTATGCGGTCTGCAGGGTCAGACTCAGCCTGAAGCTGCCGGAGCCTTATTTTGAGAGTGAAGACGGCAGCGAACGTGAAGAAGAATTGAACGGAAAGGATGAGGAAGGTAATCCAACCACCTATTATAATTACTACTGGCTGATTGACAAGGGCGGTAAGGTGACGCTTTCTCTTAACAGCGGCACGAAAGGGGAAATCTACTACACGACGAACGGATCAGACCCCATTACAAACGGCACACTTTACCAGATGCCGATAACCATAAATGCCAAAACCAAACTTCGTGCCTGCGCGAAACGGGAGGGCTATGAGGACAGCGAAATCGCTGAGAGCGAATTTCGAATCGGCGATCCAAAGCTTACGATTTCCGCTGCAAACTGTACGTTAAAGACGGAAGAGGAGAAAAAAATCACCGTCAAGCTGCCAAGCGGCTCCGATCCAAGCACGCTCGAATGGTATAGCAGCGACTATGACATTGCGTCCGCCTGGACACAGGAAAATTACAACAATAATGAAGAATTGACAGGATATACCTATAAGGTCGGCGCCGGAACCAGAACCGGTCGCTGCACCATTACTGCCAGCATCAATGACTATGCGGGCAGGACACAGACAGCCTCTTTTGATGTAAATGTAACGGGTAATCTGCAGATTACGCCGACGCTCACCGTGTCGGAAGGGGAAACCAGCGAAGAGATTAGAGTGCTGAAGCTGCCAGCGGGTTATAAGGCGTCCGCAATCGAATGGTCTGTGGATGATGAGACGCTTGGCACGCTGAATCATGTGGCGGATGACAGAAAAACGGTCACCGCTAAGACCCTGTCATCTACATATGAGCCGCAGACGCTTACCGTGACAGCCACTCTTTCGATGGGAGAGGAACAGACTGTTTCCGCCCGCTGTCTGGTTAGCGTTGTGCCAAAGCAATATACTGTCAGCTTCTTTGGTTGGAAGGATAAACTGATCCGAGAGGTTCCTGTATATCGGGGACAGTCAGCGGATGCTCCGACGACTGACGAGATGAATGCCGCCGCGCCAAAAGGTTATGCCTTTGACGGTTGGAAAGACATTGACGCATGGAAAAACGTCAATGACGATGTAAAGGTGTATGCAAAACCCTATGTGCTTACACCATATACCATTACTTACAAAAACCTCGAAGATGCTGACGGAAAAACGTTGGGAACCAATCCTGCGAACAATCCGGTTTCTTATACGGTGGAAATGAAGCAGTCAGCACTCGCTTTACTGGATGCGGTTCCGGCTAACGAGACCGAAACAAAATTCGGCGGCTGGTATCTGAATGCACAATATGACGGCAGCCCCATTGACGAAATTCCTATGGGCACTGCGGAAGATATCACCCTGTATGCAAAGTGGATTTCTGCGAAGTCAGGGCAGCTTCGGATTGAGCAGGTTGCGGATCAGTCTTACACGGGAAAGGCGCTTAAACCGATGGTCGAAGTGTATGACGGAGAGACGCTGCTCACTCTCGGGACAGATTATACCGTCTCATACAAAAATAACACAAAGGCTTATACAAAGCCATGGGCGGAAGAGAAAAAAGCGCCCACAGTGACCATCAAGGGAAAGGGCTATTACAACGGCTCTGATACGCAGACTTTCCAGATTCTCCCTCAGAATATTGCGCTTGCGGCGACTGAGTTTGTGATTCCCGATCTGTATCTGGCTTACAATAAAGGCAAAAAACTGTCTGTCGTTCCCACTGTGACATGGAACGGGAAAAAGCTGAAAAACAACACGGATTTTAAAGTTACCAGCATCGTAAAAATCGGGGACGCCTCCTCTAAGAACCTGTTGGATGAGGGCTGTACGGAGGAAGGCGAATATACCGTCACGATATCCGGCGTGAATAATTTCTCCGGTACGCGTGACATTAAACTAATCGTTACCACAAAGACGCTGATGAGCAAGGTGCGATTTACGCCGAATAAGCTAGCAAATATTCCCCGGGATACGCTTGGCGGACAGACGCTGAAAGAGAAAGGCATCAATCCTGCCGACGGAATCACATTAAAAAATGGGAATAATGTTCTGGTGGAAGGAACGCACTATACCGTTTCCTATGATGAGAACGCTAAAGAAGTTGGCACATATGATGTCAGCTTTACAGGAAAAGAAGAAAACGGTTATGTCGGTACGGTCACCAAAACCTTTCAGATCACGGGAACGACGCTTACCGCCTCCAAGCTTGATTTTGGACCGGGCTGGAAAGCTGATTTGACTTATGATGGCACACGTCTGGAACAGGATTTAAAGCTTTCCTACAAGAAAGACAGAAACACACAGATCGAGATGAAAATTGACGAGGATTACACCCTGACTTACGAGAATGCAACGAATGTGAGCAATAAAGCCGCCGTTGTCATTACCGGAAAAGGGAACTACACCGGTGTAGTCAGAAAGACCTTCAAGATCAAACCCTATTCCCTGACAACCGGCGAACAGGAAAAGCGCATAAAGGTTACACTGGAAAACGCCACTGTCTCTTATGAAAAAGGCGGCGCGAAGCCGAAGGTCATCGTAGCCTATCTGATTTCGGGAGAGACAAAGCGCACGCCTCTGACGGAGGGGAAAGACTATACCGTCCAATACAAGAATAACGGCAAGCTTGCAGGAGCAGGAGAAAAGAAGTCGCCCACCTTTACCGTGAAAGGAAAAGGAAATTTTAGCGGTTCCATATCCAAATCGTTTACCATCGAGCCGCAGGATATCAGTAAACTTTCCATCACAGCCGAGGATGTGATGGCTGCAGCCCCGAATACAAAAAAGGGAGAAACAATAGGACTGACGGGCAAAGGAAAATATAAGAGCACGCCGAAAATAACTGATTTTAACGGCAAAGCGCTTTCTGCCGGAACGGATTTTTTGAAAACCTATACCTTTACAGATGAGAACGGCGTTGTGCTCGGTCCGAAAGACCAGGTGCCTGAAGGCTCTATATTAACGGTAACAGTAGAGGGAACGAAAAATTATACCGGAGAAACCAAAGTTTCCTACCGCGTGCTTGCCGCGAAGAAAAGTGTGGCAAAAGCCAGCGTATCACTGACGAAACAGGCAAAAGAGGAAACCTGTTATTCATTGGAACCCATTACGCTGAAAAAGGAGGATCTGATCGTTAAATTAAATGGCACAGAGCTCTCCAAAGAGAACTATACAATTGTTTCCTATGCAAACAACAGAAAGAAAGGCTCTGCCAAAGTCACCATACAGGGAGTCGGAGAGTACGGCGGCAGAAAAACCGTAAGCTTTACTATTAAACCGAAAAAAATGACGTGGTATCAAATGCCATAGCTATTTGTCGGAACAGAAAGGATACCTTTCAATGAGTCAAAGTCATCATCAGTCGGAAATGGAAAAACTGCGCCGGGCGATGGAAAAGGAATTGTCCTCCGGACGTTACACGCACACGCTTGGTGTCGCCTACACAGCCGCCGCCCTTGCAATGGCGCACGGCGAGGATATGGAAAAAGCGATGACAGCAGGACTTTTGCATGACTGCGCCAAATCCATGCACGGCTCGGAGCTGGTGGCAATCTGTGAGAAGGCACACCTTAATGTGACGGCGGTGGAGCGCGGCAATCCTACAGCGCTCCTGCACGCTAAGGCAGGCGCCTATCTGGCGGAGCACAAATACAACGTGACGGATGGGGATATCCGAAACGCAATCCGTTATCACACCACAGGACGCCCTGATATGAGCAGGCTGGAAAAAATTCTTTATATCGCCGACTATATTGAGCCCGGCAGAAAACAGCTTGCGGAGCTTGAAATGATAAGAAGAATCGCTTTTCAGGATTTGGACTGGACGATGGAAAAGATACTGGCAAATACGCTTGCCTATCTGCGAACCACGGACAATCAGGTGGATGATATGACAGCCAAAACGTATCAGTACTATAAAAGGCGGTAAGAATGTTTTATCGGTAAGAAATATGACTCAAAGAAAGGCAGGGTACTCGTTATGACCACGAAGGAAACAGCACTTATGGCAGTGAATGCGCTGGAGGATAAGAAAGCGGAGGATATCCGCATCATTGATATCAGCAAGATTTCTACCATTGCGGACTATTTTATCATTGCTGACGGCAGCAATAAGAGCCAGATACAGGCTATGGCAGACAATGTATCGGAAATTCTTGGAAAAGCGGGCATTAATTTAAGACAGATGGAAGGCTACCAGAATGCCAACTGGATTTTAATGGATTTTCAGGATGTAATCATCCATATTTTTGACAAGGAAAACCGTCTGTTCTATGATTTGGAGCGTATCTGGCGGGATGGGGTACCAACCCAAAAAGAAACATTAGAAAAGGAATAAAGGATTTGAAAGAGCAGAACCGGCGTATCCGTTCAGATACTGCCGGTTCTGTTTTACATTGTCTGTACCTATGCCTTGTTTGACTCTGCCATATTGCCGTTCGTGTACATATAAAATGTGATGATATACAGACCGGCGATACCCACCAGGGCGTAAATAATTCTCGAAAACCATGACATGTTACCGAAAATGAATGCCACAAGGTCAAAGCTGAAAAGTCCGATCAATCCCCAGTTGATAGCGCCGATAATGGCAATCGTCAGGGCAAGGCAGTCTAAAGCTCTGTTTCTCATTTTCCTTCCCCCTTCATAAAACATCAACCCCTGAAAAATAAATGAGAGACTGACTGTTCATCGCAGCCGCGAAAACTGTGCAGCTACGATTATTATGTAGTATGGCTGAATCAAAAATTGCTATGCTGGAAATAACTTCTCAAACGTTTGTTTTTCTTTTATTTTTTTACTACAGGAATCCACACCTCATATTTTGCGTTTGCCGGGTCAGGATTCAGATAAACTTCGACATCCGGGGCATCGCCGTATTCATATCCCGATGTAGGCAGCCATTCTGTCACAATGCGCCGCTCAAGCTCCTGTATAGACTGGTTTGTGCCTTCTCCAGAGAAAATAGCCCATGTAGCCGCTGGAACGGTATACTCCTCAAAATCCGCTTTCTCTTTTGTGGAAGGCACCGCAATATAATACCGCCACGCCTCCTTATCATTGCAGACGCTGACACCCAGCACGCCCATAGGCGGCATATCCATCATGCCGGCAAGTTTCTGCAACGTGCCATCCATGGAAACTTCTCCCCACTTAGACGGAATCACCGTAAAATTTTCTTCGATATCCTTCTGTAATGGTACCGACACGCCGATAATACGGAACGATTCCTTCGTTTCAATCCGATAGTTCATTTCCTCCACTCCTTTGACTGTTATTTTAAATGAAACAGGCGGAAAGGATTTTACGGAAACGCCTTCATTTCTTACAGCGGACGGGGCAATGCCGTGGACGGACTGGAATGCCCTGTTAAACGCGGTGGGAGAGCTATAGCCGTACTTGCCCGCCACGTCAATAATCTTCGCATCTTTTCCCTGCAAATCGACAGCTGCAAGGGACATTTTTCTCCTGCGGATATACTCGGACAGCGGAACACCCGCCATATAAGCAAACATTCTCTGAAAATGGTAGGAAGAGCAACAGGCAATTCGTCCAAGCTGTTCATACTCAATCTCGTCCGTCAGATGCTCCTCCATATAGTTTATGGCTTCGTTTAATTTTTCAATCCATTCCATGCTGTAAAATCCTCCTGCCAAATTCAGTATATAAAATTTTATACCCTGTTTCCTCTTAATTTCTGCACAAAAAAGAGAGGAGAGGCTTGAAAAGAATCAGTGTTTATAAAGCCGAAAAACGCCAAACACCTTCCCCAGAATCTGACAGTCATCCACAATAATCGGTTCCATGGAATCATTTTCCGGCTGCAGGCGCACGTGCCCATCTTCTTTATAGAAAGTCTTCACGGTAGCGGAATCATCAATCATCGCCACTACGGTATCGCCGTTCGATGCGGTCTGACAGCAGTTTACAAAAATCTGGTCACCGTTGTAAATACCGACATTAATCATGGAATCTCCCTTTACTCTAAGAACAAAGGACTCGCCGCCCGGCACCATATCTGCCGGAACCGGGAAATAGCTGTCGATATTCTGTTCCGCAAGAATCGGCTGTCCCGCCGCCACCTGTCCGATCACAGGCAGGGAAACCATCTCCGTGCGCACCATCTGAAAATTATCATCGCAAATCTCAATCGCGCGGGGTTTCGTAGGGTCTCTTTTGATATAACCGTTCTTTTCCAGCGTCTCCAGATGAGAATGGACGGAGGAGGTAGACTTCAGATGAACCGCCTCACAAATCTCCCGGACAGCCGGGGGATATCCTCTTTTTAAAATTTCATCCTTAATATAATCAAGAATCTGCTGTTGCTTTGCAGTAATTTTTCCCTGTGCCATACTTTAAATCCTTATCCTTTCTTCTGGCTTTTTAAGCCGTTGTTTATTGTCTGACAATTTACATACTTAATCATAACACAGGAAAGTAGAAAAAGCAAACATATATTCAGAAAATTTGTTCGATTTTTTATGAAAATAGTATTGACAAGCGAAAATACGTTCGGTATAATGCATACATAAAGAACATTCGTTCGCAACACTTGTTCTACTTTATGGCATGTAAGGATAAAAACGAAAACAGTTGATTCTATCTATATATTGTACCGGAAGGAGGAGCGTTATTTATGAACAGAACCATGACACAGTATCACAGAAGCGCACAGGATATCAGAAGTGAGAGGAGAATCCGCAATAACCGCATACGCAGAAGACGGGAGATGAGAAAAAATTTCCTTCTGCTTGTGCTGACTTTCTGTCTGATTGTTACCACGTCCATCGCTGTCAGCTCGTTTCGCTCCCATGCAAAGAACGACCCTTCACAGGAAAGCAGCAAATATTACAAGAGCATTGTCGTATCAGACAGCGAAACGCTTTGGTCTATCGCGGAAGATTATATGGACGAAGAACATTATGGGTCTATCTACGAGTATATCCGCGAAGTGATGCAGATAAATAACCTGAAAAGTGATGCGATTTATGCGGACGCGCATCTGATTGTGCCGTACTATGACACTGTAATTAAGTAGTAAATAGTAACTGTTAAATAACAAATCATAAAAAGGAGTGTCTACATATTTTTTGGTGAAGTGGTACGGTCTTCCATCATAAAACTTTTCATACCGCCGGCGCTGAAAAATCGTAAAACTGCCACGGCTATGAAAAGAACGCCGATATATATGATATCCTTATTTCTTTCGAAATCGGTTTCTTTTATTACAAAGGAACCGATAAGGTCTTCTGTGCGAAAACCCTCAATCGAAGCATACCATGCCCAGTTTATTTCTATCAGCGGTTTGATCACCTCGCCCTCAAAATAGACAGCTTCGCCATGTCCTCCTTCAAAAGCCTCCAACTGCTCTTTTAAAGATTGGCTGGATGCCATGATACATATGTAGGACTTTTTCCCAACAGGAATCGTATAGAAATCATATGATTTTCCCAAAAGGTTCAAATAAGACTGACCAACGCCGTGATATTTCTTGTTCTCAGGAAAATATTTTACGATATAAGTATCAATATTACCGCTTACATAGATTCCCTCTTTGAGTTCATGCGCCTCTAACGTGTTCAGATTAAGTGCCTGATTACATTGATAAGCCGAGTGGATGCCATGAAAAAACAACAGGACTCCAACAATAAAAAGGATACCTGTCAGAATTTCTTTTTTCGAAATGAATACATGATATTTCATGTTTCAACCTTCCCCTTTTTGTGATATTTTAGTTATGAGTAATTATAACATAAGGCATCAGCAATAAAAAATATCATATTTATGCAGTGAAGTATTTTTATATTGCTTTTTACAGGAGAACCACATGAAAATCGACCGTATGATTGGTATTTTATCCATACTGCTGCAACAGGAAAAAGTCACCGCCCCATACCTTGCGGAAAAATTCGAGGTTTCCCGCCGTACCATCAACCGGGATATCGAGGCACTCTGTATAGCGGGGATTCCGCTTGTGACGGAGTCGGGGCAAAACGGCGGCGTCTCCATTATGGAGGGCTACAAGATAGACCGCGCGCTGTTCACCACGCAGGATATGCAGGCAATCCTCGCCGGGCTCCGGAGTTTGGACAGCGTGAGCGGCACGAACCAGTATGTACAGCTTATGGAAAAGCTTTCCGCGGGCGCGTCGAACTTGTTGGCAGGAGATACCCACATTTTGATTGACCTGTCATCATGGTATAAATCTGCACTGTCTCCGAAAATCGAACTTTTACATAGCGCCATTCTTACCGCAAACAAAGTTTCCTTTACCTATTTTTCACCAAAGGAAGAATCCCGAAGAACTGTGGAACCGTATGACCTGATTTTCCAGTGGGCGGGATGGTATCTTTGGGGGTGGTGCGAGAGGAGAGAAGAGTTCCGCCTGTTTAAACTGATGCGGATGACAAACCTTGCTCTGGGAGAGTCCTTTGAAAAACGGGCGGTTTCGCTTCCTGATTTAAGCGCGAAGCAGCTATTCCCGCCACAGTTTCAGGTTACGGCAAAAGTTGAACCTGTATATAAGTGGCGGCTGATAGAAGAGTTTGGTCCGGAAAGTTTTCACGCCTTACCGGATGGTATGCTTTTCTTTTCCGGTGAATTTGTTGACAAGCAGAGCGTAGTCGGCTGGATTGTCTCTTTTGGCGGCGGTGCGGAGCTTTTAGAGCCTGTGGCGCTGCGGCAGGAGGTTTTGCGCTTTGTGGAAGGAATTGCTCAAAAATACAAGCCTTTCTCTGAAACATGACATACAGTTGTCGTGTTTCATTTGCTAAGATAAATCCATCAAATCACATATCCGTGTGCGCATCTTTGATGTTGATGCATAGATTCACGGAAAAAAGAAAGGATGGGTTTATCTATGAAAATGGAATACGAAATCGTGACACTGGAGGAAAAGACTGCCGTGGGCATATCGGCGAGGACAAATAATACTTCGCCCGATATGGGCGCCGTCATCGGCGGATTGTGGAATCGTTTTTATAACGAGGGCATTTATGCTTCCATACCGAAAAAGGCAAATGCGAAAGCACTCGGTATTTACACCGAATACGCCGGGGATGAAAAAGCGGATTACACCGCATTTGTCGCCTGTGAAGCTGACGAGGCGCCCACCGGCAATGGCTTTGATAGCTGTCATATTCCAGCCGGAAAATATGCGAAATTTGTGGTCCATGGCAACATGGTACAGGCGGTCGCGGAGGCGTGGCAGGCAATTTGGCAGATGGATTTGCCCAGAGCGTTCCTGTGTGATTTCGAAGAATACCAGAATGATGATATGGGAGAACATGCGGAGATTCATATTTATGTGGGACTGAAGCAGTAAAAGAAGATGGAGACAAAAACCTCGCTGCACACAACATGGTTTGCAGCCAGTTGCATCAAGTTTAAAACACGATATGAGAGGAAAGGCATATGGCATTCGACTACAAAAAAGAATACAAAGAGTTTTATCTTCCGAAAAACAAACCGGCGCTTGTCACGGTACCGCCCATGAACTTTGCTGTGGTGCGCGGTAAGGGTAATCCCAACATAGAGGGCGGTACTTATAAGCAGTCTATCAGCCTGCTCTATGGCATTGCTTTCACCATCAAGATGAGCAAAAAGGGCGCTCATCGGATTGCGGGTTATTTTGACTATGTGGTGCCGCCTTTAGAGGGGCTGTGGTGGCAGAAGGACACTGACGATATTGATTATTCCCGAAAAGAGGATTTCGAGTGGATTTCCATGATTCGTCTGCCGGAGTTTGTGACAAGAGAAGAATTTGCATGGGCAGCTGCGGAAGCATCCGCGAAGAAGAACACCGACTTTTCCAAGGTGGAATTTCTGACTTATGATGAAGGGCTGTGTGTGCAGTGTATGCACATCGGTCCCTATGACGACGAACCCGCCACCATAGAGGATATGGACGCTTTTGCCGGTGAACAGGGATATGTTTCGGATATGGACGAGTCACGCCGTCATCATGAGATTTACTTGAGTGATGTGCGTAAATGCAAGCCTGAGAACTTGAAAACAGTGATTCGACATCCTGTGAAAAAAGTAGAAGCGGGCTATCTGACCGATACCTGTCTTGCCGCCCAGGATAAGTTTAAGGTATATATGGATTACTTTGGGCTGGAATACACGGATTAATGCGGGGTAGCAGCTAATTAGTGTATAGGGGCTGCATTTCCAACTATGAAACAAATACACATTTATTTCATAGTTGGATGGGTTTCCGACTGAAATGTCGCTAAGTCCATACATCGCCCCAGTCTGCAACAAAACCCTTAATTGTTACTCTTTCAGCGCCTGCATGATTCTATCATAGTTTTCCGACTGATGGGGAAAGGTGCAGTTCGTGCAATCCTTTATTTTTTTCCCATTTCTCTCGATATAGTTTGGATTCCCTGGACAATTTTCCCGCGCATACATCGGGCAGTAACAAAACAGACAGTTAAAGTTTGTTAATCCTTTATGACAGGGGAAATACTGACACTCTCTGTTTTCAAAAAAACGATGAGAATTTTCCATATTAATTATGTTATGCCAATCCTTTCCTTATATTGACGGGCTTTTTTGCGGAATGTCACACTTGCGAATGAAAGCCCCTATGTATGGATTCCGAAAATCCGGCTGTACCCGTACGTCAGAGGCATGTCCGCCACCCTTTCCCTGATAAGAGGATTCTCCTCCACCCGGTTCGGGCAGGAGATATTCGGACACCCCACACAGATTCCCTGACAGTGCACGCTTTTATCCTGCGTCAGCTCTGCAATAAATACCACACTCTTTTTCGGCTGCATACAAAACGCGGCATTACATGTAATCTTTGGCGTAAGCTCACGTAAGAGCCGGGGAATCATATCCAGCGGAAAATTTTCCTCGCTGCCCGGAAAATGATACCGTGCCACATGCCTGTCGGTATGCTCGCCGATATATCTGTTATAGGCGTCATATCCCCGCATCAAAAGCTCTCCCGCCAGCACTTCAACGATGTAGCTTTGCAGCAGCATTCCCTTCTCACTGTAGCTATCCTGCAGCCTGTCCACGCCCTGCCCGAGGGACATTGCCGTACACTCATACGCAGAATCCGCGTCTTTGGACAAGCTCTGATTTCTCGGAAAATAAGCCGCCCTCGCCCAGAAAGCTTCCTTTCGCAGTATCGGCAGCATTTCTGCCGCCACGATGCGGATTTCCTCCGCCTGTTCCTCTTCAAAATGAAATTTCCTGCACACGTTCCCTAAAAAAATAGGCGTGACAAATTCCTCTAATAAAACAGGAAAAAAATGTTCCATCTGCCTTCCCTCAACTGTCCCTCAATTTAATGGTGCGCGCCGCTTTTCTCCGGTTCTGATCCTTGATCGCCGCATAGTGCTTTCTCGTCGTTCCCACATCTGAGTGTCCGAGCACGTCCGCCACCAGGTAAATATCCTCTGTTTCCTGATAGAGGGATGTGCCGAACGTGGAACGCAGCTTATGGGGCGTGATTTTTTTCTGGGGCACAAACTCTCTCGCATACTTCTCCACCAGATTCTCGACCGCATGTACGCTGATCCGCTTTTTCTGCAGGGAGAAAAACAGCGCGTTTTCTTCCCCGGGAAGCGCCTGTGCGGCTATTTGAACGCGGGGACCCTCAATATAAGCCAGCAGCGCTTTCTCCACCTCTTCCCCGAAATAAAGCACCGCCTCGTTGCCGCCCTTGCGGATAATACGGATGCTGTTTTCACGGAAATTCACATCGTTTACATCCAGCCCCACGCACTCCGAAACCCGGATACCGGTGCCGAGAAACAGGGTGACGATGGCGATATCCCGCACCTTTGTCTTTAGGAAAAAGTCCTTTTTTTTGCCCGTAAGTTCTTTTTCATAGGTATCCAGACTGTCGAGGAAAATAGCCACCTCGTCGGGCTCCAGATGAATAATCGCTTTTTCGTGAATCTTTGGCATATCCACCTGCATCGCCACGTTCTTGGCAAGCAGCTCCTTCTTAAAGAAATAGTCAAACATGCTGCGCAGCGACGACATTTTCCGTGCAATGCTGTTCGCCCCGTTTTTCTGCTCTCCGTTTTCCGATTCATAATATTTCAAATATTCCTGATATTCCTCAATATCGAGCGCGGTCAGCGCATTCAGGTCGTCAAACGTGATATCCCGCATGGTTTTATTCTTTAAAGCCGGGTTTTTCTCGATCAGAAAACGCAGAAATACCTGGAAATCATAGGCATAGGAAATCCTCGTTTTTGCGCTGGACTTCTGCTCGATTGCCCGGAAATAATCCCGCGCGTAAGGCGGCAGGTCTTCTAACAGCCCCCGAAGCTGCAGCACATATTCCGTTTCCCTTTTTTCATGGTAAGTTCGATTTTTACCTGCCATCTTTATCCTCATTTCCCTTTACATCTCTGTTTAGGCATTTCTCCCACCCGTCGATTTTTCCGCCTAATATCGCCGTAAACATGCGCTCCTTCACGCCCGGCGCTTCCAGATTGATTTTTTGCACCAAATTTTTCACGGTCTCCCGCTTCGTATGCCCGTCCGCCGGACAAGGGCTCTTGACCACGGGAACCTCGTTTTTTCGTACAAAGCCGATAACGTCCGCTTCGTTCATATAAATCAGCGGGCGGATTACCGTGATTTCCGTGCGGTCTAGATACGTCACCGGACGGAAGGTGTGAAACCTGCCCTCATAGATAAGCGACATCATCATGGTTTCCACCACGTCGTCCTTGTGGTGCGCATATGCCACCTTATTGCAGCCAAGCGTCTTCATGGCGTCGTTTAATGCGCCCTTGCGCATTTTCGCGCAGAGGGAGCAGGGATTGGATTCCTTTCTGTCCTCAAAGATGATTTTGCCGATATCGGTTTTTATGATATGATAGGGCACGTCCAGTTTCCGGCACAGCTTCTCGATTTCCGATAAATCCAGATTACCGAAGCCTAAATCCACCGTCACCGCGCACAACTCAAAGGCGGCGGGATAAAACCGACGCAGCCCCTGCAGGGCATAGAGCAGGGTCAGACTGTCCTTGCCGCCAGAAATACCGACAGCGATTTTGTCCCCTGTTTCAATCATATGATAATCGTCCACAGCCTTTCTCGTAAGGCTTAATACCTGCTGTAATTTCATGTATGATTTTCCCTTATTTTCTTTGCAACTTCTACCCTCACTCGCAAATCCGCGCTTCCGCGCTTACTGTCCGCCTGCGTCGGACATTTGCTCGTTATCGTCGCAGAAAAACAAATGTCGCTTCGCGCCGCTTGTTTTTCTTTGCGACTTCTACATTATACAGAATATTTGTTCTTTTCGCAATTGTAACTTGTGTCCCCACCTTCAAATTGCTATAATAAATGTATCTTGCTTTTTCCATATTTAACATAGTAACAGAAAGGTTTTTGTATATGAAATTCAAATTTGACAAAAAATACTTATATTGGGGAATAACCGGATTTTTATCACTGGCGGGGGCGATTCTCTTCTACTATATCCTTTTCCATCGCTCCAACTTTATGGGCGGGCTTGATAAATTCATCACCATCGCCATGCCGATTATCGACGGCTTTGTGCTTGCCTACCTGTTTACGCCCATTTTAAATGCCATCGAGAAAAAACTAATGAAGCCGCTTTACAAAAAAGCCGGCATAGAAATGACGCCGAAAGTGAAAAAACGGATGCGTGCGTGCTCTATCCTCGCTACGCTGGTGGTTGTTCTTCTGGTATTATATGAGCTCTTTGCGCTGATTCTTCCGGAAGTGATCCGCAGCATACAGAGCATTATTTTCCAGTTCCCTATTTACGTCAACAATCTCTCGAACTGGGCGCTCTCTTTGATGAAAAACAATCCGGATTTAGAGACAACCGTGAACGCGCTGATTAATCAATATTCCGCGAAGATGCTGGAGTATGTGAACACCAACCTCCTGCCGCATATCAACGAAGTCGTAAAGAATGTTTCGCTCGGCGTACTCGGTGTGTTTAAGGCGCTCTGGAACCTTGTTATCGGCTTTATCATTTCCGTCTATCTGCTGGGGAGCAAAGAGAAGTTTGCCGGGCAGGCGAAAAAAATCGTCTACGCCCTTTTCGACCGGGAAGCAGGCAATGAAATCGTATCTAACTTCCGTTTTGTCCACAGCACATTTATCGGTTTCCTTGGCGGCAAGATCGTAGACTCCATTATCATTGGCATCATCTGCTTTTTGTGCACAAGTATCATCGGCACGCCTTACGCCATTCTGGTAAGCGTGATCATCGGCGTAACCAATGTGATTCCGTTCTTCGGTCCATGGATTGGCGGCATTCCCAGCGCCCTTCTTGTGCTGATGGTAGATCCTAAGCAGGCGCTTTATTTTGGCATCCTGATTATCGTAATCCAGCAGTTTGACGGGAATATCCTCGGTCCGAAGATTCTTGGCGACTCCACCGGGCTTTCCGGTTTTTGGGTTATCTTTTCGATTACGATTTTCGGCGGTCTTTTCGGCGTCCTTGGCATGATTGTTGGCGTGCCGATTTTTGCGGTGTTCTATGCGGGCGTTAAGTCCCTTGTAAACAGGGTCCTGCACAAAAAAAGCCTGCCGACGGACCTTGCTCCCTATATGACAGTCGGACGGATTGAGGAATCCATGGCATTTACGGAATACGTGCCCCCTGTCAAGAAAAAATCATCTGCAAAAGTGAAAAACGCCAGCCCTAAATCAAATGACAAGGACGGCGGCGTCAGGAAAAGTTAGAGGAGGACAATATGTACCGTGTCGTTGGCATTACACTTGTTATTGTAGTACTTATCTTTCTCTATATGCGCTATTCGGCAAGGCGGAGAAAGAAGCATACGGAACAGTTAAATTCTGTCCGGAATTATCATGCATCCTTTGACCGGATCAAAACCCGCAGAGAATTGCGCGACAGACACACAGGCTACCAGACCTATGTGACGAAATACAACAGCCCGGAGGACTATCGGGAACGGGGACAATAAAGAAGGGAGCGGTCGTCAAATCCGCTCCCTGGTTCGATTTGTTAACGATTCTCGAAATCTTCTACAAACTGCGCAATCAGCTTCACTGTCCCGTCGATGCCGAGGCGGCTGCTGTTGATGGAAAGGTCGTAGCTGTCCACACGCCCCCACTTCTTGGAGGAATAATAATTGTAATAACTCTGTCTCTGCTTATCTTTCTTATTCATCATATCAAGCGCCTTCTGCTCGGTGTTGATATCTTCGTAACGCTCCATGATGCGCTGCGCCTTACACTTTTCGTCCCCGTGGATAAAGATATGCAGACAGTTCTGATAATCATGCAGCGCATAGTCCGCGCAGCGTCCCACGATCACGCAGGGTCCCTCGCTGGCGATTTTCTTAATCGTGTCAAATTGTGCCAGAAATACCTTGTGACTGATGGGCATATCCACAAAGGAAGAAGAATTATAGCCGAAGGAATAGGTGTCCATCACCAGATTATAAAGGAAAGAATTGGTGGGACGCTCGTCGTGGCTCTGAATCATCTCCTCACAGAAACCGCTCTCCTTCGCCGCCCTCGTCAACAAATCTTTATCGTAGAATTTGATTCCGAAATGCTCCGCTACCTTTTTTCCGATTTCACGACCTCCGGAACCGAATTGACGTCCAATAGTAATAATCGTATTCATATATACATCCCCTTTCTGTCCTTACATCCCCTGCTGTCGCGCTCCCCAAAACTTTGCCGAAACATGAAATGTAGCTTTGATGTATATATTATATATAATTTGCACAATAAAGTCAAGTTAAAAATGCCAAAAAACAGTAATTTTGCCGAAATGTTCTTTTATTCAACAGTTTAGCGCTAACACAGCTTAGGGAAAAATAATAGAGTGATTTACTAAACGAAAAAGAGGGCATAAATTTATGCCCTCCCGTAAATCTTATCTTTTTATCTTCTCACGCTATGCTTTCTTCTTCTGCTTGGATAACGTCTGGATACCCTCGATTACAAGGAAGATAGCCAGCACAATCAGCAGAACGCCCAAAACAGCCTGTGCGTAAGGACCCCAGTCTGCGCCGCCCGCGGAGATGATACCAATCTGGTTCTTAACGGTCACACACAGGGAGCAGATGGTCACTACAATCATAAATGCCATAGGCACAAGGAACATCTTGTTGTTCTTGCCTACATTGCCAAGCCAGGTGGCGACTGCCAGCAGACCGATACCTGCAAGGAGCTGGTTTGCCGCGCCGAACAGACCCCATATCTTGGAGTAGCCGGTCATGCCGAGCGCGATACCGAGAACTACGGTGATGATGGTCGCCACATAAGGATTCACCAGCGTCTTCTTCCAGCCTTCCTTGATATCGTCCACAGTCTGACCGGGCTCAAGGAAGAACTCCTGGAACATAAAGCGCGCCAGACGGGTCGCCGTATCCAGAGAGGTCAGGCAGAATGCGGAGTAGGTCAGCACCAGCAGAGTGTTCAGGATTGTAACTGCACCCTCACCAAAACCGCTGTACATCTGGGAAATACCGCCCGCAAAGATTGCCGTCGCGCCTGCGGTGATGCCGTTCTTGTATGCAAAATTGATTGCGCATACGGTGATAACCGCCAGCACACACTCAAGGAGCATGCCGCCGTAAGCGATGGGCTTCGCGTCCGTCTCCTTGTCGAGCTGCTTGGAAGTCGTTCCGGAAGATACCAGCGAGTGGAAACCGGAAATCGCACCACATGCAACTGTGGTGAAGAGCACAGGGAACAGATACTGCATACCATTGCCGTTGTCAACCGCAAAGCCGTTGAAAGCAGCAAGACCGTCAGCGCCGCCCATGCCCGCGTGGGAAATCACCACACCTACCAAAGCTACCGCAAGCATTGCGTAAAGCAGGAAGGAGCTCAAATAGTCACGGGGCTGCAGCAGAATCCATACCGGCGTCACGGATGCGATAGCGATATAGATACCTACAATGATCATCCATGTATTCGTGGTCAGGTAAATCGGATGGAAATTCATACCGATCACCATGCACAGTGCGATGGCAACCACACCGAGAATCGTGGAAACAGCCATGGATGCGTTGCGGCGGTACACCATGAAACCAAAAACAATAGCAATTACGATAAACAGCAGGGATACCATAGCGACAGATGCGTTTGTCGCGGACGCTGCCCTATCAATAGCTCCAGCCTCGTCCACCACCGCGCCGAAAGTCGTTGCCACGATGGATGCGAATGCCGCAACCACAAGAATCAGTGTCAGGTAAGCAAAGATGGTAAACAACATCTTCGCTCTCTTGCTCATGTTGGTGGAAATAATCTCACCGATGGACTGTCCTTTATGACGGATGGATGCGAAAAGCGCACCAAAGTCATGGACACCGCCGAAGAAGATACCACCCACCAGAATCCAGAGCACAACGGGAACCCAGCCGAACATAGCCGCGCCAATCGGTCCGGTAATCGGTCCTGCTCCCGCGATAGATGAGAAGTGGTGACCCATCAGCACGGGCGTCTTAGCGGGAACATAGTCCACACCGTCTTCCATCTCATGTGCAGGGGTCGGTTTCTTGCTGTCGCCAACACCCCATTGTTTGCAAAGCCATCCGCCGTAGAATATGTAGCCGAGAATGAGAATTGCAATACAGATGATTAACAGTAATAACGAATTCATACAAACTCTCCCTTTCTTTTTTTGGAATATAATACTTTTTTCAAAATTTTCGCTGTCGTCCGTCCGGCACGGTTGCTTTCAATCCGGTCACTATCCCCAATGACCGCCGCCGCATGAAAGTCCATCCAGCCGTGAAGCGAAAATCGAAAACTTTTGTAAATGTGACACTTTTTCAGCGCCTTTATGGCATCCTCATCACAGGTGTCACAGACAATGATGGGGGTGATATACGTATACATATGACCGGGGCCGATATGGAGCCGCTCCATGCCATCCTCGTAAGCTGTCTTTTTGCAAATCTCAAAAGTCTCCAGAGTGAGGCGCGGTACATCAAAAAGATAGATAAACTCCTCACTGTCCGCCGACCAGAGCGAAACCTTTTTGGAAACCATGTACTTCTCGGCATGTTCATAGTACTCGCACAGCGCCCGAAGCGGTTCCCGTTCGTCTCCGTAATCGGTTATGTTGTAATAAGCCACATAGCTCTTCAATAAAATATCTATGATGTTCTGTCTCGTATGTTTCATAATCCCTCAGAATTTAGCAAAATTCACATCTTTTATAGTAGCATTTTACGTCCGCTATTTCAAGATATTTTAATAATTTATTCATAGTTTATTTATAATTTATCGTTACAAAATGGTAAGCAAACGCGTAAAATACGCCGGAATCGGCGCTTTTACCTCCACGTATTCCCCGCTTGTTGGATGCATAAAACCCAGACAATATGCATGAAGCGTCTGCCCCTCCAGATGGAAAGGTGTCTTTCTCGCCCCGTAAACCGCATCTCCCAAGAGCGGATGTCCAATGGACGTCATATGTACACGAATCTGGTGGGTCCGCCCCGTCTCAAGCCGGCACTCGATATAGGTGTAATCCCGGAAGCGTTCCAGCACTTTATAGTGGGTGACTGCCTCTTTTCCATTTTTCTCGTTGACCGCCATCCGCTTTCTGTCCTTCTCGTCCCTGCCAATCGGCGCGCATATCGTGCCTTCCTCATTCTCCAGCACACCGTGCACGATAGCGCGATAGCTCCGGTTCAGGGAATGCGCCTGTAGCTGTGCCGCGATTTTTTTGTGCGCCGCGTCGTTCTTACAGACAATCAGGGAACCCGTCGTGTCCCTGTCAATCCGGTGCACGATTCCCGGCCGCAGGACACCGTTTATCCCGGAAAGCTGCCCCTTACAGTGATACAGCACCGCGTTGACCAGTGTACCGCTGTAATGCCCAGGCGCGGGATGCACGACCATCCCTTTCGGCTTATCCACCACCAGCACATCCTCATCCTCATAGAGCACGGAAAGCGGGATGTCTTCCGCCTCCACGGCAGGCTCCACCGCCTCCGGAATCTGAAACGCCACCTCGTCGTCCACCCGCAGCCGGTAATTTGCCTTGCAGGGCGCGTCGTTTACCATGACCTGCCCCTCTTTGATGCACTTCTGAATATAAGAGCGGGAAAGCGTCGGAATCGCAGCGCTTAACCATTTATCAAGCCGCTCCTCATCCTCCCCCACCCCAATCTGATATTTAAAATTGTTCATTTTAACTCCCGGTAACGCTTCTGTTTAAAGCTGATAAAATATAAATCCTTCTCCTTATAAATAAACAAAAGCAGGAAAAGCAGGACGACGGCGGAGACGGTCGCATACACGTCCGCCACATTGAAAATCGGAAAATTGGGTCGTACAATATAAATAAAATCAACGACATAGTCGTAGCGTACCCGGTCAATCATATTGCCGATAGAGCCTGCTACAATCAGGCTGAACAAAAAGTGCAGGATCGTATACTTCTTCTGGTCTGGCACCTTCCAAAGAACATAGCCCACCACAAACAAAATCACTATCGCCACAAAAACAAAAAACACTTTCTGGTTCGGGAACATCCCGAATGCCGCCCCCTGATTTTCCAAATAATTCAGCTCCAGAATGCCGTTAATGAGGCTGTATGCCGGCTTGTCCTTCAAATAAATCTTTGCCCACTGCTTCGTATATTGATCAAGTGCAATCAGCCCGGCAATCATAAGTAAATCCAGAAACAGAAAAAATTTCTTTTTCAGACTCATTGTTTCGCATCCTCATCAGAAAACAGGATTTCCCGCACCGCCGCCAGAATCTCCTCGTCCGTAACGCTTCTGTCAACCACAGCCTTTCCCACCTTTTTTAAGAGCACAAATTTAACCTGACCCGCTTCCATTTTTTTGTCCGACTTGGTCAATGCAAGAATCTCCTCTGGCTCGATGTCCTCAACGCTGATTGGCAGGTTAAAGGGCACGAACATATCCCGCACCTCATAATACTCCTCCATGGAAAGATTTTCACGCTTCCATGAAATATAAGCCGCCGCCACCATACCGAGGGCGATACATTCCCCGTGCACCATCTCGAAATTTTTTTCCTTCTCAATGGCGTGTCCAATGGTGTGCCCGAAATTGAGAAGTGCACGCTCTCCCTGCTCCTTCGGGTCTTTCTCCACCACGAGTTTTTTCACGCTGCAGCTTTTCATTACCATTTCCAGAAGCACTTGTGTGTCTCTGTCGTGTATCTCATACATATGGTCGAGCAGCCACTCGTAAAATGCCGCGTCCTTGATCAGTCCATGCTTCATCACCTCGGCAAAGCCCGCGTAGAATTGTCTGTCATCCAGTTTTTTCAGCGTTCCCACATTCATATAGACAAGCTTCGGCATGTAAAACGCGCCCACCATATTTTTGTAACCGTCGAAATCGACACCTGTCTTTCCGCCGATGCTGCTGTCCGACTGTGCAATCAGTGTGGTAGGAATCTGGATGAAATCAATGCCCCGCAGATATGTTGCAGCCGCATAACCGGTGATATCCCCAACCACGCCGCCGCCCAGCGCCACAAGCAGATCCTTCCTGTCAAATTTTTCCTCAATCAATATCTTGTAAATTTCCTTTACCGTGTCCAGTGTCTTGTTTGCCTCCCCGGCGGGGAAAGTGTGCAGAATCACCTTTTTACAGCATTTTTCAAGGATTTCCCTAATTTCTCCACCAAACAGTTTTTCTGTATTGCTGTCGCAGATTACGGCAAGCCTGCGCTCTGCAGCGCCTAAATCCGTAAGCTCCTCCGCCAGCAGACTGAAATCCTCTGCAAAAACAATGTCGTAGCAGGGCTTTTTTTCGTAGTTGATCGTCATTCGGTTCGCCATCGTATTTTTCTCCTCTCATAAAAAATCGAGTGCGTTATGCACTCGATTTCTTTTAATACCTTTTGTCTATCGGCACATCGAAGGAACCTGACAGGATATCCTGGAAGTCTCCGGAGATATCCACGCTTGCCGGCGTAATGATAAAAATATAATGAGAAATCTTTTGCAGATTACCCGAAATCGCGAAACAGGATCCCGATGTAAAATCGATAATCCGCTGGGCGATATCCACATCCAGCCCCTCCAGATTTAAGACTACCGTCCTGTTCGCTAAAAGCGTCTCTGTAATCTCCCTCGCATCTTCCACCGTCGTCGGCTTAATCACACAGACCTCCATGCCGGAGCCAACCTTTTTTGTCTGCCGAAGCGGCGTTACCTTCGGGGTCATCTTTCTGACTTTATCATCCTCCGCATTGTCCGCATCCTTTCCTGATACGGGTTTGCGCATCGGTTCCGGCTCATCATCATAGAAATCATCATCATAGTATCCGTCGTCCTCGTCCTCGCTCAATTTCATGGCGCTGATAAACTTGTCCATAACACCCATCTGTAAAATCCTCCATTTACTTAATTACTTTTCCGTATAAGCAGACTCGAAATGCTTCACATCTTTATGTATACTAAATTACCGCGTATTCTCTTTCTCCAAAAATGCCCGTTCCGACTCTGATGTAGGTCGCGCCCTCTGTTATCGCGACTTCGTAGTCCCCGGTCATACCCATTGAAAGTTCCTCCATAAAAACATTATCAATGTTTTTATGTATTATGTCAACATAAATTTGCTTTAATTTTGCAAAATATCGTCTGTTTTCTTCCGCATCCACTACATAAGGGGCTATGGTCATCAATCCTTTGACCCTGATATGGGGTAATTTCGCTATTTTCTCTACCAGAGAAAGCGTTTCCTCCGATGCAGTACCGAACTTGCTCTCCTCCCCCGCCACGTTCACTTCCACGAGAATATTGACGCATACATCTCTTTTCTCCGCTTCCTTCTCAATCTCCTGCGCCAGACGCAGCGAATCCACGCTGTGAATCAGATAGACCTTATCCACGATATATTTCACCTTATTGCGCTGCAGATGCCCGATCATATGCCAGCGGATATCCTTCGGCATGACCTCATACTTATGCACCAGCTCCTGCACCTTGTTTTCCCCGAAATCACGGCAGCCGTCGGCATACGCTTCTTCCAGAGCGGAAACCGGCTTCGTCTTGCTCACCGCAATCAGCTTTACCTCGTCCGTCCCCCGTCCGCACACCGCGCAGGCGGTCTCGATATTTTTTCTGACTATGTCAAGATTTTCCTTTATGTCCATATTTGCTCCTATTCATAGATAAATTCATTATCCTTCACCATATCCGCATTCAGCACGATATAGTCGTATACGCTGAGTCCATAGGTCGTGTTGGACTTTACTACGGAATACTCTTCGTTTTCGTACAAAATACTGATCTGCTTGAAATCCGCATAGCCTTTATTGATATTATAAACGCCCTGCAAAGAACCGGTTTTGCTGACGGCGTACTTTTCCCCTGTCTCGGGCATAACGATATAGTTTCCCGCCCGGAGTGTGGAGTTGTCCAGATAATAGTCCGTCTCCGTCTCCTCGTAAATCTCCGTCTCCACAAACTGCGTGGTCGCCTCGCCCTCTTCGTTGTAGGTTTCTAACAGCACGCCGTCTCCGCCATTATTGCCGCCTCTCGTCACGTAAGCCTTCGGCACGATGAAAAATTCCTTCTGCACGATAGCGGAGTTCGGTATTTTCAGTCCTTTTTCTTCCTCTAAAAGAAGCTCGATATCAATAAAACGGTCCGTACAGAACGTAATCATGGAATTGTTAAAGGTGAGGGACGCAAAGGTCTCCCCTGCTTCGTTTGTGTAAACCGCGACCTCTCCCCATGCCGTATACTGATTTTTTAAAAACCGTACCTCCACATACTCCTTTTCCAAAAGCTGGTCCGCCAGCGCCTTTTCCACCGGAATCACGATAGACCAATCCTCCGACGTCGCCAGCTTATAAACCGGCTCTCCCGCAGCAATCAGCCCGTTGTTCACCAGATACTTGCGCTCATAGCTTTCCTCATCAAACAGCTCCGACGTCATATCCTCCAGTTTCAAATCCTCGTAGCCGTCCGTTGAATAAATCACGATACCGCTTTTCGCCGCATAGCGATAGTTGATCAGCACCGTACCCGAAGCGTCGTTTAAGGCGTCCGCGTTTTCCAGAATGTTATAGTTTGCCAGCTTCACCGCCATACTCTCCATACTGTGCCGGAAGTTATAGACCTCGTCGAAGCGCTTTCTGTCAAACCCGTGCATAAAGGCGGTGATATCCGCCTTGAGCTCTGACAAATCACTGTCGGAAAGAGAATTTTCCCCGTTTGCCCCCGCTTTGATGTAATCGGACAGCCTTCCCGTCTCATCCACCGTATATACGAGGTCGCCCACCGCCGTGCGCTCGCCCTCTCTCGCGAAATAATTCACATAACCGGCGTCCTGTCCGGTCACAATCTGCTCTTTTCTGAGAGCGATTCCTTTGTAGATGCTGTTTGAGGTAAGGGAACCTTCCTGCACGCTGTAGCGCACAATATGATCCGTGCGAAAGTACATGAACACGCAAATCACCACATAGACGAGAATTACAGCAAAAACAACCATGCCGATGTTCAGATTGATGGGTCTTCTGTATTTAGCTATCTTATTGTTTCGATTATCTGCCACTGGATGCTCTCCACATGATTAAAACCCCGGAAGACTCCTCCGAGGTTTTATATCGTTTTTTTCTATTGACTATGTATCTATCAGAGGGAAATAATAACGTTTTTACGCATATTTTCGGGAAGCTCGCTCTCATCGCGGGACACGCTGATTACAAAATCCACATGGAACTTCTCGCTGATTTTCTCAATCTTTTCGATAATCTTCTCCAGCTCGTCCGCCTCCACACAGGCAATCTTTAAAAAGCTGTCAAAGTACATTTTCTGCAAATCGTGATCCTGCGAAATAATACCGCAGATAAAACCGATAAATTCGTCGCTGTCCGTTACCAGATACTCCGGCACGTCAATGAGCCTGATTTTGTTGTTCAGCTCAAACATATGCTTCGTGCTCTTGTCCAGATACACGACATTGCCCTGTGCATCCTTAATCTCCGCGTTTACTTTATCTAATAAATGCTTGGTCTTTCCTTTTCCTTCCCTTCCTACAATAAACTGAACCATGTCGATAACCCTCCTAGCGTATATTATTTTCACTGCCCTGACCGCTCCATACAAGAACTTGTATAAGCTTACTGTTAATTATACAGGAACTCCCCTGAAAAAACAACTACCTTATTTGATGATTCCAAGCAGCGCACCCATATCCCCATACAGCCCTTCCCGCGATTCATCCTTTAAAATCACAGAGATATAAGGTGTTCCGCTGCTGCTTCTCACAAGCAGAACCAGACAATGCCCCGCCGCATTGGTCGTGCCTGTTTTTCCACCCACTACGGTCACATTCGCGGGCGCATCATAAGTCCCCCGCAGAAAAAGATTCGAGTTTTCTATCTCAAGCGTCTTTTCGGAACCGTCCGCCGCCGTATAGACGGTGCTGTAGGAAGTCATCTGGATAATCTGGTTAAAGAGCTCGTACTTCAAGGCTTCCTGAAAAATCAGGTAGAGGTCATAAGCCGTCACATAATGCCCCTCCTGCGTCAAACCGTTGGGATTCATAAAATGACAGTTCGTCGCCCCGATTTCCTGCGCTTCCTGATTCATAAGCTCCACAAATTCCTCCACGGAACCGGAAGTGCCGTTCACGGAAGCGGAAACCCCTTCCGCAATCAAAACGGCGACATCATTGCCGGAAGCGATGAGCAGCGCATGTACCGCCTGGTCTAACGTCATCCGGTCGCCCGGTTTTATGCCGCACAAAACAGCGCCGGATTCCGTGATCAGCACATTCTCCGATGCTGTGTAGATATCGTCCGGCGACCCGTATTTCAAAGCCACAAGCGCGGTCATCACCTTCGTCAGGCTGGCCGGATTCATCTGGTTATGCGCGTTTTTCGCATACAGCGTCTCTAAGTCCTTCGTGTCAAAGAGCGCCGCCGCTCCTACCTGCTGCAAATCCGGACCGCCTGCCGTCACATCGCCCGCCGTCACGCACAAATCCTTGGCAAAGGGCTCGATCGTCTCCCGGTTCGCAATATTGATCAGCTGATAGCTGCTGACACTCCCCTGCTCTTCGTAAGGCATGTCATACTTCGCGCTCCCGCACCCCGTCAGGGCGAGAGCCGCCGCAATCAATAATGCGCACAACCGTCTACATTTTGAAGCCGAGTTTGCCGAAGGCAAATCTCGCAATCGAGCAATACTTAAGCTTTCGTTATTCGCCGAGGCTGGCGAAGCCAGTCCTCGCAATCGAGCTATGCTCGATTTGTCATTTGTACATCTCACGCCACTCCATGTCTCCTCTGTCAAGCGATTTAATCAAAAGCTCCGCGGACGCCAGATTCGTGGCAAGCGGAATATTGTGCCTGTCACAGAGCATAACTACATTGTTGACGTCCGGCTCGTGGGATTTCGGATAAAGCGGATCGCGCAGGAAAATCACCAGGTCAATCTGATTATGCTCAATCTGCGCCCCGATCTGCTGTGCGCCTCCCAAATGCCCCGCAAGATACTTGTGGATGGTCAGATTCGTTACTTCCTCGATCAGCCTCCCCGTCGTCCCCGTGGCATACAGCTCGTTCTTACTCAAAATCCCCCGATAAGCGATGCAGAAATTCTGCATCAGTTTTTTCTTTGCATCATGTGCGATCAACGCGATATTCATTTGCTAACACCCCTGTCGTTTTTACATTGCAGCCTTATATTCAGCACAAACCCAATTCCGATATAGAGACTGACCACTGAAGTCAATCCATAACTGACAAACGGAAGCGGAATCCCAGTATTCGGGCTTGCACCGGTAGCCACCGCAATGTTAAGCATCCCCTGAAAGCCGACTAACGCCGCAACCCCCGCCGCGATAATCGTACCCGCCAGATCTTTTGCCTTCCTAGCTACCATAATACATTCAAATGAGATGAAAATCAATAACACAATTACCACACAGCCGCCGACAAAGCCAAATTCTTCACCGATTACCGCGTAAATAAAGTCTGTTTCCACCTCCGCAATGAAATTACCGTTCTTTACGGAACTGATTTCATTGGTATTGTAGCCCTTGCCGTAAAGCATCCCGGAACCGATCGCCATCATGGAATTGGTCTGCTGGTAAGCCTCCGTATCCGCGTATTCATCCGGATAAAGCCATGCCAGAATACGTCTCTGCTGGAAATCATTGATAATCTCCTGCTCCGGCTGCAGAATCAGCGTCAACGCGATGATAAAGGCAGGTACCGCCACGGAAATCGCCAGAACCACATATTTCCAGCTCACACCGCCCACAAACATCACCACGCAGAACAGAATCACCACCATAATGCTGGTGGACAGATCCGGCTGGCTGAGAATCAGAATAATAGAGGGTACAAACAACGCCACACAGCTTGCGACAATCCGGAAGGTCCCCATCTCCTCCTTATGTTTCATGATAAACTGTGCAAAGAATAAAATCAACAGAATCTTAGCCGTCTCCGAGGGCTGGAACTGGATGCCGAAAAGATTCAGCCACCGCTGGGCGCCCGCCACCTCCACGCCGGCAACCCGCACCAGCCATAAAAGAACCAGATTCGCCGCATACATGATCCAATAAAACTTGAGAATAACCGAATAATCAAACAGGGACAAAACCAGCATCAGAAAAAAGCCGAAAACCGCCCCTGCAAGCTGTCTGGACTGCAGGGATTCCTTCGCGCTGCCGATGGCAAACACGCCCACCGCCGTGAGCGCCACCACCAAAACAATCAATTTAAAATCATAGTCCCTGATGTGGTAATGTTTCAGCATTCTTTATCCTCATTGTTTAAGATCTAAAATCGGTATATTCGCGTAGAGCGTGGGATTTTTAATTCCATGACCCTTACCGCTTGTCTGGGTAATCTGTATCTCCATGCTCTCAGCGTCTATCTTCATGTACTTGGATATCACCTTCGCGATATCGTTTTTAATCATCTCCATCATCTCCTGCGAGCAGTTGACCCTGTCGGAGATAAGCAGTATCTTCAGCCGGTCTTTGGCTATTTGTCTCGAGCTTTTCCGCTTTAACAAATTTTTAAACACAACAATCCCCCCTAACCTTTATGGAAAATACCTGTCACTCTCGTCCAGAACGAGACACCCTTGTCAAAATCCATGAAAGGAACCTCCTCGCCTATGAGCCGGTAACAGATATTCTGGTATGCCTTCCCCGCCAGCGTATTGCTTCCCACAAGCGGTTCTCCCTGATTCGTGGCTATCACCACGTTTTCATCATCCGGCACCCTTCCGATCAGAGGCAGCGATAAAATATCCACCACATCCTCCGAGGACATCATATCGCCTCTTTTTATCATATCCTGTCTGATTCGATTGATGATCAGATCCATCCTATGTATTTCGTTTGCTTCCAGAAGACCGATGATCCTGTCTGCATCCCGGATTGCAGAAACCTCCGGAGTCGTCACCACCAGCGCCCTGTCCGCGCCCGCGATGGCGTTCTGAAACCCCTGTTCAATCCCTGCCGGGCAGTCCAGAATGATATAGTCAAACTGATCCCGCAGATGGCTTATCATACGCACCATCTGGGAGGGATTCACCGCGCTTTTATCCTTTGTCTGCGCCGATGGCAGAAGAAACAGGGTCGGGTAACGCTTGTCCCGTATGATCGCCTGCTTGATGCGGCAGTTTCCCTCCACCACATCCACCAGATTGTATACAATCCGGTTCTCCAGCCCCATCACGACATCGAGGTTCCTAAGACCGATGTCCGTGTCAATGAGGATCACCTTTTTTCCCATGGCGGCAAGACCTGTTCCGACGTTTGCAGAGGTGGTGGTCTTTCCCACCCCGCCTTTCCCTGACGTGACGACAATCACTTCACTCATAGCAAGTCCTCCATTGATGAATTGTTATCGTCCACTGATTGATCTCTAAAATGGAAGATCATTCAGTAATTCTTTGGTAATCGGCTCAATGATTACTCTGGCGTCGTTCACATAAGCAATTTTCGGCTGGATCTTCGGTTTGATCGACCATTTGCTCTGTTTCTCTGAAGTTTTATATTTGAAATCGCCGATTTTTAATTTCTCCGGCGACATTTCAAGCGCCACCACAAAATGCCCGTCCTCGCCGTTGCCTCCGGCGTAAGCCTGTCCGAAAAGACCGCCCAGTACCACGATATCCTTGCTGGATATGATACAGGCGCCCGGATAGACGTCCCCCAGCACAATGATGCTGTTTTCCGTCTCCAGAATCTGTCCGTCCTTTAAGGTTCCCTTATAGAACTGCCCTGCGTTCTCCATCACCTCCTGATGGAAAGAAAGCTGCTGCAGCGCCTTGACAAAGTTCCGTTCCGTCTCCTCATCTTTCCCCATAATACAGACAATCTTCAAACGGGAATTGGCTGATATCACATCCACGATCTGACGCTCCTCCTGATCGGAAAGCACCCTGCCTTCAAAGGAGAGTACCATGCTGGCATCCTTAAAGAAATTGGCGGACTCGCTGAATTTCATGGCTATCTCATTAAGAAGCTGCGAAAAAGGAAGCTCGCTGTCTAAAAAGATGGAAAGCCCGTTTGGAAAACTCTTGATAATTACTGCATTTTTCATATTCACACCTCAATCTTTATATCATCTGGCATTTAATCGGCGTTGATCGCGCCGCCCTCCAGACTACCTGCCATACCGGTAATGATTTCATCTTCATCCTTCAGCCCGTAATGATACTCATACACATCCTTGGCAATCTGCGCCGCATAGTCGGATGTATAGCCATTCGCCACACGCACCGTCACCGATATTTCCGGCGACTCATAGGGCGCGTAGCTGATAAAGAGCGCGTGGTTTGGACGGTTCTTGCTCTCCTGTGCCGTACCGGTCTTTCCTGCCACATTCACATCCAAATCCGCAAAATACGCCTTATTCTCCACCACCTGGCGCATTCCCAGATGAATGGCGTTCCAGTACGCCGGATCCATGTCGATCCGGTTTCTGACCGCGGCAGCGTTATCGCGAATCGTGCCGCCGTTCTGGTCTTCCACCTTATCTACCAGAGTTAGATTATAACATGTTCCGCTGTTTGCAACGGTTGTAACATATCGCGCAAGCCCTGCCGTGGTGTAGTTGTTCGTACCATGACCGATGGCAGAACGGACTGCGTCCAAATCGGATACACCCGGCGCATACTCCTCGATCTCAATGCCGGAGGTTTCCGAAAGCCCATACATATCCGCGTACTTAGCAAGCTTATTCAGGCCCACGCTGTCATTGTAGGTATCTCCCACCGTCCCCAGACGGTAACCAACCTCGTAAAAGAAATAGTTGCAGGAATAGCGTAAGCCCCCAGTCATATTTAAGGCGCCGTGCGCGCCGGGATAAATATGACATTTGGGCGGCTGGGTGATTTTGTCAAAGATACCCACACAGGTGATGGTATCTGTCAGGGTAATGACACCCTCCAGAAGCCCTGCCGTGGCTGACACCGGCTTAAAGGTGGAACCGGGCGCGGTCCGCTGCTGGGTCGCGTAATTTAACATGGGGCTTGACAAATCGTTTCTCAGGCTCGCGAAATATGCCGCGTCCACGCCGTTCGCCATCCGGTTATTATCATAGCTCGGATAAGTGGCGATGGCAAGCACATCCCCAGTATTAACATCCGTGACGACGATGGAGCCGGAGTAAGGATCAAGTGCCAGCTGCGCCGGCGTCAGGTCGAGCTGCTCGATGCGGTTTCGCATGAATGCATAAGGCGTCACCGCCCCAGCACGAAACTGTGCGATTTCCTCCTCCGTCGGTTCCACCACATACTGCTCCATCAAGAGCTCACAGATTTGCCGCCCGGTAATCTCGTCGTTTAAAATCATATAACGGTAAATCCTTTTATCAAAGTCCAGGTCTTTGTCAAGCACTTCGAAAATATATTCGAGAATCTTATTGTAAATCTCCACCGAATCGGAATAGCGCGAGTCAATATCCAGCTTGGAGACATTGATCCAGTTCTGCGCGATGGCATAATTCAGATACTCGTTTAAGCTGATGACCTCATCCTTTGTCCAGGCAATGTAAGTGGCGTCGTTTTTGTCCACCACATCCTCCATCAGAATATCCCGTTCATACAACGCCGCCGCCACATAGCTTTCATATACCTGATATTCCTCCGTCAGCGCCTCGTAGGGTGTACAGCTCTCCGTCAGCTCGTCCTCGAGCGTAGCGAAAACCCGTGCCTTTTTGTCCAGATAAGCCTCCTGCACGGCTTTTTCCGTATCACCCGCATACTCCGACGTAAAGTGTGTGGTGTCGATTACATTATTGTTAATGCAGGCATAGTACACGTCGTAGATGGGAATGGGAATATTCCCGCCGCTGCCCCCCTCCGGCGGCGTATACTCCTTGATATTTTCAATCTTGTTCAGAAGAATCGCGGCAAGTTTGGATTCCAGAATATGATAGCACGCCTTCTGCAGCCCGGTATCCAGCGTCAGCACGATATCGTTGCCCGCTGCAGGCTCCACCCGGTCGCTGGTCTCCACCACTTTACCCATATTATCCACATACACGGTTTCGGATCCCTTTTTGCCCTGCAATTCCATCTCCATAGAGGCTTCAATCCCGGATTTGCCTACGGTATCATTCAAATCATAGGAAGGGTCCTGCGCCTGCAGCGCCTGCAGCTCTTCCTGCGCCACTCGTCCCGTGTAACCGATGACCTGCGCGTAGTAGATGCTCTCATTGTATTTGCGAATCGTCCCCTCGGCGATCGCCACGCCGTCCAGACTGTCCGCATTCTCCATAATGACCGCCACCGTCTCCTGTGAAACGTTTTCCGCCACCGTGGTAGCGATATATCTCTGGTAGCTGTTGGCGCTCATAGCGTAGCGGATGGTAATGATCTTTACCACTTCTTCCCTAGAAAAGCCAAGCCCTTCCACAAAGCTGTCCGAATCCTCATCATCCGTATAATCGCCGATACCGTACCGGCTTGTCCCGCACAAGTATTTCACCACATCCTCGGGGGCGGCGGCTTTCTCCCGCTCCTTCAGATCGTCTATGGACGCGTAGCCGTAAATGTCCGCCAGAAACCGCAGAAGCTGCGTGCCCTCCACGTTGTACACATACTGTCCGCTCTTGTTGACCTCGATGTGGAAATCGCTGATCACATGGTCGCCGTTTTCTTCAATCATGGCAATCAGTCTGCGGATGGTATCGTTCAGCTTCGCATTTTTTCCCCGTCCCGACTCGTACACGTCCTCGATGGTGACGGAGTACGCCAGCTCATTGTAGGCAAGCAGATTCCCGTCCCTGTCCAAAATATTGCCTCTGGTGGCGGGAAGCGTCCTCTCCTTCTTAATCTTTAGCTGAAAGTCATTGTAATACTGCTCCCCGTTCACAATCTGGAGCTGAAAGATCCAGTAAACCAGATATCCGCCCATTCCGACTATCACAAGCAGCAGCACGAGAAGCCGGGAGGTAACCATATTCAAAAAATTTTCTTTAAAATGCTCTAAGAGTTCCTCAAACAAACTTCTTTCCGCTCCTCAGTTCGCTGCGCTCAAGCCCTGTGTTGATCCAGAGAATGAGCGGGTATAAAAGCAAAGTAACCGCAATGGTGTACACAATTTCCGGTAAAATAATGTGCAGAAGATAATATGTAAATTCAAAGCGCCCCCGCAGCAGGAATAAAATAACATAACACCCGATACCATACAAAAAATCGCTGCACAAAATCAGCGCCACAGGCAGCTTAATGTCCTGCGGATAAAAAATCTGCGCGAACTTCCCGTTCATATACCCGATATACATGTATAAAAGCGCGTAAAACCCAATCACACTGGCGAAAAAGATATCCACCAGCAGCCCGCAGAAAAAGCCGATCAAAAGCCCTGTTTTCTCCCCCCGCATAAAGCCGAAGGAAGCCGTCAGCACAATCAGCAGATTGGGCACAATCCCCCCGAAAGCCAGCGCGCGGAATACCGTACACTGTAACAGAAAGCATATGAAAATCATTAATGCGGTAATAATGCCACGCTTCATCACAATTTCTCCTAGTCGGGAGGGGTCTGTTTCAACTGCCGGATCACCAAAACCTCTTCCAAATGCTCAAAGTCAACGGCAGGGGTTATGTATCCGGACTTCGTCAGATTGTTCGCATCCTGATTAATCGTGTTGATATAGCCGATCAGAATGCCCGGCAGATACTTGTCACTGATATCGGAGGTAACCACCTTATCCCCCTCCACCACCACATCATCGCTGTCCACAAGCTGCCCAAATTCAATAACACCCGATGCGTAAAGCTTCAGGTTCCCGGAGACGACCATGCGGTCCGCGCTGGCTAGCACCATGGCACTCACGTTGGAGTCGTCCGCAATGATGGACTTCACCTTCGCCCAATTGGGACCAACATCCACCACGCGTCCTACAAGACCGCTCCCCGCCATCACGTTCATGTCAACGGCAATGCCGTCGCTAGCACCTTTATTGATGACAAAGGAGTAAAACCAGTTGCCGGAATCTCTGGCAATAATGCGCGCGCCCGTCATCTCGTACTCGTCATACTGGGCGTCAAGACTGTAAAGCTCCCGCAGGTTCGTCAGCTCATAGCGATCCTGCTGGAGTCTCGTATTCTCCATGGTCAGCTCATCCACCTGCTGTTTTAACTGCTCATTCTGGGCGAGAAGCTCCCTAATCTGCACCAGCTCCTCCGAGCGTCCGGAAAGCCAGCTTCCCACCACGCTGATTCCTTCCTCAAAGGGAACCACGATATACCCCGCAACGGCAGACAACGGTCCGCTAAACACTTTTGTGTTAAAGGTCAGCAAAACCATTGCTGTGCAGAGAATTGTTAAAATAAAAAGGAGATATTTACCGGGTAACGTAAATTTCTCTCCTTTTCTTTTGACGATTGGACTCATTTACTCATTCCTTCTATCGCGTAAGCAACCGATTTATAATTTTCTTCCTTGATGATCTTTCCAAGTCCGAGCGCCACACTGGTCACCGGATTTTCGGAGACGTTCACCTGCAGACCCGTGCCCTTGCTCATCAGCTGCGCCAGCTTGCTCACCTGAGAAGCGCCGCCCGTCAGGTAAATGCCGTGGCGGTAGATATCAGCCGCTAACTCCGGCGGCGTACGCTCCAGAATCACCTTGATGTTATCGATGATCGAATTAAAATGCTCAATCAGGCACTCGTCCACAAGAGCGGTGGGGATTTCTCTCTCCACGGGGAGTCCGGTCACGATATCCCTGCCGTAGACCACGGCGCCCTCTCTCTCCTGCTCCAGCTCCAGAAGGGAAATTTTCACAATCTCCGCCGTCTTTCCGCCGATGATCAGGCTGTACTCACGGCGCACCGCCGCCTTGATCGCCTCGTCGAATTTGCGTCCGCCCACTTTAATCAGACGGCTTAGGACAATGCCACCCAGCGAAAGAATGGAGATTTCCGTCGTATCAAAGCCTACGTTGACCACGAGGACACCCTGCGAATTTTTCACGTCGATGCCAAGCCCGAGACCGTCCGCTACAGCCTTATCTACCACCATGACCTTTCTCGCCTTCACGTTGGATTCTTTGATCAGGTCCTTAAAGGCGCGCTTCTCCACCTCCGTCACATCCCATGGAACGGCGATGTAGTAGTCAGCGGGACGCACGTTATTTCTCATCATGCCGTTCAAGAAATACTTGACAAGCGTCTCCATATTCTGAATATCCGCAATCACGCCGTTGCTTAACGGATAAGTGATGCTGATATTGCTTGGCGCCTTCTCGTACATCTCGAACGCCGCGTCGCCGTATGCGAAGAGCGTCCTTTTATTCTCGATGGCTATCATGTTTTTTTCTACAAAGACGTCGTCGTCCGCGCGATTATAGATTTTGATGTTGCTGGTGCCCAGGTCAATCCCAAATGCGTTGTTTGCCAAGGTAAATGTACCCCTTTCTTTTTACGTTAGAACTTTTATTCGCTTTGCGCGTTATCCGTAAGTAGTTTACTTTCCCGAAAGCTGAAATAATTGTTGTCCCCCAGAATAATATGGTCAATCAGCGGAATATCCGTCAGTTCCCCCGTCCGCCCGATGCGCTCCGTGACCAGAAGGTCGTTCTCGCTCGGAACAGGATTTCCGCCCGGATGGTTATGCAGAAGCATAATTCCCGCCGCGCCGTTTCGGAAAGCATGTGTAAACACTTCTCTGGGTGACAGAAGGGAAGCGTTAACCGTACCCTTGGAGAGTATCTCCTCTCCAATCAGATGGTATCCCGAATCCAAAAGCAGAAGCAGGATGTGTTCCACGCTCTCATGGCGGAACCGCTCCATGTAGTAATCTGCAACCGAATAGGGTTCGTGGAAGGAAAGCGTGCTCTTCGCCTTCGCCCTTGCCATTCTTTTTGCAAACTCGGCAATCGCTTTCAGCTGAACCGCCTTTACCCCGCCGATTCCCTCAATCTTTTGCAAATCCTTCACGGATATGTGATACAGACCCAAAAGACCGTTTCCGTATCTGGCTGTCTCGGATAACACCCGTTCGCCAAGCTCCCTCGCACTGACGCCTTTCGTCCCCGTCCGAAGGAGAATCGCCAGAAGCTCAGAGTCTGTCAGGCTCTCGCTTCCGAAGGCGGCAAACTTCTCAAATGGAAGATTTTGCTGCCTGTAATACTCATTGTTCTCACACTTTGCTGTTTTCATGCAGTCTCTTTCCCGACAGCTTCTCTCCAAAAGGACGGTCAGATCATGCGGTATATGATAATCGCCAGAGCGATTCCCAGAATGCTTGCTATCGTGATCTTAATCGACAAGCCGAAGGTAACGCTTAAAATACCCAAATCCAGCACCATAGGCTGCGACAGACCGAAGGACTGCCCGTAGTTCAGCCAAGTGGAGGGAAACAGGCTTCCGATAAAGCCGCCAATCACGATTCCCGCCAGAATCAGCAGGAAGCACGCCCAGTTATTTTTGCGCATAAAAAATACAATCTCCTTTCCCCAAGGCTCATTTTAACACAATCGGAATTTGATGTACACAAGAAAACTGGAAATTTTTTGTGTACATCCGCCAGAATCGTTTATCTGTCTTGGCTGGTCTGTTTAAAAATAACGTTCAGCATATACTGCCAATTCCCCTATCTACCAAATTCTGCAGGCTCTTTAGAATGCCCAGCTTCGCATGGGGGAAGGTCAGACCGCCCTGAAAATAAACCGCATAGGGCGGCGCGATGGGGCCGTCGGCGGAAAGCTCGATGGAGGAGCCGGAAACAAAGGCGCCCGCCGCCATAATGACCTTGGAGTCATAGCCCGGCATATCCCACGGCTCCGGTTTTACGAAGCTGTCCACCGGCGCCGCCGCCTGAATACCCTCGCAGAAGGCACATACCCCCTCCGGCGTGCCAAAGGTCACCGCCTGAATGATGTCGTGGCGGCTCTCCGTCCCATCAGGCACCACGGCAAAGCCGAGCTTTTCATAGATATTCGCCGCGAAAATGGCACCTTTTAAAGCAGATGCCGTCACCGTGGGCGCAAGGAAAAGCCCCTGATAAAAGGCGGGAAGGATGCCGAGCGAGGCTCCAACCTCCTTTGCCAGTCCCGGGGAAGTCAGGCGACAGGCGGCATTCTCCACACATTCTCTCTTTCCGGCAATATAACCACCGATGGGCGCCAGCCCCCCGCCCGGATTCTTGATAAGCGACCCGACCACCATATCAGCCCCCACCTCGGAAGGCTCAGTGGTCTCCACAAACTCCCCGTAACAGTTGTCCACCATCACGAGCACATCCGGCTTGATCTGCTTCACAAAGGCGATCAGCTCGCCGATGCGCGCCACAGACAGGGTCGGTCTTGTCTGGTAGCCTTTGGAGCGCTGAATGGTGATAAGCCGCGTCTTTTCGCTTATGGCGCCGCGGATGCCTTCGTAGTCAAAACTGCCGTCCGGCAGAAGGTCTACCTGTTTGTAAGAAATGCCATACTCCGCAAGAGAACCCCTGGAGGGGCGGATGCCGATGACCTCTTCCAGCGTGTCATAGGGCTTTCCCACCGGAGACAGCAATTCGTCGCCGGGACGCAGGTTGCTCATAAGAGCCAGCGCCAGCGCATGGGTGCCGCAGGTAATCTGGGGACGCACCAGCGCGTCTTCCGTCCGGAAAACGTCCGCATACACCTTTTCCAACGTGTCTCGTCCCAGATCATTGTAGCCGTAACCCGTTGTCCCGAGCAGACACGCCTCGCTGACGCCCGCCTTCTGCATAGCATGTATCACCTTAAGCTGGTTGTACTCCGCAGTTTCGTCAATCTGCACAAAACGCGGCGCAAGTACGTCAAGTACTTCCTCCCCGAATCGGTAAACCGCTTCCGAAATGCCAAACCAACTGTATCGTTCTCTGATATCTGTCTTCATAATGTCGTATTTCCTTTCCATTTTTGCACGCAGACAGTTTTTCCGCCTTTGTGTATTTTGCACACCATTTTCCTCTTTCTCTGCGCTGTTCTCTCAGAAATCCTTGCAAAATCAGCATTTTTCAGCTTCCATTTTCCTGCATATTCCTGCTTTACGCTCCGCTGTTCACGCACGTTTTGCCGGTATTATAACAATATTCTTTCTATTTTCCGTTTAATAACAATATGTATTTCAAATAACACGGTCTATCAAATCGTTATTTCGTCATTTTGTCGCACTTTTCTCTTGAAAAGCCCAGATTTCATCGGCATTTTACATATTGTTACAGGATAATCCCTTTTTCGCGCAGGAAATCCTGCATAAATTTTAAAATCTTTTGACTGTCATAGTCAAAAACGTTTTTTTCAATCCAAGTCACCTCCTTTTCGCGTCGAAACCAGGTAAGCTGCCTTTTGGCAAAATGTCTGGTGTCCCGTTTTATCAGGTAAACAGCCTCTTCCAGAGAAATTTCCCCCTCCATATAGGACAACAGTTCCTTGTAGCCGAGTCCCTGCATGGCAACCATGTCCCTTTGGCATCCCGACTCCCGCAGAGCACGCACTTCCTCCACAAGCCCCTGCGCCATCATCAGATCCACCCGCTCGTTAATTCGCTCATAAACACGCTCTCTGTCGTCATTCAGAACAAAGTAGGCAAAATTGTAGGGGGAATTGTTCTGACTCTGCTCCATGTTGTGAACGGAAATCTTTTTCCCCGTCTTCTCGTAAAATTCAATGGCACGGATCACCCGCTTGATGTTGTGAACATGGATGCTCTCACAAGACTCCGGGTCAACCGCGCGCAGCCTCTCATAGAGCGCCTCCGCTCCCTCCCTGTGCGCCTGCTCCTCAAGCTCCCGCCGAAGCGCGGTGTCCTCGTCGTTTTCCGTAAAATCAATGTCATAGACAAGAGCCTGTATATAAAACCCGGTGCCGCCCACCACAATGGGAATGTGTCCCCGGCTGTAAATTTCCGCCGCCGCCTGTTTCGCGAGCTTCTGAAACACCACCACGTTAAATTCTTCCGTGGGCTCCAGCACGTCGATCAGATGATGGGGCACACCCTCCGTCTCCGCCGGCATAATCTTTGCCGAACCGATATCCATACGGCGGTATACCTGCATAGAATCGGCGGAGATAATCTCCCCGCCTATCGCTTTTGCCAGCGCAATGGAAAGCGCCGTCTTCCCCACCGCCGTGGGACCCGTCAGAATCACCAGTGGGCGCTTTGTCGTTTTCATTCCTTACCCTCCTCGCGGAGAATGCTGTTTTTTAGCATTCTCCTATGCGAAATTTAGTAATTCTTGGCGTCCCGTCCTATGGCGGGGCGTCTTTAGAATTACTTTTCGCATTTTATACGATTCGCTTAAATTTCTTCTCCAGCTCCTGCTTACTCATGGAAATGATCGTCGGTCTGCCATGAGGACAGTTGTATGGGTTATCCAAAGTCAGAAGCTCATCAATCAGCGTTTCCATCTCCTGTCGGCTTATGCGCATATTACCCTTGACAGCCGCCTTACAAGCCATGGTGGCGATACGGATGCGGATGCCCTCCGGCGTTCCCGTCACCGTCTCGGCCGACAGCTCATCCAGCATTTCATAGAAAAAATTTTCCTCCGCATATCCGTACAAGTCTAACGGAACGCCCCGTATGGCGTAGTCGCTGCCGCCAAACTCCTCAATGACAAAGCCCAGCGCCGTAAAATCCTCCCTGTGGCTTTGCAGACACTCCGCCTCCTGATTGTTTAACGTCACGATCATGGGCGGGTTAAGCTGCTGGGAAACAATCTCCTTCTCCCGAAAACGCCGCATCAGCCGCTCGTATCTGATCTTCTCGTGGGCGGCGTGCTGATCCACGATCAAGAGCTTATCCTGATAGGAAATCAGCCAGTAGGTATCAAAGAGCTGCCCGATGATTTCATACTGCTCCTTCGCCTTCGCGGAAAGCAGCTTATCATCAAACATCGTCATCTGTTCTGGCTTTGGTTCATTTTTTCCACCATCGGTGCGATAGACTGCGGTCTGTCTGAGAACATTCGCTTCCGCAGGGCGGCTCTTTTCATAAATCGCCCGGATGGACGCCGCCTGCGCCGGCTGTCCCGCGACTTCCGGAAACGGCATTTCCACCATGTCCGGTGCCGATTGTCCTAGCATAACGCCGTCGGCTGTCTCATGGGCACGCGTAATCCTTCTCTTCTCGAAAGGCTCCGGCGCCGTCTCCCCCGCCCTTTTGCCGCTTCCCCCTGCCGCTTTTTCTTTTGCTTTCTCAGGCTCGGACAGGCTTACCTTGGGAATCATCTCCCGTTCCCGCAGCGCATCCTCCACCGCCGCCCTCACCGTCTCGTAAAAGGCGGGCGCGTCCGCAATCCGTACCTCCATCTTGGAAGGGTGGACATTCACGTCGATTTTCTCCGTATCAATCTGAAAATGCAGGATACAGAATGGAAACTTATGCTGCATCAGATATTCCCGATAGCCCTCCTCCACCGCCTTGCTGATTAAGGTGCTGCGGATATACCTGCCGTTGATATAAAAGATTTCGTAGGAGCGGTTGGCACGATTGATCACAGGCTTTCCCAGAAGCCCCGTCACCGTCATCCCCTCGCTCTCAAACTGAAAATCGGTAAGCGCGTCGGCAATATCCTTTCCGTAAATGCGGTAGACAATCTCCTGAAGTGCTCCGCTGCCCGTAGTATAAAACTTATTCTGTCCGTTTAACAGAAATTTAAAAGACACCCGCGGGTTCGACATAGCGAGATGCTCCATCAGATCCGCCACATAAGAGCCTTCCGTCCGGGGCTGCTTTAAGAACTTTTTGCGGGGCGGCGTATTGTAAAAAAGATTCCGCACCAGCAGCGTCGTGCCGCTTGGCGCGCCGACCTCCTCACGCTCTTTCTCCACACCGCCCTCTATCAAATACCTGATGCCCGTCAGTTCCTCCGGCGTCTTTGTAACAAGCTCCACCTGCGACACCGCCGCAATGCTGGCAAGCGCTTCTCCACGAAACCCAAGACTGACCAGCTTGGTCAAGTCCTCGGCAGAAGAAATTTTGCTGGTAGCATGACGCAGGAAAGCGTTCTCCACCTGCGAGTTCTCAATACCGCCGCCATTGTCCGTCACACGAATCAGGCTTGTGCCACCGTCTTTGATCTCCACCGTTATGGCATCCGCCCCCGCGTCGATGGCGTTCTCTACCAGCTCTTTCACCACGCTTGCCGGACGCTCCACCACCTCTCCGGCGGCAATCTTGTCTATCGTCTGATTGTCCAAAATATTAATTTTCGCCACAGTATCATTTTCCTCACAGTATTCTAAAGCGGTACATGAAATTGCGAAACCTCTCAACACACTGTATTAATTGTGCAAATGGTATAACCATAAGCAGACCCTTGTAGAGCGTCAGCGCTTAACGAGGTCTTTCACGAGTTTAGCGCCTGCTACGCTCGGAGTGGAGCGAAAGCGCGTCTGCGTTGGTTATGCCATTTGTGCAATTTCGATAACCTACAAGAGGTTTCGCTTCTTCAACCCCACCTGTTTTTCAACCTGTTTTGCAGCCGGTAAAGTGTATTCAGCGCATCCACCGGCGTCAGGTTGCTCACGTCGATTTCCTTTAATTCCTGTATCACATCTTCATCCGTCACCGTGTCAAACAGAGAAATCTGCTCCAAATCCACCTCGTCGTATCTGACGCTCTTTTTCTTTTCGCTCTTTCCCCGGTCAATCTCGATGCTCTGCACCTTCTCGGTGATATCGTTATCGCTCAGCTGCTCCACAATCTCTTTCGCCCGGTCAATCACCATATCGGGTACGCCCGCCAGCTTCGCCACCTGAATGCCGTAGCTCTTATCCGCGCCGCCCTTCACGATCTTTCTAAGGAATACGATGTCGTCCCCCTTCTCCTTTACCGCGATACAGTAATTGTTCACATTGTCCATCTTGCCTTCCAGCTCGGTCAGCTCGTGGTAGTGGGTGGCAAACAGCGTCTTGGCGCCGAGAATCCGTCGGTTGCTGATATGCTCGATCACCGCCCACGCGATGCTCAGACCGTCGAAAGTGGATGTGCCGCGCCCGATCTCGTCGAGCACCAGCAGGCTGTCAGGCGTGGCGTTTCGCAAAATGTTCGCCACCTCGTTCATCTCCACCATAAACGTAGACTGCCCGCTCGCCAGATCGTCGGATGCGCCCACCCTCGTAAAGATGCGATCCACAATGCCGATATCTGCCTTCTTCGCGGGCACAAAGGAGCCGATCTGGGTCATCAGCACAATTAACGCCACCTGCCGCATATAAGTGGACTTTCCCGCCATATTGGGACCCGTGATCACCGCGATACAGTGCTTTTTATCATCCAGATGGGTGTCGTTTGCGATGAACATGTCGTTCTGGATCATCTGCTCCACCACGGGATGCCGCCCTTCCTTGATGTCAATCGACCCTTTTTCGTTAAGCGCCGGACGCACATAATGGTTCTGTTCCGCCACAAAGGCAAGGGAAGTAAACACATCCAGCCTTGCCACAGCCCGGGCGGTTTTTTGAATCCGCTCCACCTCCCCGGCAATCGCCTCACGTATCTCGCAGAACAAGTCGTACTCCAGCGTAAAGAGCTTATCCTCCGCGTTCAGGATGGAATCCTCCAGCTCCTTTAATTTGGGTGTCGTGTACCGCTCCGCGTTGGCAAGCGTCTGCTTGCGCACATAATCCTCCGGCACCTGGTCCCGGTAAGAATTTGTCACCTCAAAATAATAGCCGAACACCTTATTGTACTTAATACGGAGGTTCCTGATGCCCGTGCGCTCTCTGTCTTCCTCCTCCAGAGCCGCCAGCCACTTTTTCCCGTCGGTCTTCGCTTTTTTCAGGGAATCGATGGTCTCGTTAAAGCCTTCCCTGATAATGCCGCCCTCCCTGACAGCAATGGGCGGCTCCTCCGTAATCGCATCGTCAATCAGCTTATGAATATCCTGCAGCGGATCCATATTCTCCCGTATTTCCCGAAGAAGCGGCGCATCAAAATCGGCAAGCACCGTCCGCAGGGAAGGCAGCATCGCCAGGGAATTGCGAAGCGCAATCAGGTCTCTTGGATTCGCGGTCTTATAGCTCACCCTGCCCAGAAGCCGTTCCAGATCGTAAATAGTGTGCAGATACTCCCGCAGCTCCTCCCGGTCCACACTCCTTTGGCAGAGCGCTTCCACCGCATCCAACCGCTTTTCAATCCGCTCCCTGTCAATCAGGGGCTGTTCTATGTACTTGCGCAGAAGCCTCCCGCCGAGCGCCGTTTTCGTGCGGTCAAGCACGCCCAGAAGAGAGCCTTTCTTCTGTTTCTCCCGCAAGGTTTCAAGCAGCTCCAGATTCCGCCTTGTAGAGCTGTCTAAAAGCATGTATTTGCTGCTCAGATAGGGATAAATATGCGTAAAATGGGAAAGGGACGTTTTCTGCGTCTCGTAAAGATAGGTAAGCAGCGCCCCCGCCGCGGTGATTCCCACCGGAAAATCCTCTATTCCCAGACCTTTCAGCGTATTCACCCGGAAATGGCGCATGAGCGTTTTTTTACAGCTCTCCTCGTCAAAATAATGGGGAGCCAGAGAATAGACAGACACGTTCAGCCTGCTCTTCAAATCTTCCATGTCGTATCCGCTGACGAAAAACTGCTCGTTGCAGATGACCTCCGAAGGCGCGTATTTGTTGATTTCGTCCTGCAGCCTGCGTATATCCTCCACTTCCGTCAGATAATAGTCCCCGGTGGTCACGTCCGCCACCGACAGACCGATTTTTCCGGGAAAGTAGGCGACGCAGAGCAGATAATTATTCTTGGAATCATCCAGCGCCTGTATATTCAGGTTCGTCCCCGGGGTCACCACCCGGATGACCTCCCGCTTCACAATGCCTTTCGCGCTCTTGGGATCCTCCACCTGTTCGCAGATCGCCACCTTGTAGCCCTTGGAAACAAGCTTATTCAGATAACCGTCCACCGCGTGATAGGGAACGCCGCACATGGGGGCACGCTCCTCCTGTCCGCAGCTTTTTCCCGTCAGTGTGATTTCCAGCTCTTTGGATGCCGTCAGCGCATCTTCAAAGAACATTTCGTAAAAATCCCCTAGCCTGTAAAATAAAATGCAGTCCTGATAGTCCTTCTTCGTCTCCAGATACTGCCGCATCATCGGTGTCAGTTCAGCCATTGGTTATCAACCATCTTTCCTAATCTCGTATGCTTGGTTTGACCCAACCAGTCAACCATTCGTCCCGTATAGTAAAAGCCATGACAGGTATCTAACGCCACCATGACAAATTTACCCACAAGCCGCCTGTCCGCTTTAAAGTGCACCAGCATGTTATTTCCAAGCCGCCCGGTGACAAGCGCCGGATCCTGCTCGTTTACCTCTTCCACGAGAACCTCCATCACCTTTCCCTGCCAAAGCGCGGCGCGCTCCTTCGCCGTCTCCTGCACCACGGCAAGAAGCTTGTCAAAGCCCTCGTGCACGATTTCCTCCGGCACCTGATTTTCCATTGCCGCGGCAGGGGTGCCCTCCCTCGGCGAATAGATAAACGTAAAGGCATTGTCAAACTGTACTTTTCTCACCACATCGATGGTCTCTTCCACATCCTCTAAGGTCTCCCCCGGAAAGCCGACGATCAAATCCGTGGTAATTGCGATATCGGGAATGGCATGTTTCAGCTTCTCCACAAGCGCCAGATACTGCGCCTTCGTATAACGCCTGTTCATCGCCTGCAAGATACGGTCGGACCCTGCCTGTAACGGCAGATGCAGATGGCGGCATATTTTCGTGGAACGCCGCATCACCTCGATCAGCTCGTCCGACAGATCCTTCGGATGGGATGTCATAAAGCGGATGCGCCTAAGCCCCTCGATTTTTTCCACCGCTTCTAAAAGCTCGGCAAAGGACATGGGATTTTCCAAGTCTTTCCCATAAGAGTTGACATTCTGTCCGAGTAGCATAATTTCCGCCACGCCGTCCTCCACAAGCGCTTCAATTTCCCGCAGGATATCCTTCGGCTCCCTGCTCCTCTCCCGCCCGCGCACATAAGGCACGATACAATAGCTGCAAAAATTATTGCAGCCAAACATAATGTTCACGCCGGACTTATAGCTGTATTTGCGCTTTACCGGCAGATTCTCCACGATTTTGTCCGTCTCTTCCCAGATATCCACAACCATATCCTCGGAAGCCTGCATCCTTGACAAAAGCTCGGCAAACCGAAAAATATTATGCGTACCGAAAATCAAATCCACAAACCGATAACTTTTTTGTATCTTCTCAATCACAGTTTTTTCCTGCATCATACAGCCGCAGAGCGCGATTTTCAGATACGGTTTCTTCTTTTTCAGGCTGTTTAAAAAGCCCAGCCGCCCGTACACACGCTGGTTGGCGTTATCCCGCACGGTGCAGGTGTTGTAGAGGACAAAATCCGCGTCCTCCTCCGCATCGGTCAGCTCGTAGCCCGCCTGTGCAAGAATGCCGGAGAGCTTTTCGGAATCCCTCGCATTCATCTGGCAGCCGAAGGTTACCACACACGCCTTAGGGGGCTGTCCATGCTCTACCGCAAACGCCGACACATAGAGCCGGCATTTTTCTATATATTCTTCCTGCCGTTTTCCTTCTATCTTATTTTCTTCATGTGACAATTCCATTTCTCCGTTTCTGCATTAATACGAAAGCGCACGCCGTTTGTGCCGCCGTTTTCCGCTTCTGCGGTCAGATTTTCTTCGAACATGCCAGCGCAAGCGAACCCGGACCGATATGGCAGGCGATGCTTAAGGACAACGGATCCATATGCACGTCAAAACCCGGGAACACTTCAAGCACCTGTTCCCTAAACTGCTCCGCAGCCTCCCTGTCATACGTGTAAGCAATCTGCAGCCATATATTCTCAGGAGATGCGCCGCCAAACCGTTTCTCCATATCGTTTCGGATGGCGTTTATCATGATAATCTTCCCTTGTGAGGCCGTTCTCGCCTTGGCAAATGCGTCCAGCTTATCACCCTGAATCTGCAAGACGGGCTTTAAGCGCAAAATCGTGCCGAGCGCCGCCGCCGCAGGCGTGATCCGTCCGCCCTTTTTCAGATAATACAGCGTATCCAACATAATATAAATGCTGGAATTAAATTTATCTTCTTCCAGAAATTCCCGGATTGCCGCCGCATCCATGCCCCGTTCGATTAAGACGAGCGCATCAAGCGCCGACTGTCTCTGCGTCACGGAAATCCGCTGGTTGTTGACTACCTGCACCCTGCCGTCGTAATTCTCTGAAAGCATCCGCGCACTCTGACAGGAACCGCTCAGTCCACTGGACATTGGGATATGCACAATTTCATCATAAGTTTCCAAGAGATCCTCCCAGAGCTTCATCACCTCTTCCGGACTTGGCTGACTTGTGATCACATCCGCGTTTTCAGCGAGCCGCTCATAAAACTGCTCCTGCGTCAGCGTGATATCCTCAAAAAAGGGCTCCTCGTTAATCATAAAAGGCATCGGAAGCACATAAAGCCCATGCTCCTTCGCCTGAGACTGTGTAATGCCACTGTTACTGTCTGTCACGACTGCAATTTTCTTTTCCATAGTCATCTAGTCATCCTTTTCCAAAATACGGAGAATGCTGCTTTTTGCATTCTCCCAAGCGAGACTTAGTAACTCAAACTTCCCACATTAAAAATGGGATTTGCTCCTTGAAAAATCAAT
>CAJUMV010000031.1 GCA_910587715.1 uncultured Lachnospiraceae bacterium | reverse complement strand
ACAGTATTGATTTTTCAAGGTTCAGCACACCAACTGGTGTGGGAAGTTTGAGTCAATAATATGTAAGACGCAGACCAAACAGCCTGCGTCCATTATACCACAACTCTCTCTTTTTTACAAATCCTTTTCATAGAGACGGTTCTTTCGGATATATGCTTCCACCGCTTCCGGCAAAAGCCCCTGCAGAGATTCTCCCCGCCGCACCCTTTCCCGAATCTGCGTGGAGGATACATCCATGCCCGCAAATTCCAGAATCTCGACAGATGCATGGTATTTTTCCCGCAGATACTGCGTCTGCTTATTTAAACGCTTACGTGGGTTTCCGCTGACATCACCCTGCTGGGTGGAGACGCTTTCCGTTCTTACCGCCGCCAAAACCGTACAGCTTTGAAAAATCAGCTCCGGGCTTTTCCAATCCTCTATGGCATACAGGCTGTCAGCCCCCAGAATGAAATAATAAGCGGCTTCCGGATCAGCATGTTTCAATTTTTGCAGCGTGTCGCAAGTATAGGTATTTTTTCTCTGTGCCGCGTCCGCAGCTTCTATCTTGGACAACGCAAAGCCCGGTATACCCTTTATGGCAAGCCTTGTCATCTCACAGCGCACCTCTATCGGCAGAACCTCTCCCTGTTCTTTCATATAGGGAACGCCGCTTGGCATGAACAGCACTTTTTCCAGTGCAAACTGCTCTCTCGCATTTTGGGCAATCGCCAGATGCCCGTTGTGGATGGGATTGAAGGTGCCTCCCATAATGCCGATTCGTCTCATGCGGTTCTCCTTCTGTTTTCCCTGTCCTTTTAAAGATTTCACTTAGGCAGTATAATCTTCGGATTTTTCTTATCCGGCTTATAGAGGATGATTTTCTTGCCGATTACCTGCACCACCGTGGAATGGGTTCTCTCTGCCACCGCCTCGGCGATCATTCGCGGATCGTCCGCGCAGTTTTTTAAGACGGCGATTTTTAAAATCTCTCTTGTGTGAAAAGCATCCGCGATGGACTCTGTAAATTCCGGCGTCAGGCTAGATTTCCCCACTTGAAAAATGGGATCGATGCCGTTCGCCAGACTCTTTAAATGTGCTCTTTGTTTGCTTGTCAGTTCCATGGTTTCCTCCCATTATTTGTAGTAGTCAAAGGAAAGCCCGTACATCCTTACGGTGCTGCCCTCCTCGATACCGAGCGCCTCAAGCTGCTCTAAAATGCCCTGCTTGCGCATAAAGTCCTGAAAGAACTTAAAGCCCTTTTCGGATTCCAGATTCGTGTAGGACAGCATCTTCTCAATGCGCGGTCCTTCCACCACATACTCGTCAGCTTCCTCGTCATAAACCACGGTAAAGGGCTCGTTTTCCATCTCAAAATGAAACTCGGGAAAGAACTCCTGCGCAAAGATCAGAGGCTTTTGCTCCTCCATCTCTCCCAAGCGGTTGTTAATGGCGTAGAGCAGCTCCCTAATGCCTTTACCGCTGATGGCGGAAACAGCGTAGACCGGAATGCCCTGCGGCTCAAACTCAGCCCGGATTTTCTCCACGGGGTCACTGTCGTTCTCATAAATCATATCAATCTTATTCGCCGCAATAATTTGGGGTCTTTCGGAAAGTGCCTTGTCGTAGGCGGCAAGTTCCTTGTTGATGGCATAAATATCGGCTATGGGGTCACGCCCCTCCGTGGAAGCGGCGTCCACAATATGCACAATCAGCCGTGTGCGCTCAATATGGCGCAGAAACTCATGCCCGAGCCCAACGCCCTCCGACGCGCCCTCAATCAGTCCGGGAATATCTGCGATGACGAAGCCCTTAGCGTCCTCTAAGTCCACCACGCCCAGATTGGGATTTAAGGTGGTAAAGTGGTAGTTGGCGATTTTGGGTCTCGCATTCGTCACTTTAGATAAAAAGGTGGATTTCCCCACATTGGGAAAGCCCACAAGCCCTACGTCGGCAATTACCTTAAGCTCCAGAAGCAGTTCCAGCTCTTTTGAAGGCTGACCGGGCTGGGCGTACTTTGGCGCCTGCATGGTGCTGGTGGCATAGTGTTGGTTGCCGCTGCCGCCGCGCCCGCCTTTCAGCAGAAGAAAGCGTCTGTTGTCACCGGACATATCCGTGATGACTTTGCCGCTCTCCGCTTCCCGGATTACCGTACCTTCCGGCACTTTGATGACGATATCCTCGCCGTTTTTGCCGGCGCAGTTTTTCTTGCCGCCCTCCTCGCCGTTCTTCGCGCAATATTTGCGGATATGGCGGAAATCCGTCAGGGTATTCATTCCTTCGTCCACCTCAAAGTAGACGCTGCCGCCGTTTCCGCCGTCGCCGCCGTCAGGACCGCCGTTCGGCACATATTTTTCACGCCGGAAGGAAACGTGACCGTCGCCTCCCTTGCCGCTTTTTACAAATATTTTCGCATAATCTGCAAACATAACTTCTCTCCATGATGAAAAAAGCTCCAAACATCAGTATGTTCGGAGCTGTCTTTCATGTCACTTACTTCTCTACAGGATAAACGGACGCCTGCTTCTTGTCTCTTCCTTTTCTCTCGAAACGAAGAACACCGTCTACCAGAGCAAACAGCGTATCGTCTCCGCCTCTTCCCACGTTCACGCCGGGATGGATCTTGGTTCCGCGCTGTCTGTATAAGATGTTGCCTGCCTTCACAAACTGACCGTCAGCTCTCTTCGCGCCTAATCTCTTGGACTCGGAATCGCGACCGTTCTTGGTGGAGCCGACACCCTTCTTATGAGCAAAAAACTGAAGGTTCATATTTAACATGGTATTACACCTCCTTACATGTCAATTTACAATGTTTTTTCCCGTACTGTGCCTGAATCCGGCCAAGTCCGAGCGCCAGAGAATCCATTAACGCGACGGAGGTTTCCTGAAGGGGCTGTTTTAAAAAAGTACAACTGATTCTGCCCGCTTTTTCATCCGTCTCTACCTGAATCGGCTCCTTTGTGATTTCATCAAGCGCATTCACTGTGTTTATCACCAGAACCGAAATCGCCGAACAGACAATATCCTGACCGTAGTCCGCATACGCCGCGTGACCGTCGCAGGTAAACTTCCGGTATTCTCCCGCCTTGTTTTTATAAATGGTAATCTCGGTCATTACGCGTTGATCTTGTCAATCTTAATCTGCGTGTAAAGCTGTCTGTGACCGTTTTTCTTGTGGTAGCCGGTTTTTCTCTTATACTTGTAAACGATGACTTTCTTGCCTTTACCCTGATCCGTAACGGTTCCGGTCACGGTCGCGTTCGCCACATCGCCTGCAACTTTAAGCTCCTTGTCACTGACTGCGATCACCTGATCGAAAGTAACGGTAGAACCAACCTCCACGTCAAGCTTCTCCACTCTGATTTCATCGCCTTCGGATACCTTGTACTGCTTTCCGCCTGTTGCAATGATTGCGTACATATCTGCACACCTCCTATTCATGGACATCCGTCCATTTACTCGCTAACTATGGTGATGCCAAAGGGCATACTTCTACCTCGTTATGCGGCACACTTAATTATCATATACAGATTATGCCAGTTTGTCAATCAAAATTTTGTCCGGTACTCTTATTTTTCCGTCAATAATCATATTTCAGTCTTATCCCAACCGCTCTTTGGGCGTATCGTGAACAATCCTTCCAGCTCTTCCTCCTTATAATAAAAGAACAGAAGAACCGCAAGGATTGCCACGCCAACGGTGATATAAATGTCCGCCACGTTGAATTTCGGAAAATCAATCGGCACAAAGTAAATAAAATCCACCACATAGCGGTTGTTTACCCGGTCAATCAGATTTCCAAGCGCGCCGCTTAAGATGAGCAGCATACATACACGCATAGGGACATAACGTCTCCCGACGGGCAGGGTTAAGTATTTCCATAAAAGAAGTACAATGACAAACGTTGTCAATGCAATCAGAAACGCCTGTCTTCCCATAAAAGAACTGAATGCCGCCCCCGTATTTTCCAGATAGGAAAATTCCAGTACGTGCTCTAAAAGCACAAAGGATTCCTGCCCTTTCAGGTGGGAAACGGCAAGCTGTTTCGTGTACTGGTCTGCAAGAAGCAGGCTGCATAATGCAATGATAGATAATAAAAGATGGCGTTTTTGTATTTTCATGGTGAAAACGGCATGTTCCTTTCTATTGGAATTACCAATACTTCGCAAAATAATGACTGGCTCAGTCAAATACCGGGCTGTTTTAAAAATGACGGATTCCCTGCAAAAAAGTAAGCGGCAATCTGTGCGCGGGAACTGAACTCTTCTGTCTCCAATAACTCCCGCACTTCCTCTTTCGTATAAAAATCTGCGGTAATCTGTTCGTTTTCTGAAGTGTGGTCCTCGAAATTCCCCTCCGCCTCCACAAAAGCAATCTGTGTTTTCACATCAGAAAAGGCGACCGCGGCAAAAGAAGGCGGCAGTATGCTGTGGATTTTCTTTATGGCGAGCCCCGTTTCCTCATACAGCTCCCGCTGGAGACATTCCTCCAGGGACTCCCCCTCATTTATCATGCCAGCGCAGAGATTGTAGACGAAACGGTTGACGCCCATACGAAATTCCCGAAGCAGCAGCATTTTCCCTTCATGGAAAGCCACGATGGAGACGCCGCTGACATGCTGACCGATCGCTTCCGGTCCGGCAATCTCGTGGCGGCTGACAATCTCATACTTTTTCTCGTGTCCTGCTTTATTCTGGTAGGTCAGCTCATAATTTTTCAGATATTTTCCATCCTTTACTTTCTCCATATGTAATAGTTTCATGCCAGCCGATTTCCTTTCTGTCACATCATCATATTCTCTTTTCTGTAGTCACGGCAAAGATACTTTTCAGCCGCTACCGGTTTCGTAACTGCTCTGCAAGGCTTGGAGCAACCTTTTTTCTTGTCAGCTCCATCAGCCCCAGAGCTGTCATATCCAATGCCCTTGCGGGAATGGGATCATTCTTCAAAAGGCTCCGCATATACTCTAGCAGCTCCGCCTCCCGTTCCCTGCTTTTCAGGTTGATAAAATCTACTAAAATCATACCGGAAAGGTTTCTCGCGCGCAAATGGACGGCAATCATCTCCGCCGCTTCCCGGTTGATGCGGTAAAACGTTTCCTCTTTATCCTTTCCGGCTTCGTATTTTCCCGTATTGACGTCGATGGAAATAAGCGCTTCCGTCGGCTCAATCACCAGATACCCGCCGGATTTTAACCACACTTTTTTTTCGGTAAGCTCCTGTAGGCGCTGATCCACCGAATACAGCTTGGAAAGCGGCAGAATGGAATCCTCGTAAAATCGTAAGGGAATATCCGCTTTCCGGCAAGGTTCCAGAAGGGTATCATACACTTCCGGCAAATCGGTGACCACTTCCTGATATTCGTTTCGGTAGGCATTTTCCACAAAGGAAACATAGTCCGGCTTATTCCGGTACAGACAGCTGTAACAGGTGCGGGTCGGTGCAATCTCCAGAATATGCGCCAGCGTATCCGCCAGCGTGCGTGCTTCTTCTAAAAGCGCGTCCTCCCTGTCAAGCGTGCCGGCATTCGTCCGCACAATCAGCCGGAAACGTCCGGAAATCTGTTTCAGCTCTTCCCATTCGCGAAAATGCGCCTGCTTTTCCGCATCCAGCTTGGCGGAAACCTGCACGCCGCCGTCCTTAAAATCATTCGGCTTTATGCCGATGACCGCGTACTGTCCGGGCAAAGATAGCTTTGTCGTCACACCGGCAAGCTTTGTTTTCATCGGCTCTTTGGTGACCTGTACCAGCACCTCGTCTCCAGCCTTTAAGCTGCCGTCCGGTTTACGGTTTAACACAAAAGCGGAAGCGGCGTCGGTAATCGGAAGGAAGGTCAGATACTTTTCGCCTAAATCGATAAAAGCGGCGTTGATATTTTGAGAAATGTTCTGTACTTTTCCGATATAGATATCGCCTACGGCTGCTATTGTATCGTTCTGTGCGCGGGCGGAAAGAACCCGGTTGCCGTTCAACAGCAGACTGAGACGCCTGTTATGCAGTTTGAGGATAAGAATTTTGCCGTCCGGTTTCATAACGCGGCTGTCTCCTTTTTTATTTCACGGCATAGCGCATTGTTCCCGCATCTAATTTATTTATTATAACAAATTATCTCTGTTTCAACAAATCTTTTACCCATAAAAATGGCAGGGGCTGTACTTTCATAGCCCCCGCGTGCTGCAAATGCGTTTTATAGTCTATATTTCACCGCCGTACCGTAGGCAATAACTTCCGCCGCGCCCTGCATAATCGACGAGGACGCGTAGCGGATATTGATAATGGCGTCTGCATTCAGCGCTTCCGCTTCGTCTACCATGCGCTTAATGGCAATCTGCCTTGCCTGGTTGAGCATTTCCGTGTACTCTTTGAGCTCTCCGCCGACAAGGGTTTTGATGCCAGCCATGAAATCGCGCCCCACGTTTCGGCACTGGACGACATTCCCCTTGACAATTCCCAATGTTTCGATTTCTTTTCCTGTAATAAAATCAGTATTTACGAGCAGCATCCTCTTCTCCTCCTTCAATCTCCTTCATTCTCTGCAACAGCACGGCGACAATTGCTATAATCATAACAACGGGAATCAGAATAAAGAGTCCCGCGGCGAGCACGGGCATGTCGTCCGCCAGATATGCCCAGACTGCAAAGGCAATGATCGCAGCCATCAGCAAAATCACAAGACCGCTGAAAATGATGGGCGCCAGCTTCTTTTGCAGAATGTCGTGTCTGTTAACATTTAAGAATTTTGTGCCTTCCTGTTCCATTTCTACCATCCTTTCTAAGTATTGGTCAGGAGAAAAGGCGGTATACTGACAGGTTTCCTCACTCAGAAGCCGACAAAGGCGGGTCGTCTCTTCCAAGCTTGCTTTTTCCCTCTCTAAGAGAATGACCTGTCTCTGCAGTGCATCAGACAGGAGCAGGTCGCCTTTCTGAATCCTTCTGATTTCTTCGATGGGAAGGGACAGCTTGCGAAGCATTTTTATTTTTTTCAGTTCGGTGACATCCCCCTCAGAATAATCGCGATAACCGTTTTCCATATTCCGTTTGGGGCTTAACAGCCCCTGCTGTTCATAGAAACGGATATTCTTCTTTGTGATGCCTACCTGCTGTTCCACTTCGTTGATTTTCATGCTGCATCCTCCTTGACAGAATACGTTTTTTCTCCTGTTACGGACAGAATAAGGCTTCCACAAGGGGGAAGGTCAAGGTTTTTTTGAAAAATTTTATTCCGCTCCGGAAAGAGACACAAAGCAATGCGGTTCCCCCTCCTTCGCTGTGTCCGTATAAGTCTCAAGCCTTGTCACCTGAATGGCACAAAGCGGTATCTCACAGCCTGCAAAGGCGCAGAATTTTTCAAAAACCACTGTTGGTTTGATATTGCCGCTGCTGCTGGCGTCCACGAGCATCTCGATACAGGGAACGGTCATGCGTTTTTCCTTAAAAGCTGTTTCAAACATCGCTGCCGCCGCCGACATGTTTTCCTTGAATACCTGTGTTTCATCCGCATGTATTTCATAGATGCCCTGTTTCAAATCTATTTCAAGGACATTCTTTTTCGTTTCCTTCGTGTAGGGAATCTGCGCCTGCGCATAAAAGGATGCCACGGACTGTGCAAGGTCGGGAACACCGAAGTCTCCCTCTTTCGGATGAATCCGGTAGGATGCCGCCGCCACGCTTGCCATAGCGTTTTTCGTCTGATCCGGCAGGATGTTAACGGCAAGCACTTCTACGCCCTCCACCATGACCCGGTTCAGCGCGTCTTTCATCTCCTCCGGGTCGGACATAGATAAAACTTCAATATCCAGATACTCCCCGCAGCTTTCAATCCCTACGCCAAGCGGCGCGGCGAAGGACATGATTTGATGGGGGCTGAAGCCTTCCGAATATTTCACGTCAATGCCTGCCCGTCTGACCGCTTTCTGGAAAAATCGCATCATGTCCAGATGCCCGATAAATTTCATGGCGCCATATTTGGCGAATTTGATTCTGATTTTCATGGGTTACCTCTTTTCATAACATACCCCCACCCCGAATCGGTTCGCCCCGCAGCCCTGACACTGCGCCTTACAGTTGGGGGAAACTTTCTGTTCTTTCGCCTTTTTCCACTCTCGCAGCAAAAATTCCCTTGTCACGCCGCAGTCGATAAAATCCCACGGGAAAATTTCGTCGTCCATACGCTGTCTCGTGGTGTAAAAGCCGATATCCAGCCCGCACTCTTCGAAACTTTCAAGCCACAGGTCGTTATGGAAATACTCGCTCCAGGAATCAAACATACAGCCCTTTTCATAGGCTTTCCGTATCGCCTGTGCCACACGGCGGTCTCCTCTGGCAAAGACGCCCTCTAAGACACTCACATCCGCCTCGTGCCAGTTATATTTGATGCTCTTCTGGTTTAACTGGCTCATAATTCCTTTTTTCGTCAGATGCGCCTTGTCGAGAAATTCCGCCTTGGTGCACATGGGCGCCCACTGGAAGGGCGTGAAGGGCTTGGGGATAAAGAAGGAAGTGCTGGTCGTAATCTGCACTTTGCCGTTCACCCGCTTTTCCTTCGGCACCGTCTCAAAAAAGGCGGCGGCGATCTTGTTGGAGAGGTCGCCGATGCCGAGAATGTCCTCCTCCGTCTCCGTGGGAAGCCCCAGCATAAAGTAGAGCTTTACCTTTGTCCAGCCGCCCTCGAAGGCAAGGGAGGCGCCTTTCAAAATGACTTCTTCAGTCAACCCCTTGTTGATCACGTCGCGTAGCCGCTGGCTGCCCGCTTCCGGGGCAAAGGTCAGGCTGCTCTTCTTCACATCCTGCACCTTGCTCATCACGTCCAGCGAAAAGGCGTCGATGCGCAGGGACGGCAGGGAAATATTGACATGCTTCTGCCCGCACTCCGCAAGCAGAAAGTCCAGAAGCTCATTAAGCCTTGAATAATCGCTGGAGCTTAAAGAGCTTAGGGAAATCTCCTCATGTCCCGTGTTCTCTAACATTTCTACCGCATATGCTTTCAGCTTGTCCGCGTCACGTTCCCGCACAGGGCGGTAAATCTGACCTGCCTGACAGAAGCGGCAGCCCCGGATACAGCCACGCTGGATTTCCAGAACGACCCGGTCCTGCGTCACCTTGATAAAGGGAACTACGGGCTTTAGCGGATAATGAGCTTCCGTCACATCCGTTACGATCTCTTTTACAATCACGTCGGGAATATCCTCATATATTTTCCGCCGTCCTGCGACGGTGCGGTCCGCATGGTATAATTCCTCGTAAAACCGGGGCACATAAATACCGGGGATTTTCGCCGCGCCGTGCAGGAAATCCTCCCTCGTGCCGCCAAGACGCTTATTTTCCAGATACCAGTCAAACAGCGGGCGGTACTGGGTCTCCCCCTCGCCGATATAAAACAGGTCAAAGAAATCCGCAATCGGTTCCGGATTGTAAACGCACGGTCCGCCGCCGATCACAAGGGGCATATCCTCCCCGCGCTCTGTTGCCAAAAGCGGAATCTGTGCAAGTTCCAACACCTGTAAAATATTGGTGTAACACATTTCATACTGAATAGTGATGCCGAGAAAATCCATATTTTTAACGGGTTCCTGCGACTCCAGACAAAACAGGGGAATGGACTCCTTTCGCATGATCTCATCCAAATCCGTCCACGGGGAATAGACGCGCTCGCACCACACGTCTTCCCAATCGTTTAACATGCTGTATAAAATCTGGATGCCGAGGTGGGACATACCGATTTCGTAGACGTCGGGAAAGCACATGGCAAAACGCAGAGCCACCTTTTCCTTGTCCTTTACAACGGCATTTACCTCGTTGCCGATATAGCGGGCGGGCTTTTCCACCTGCATCAGAATGTCGTCATGCAGCGCTAATTTTCTCATAAAAATGTACCTTGCCTTTTTGTAGTAAGTGTATCAAACGAATTTAATCGTATTCTTCCACGATAAACCGGAAGTCTTCGGTGAATTCCCCTTTTTTAAGAACGCGGCTTCTGACACGCTCCGCGAAGGTTTCCACCGCTTTGTCGAACAGCCTGTTTCGAAGGAGACCGTCGGCACACATCAGCATGACGCCGAGCGTTTCACAGGCAAGACCGTTCCTGTTTTCTAAGGGGAAATTTCCACTGTTGTCGGCTGCTGTGGGCTCTTTGTCATATTCGTCAATAACCGCCTGCACTTCCTCGGTTGTGGCGGTCTTCGCGGCGATATCGACCGCCTCCCCGTCATAGAACTTCTCGATGAAGATCCGCGCCAGCGTCTGTTTCCGCTTCATAATCGCATCGGAAACCCGATCCGCCTCCGCCTTGACATATTTCAGAATGACTCTCTCGGGCACCATCACATTCTTGTAATAAATGTATAGCAGCCGTGTGCCGGAAAGCACGACCTTCTCGATATCGCCGTTACTGTCATACGCCGCCGTGAGCGCTCCGGGCATCAACTCTCTGGGAACCGTGTACAGCCTTGCCTCTCCGCCGTACAGCGGTACGTTGTATGTGAGGAGCTGATATTCGTTGTCATAGTCGAGTGTCAGGCACTCGCCCTCATCAGCATCGATTTCGTGAAAGGGAAATTCGCCCGGTTTGTATTTTAGCGGAATTTGAAAAATGCTCATTTGTATACTTTTCCTTCTGCTTTCGCTTATTTGCATTACATTTTGCAGTCTTTTGTCTGGTGAATTATTTAACGTCCTTATACTACCACAAATGCACACGCAATGCCATTATATTTTGTTTCAATTTTTTTACTGAAATAAGTTCGTCAGTTCCTCCATCACGGCATTCTCGCCGCCGTCATACAAGTGAAAACTGTCCTCCACAATCATGTCATAGACATCCCCCGTGCTGTATGTCAGGATTTTGCTGTCCCTCGTGTCGCAGAGCAGAAATCCCACAAAGAGGAGCACAGAAAGCGCCATCCGATACTTAAAACCGTTTGTGGCATTGCCGGGAAGCCCCTCGCCATTCTCCGTGTTCCCGTAGCCGGGCAGACTTTCGTCCCCGTTAAGAAGCCCTTTCTCGTAGAGCGGCAGGGGACTTTCCTTCCCGTAAAGAATATGTTCCCGCTGTCTGAGTTTCAGGCGGTTTCCCAGATTTTCCTCCCTGATATATCTTGCCAGTTCCATTCGCTTCTCTGGCGTCACTTTCTTTTCTGTCATTTATGAGCCCTTTCTTCGTTCTGCGCATCCAGTGTGCGGATCCGCTTTATTGAAAATACTTCGTTTTGTCCCTACATTTTATGCCAAATTGCGCAAAAAAAGAACGCGCCTCCAAAAAGCCGCGTTCCTATTACCTTCAAAAGACATCACCGGCAGATTACATCAGCCTTATATAATCTGTCAACGATTTCCTCTACACTGACACCGTTTCCCGCCATAATTGTCTCTACTACCTGGCGGTTGGGAACACTTTCTGCAATTTCCTCAATCCAGACATTCACTTCCTCGTCACTTCCCAAACCCTGACTTATCTTTTCAACACGTTCTGTTACTCCAACTCTGTTTATTTTTCCCACAATGATTTCTCCTAAATGTCTACTTTAATTTTTTAACATAATTTATGGGATTATCTCTGCGCCAGCTCCGTGGTAATCTCTTCCCAGGTGATGTTCTTCTCCGCCATTAACACCATCATATGATACAAAAAGTCCGAAATTTCGTATTTGATTTCGTTGGCATTGGGGTTCTTGGCGGCGATGACAATCTCCGTCGCTTCCTCCCCAAGTTTCTTCAAAATCTTGTCGATGCCTTTGTCGAAGAGATAGTTTGTGTAGGAGCCTTCCTTGGGGTGGATTTTTCTGTCCTTAATCACATCAAACACCTGCTCAAAGACCTTGAGAGGGTTCGTCTCCTCGTACTCCTTCGCCATAATCTCGTTAAAAAAGCAGGAATGGGAGCCGGTATGGCACGCCGCGCCTATCTGGGAAACCTTGGCGAGGATGGTGTCCTTATCGCAGTCCGCCGTGAGGGATTTCACATACTGGAAATGACCGCTGGTCTCACCCTTTACCCACAGCTCTTCCCGGCTTCTGCTGTAGTATGTCATTTTACCCGTTTTCAGCGTCATGTTGTAGGCTTCCTCATTCATATAAGCGACCATCAGCACCTCGTCGGTCTTATAATCCTGCACGACCACCGTCACATGCCCGTCGCTGTTTAGTTTAAAGTCTTCCCACGGAATCGCCGGTTCAAAGGTATTCACGGTGATATCGTTGTTCTGGCACAGCGCCTTGATGGCGAGAAGCTCTTTGGCATTTTCGTTAATAGCAAAGCCCGAAATGCCGCAGATATTGTCATTTGACAAAAGCTCCAGAATTTTATCCAGCGAAACCTCCGGCACCGAAGCAATCATGGGAAACCGGGATATGGAGATGGACTCTTTCAGACAGGTTTCTTTCACGAGAATAATCTCCGCAATATATTCGTCAATGAGATCTTCGTTTCTCGTGATGCTGTCGGCTTCCGTCACACACGCCACGATTTTTTCCTTGCCGAACCGTTTCGATACTTCCGCCGTGATTTCAATGTTGCCCGGCTTGGAATAGTTGAGCGCTGCCTTCTTGCAGCCTGCATAGAGGAGCTTTTTGATATCCTCCACGCGCTTCACGTTTCCCGCACCAATCACGGGAATCTCCGCCTCACTGCAGATGGATTTGATGATATCCAGCGCTTCCTCGTGGGCGGCGTCGCCTTCAGACATATCATAAACAATCAACTCGTCGGCATAATTATCACTGTAAAACTTCGAAAGCGCCACCGGGTTCGTGTCGATGATGGTGCTGTCAGAAAAACCCTTGACCGCGTCTCCTTTATATAAATAGATACAGGGGATAAATTTTTTGTAAGCCATACTGCATGCTGCCCTTTCTTATCATAATGTATAAATTTGTGCGGAGAATGCCCGTACTATGGGCATTCTCCTGCGTGAAACTTAGTGCTTCTTGGCGTCCCGTCCTATGGCGGGACGTCTTTAGAAGCACTTTTCACGCTATGCCAGACTTCCTTTTGTACTGAGCACGCCCTTCACCCGAGGGTCATAGGAACAAGCCTCATCGAGCGCCTTGCCGAACGCTTTAAATATCGCTTCGATCATGTGGTGGGCGTTGCCGCCGCTTAACATCTTCAAATGCAGGTTCATGCCCGCGCTGTAGCTCACCGCATAGAAAAACTCCCGCACAAGCTCCGTGTCCAGCTCTCCCACCCGTTCTGCGGGGAAGTCGCAGTCAAACGCGAAATACGGTCTGCCGCACAGATCCACCGCGCACAGGCAGAGGGATTCGTCCATCGGCAGGATAAAGGAGCCGTAGCGCCGGATTCCCGCCTTATCCCCCAATGCCTCTTTGATTGCCGTGCCAAGCACAATGCCCGTATCCTCTACCGTGTGGTGTCCGTCTACATGGAGATCGCCGTTGACCTGTAGAGTCAAGTCGAAAAAACCGTGTTTGGAGAAGCCCTCCAGCATGTGGTCAAAAAAACCGATGCCGGTGTGCACGTCGCTCTTTCCCGCGCCATCCAATGTAAGGGTCAATTTAATCTGCGTTTCCTTTGTGTTCCGTTCTATCGTTACTGTCCTGGACATGACACTCTCCTTTTTACATTACCTATTATTCAAATCGCACCCGAATCGAATTTGCATGAGCCGTCAGCCCCTCTTTCTCCGCAAACAGCTCGATATCCTTATGCGCCTGTTCAAGCGCTTTCCGGGAATAAGAAATCAGGCTGGTCTTTTTCATAAAGTCATCCACATTTAAAGGAGAGAAAAAGCGTGCTGTACCGTTCGTGGGTAAAATATGGTTCGGTCCCGCATAATAGTCTCCCAAAGGTTCCGAAGAGTATTCCCCGAGGAAAATCGCGCCCGCGTTTTTAATCTTTGTCATCACCTGATATGGATCCTTCGTCAGAATCTCCAAATGCTCCGAAGCGATGGCATTTGCTGCCTCCACCGCGCTTTCCATAGAGTCCGCCAGCAGGATGTAACCGTAGTTATCCAACGATTTCCGGATGATATCCGCCCGGGACAGTTCCCGTAAAAAGCGCTCGATTTGTACTTCCACTTCTTTTGCCAGATTTTCATCCGTAGTAATCAGTATGGCGCTCGCCAACTCGTCGTGCTCCGCCTGAGAGAGCAGATCCGCCGCCACATAGCGGGGATTGGCGGTTTCGTCCGCAATCACAAGGATTTCGCTGGGACCTGCAATGGAATCAATGCTGACATAGCCAAAACATGCCTTTTTCGCCAATGCCACAAAAATGTTGCCGGGGCCCGTAATCTTATCCACCTTGGGAACACTCTCCGTACCGAAAGCCATAGCCGCGATTGCCTGCGCGCCGCCCACTTTATAGATTTCGTCCACACCCGCAATTTTAGCCGCCACCAGCGTGCCGGGATTGACCTTGCCGTCCGCGCCTGCGGGGGTTGTCATCACAATACGTTCCACACCCGCCACTTTGGCAGGAATCACATTCATCAGGACGCTGCTGGGGTAGGCTGCCTTGCCGCCCGGCACATAAACGCCAGAGACGGCGATGGGCAAAATACGCTGTCCCAGAATAGAGCCGTCGGGTTTCGTGTCAATCCAGCTGTTTCGGAGCTGTTTTGTGTGGAAATCCCGGATATTTGCCGCTGATTTTTCCATCACGGCAACGAATGCGGCATCCGCTTCCGCATAGGCTTTCTCTATTTCCGCATCTGTCACACGAATATTGTCTGCTCGACAATCCCATTTATCAAACTGACTGGTATAGTCAAATACGGCTTTATCGCCTTTTTCACGGACATTCTCAATAATATCCGCCACCACAGACTCATACTGTCCGTAATTGTTGGGGCTTCTCTTTAATAAACTGTCGAGAAGATCCCGCTGTGAATCTTTTGTCAAACGTACGGTTTTCATTTTTCTGTATTTCTCCCTCAGTTTACAATACTATAGTTCAGACGAACCGTGATAGACGCCGTCTTTTTCCTTGAGCTGGTGTCGAAGTAGCCGCCGTAGCTGTACTCGGTGTTGCTGTTCTGTGCAGTAATCTGGAAAACACCAAGATTGGCATTTAAGAGCTCGCCTACGTTTGCGCCTGTACCCTGCGCCATCAGATCAATCCTGTTTTTCGCGTTCTCCGTCGCCTCTTTAATTAAATCGAGCTTTAATTCATCCAGTTTCGTGTAGTAATATTCCGGCTCCTCGGACGCAAACTGCACGCCAGATTCAATCAGTCCGGAGATATCCCGGGAAATACTCTCAATTTTATCGATATCCGTGGAAGTGATGGACACATTCTGGTAAAGGTCGTAGCCGTCAATATAATCCCGTATCCTGTCGCCGTTTTCGTTGTACTCGGACTCCCAGCGGGCATTGATGGTGACGGAGCTGAATACCATTTCCTCCTCTTTCACACCGCTGTCCACCAGATATTTGCGGACAAGTTCCGCATCCTTTTTGATGGAGCGGTAAGCGTCCTGCGTGGTGGCTCCCTGCCCGGAAAAGCTGCCCCGCCAGACAATCAAATCCGCTTCAAAGTCGCAGTTGGCGGAGCCGGTTGCCGACAGCCCTTCGCTACCGGAAGTTTTCTTATAATTTACAATATTTTGTGAAAAAATCGTAACACAGGCGATGGCGCATGCCCCCGCAATCAACGCAATGATAATACCCTTCCACTCTTTCATTGGAAACCCCTTTCTGTCATTCTCCATGGTTGTCATCCCCTTAAAGTTATATTTTTATGTCGCCCGATGCCGGATTATAAGTGACTCTTAAGTTCAGTAATCAATCGTTTAATCCGCTCCGGCTCCATCTGCATGCTCACCTGATTCACGATCATTCTGGCGGACAGCGGGCAAATTTCCTCCAGCACCTCCAGCCCGTTTTCTTTCAAGGTAGAGCCGGTCTCCACGATATCCACGATCACGTCGGACAGCTTCACGATCGGTCCAAGCTCCACAGAGCCGTTCAGCTTGATGATATCCACTGTCTGATGTTTCTTATTATAGAAATAATCTTTGGCAATATTTGGATATTTGCTGGCGACCCGTATCATTTCGTGGTGCTGTAAAAGCTCCTTCGCACTCTTCGGTCCGCAGACACACATCCGGCATTTGCCGTAGCCTAAATCCAGCACTTCATAGACCCGCCTGTTCTCCTCCATGATCGTATCTTTGCCGACCACACCGATATCCGCCGCCCCATACTCTACATAAGTCGGCACATCCGGTCCTTTCGACAGAAAAAATTTCAGTTTCAGTTCTTCATTGACAAAAATCAGCTTGCGGGAATCCTTATCCCTCATCTCCTCACAGGTGATGCCGATTTTCTCCAAAAGCTCCATGGTTTTATTGGCAAGCCGCCCTTTCCCAAGGGCAAATGTCAGATATCTTTCTTCACTCATTTTCAGGCACGCTCTCTTTTCATTTCATTTAGCTCTACTTTCTTTCCGGCGGCGCGCATCCGCTTAGCCTCCGTCAGCTTTTCCTTAAAGTTCTCTTCCGTATAATACAGCTTCACGGGAACCTCTATTCCCGAAATCATCACGTTCTGCCGCCCCATTGCCGCAAGAAGATCGTCCACGACAATCACGAAACCGATTGCCGCTGTTTCCTTGCCAAATCGTCCGAGCAGGCTGTCATATCGTCCGCCCTTCACGATTGCGTCGCCCACGCCGTAGGTGTAGCCCTTGAAAATGATACCCGTATAGTAATTATACTTGCTGAGCATCCCCAGGTCAAAGGAAACATATTTTTCCACCCCGTAATCGACAAGCGCCTGATACACTTTCTCAAGCCTCTCGATTGCGTGGCGGGAACGCTTGTTGGAGACCGCCTTTTTCGCCTCCTCCAGAATGGAAACGGTACCGAACAGGTCGCTCACCTTAAGAAGCAGTTCTTTATCCTTTTTGTTTACGCCGGCGCGGGTAAGCACCTCCTCCGCACCGAAATAATTTTTCCCGGAAATATATTCCCGCAACTCTAACTCCGTCTCCTCGTCAAGCCCCGCCTCCGCGCAGATGCCCTTAAAATATTCCAGATTGCCGACACTTAACTGGAAATCGGACAGCCCTGCATGATACAATGCTTCTATCGTCATGGCAATCATCTCCGCGTCCGCCTGCACGGAGCCGTCGCCGATCAGCTCCGCCCCCATCTGGGTCACTTCTTTGAGCTTTCCCTGCAGATTCGAGGTGTTTGTGAAGGTGTTGCCCTGATAACAGAAACGGATCGGCACATCCTCATCCATAAAATACTTGGCGGCGCACCTAGCGATCGATGGTGTAAAGTCCGGGCGCAAAACCAGTGTGTTTCCCTCCTTGTCGAAGAACTTATACAGCTCCTTGGAGGGTGTCGTCCCTACTTCCTTAGAGAAAACGTCAAAAAATTCAAAAGTCGGCGTCTGGATGTCCCGGTAACCGTAGCTTGTAATCTTTTCATGCAGAAGGCGCTCCACCACCGTCTTCTTCGCCTTCTCATCCCCGTAAATATCCCGCACGCCCTCCGGCGTATGTACTAATTTTTTACTCATAGGTCCTCCAATTTAACACTTTAAAGTGCTAATTCGCTAATTCATTAGCAGGTCAAACTTATTATACTATACGCTGTTTTCTTCTGTTTGTCAATCAGTAAATCTGTTCCCATTTCAATTCCTCTGTAAGAGGCGTCTGGTAGCTTTTCAGGGCAGATTTGTACACTTCTTCGGTAATTTCACTTCCATTCTGAGAATAAGTAAATACAGTTTCTTCGCCTTCCAAATGAGCAACTGCGGCAAAAGAATCAATTATTTCCGGCGTAAATCCGTCATCCCCTATTCTGTAAAAATCAATGCCTGTTTCCGCAGCACTGCCACTGTAAAAGACCTCAATCACACCGTCTCCATGAAGTGAGAAATTCGTTCTGTACCCGAATTCCATATCGGGGAAAAGGGAAACCACCTTGTTTCCGTCAAAGCCGTACAAATCATAATTCCAAGGGGCAAAAGCGGGATTTGACACACCGACATCGTCTTCTTCGCCGGCGATGACCAGTTCCGCAGTCCCGTTTCCGTCTATATCATAAAACGCATAGAAGACACCCTGCCGGTGCGTGCGGATTTCGACGCCGATAGCCTCCCCAAAATGACTCTCATAATCGTCAGAATCCAGAAACTCCCTGTAAAAATCATGCTGCACCATGTCCCGGTACTGCGCAAGCACATCCTCATAGACAGCCGTTCCGTCGGCTGGCGTTTCCGGCTGCTCCGTTATGTCCGTTTCTTCTGTCTTATCTGTGCCAGCCTCATTTTCTTCTGCTACGCTGTCTTCGTCTGCGGCAGCTTTGTCATCTGTTTCTTCTGTCTTATTTTCCGTTCGCGTATCCGCTTGCACCGCATTTTCATCCGCATCCGTAATAGGCTCTATCTGCAGCTTTTCCGTGGCATCGCCGGTATCAGCGCCACAGCCTGCAAGCAAAAATACCGCTGATAAAAGTATCGCCGCCGATATATATGTTTTCACTCTTTTCATATTCGTCTCAATAAATCAAGTCCTTCGGAGAATGCCGTATTTCAGGCATTCTCCCGTGTGAGACTTAGTACTTCTTAACGAAGCAGCCTTTGCTGCTGAGTTTTAGAAGTACTTCTCACACTACTCTACCCTATCCTCCAAATCCTTCTGAATCATATCCAGATAAGGCACCAGAATCCCGTGCTTCTTCGGCAGCACATACGCCGGGTTCAGCTCGTCAAAACGGAAGCTCTTGCGCCCGCCCTCTTTCGCCCGGTCCCAGAAATAGCGCAGCATCTCATAAGGCAGATAATAAAAAAGGTCCTTATGGGAATAGTAAATCAGAAAGAACGCTATCCCCTTCTGCTTTTCAAAGTTTCCCATAAACTCCACCTGATGCTCGTGGATATTCTGCAGCGCGAAGGTGTCAGCCGCGCATTCCTTGGCGTCAAAGCAGACAGGAATCCCTTGCACCGCGCCGATGTAGTCCACCGTGCTCTTCTGGTCAAAGTAAGCCAGCGTGATATGGCGACTTTCCTTGTCGATATTGATGGGGGTAATGGGGGTGGGCACCTTCTGAATCAGCGCCAGCCCGTTTTCCAGATATTTTTCATTTGTGCGGTTGATTAAATCCTCCAGAGTGGAGCCGCGGAGTCCGCGGGAGTTCCATGTCGCCATCACAATCCTCGTTCCAAAATTCGCACCTATCCTGACATCTATACGGAGAATGCCGGCATTTTTGACATTCTCACATTGTTATTGTACACCCGCACGGCGGAAAAAGCAAGAACAAATGTTCTGTTTTGGCTTTAAAGAAAGAAAACACTCCAGCCATTTACAGGTTTTGTAAGCAAATCCGTTTACCTCCCATCTCCTAAACCAAACGCGAAACGCGCCCAAATACTTCCGGCAGCTCACACAAAAACGTGCGTCCGCTCAAATCCGCAAAAGGCGGTTCAAGCGTGGGGAATACCACCTTGTAAGCGTGTAAAAGCTGGGATTTTACTCCAAACTGCCCCCGATATTTTTCATTCCACGCCCTGTCCCCATACTTATAGTCCCCGAGCAGCGGATGACCGATGCTTGCCAGATGCGCCCGGATCTGATGGGGCTTTCCCGTGATCAGTTCCACCTCCAGAAGCGTTTTATCCTGTTCTGCACGAAGCGGTTTATACCTTGTCTGAATATAAGCGGCTTTCTCATCATCCGTATTTCCCCGCTTTCCGACAGCCTGTTTCGGGACCGTGCCGTTTTCCGGGAAACCGGAAGTGGGCTGTATCATCACTTTATTTTGCTTCTCATTCTTAATCAGATACCCCTCGATCGTCTGCTCTTCCACGATATGCCCTTTTACATAGAGCTGATAATATTTGTGAAGGGTTCTGTCCTTCAGCAGCCCGCTTAGAAGCTGTGCCCCCGGAAGAGTTTTGGCGCAGAGCACCATGCCGCTCGTATTGCGATCGAGACGGTTGCAGACGGATGGCTTATAATAGGAAAGAGTTGAGTCGGACAAATCCCCTTTTTCCAGAAGATAACCAATCAGCCACTCATTTAAGGAAATATCCGTTTTTTCCGCTTTCTGTGATAAGATACCTGACGGTTTATCCGCAATTATGATATGGTCGTTCTCAAAGATAACCCGAATATCCGCAAGCATTCGGTATGCCTGACGGTATACCGCCGTACCAGATGCCGCATCTGTCGCCTTTCCTGCTTTTTTGCTACGGACGGCTTTTGTTTCCGTTACCTGTTCTGTCATTTGTTTCAAGGCATAACCGTTTTCCACATACGGACTCGACTGCCTCCCCATGAATTTATCAAGCGTCTCCTGTGCAAAGAAAACCTTTACATAATCCCCGACAACGAGTTTCTCACTGCCGTCCGCTTTCTTATCATTTAAGATAATATTCTTTTTCCGCAGCATTTTATAGAGAAAGCCGCTGCCCGCGTTTGGCAGAATCCGCTGCAGATATTTGTCAAATCGCTGTCCCGCTTCCCTCTCCGTGATTGTTGCCTGATACACGTCAGCCTCCCCCGTGGTTCAGATGGAAATGTTATACAGCAGATTAACAATCCCTTCCCGGTCTTTGTGTTCCTCTACCTGCATGTTCAGCATTCGACTCAGTCGGTCAATATATTTATCCTCCTGAGAAAAGATATGAACCGTCACATTCTTTATGCCTTCCTGCGTAAGCATCTGCTCTAAGTGCTTCCCCGCTTCCTGACAGTCGCAGGAAGGCTGTTCGGTCATCCCGCAGAGCATACTGCCCTTTAATGCCATATGGCTTAAGGGATAATTTTTCTGATAAGAGGTAAAATACATATCATAAAACACGGTCAGGACATCGTCATAGGAAGAAAGCCTATCATGCAGCGCGCTGCTGCAGCCCCTGGCACGCAGAAAAAGGATAAAGTTCACCGCGCTCTTGCAGGCGGGCAGACAACCCAAAACCGCTACGATGGTGAGCAGATTCTTATTCGAGCCTGTGGTCAGGATACCCATGACATACAGTCCTCCCGAAAGCAGAAAGAAAATCAGGGTTCTGAGCGCCGTATATTTTTTTCGATTATTCAGATAGCCAAACGAGCCCTTCGGCACAAGTAAATTTCTCATAATTTCATCATCACATTCTGTACACTCTGGGTTGACAGGTACAATAGCTTCACCGGCAGTCCGCAGATGGATACGCTTTTCCCGATTTTACAGTCATCAAGCGCCTTTTTCACCACACATGCCGTCTCCACCATGGTAAACTTTTTTAAGACGCGGAACCCGGACATGTCCTCGTAAGCATGGGCGAGAAACGGCGTATTGACAGGACCCGGACAGACCGCGGTCACGGTAATCCCCCGTCCGCGAAGCTCCTGCGAAAGCGCACGGCTTAAAGAATACACATACGCCTTGGATGCGGCATAAACGGCAAAAGCGCTCTGTGGCACAAAAGCAGCCCCGGAGGAAACCTGTATCAGCTTGCTGCCGCTTTTCATATAAGGCAGACATAGCATAGTCACACGGGTCAGCGCCGTGATGTTTAACTGAATCATAGCGTCAATCTCTTCCCGATTCTGTCTGGCGAAAAGTTTGTGGCTGCCCACGCCCGCACAGTTGACCAGCACCGTGATTTTCGGATTCTGTATGGCGAGAACTTCCTCAAACTGTTGCAGGGCGGTTTCCTTCGTCAAATCAATCACGATCACACGGGCTTTAAGCCGCAGGGAATCCGCCAGCTTTTCAAGCGGCTCTCTGCTGCGGGCCAGAAGCCAGATTTCATCCGTTTTCCCGAGACACTTATCCAGTTGTACGGCAAACTCCCTCCCCATGCCGGAGGAAGCGCCCGTAATAACAGCAATATTCATATGCACCCCCAAAATCTCCAATTTTTAGTGTACCACTTTTAACTGTCATCCGCAAACAATTACTTTTTGACGAAAGCAGAATCTCCGCCGTTAAAAAATCGTATCATTTTCCACAAAAGATTAGTAAAAAAAACTATCATTTTTCGTGAATATGATGTATAATTTTTATAAATTGTAAAAAGGAGGAAATCGAATATGGCAAAAGAAATGATTGCAATGCTTCTTGCCGGCGGACAAGGCTCCCGTTTGTATACGCTGACCGAGAAACTTGCAAAACCGGCTGTTCCATTCGGCGGAAAATACCGCATCATCGACTTTCCGCTGTCCAACTGTGTCAATTCAGGCATTGATACGGTTGGTATCCTGACACAGTACCAGCCGCTCGTGCTGAACGAATATATCGGTAACGGGCAGCCCTGGGATCTTGACCGTCTTTACGGAGGTGTGCATGTACTGCCGCCCTATCAGAAATCCGGCGGTTCCGACTGGTACAAGGGAACGGCAAACGCAATTTATCAGAACATATCATTTATTGAACGCTATGACCCGAAATATGTCATTATTCTTTCCGGAGACCAGATTTGCAAGCAGGATTACAGCGATTTTCTGGAATTTCACAAGGCGAAAAACGCAGAGTTCAGCGTTGCCGTTATGGAAGTTCCTTGGGAGGAAGCGCCCCGCTTCGGTCTGATGGTGGCGGACGAAAACGATAAAATCACGGAATTTCAGGAGAAACCGAAAAATCCCAAGTCGAATCTTGCTTCCATGGGCATTTACATTTTTAACTGGGACATTCTGAAAAAGTATCTGGAGGAGGACGAGGCAGACCCGAACTCAGAAAATGACTTCGGCAACAACATTATCCCCAATCTCCTGCGCGATGGCAGGGAGATGTACGCTTACCACTTTAACGGCTACTGGAAGGATGTCGGAACCATCCACTCCTTATGGGAAGCCAATATGGAAGTGCTGGATGCAGAGCAGAGCGGCATCAACCTCTCCGATGAAAGCTGGAAGATCTACAGCCGCAACGTAGGCATGACCGGTCACAAAATCAGCGCGGGCGCGGTGGTTCAGAACAGCATGGTTTCCGACGGCTGCCGGATTAAAGGCGAGGTGAAGCATTCCATCCTCTTCGTGGGCGTGAAGGTGGAAGCAGGCGCGGTGGTAGAGGATGCGGTCATTATGGGGAACACGACCATCAAATCCGGCGCGGTGGTGAAACACTGTATCGTAGCGGAAAATGTGACCATCTGTGAGAATGCCGTCGTGGGGGCAATGCCTTCCGGCGACGTGGACGGCGTTGCAACTGTGGGCACAGGTCTTACCATCGGAGAAGGCGCTGTCGTAGGTCCGAACGCGATTGTAAGAAATGATATGAAAGGCGGTGAAGAACAATGGTAAAATCAAATACAAGTGCACTTGGCATCATTTTCCCGAACAGTTATGACGTGCTGGTTCCCGAGCTGGTGAACGTGCGTTTGATGGCTTCCATTCCCTTTGCCAGCCGTTACCGTATCATCGACTTTATTTTATCTGGCATGACCAATTCCGGTATCGGGGACATCTCCGTGATCGTGAATAAAAACTATCATTCCCTGATGGACCATCTCGGCTCTGGACGTGAATGGGATCTGGTGCGCAAAAACGGCGGCTTACATATCTTCCCTCCTTTTGCGGAAAAAGCGGCGACAAATTCCTACGTGGGCCGTGCAAGCGCGCTGGCAAATATCCTCGACTTCCTGCGGGATGCCAAAGAAAAATATATTATCATGTCCGACACCCATATGGTAGTGAACTTCGATTTTCACGCCATGCTGCAGACACATATCGAGACCGGGGCGGATATGACGCTCGCCTACTGCGAACAGCCGATTCCGGATGGCTTTATAAAAGCTAAGAACGACGGCAGGAGTTTTTATTATACCTTTGATATGGAAGAAGATCAGATTAAGAAAGTCTACATCAATTCCAAGGAAGACGGTGTGAAGAACTTTTCCATGAATATCTTCGTCATCAACAGGGAACTGCTGGTGGAAATGGTAGATAACGCTCTGCTGCACGGGCAGGCATTCTTTATGCGCGACGTGTTGATGCCGCAGATCAACAGGCTGAACGTAAAAGGCTATAAATATACCGGCTATGTAGGATTCATCACGGATATGAAGAGCTATTTCGATGAGAATATGAAGCTTCTGGACGACTATAATCTGGACGCACTCTTTGCCGGTTCCCCTGTTTATACCAAGATTAGGGGTGACCACCCGACCCAGTATGTCAACGGCTCCAAGGTGCAGAATGTGATGGCGGCGGACGGCTGTATCATAGAGGGCGAAGTGGAAAACAGCATACTCTTCCGCGGCGTCAAAATCGCCAAGGGCGCGACGGTGAAAAACTGTATCGTGATGCAGGACACGGTCGTGGAAGCAGGCGCAAACATCGAATATCTCATTGTTGACAAGGATGTGACCATCTCCGCCGGAAAAGAGATGAAAGGAACGGATACCTTCCCGGTTTATATCGGAAAAGGGCAGACCGTCTGACAGACAGGGCGCTTTGCGGCTGATTGCGAGAATACGGTAAGTACTTGCATTTTGCAAAATAGAAATGTCCCGCAGATGATTCACAGACTGCGGGACGTTTTTTTACTTTTTCTTCTTATGCACATTGCGGATTGTCCTTTTCTTACGGGTACCTGATTCCGGGCGGCTCCCTCCCGCTCTTTTGCCGCTTACGCCTGTGTGTCTCCTATCCTCCCGACCGCGTTCTCTTTCAGTCGTTAAGTTTCCGCTGCCCGCGCTCGTTTTCCTGGGGCGGATCAGGCATTTCTTATCAAAACCGATCAAGTCTTCCCTGCCGCCTTTAATCAGCGCCTCCCTGACCAGCTCATAATTGTTGGGATTGCGGTACTGAATCAGCGCCCGCTGCATCGCCTTTTCATGGGGATTGCGGCAGACATACACCTTTTTGCCGTCCCGCGGGTCGATTCCCGTATAATACATGACTGTAGACACCGTGGACGGCGTCGGATAAAAATCCTGTACCTGCTCCGGCATATAGCCAAGCTCCCGCAGATACTCCGCAAGCTCGATGGCTTCCTTTAAGGTGGAGCCGGGGTGGGAGGACATCAGATACGGTACAAGGAACTGTTTTTTTCCGAGCTGTTCGTTGAGCTTATTATATTTTTTTACAAACTTTTCGTATACTTCTTTCCGGGGCTTTCCGAGGTATTGCAGCACCCTGTCCGAAATATGCTCCGGCGCCACCTTGAGCTGCCCGCTGACATGATGCTCCACCAGCTCTTTAAAAAAAGTGTCGTCCGGATCCGCCATCAGATAATCAAAACGGATGCCGGAGCGGATAAAGACCTTCTTTACGCCGGGCAGCGCCCGCAGCTTGCGAAGAAGCGCCAGATAGTCGGCATGGTCCACTTCCAGATTGGGACAGGGCTTCGGGAAAAGGCACTGCCTGTTCTTGCAGACGCCCTGCGTCATCTGCTTCTGACAGGAGGGGTGTCTAAAATTGGCGGTGGGACCGCCCACGTCGTGGATATAGCCCTTGAAATCTTTATCCTGTGTCATCCGCTCCGCTTCCCGCAAAATGGATTCATGGCTCCTGACCTGTACCGTCCTGCCCTGATGAAAGGTCAGCGCACAGAAATTACAGCCGCCAAAACACCCTCTGTTGCTGACAAGGGAGAATTTAATCTCGGAAATCGCTGGCACGCCGCCCGCCTTCTCATAGGAAGGATGATAGGTGCGCATATATTGTAAATCGTAAACGGCATCCATCTCCTCCGTGGTCAGCGGCGGCTGGGGCGGGTTCTGCACCACATAAACGCCGTTCGGATACGGTTCGACCAGCGTTTTCCCGTTAAAGGGATCGGTATTGCAGTACTGTGTCTGAAAACTTTCGGCATATTCTTGAGGCTGCGCCTTCATTCTCTCATAAGAAGGCAGCTCCACCGCTTCGTAAATCCCGCTGATATCCTTCGTTTTATAGACGGTTCCCGAAATAAAGGTAATGTCCTTCACCGCAATGCCGCTGTCTAAAGCCTCCGCAATCTCCACAACAGACTTTTCACCCATGCCGTAGGAAAGCAAATCCGCCTGAGAGTCTAACAGAATCGAGCGCTTAAAGCTGTCCGACCAGTAATCGTAGTGCGCCATACGCCGCAGACTCGCTTCTATGCCGCCAATAATCACCGGCACGTCTTTATATGCCCGGCGTATCAGATTGCCGTAAACGACCGTTGCATGGTCGGGGCGCTTCCCCATGGCACCGCCGGGCGTATAGGCATCCGCCAGCCTGTGTTTTCCGGAGACAAAATAGTGGTTTACCATAGAATCCATATTGCCGCCCGTGACAAGAAAAGCAAGCCGCGGACGCCCAAGCGCCTTAACACTGTTCTCGTCCTTCCAGTCCGGCTGGGAGATAATGCCCACGCTGTAACCGTGCGCTTCCAAAACCCGGCTGATAATAGCGCAGCCAAAGGAAGGATGATCCACATAAGCATCGCCTATCACATAGACAAAATCAAGCTGCGCTATGTCACGCGCTTCCATATCCTGTTTGGAAATCGGTAGAAATCCCATTGTTTGCGCTCCTATCCCGACACCGCTTTATGCTTCACAAACTGTAAAAGCAGCGGCAGTCATCTGTTCCTTCTCCGAAAAAATGCCATTTTTGATCAACTCCGTAAAATGGTATGTATAATAATCCGCAAGTTCCCGTTTTTCGTTGTCCTGATGTTTTGAATATTCGTCGTAGACGGCGCAAACCTTCATGCCCGCCGCCTTTCCCGCCTGAATGCCCGGTATGATGTCCTCGAACACAAGGCAGTTTTCCGGCGAAACAGCCAGCTCATTTGCCACCGCCAGATAGATATCCGGCGCAGGCTTTCCCTTCTCCACCTCGCACCCTGTCATAATACAGCCGAAACACGATTCCAGCTGATGCGCCTGCACCACGTTTTCCACAAGCTGTCTGGAATTGCTGGTGGCGATTCCTGCCTTGATGCCATGTTCCATACAGTAATCCAGCAGTTCTCTCACGCCCTCCTTAACCGGCACCTCATGGGCGTACTTATCCCATGCCATCCGGTTCCATTCCGCCTTGATGGTCTCCAAATCGTCGGACAGCCCGAACCGCTCTTTAAAATATGCCGCCGTCTCGGAAAAGCTCATGCCCTCGATACACGCCTGCAGATTTTCCGGCAGTTCAATCCCGAATTTTCCAAGATATTCGATATCTATAGAACGCCATATCCACATGGAATCCACCATGGAGCCGTCCAGATCAAAGATAACCGCTTCTATCATACTGTTTGTTCCTTTCCCTGCGTTTCTTTTGTTTTTGTCATACCGGCGTGCTTTTTCGGAATATACATGTACAAAACAGCCGTGCATTCCCGGCGCGTGTCATCGCTGCAGACCGCCCTGACATGGAGGAAAAAGTGAAAAATTTTGTCCGTTTTCTGTATATGGCTATCGGCATCTACCTGATTTTTCTGTTGCTGCGTTATCCCGCCATGTCCCTGCAATATGCTTATTCCGGGCTGTGCCTGTGGTTCGGGAAAATGATTCCGACACTGCTTCCTTTTATGATTCTATCAGGCATCCTAATCCGCATGAACCTGACGGAAGGCTTTGTGCGCCTGTTTCACCCTGTCCTGCATTTTTTTTACGGCACTACGCCAAACGGCTCCTACACCCTGATAATGGGATTCTTATGCGGCTTTCCCATGGGCGCGCGGATTGCCGGAGAACTTTGCCGGACGGAACGGCTCTCCTCTAAAGAAGGAAACCGTCTGCTTGCCTTTTGCAACAATATCGGTCCCATTTATTTCTTGAGCTTCGTAGTGAGCACGCTCTCCCTGGAAAAACCGCTGGCGCCGTTTCTCGTTATGTATGGCGTTCCGCTCGTCTACGGCATGTTTTTGATGCGGCTTCCCCTGCTCCTTCGTCCCTTCTGCCGCCTGTTTTCCATGCAGAACTCTCCACTTTTTCATCGACCGACCAAGTCAGTCTGCGACAATCTGTCCCCAATCGTCTCTCCAGATCGCATACCGCAGGCGGAAGGGCTTCTCGAAGCCACAGACAATGCCGTTCTCTCAGGATTAATCGGCATTGCCAAACTGGGCGGCTACATGGTATTTTTCAACCTGCTGAACATTCTCTTCGTTCCTTTTACCCATCTGCCCGACACACTTTTGAAAGCATATTACTGTATACTGGAAATTACCGGCGGCATTGCACGCTGCGGCGCGTTTCATCCCATTCTTGTGTTTGTTATGCTGCCTTTCGGAGGGTTCTCCTGCATTGCCCAGACTTACAGTATGATTCGGGGCACAGAGCTGTCCATCCGTGCCTATGTGTGTCATAAGCTGGCACAGACTGCCATCACCGTTCTGATTTATATGCTGTGGCAGCCGTTCTGAAACATGTGCCGCTGTGCCTGTCTGTATGCAATCTCCTGCCTGCCAGTCCATAGTCAGCGTCTCCGCCTCCGTTTTCTTCTGTGCCTTTTCTTATGCTTTCCGCGCCTTAAAATCAGCGCCATGGACAGTGCGAGACTGACTACCAGCAGGGCGCAGACCAGACATACCGTCAGGAAGTAGCTGATCGTGGGCTCCTTTTCTTTCTCGTTCCCCTTCTCGAGCAGTTCCCGATATCTCTTTGCCTGATTTTCCTCTGCGACAGCGTTTTGCTTCGCCCGCTCTTCCTCCCCCGCCTTTGCCGCAGCCGCAATCCGTTCCTGCTCGGCAAGCTCTGCCGCGATTTCCTCCTGGGTCTTATAATCCATGGAAGGAAGGGAGACGAGATTGCTCTCCGTATACAGATCATAGCCGTTATAGCCACGCACCACAATCTGCGGCACGATATGGGGCGGTACGTTCATGGTAAAGGTAATGGTGTCCTGCGCCTTATCTCCCCACGCAAGCCGCGGGAAAAAGGTGTTTCCGCCGTCATAGCTGTAATCATAATACAACATGCCGCTGTCATAGTCCACGGCTGACAACGCCACCGTAACGTCTCCGGTTTCCATCTCCTGCTTTGTAACCTCGATCATGCAGATATCTGGCTCCGTCATGTCGGGACGCATGACACCTGTCGGAATCGGGACATCCATAACCGGATAATCGCTGTAATCCACGCCGAGAACGTCTGATTGTAAATGAAAATATTTGGCGGCAGACGTCGCGTCCAGCCTGCCGAACGTCTCCCACTGCTTTCTTCCCTCGCAGAAGGGACGGTCGTTTTCATGATCCATGTGACAGTGCTCAATCAGCACGCATGTCAGATCCTGCTCCACGGCATGTCGTATGATGCCGTAATAGTCCGTTCCCTTTTTTCCGAGCCTTGTTTTGATACCTCTCGAATAAAGACCGAGATCCTCCAAAGCCCCGATTTCGATATCGGCAAAAGCGTAACCTTCGCTGTAGTGTCTTCCGAAAGCGGACACCCAGCATTCCGCCCCGAAAAGCGTATTATGGTCTTTGGAAAGGTTATAATGTAAACAAAAGAGAAAGTCGGCATTCACTTCCTTAGCAAACGCCACCCGTTCCTCGAGGGAAAGTTTTCTGTCATCCTCCCTTGTCAGATAGACCGTAACATCCTCGTATTTTTCCAACTCTTCCTTCATGGCTTTTGCCGTAATCAGCGTCAGCTCCTTCTCCACAAAGGAATCGTACATGCCGCCCTCTTCCTCGCCGCCGTGTCCCGGGTCGATGACAATGACAAGTTTCTCTGCTGACTGTTCCTCCGTTCCTTCCCCGGTCGCGGCATCCTCCGGCGCAGTTTCCGAAACGGAAGCGGCTTCCTCGGCACGGACATACGACATGCCATCCGCACAACGGCAGATACAGACAACAAAGCAGAGCAGAAACGCTGCCGCCCGGCACAGGAATGCATCTATTTTGTTTTTGCGCGGGTCCTGCGTAACAATTTTTTTCATATGGCTCCATATTCTACCAAATTTTCGGCAAAAAGTGGACCGGCTTCATAAGGAAACCGGTCCGCCTGCCTTTTTCATCCGCCATTCTTTTGCTGCGGTTTTATCGTCTTACATCAGATTCAGCTCCGGCCCGGGCTCTGCTTCCCCCTCGGCCTCCTTCAGCATTTTTTCCACTTCCACGGGACGAAGCTCTGCACGGTTCGCCTTCACAATCTCATTATAACCGCTGAGGGTATTAAAAAAACTCTCATAATGTTCCGTAGCCGCCGTGAGCGTAGTCGTCATCGCATTTTCCAAGTTAGAAAGCATTTCGTCAAGATACTGCATGGCGGAAGTTTTCACACCATTCGCTTCCATGGTCGCATTATTCAGAATCTCCTGCGCCTGCATGGTCGCCATACGCACCACTTCATTTGCCTGCGCGTAAGCCTGCTGCATAATCTCGTGCTCGTTAATCAGCTCTGTCGTCTGCACCGTCGCATCCTTAATAAGCGCTTCCGCCTTTGTGCGGGCATCATTTAAAATCGCCTCCTTGTTGGAGATGATTTTCTGATAGCGCTTAATTTCATCCGGTGTCTTCATGCGGAGCTCCCGCAAAAGCTCGTCAATTTCTTCTTTGTTTACGATAATATTGGTCTTGGAAAGCGGCTGGAATTTGCAGCCGTCAATATAATCCTCAATCTCATCGATCAGTTGTTCAATTCTACTGCTCATTGCCTGCTCCTATCCTATCTCTATATTTTTCATATAGCAGCCGCCCGACAAAATCGGGCACGCACTCCGAGATATCCCCGTTAAAGCTTGCAATTTCCTTCACGGTGGAAGAACTTAAGTATGCGTATTCGAGACTGGTCGTCAGAAAAACCGTATCCAGCTTCCCGTCGGAAAACTTACGGTTTGTCTGCGCAATCTGCAGCTCGTATTCGAAATCGGTAATCGCGCGCAGCCCTCTGATTGCCACATGAATATCCTTTCTGGCGGCATAGTCAATCAACAGACCGCTGAAAGAATCTATCGTCACATTGGGCAGATCACGGGTCGCTTCCTTTAACATTTTAACACGTTCTTCCACAGAAAACAATGGAGTCTTTGTTTTATTGTTTAAGACGCTTACCGTCAATTCATCAAAAATCTCAGAGGCACGTCTGATAATATCCAAATGTCCGTAAGTCACCGGGTCAAAACTTCCCGGATAAATCGCTGCCTTCATAGAAAGCCCTCTCATGTTCAATCAAAGAAAACCGGAAGCACAATCAAACTCATGATACCATATTAAAACAATTTTACTGAAATGTCTTTACTTATTTTCAAATTTTTGTAGTTTTTTGGAAAAATTACTGCGTGGTTTTACATTTTCCGACAAAAAACATGCCGGTTCGTCTTGTACCGCTTCTCTTTTTCTACGCAAAAGCCCAAGCTCTCCAGTCCGGAAATGTCCGTGCGCAGGGACGTTTCAATCACCACCAGGGTATTTTTTGTCACCCACGGTAAGTTCCCGAGTGCCGAAAGCACGCGCTCCTCATGTCCGCAGTCATAAGGCGGGTCCATAAAGACGATATCCGCTTCCTTTTCATGGATTCCGTAAACAGCGGAAAGCACATCCGTTTTTAAAACCGTCGCCTGTTCAGCCAAATGGGTAAACTGCAGATTTTCCTGAATACAGGAAAGCGCCCGTTTCTCGTTCTCCACAAAGTAAGCGTGCCGTGCGCCGCGGCTTAGGGCTTCGATGCCGATGCCGCCGCTTCCGCTGAACAGATCCACGAACAGCGCGCCGCCAAGGTATGGCTGCAGCATGTTAAAAAGTGTCTCTTTGATCCGGTCCGTGGTAGGTCTGGTGTCCAGCCCTTCCGGGGTTTTTAGGCGCAGGCTCCTCGCCGTGCCAGCTATCACTCTCATACTCTGATTTTCACTCCCTTGCTGTCCCGGTGCATCAGCTTGATTTTATTAAGCTCTAAGGTCCTGTCGCCATACTCGATGGTCTGTTCGACCGCATTCTGGGAATAATACACCGCCTCCACCTCATCCTTGGCGGAAAGCTTCATGCCCCGCACACCGATCGCGCCCTTTTTCTTCTCCGGAATCTCCTCCACGGGGAACCGCAGGAAATAACCGGCTTTTGACTGCAAAATGATATTGCGCTGCTCCTTGAACGCCGTCACGCTCACCACCTCGTCGCCGTCCGCCAGCTTTGTCGCCGCCACCGTGCGCTTGGCTACGTCAAACTCGCCGCCATCCACCACCTTGAGCATCGCCTGCTTCGTGGCAAAAATCACGCGGTAAAGATTTAAGTCGCTCTGGCTGGCGGCATAGACGATGGATTCCTTCGCTGAATCAAAATTGCTCACGTTGTCAATCGGTACGCCCTTATCGCGAAATTTCCCGAACGGTAAATCCATCGCTTTCACAGTGTGAAGCTGACCCGTATTCGTAAACAGACAAATCTTTCCTGTATTCCTGCAGACAAAGGTAAAACGGTTTTCCGCATCCGCCGCCTCTTTATTCCGCTCGTAAGTGGCGGTATCGATGGTCTTGGCATAGCCGAAGCGATCCATTAGGAATACGATATCCATCTCCTCCACCTTCTTCTCCACATAGACGGCCTCCTCGGCGTTGGTAATCCATGTCATTCTTTTCCGTTTATATTTTTCTTTTATTTCGTCCAGCTCATTCATGATAACCTGCGCCATGGATTCTCTTCTGGCGAGAATATCCTCATAGCGGTAAATATTCGCCATGGTGTCCTCATGCTCGTTAATGAGCGCTTCGATCTCCAGACCAATCAGCTTATAGAGGCGCATCTCCAGAATGGCATTCGCCTGCTTTTCCGAGAACATGAGCTGCGATGCCATCACCTTGGATTCCTTGGATTTGAACTTGATGCCGTCGGTCTTACCCTCCACCAGACACGCCTTCGCCATAGCACGGTCTTTGGAGCCCCGCAGAATCTCGATAATCAGATCGATGACATTACATGCCTTGATCAGTCCTTCCTGAATTTCCTTTCGCTCCAACTCTTTTTCCAGCAGGTTCCGATATTTGCGCCCCGCCACCTCATACTGGAAATTGACGCTCTCCCGGATAATCTGCTTTAACCCCATGGTTTCCGGACGGCCGTCCGAGATGGCAAGCATGTTAACGCCGAAGGTATCTTCCAGACGGGTCTTTTTGTAGAGCATATTTTTAAAGTTCTCCACATCCGCGTCCTTGCGCAGCTCGATCACGATGCGGATGCCCTCCTTGGAGGACTGGTTCGTGATATCCACGATATCCTGCGTCTTTTTCGTCTCTGCAAGAGCCGCCACATCCATCAGGAACTTGCCGATATTTGCGCCGATCATGGTATATGGAATCTCGGTAATCACCAGATTGGTCTTACCGCCCTTTGCCTTCTCCACTTCCACTTTACCCCGAAGCTTAATCTTTCCCATGCCGGTCTCGTAGATTTCCAGAAGCTCGTCCTGATTAATGACAATGCCGCCGGTGGGAAAATCGGGACCCTTCACATAACGCATCAGTTCGCGCGTGGTGATATTTTCGTCGATCATATATGCCTTGGTGGCGTCAATCACCTCGGCAAGATTGTGGGGCGGAATGCTGGTCGCCATACCAACCGCGATACCCTCGGAACCGTTTACGAGAAGGTTGGGAATTTTCACCGGCAGCACGCTCGGCTCTTTTTCTGTCTCGTCAAAGTTCGGGATAAAGTCCACCACATCCTTGTCCAGATCGGCGAGAAAAGCCTCCTGCGTGACCTGCGCAAGCCGCGCTTCCGTGTAACGCATCGCTGCCGCGCCGTCCCCCTCGATATTGCCGAAATTGCCGTGCCCGTCAATCAGGGGCATGCCCTTCTTAAAGTCCTGGGTCATCACCACCAGCGCTTCGTAGATAGAACTGTCGCCGTGAGGGTGGTACTTACCCATGGTATCGCCGACAATACGCGCCGATTTCCGGTAAGGTCTGTCGTAACGGATGCCAAGCTCATGCATATCGTAGAGCGTCCGCCTCTGCACCGGCTTTAAGCCGTCCCGCGCGTCCGGCAGCGCTCTGGCGATAATCACGCTCATGGCGTAGTCAATATAGGATTTCTGCATAACCTCGGAATATTCCGTTTTGATAATTCTATCGTCCATTTTTCTTCTCTCTCTTATATTCTGTCAATCATACGTCCAGCTCCGCCTCCTGCGCGTTCTTATAGATAAAGGCTTTCCGCGGCGGCACTTCCGTGCCCATCAGCATCTCCGTCACCTCGCTCGCCATACGAGCGTCCTCAATCTCCACCAGCTTTAAAAGTCTTTTATCGGGGTCGAGGGTCGTCTCCCAAAGCTGCTCGGCGTCCATCTCGCCCAGACCTTTATACCGCTGTAACGTAAACGGTCCCTTGTGTCGTTTCCGATACTTTTCGAGCGCCTTGTCGTCGTAGAGGTACTCTTCCGCCCCCTTCGATGGCATGGCTTTATAAAGAGGCGGCATGGCGATATAGACATGCCCCTCGTAAATCAGCTCCGGCATAAAACGGTAAAACAGGGTAAGCAGCAGCGTGGAAATATGGGCGCCGTCCACATCCGCATCGGCCATAATAATAATCTTGTCATAGCGCAGCTTGGAAATATCGAAGTCGTTGCCGTACCCTTCCGAAAAGCCGCAGCCGAAGGCGTTGATCATCGTCTTGATCTCCGCGTTAGCAAGCACCTTGTCGATACTGGCTTTCTCCACATTGAGAATCTTACCGCGGATCGGCAGAATCGCCTGATACATGCGGTTTCTGGCGGTCTTGGCGCTGCCGCCCGCAGAGTCGCCCTCCACGATAAAGATTTCGCATTTGGAAGCGTCCTTTGATTCGCAGTTTGCTAACTTCCCGTTGGAGTCGAAAGAAAATTTCTGTTTGGTTAACAGGTTGGTCTTTGCCTTCTCCTCGGTCTTTCGTATTTTCGCCGCCTTTTCCGCACAGCCGATAATGCTTTTTAACGTTTCCAGATTACGGTCGAAGAATCGGACAATCTCGTCACCTGTCACCTTGCTGACCACTTTCGCTGCGTCCTGATTGTCCAGCTTTGTCTTGGTCTGCCCCTCGAAACGGGGATCGGGGTGCTTGATGGAGATTACCGCCGTCATACCGTTTCTCACATCCGCGCCGGTGAAGTTCACATCCTTTTCCTTTAAGATGTTAAGCCCTCTGGCGTAGGTGTTGATCACGTTAGTGAACATGGTCTTAAATCCCGTCAGGTGCGTGCCGCCCTCGGCGTTGTAGATATTGTTACAGAAACCGAGCACATTTTCGTGGAACTCGTTCACGTACTGGAACGCGCCCTCCACAGTGATTCCTTCCGCTTCTCCCTTAAAGTAAATCACATCGTGGATCGCCTCGCGGCTCTTGTTCATATCTTTGATAAAGCCCACAATGCCCTCCGGCTCATGGTACTCGATATGTTCTGTTTCCGGACCTCTCTTATCCTCATAGATAATCGTAAGCTCCGGATTTAAGTAAGCAGTCTCATGGAGACGGCTCTTTACGTCGTCCTCCTTGAAACGGGTCTTGTCGAAAATCGTGTCGTCCGGCAGAAAGCTGATGGTGGTGCCGGACTCCCTCGTCTTGCCCACCACGGGCAGAAGCCCGTTTTTTAATTCCAGTGTGGGGATGCCGCGCTCATAGTGATCCTCATAAATCTGTCCGCCCGTCTTCACGGTCACATGGAGCCAGGAAGACAAGGCATTCACCACTGAGGAGCCCACGCCGTGCAGTCCGCCGCTGGTTTTATAGGCGTCGTTGTCAAATTTGCCGCCCGCGTGAAGGGTCGTGAATACGAGCCGTTCCGCGCTGATGCCCTTCTCGTGCATCCCCACGGGAATGCCGCGCCCGTTGTCCGAGACGGTGGCGGAACCGTCCGCCTCAAGCGTCACCCTTATGGTGCTGCAGTAGCCCGCCAGATGCTCGTCCACTGCGTTGTCCATGATCTCGTAAATCAGATGGTTCAACCCTTTGGTGGAGACGCTGCCGATGTACATGCCCGGACGAACCCGGACCGCTTCTAACCCCTCCAGAACTGTGATGCTGGAGGCGTCGTATGTGTTTGAATCTGTCTTAGCCATTTTCGTTTAACCTCACTTTGCAGCAAACAGACTGCGGGGAGAATTTTCGACAAAAATCGCGCATTGCAGGATTTCCTTCATTTTCCCTCTGTCGGTGTACTGCCGTTGCTATGCGTAGCATACCATAAATCTGGTGTTTTTGTAAAGAAAAAGTACCATATTATGGGGAATGCCCTATGGCTTTCCGTCTGCCGTCTGACATGTGCAGATCACGTCCAAAGCCGCCACACACACCATTTTGCAAGCCATGCAGGAGCAAAAATACGGTTTAAAAGGAATTGTTTCACTGTTATTAGCAAAACAGAGAGCTGTGCCGCTGTGCTCTCATTCCTCCACCCGGTACAAATATTCCCGCCCCCGCTTTCCTTCGCGCCTCAGGATATCCAGATACATCAGAATCGGCACAGCGTCGGCGGCCAAATCACGCCTGATTCCAGCCGCCTTTGCAAAATCCGTAATCGTAAAGGGCTCCTGCAGCTCGAATGGTACAAACTGCATGAAATCCTCCCTTCTGTCCACCCGCACCTCATCATATAGGGACAAGGGCATCCTGTCGTAGCGTGTGGAACCGCGTTTTTTATTGCGGCTCCAGCCGTTTAAGAGCCGGTACTCGTCCATGTCGATGAGCGGAAAAGCAAAGGACAGGTGCGGGTCTTTTAAAAAGGGCTTAATCCGGTATAATTCCGCAAAGGCATGATAGGCATTTCCCGTTATCGGGGACTTGTGCTTGTCGGAAAGCTCCCCGCTCTCCTCGTTCATCCAAATCAGCCACTTAAAATGCGGAATCGGCAGCACCACCGTAACCGGATAAAGCGGCAGAAAGGCGGAAAGCTTCGGACGCAGTCTGCCGAAATTCCCGTTCTGTATTTCTATGATATGCCCGTCCCTGTAAATATCCGCAATAAATCCTTCCACGGGCACCTCATGGTAATCCTCATCCGGTTCATAATAAAGTTTCATCACCGCGTGAACGGTCTTCTCCTGCAGGGTGCCGAAACCGTGCGGGTCATTCTGTTTTAAGAGCACCTTCAATTTTGCGCGTTCAAATGCATTCTTATCCATAAGAGAAAGTATACCAGATATCGTGCAGTCGAACAAGTGTTTTCTCTCCAAAAGGTATCAATTGTCTGAATATCGGAACGGATTGACAGGGCGGGCGGTTTACAAACAAATGGAGAAATAGTATAATATAATAGATTTATTATGTATAATCCCTTAAAAACAGGAATGATTCTTATGAATGAAAGACAATGGAAAACTCGCCTGAGAAGAGGTGTGAACAAACTAAAGGATGTTCTGACGGGCAAGACGCAGATTACAAACCGGTTAAAGTTCCATGCATTAATCGGTTCCATCGCATCGGTGCATGTTCTTTTGCTTGTCATTTTTGCCGTTTTTCAGGTTATGCCTTTATTCTATTTTAATATTTTCAGCGTGCTTACCTATGCGGTATGCTTCTGGCTGATGTTGGGCGAGCGGGAGCATTATCTGTCGATTTACTTTATTACATACATTGAGGTCATTCTACACTCGTTTGCCGCAACCATTTGTCTTGGATGGCAGTTCGGGTTTGCGCAGTACATCATCGCCATCGTCCCGGTCGGTTTTTACATTTGCTACACACTAGATATCCGCCGGAAAAAATTTACCGTAGCTACCGTGTCGGCTGTTTTCTCTGCAGTCGCCTTTTTGGCGTGTAAATTTCTCTCCTTCTTCGGAGAGCCTCTTGTTGTCATAGACAACTTCATTCTGGAAATGGCGCTCTACATGTTTAATTCCCTCTGCGCCTTTGCGTTTCTGATTCTCTTCTCGCTGGTCTTTGTGTTTGAGATGAAGCTGTCAAGCAGCCAGCTCAAGCATCAGAACGCGATTCTGGATAAACTTGCAAGCACAGACCCCCTGACCGGGCTTTACAACCGGCGGAGCATGGATATTTTTCTCAATCAGGCGGTGGAGTCGGCATCCAGCTTTGCCTTGATTATGTGCGATATTGATAATTTCAAAAAGGTAAACGACACCTACGGACACGATTTCGGGGATGTCGTATTAAAGGGAATCGCGGGCATCACATCCGATCAGGTAAAGGGGCATGGCTATGTGTGCCGCTGGGGCGGAGAAGAAATCCTGATTCTGATCAACAACGCTTCAGAGGAAAGTTCTCTTCGCATTGCGGAAAATATCCGCAGAAATGTAGCGAACCGTGTATTTGAACTGAACGATAAATGGATTCACTGTTCTCTCACGCTCGGCGTCGCCCTGTATGACGGCAAAGAGTCCGTGGAAGATACCATCACAAGAGCTGATTACAACCTTTACCGTGGAAAGCGGAACGGCAAAAACGCTGTAGTCCTCTAGGCTACAGCGTTTTCACATGGCGGTCTCCGTGCAGGATACGCTCTCTATCCGACGCGTTAATCTGCGTCAGTTTTCCGTTTTTATCATAATAAGTTAACAGCGTAGAATTTTTGGCGACAGTCCGTCTGCCGTCGTCCGTAAGAAGATTGATTACCTGCGTCAGATTTCCGGAGCGCAGATGCTTGCGGATTTTTTCATCTCTCTCCGCCTGCTTTTCCGCAAAGTCCTCGTTCACTTCTTGGACACCCACCGTTTCCGTGGCTTGTCCCGTCCCCTTTGAAACGTTTGTGTCCGCAGAGACCTCCTCATTTTTTTCCTTCAAAGCGGTCTCCGGAACAGGAATACCTTTCATGGCATAGTACTCTTCCGTATAACGCTCTGCCTCTTCGGGCGTCACGTCCTCAGAGATCACTTCCTGCGGCGGCTCGTTCCAGACCTGATAGAAAAATGCTCCTACCGCCGCAAACAGGCTCTTAAAAATAGAAAATATGCCGTCGAACAGACCGCCGCCCGCGCTTTCGGCTTTCGCTGCATTGTCTGTCGTCTGTTTTTCTTCCGTTGCCTGTCCGCTGGACAGTTCCAGCTTTACGCCGCCCTGTGTCCGAATAGCGGCGCCGGGCTTCTGATGCAGTTTTTTATCCTCGCCCTTTTCCTCTTTCTTCTTCGGAATATCCTGTTCCTTCTGCCGATCCAGACTGAATTTTTCCTGACCCTCGGCATTTTTGGCAGGCTTTAATTGACTACTATAATCATAGGCGGGATTATCGCCGTCACCGACCCTGTAAATCATAATACCACCTTTTTATTTTTGATTGATGTAGTTAACTAACCCTTCCGCCGCAATAATCTTCTGCATGAACTCGGGGAATGCCTGACCCTGATAGGTCGTCCCTTTGGTCACGTCGGTAATCACGCCAGAATCAAAATCCACTTCCACCTCGTCTCCCGCCTCAATCGCTGCCGCCGCTTCGGGGCACTCCACGATGGGCAGACCGATGTTGATGGCATTTCTGTAAAAGATGCGGGCAAAGGTCTCCGCAATCACACAGCTTACGCCTGCCGCTTTGATGGCGATGGGCGCGTGCTCTCTCGAAGAGCCACAGCCAAAATTCTTGTCCGCCACAATGATATCGCCCTTCTGCACTCTCTGAATAAACGTTTTGTCGATATCCTCCATGCAATGTGTCGCCAACTCTGCCGGGTCGGAGGAGTTTAAGTAACGCGCGGGGATGATGACATCCGTGTCTACATTGTCCCCATATTTAAATACATGTCCTTTTGCTGCTTTCATAGTAGTTTTCCTTTCCTTTATGATAATTTACAGGGACAGGATATCTTCCCCGTCACCGCGCTTGCCGCCGCCACGGCGGGGCTTGCCAGATAGATTTCCGAGTTCACATGTCCCATACGACCCACGAAATTGCGGTTGGTGGTGGATACACAGCGCTCGCCTTCCGCGAGGATGCCCATGTAACCGCCCAGACACGGTCCGCAGGTGGGGGTGCTGACGATTGCGCCCGCCTCGATAAAGGTCTTTAACAGCCCTTCCTCCATCGCCTGCAGGTAAATTTTCTGTGTGGCGGGAATGACGATACAGCGCATCCCCTCTGCCACATGCCTGCCCTTCAGCACTTTCGCGGCAATCCGTAAATCGTCCAGTCTGCCGTTGGTGCAGGAGCCGATCACTACCTGGTCAATCTTAATATCCTCTTTGATTTCGTCAATGGTCTTCGTATTTTCCGGCAGGTGTGGGAACGCTACCGTGGGACGCAGCGTACCCAGGTCAATGGTGTACTCCTCATCGTAAACCGCGTCCGCATCCGCTTCGTATACTTGATACGCTCTCGTGCCGTGCTCCTTCATATAAGCAACCGCAAGGTCGTCCACCGGGAAAATGCCGTTCTTGCCGCCCGCCTCAATCGCCATGTTCGCAATCGTAAAACGGTCGTCCATGGTCAGGTTCGCGATACCGTCCCCGACAAATTCCATGGATTTGTAGAGCGCGCCGTCCACGCCGATCATGCCGATGATGTGCAGGATCACATCCTTGCCGCTGACCCACTCAGAGGGCTTGCCGGTCAAGTTAAACTTGATGGCGGAAGGCACTTTGAACCACGCCTTACCGGTAGCCATACCAGCCGCCATGTCCGTGCTGCCGACGCCTGTGGAGAACGCGCCCAGCGCACCGTACGTGCAAGTGTGGGAGTCCGCGCCGATGATCACGTCGCCCGCCACGGTCAGACCCTGTTCCGGGAGAAGGGCGTGCTCAATACCCATCTGCCCTACTTCAAAATAATTGGTAATCTCGTTTTTCCTCGCAAATTCCCGCACACACTTACAGTGCTCCGCGGACTTGATATCTTTATTGGGGACGAAATGGTCCGGCACCAGCGCAATCTTGTCCTTATCAAACACGCCGTCCACTTTCATCTTCTCCATCTCGTGAATCGCCACGGGGCTGGTGATATCATTGCCCAGCACCAGATCGAGGTCTGCCTCGATGAGCTGTCCCGCCTCCACCTTCGAAAGACCGGCGTGCGCCGCCAGAATTTTCTGTGTCATTGTCATTCCCATTGTCGTTCCTCCTCGTTTTCTCTGCACTTATTGTCTAGTTTATCACATTTTTGCCCGTCCGTACAGACGAAAAAAAGGGACTGATTTACAGCCCCTTCCATGCCAGCAGCACCTTGAACAAATCCCCGTCTATCTCTATGTCCATCCTGCCGCCCTGCAGTTCCACAAAGCTTCTGGCAATGGCAAGCCCCAGACCGCTGCCCTCGCTGCTTCTGGCGCTGTCGCCCCGGACGAACCGCTCCGTCAGGCTCTCGGCGGGAATATTTAACTCATAGCCGGAAATGTTTTTCAGTTCAATCCGCACTTCCTCCGCATCCTGCGCCACACTGACATAGACCCGGGAGTCCGGCATGGCGTACTTGATGATGTTCGTGTATAAATTGTCGAAGACGCGGCTCGTTTTCTCTCCGTCCAGCATCAAAAACACCTTCTGCTCCGGAAACTGGAACCGAAAAATAAGCCCTGCTTCCTTCGCCTTGTCTTCGTACTCCAGATACATCTGCCGCACCAGATGGCAGATATCCACCTTCTCCGTGTGGAACGCCACGTTGCCGCTGTTCGCCTTGCTCACCTCGAACAAATCCTCAATCAATGTCTTTAAGCGCAGGGATTTTCTCTGAAGCACCTCCAGATATTCCTTCCGCTGCGTCTGTGTAACGCCCTCTTCCTGCAGAAGTTCCGTGTAGGTAATGATAGCGGTAAGGGGCGTCTTTAAGTCGTGGGACACATTGGTAATCAGCTCCGTGCGCATCCGCTGGCTTTTCACTTCCTCTTCCACCGCTTGGGAAAAACTGCTCTGAATCGAGGAAAGCTCTTCCTGAAAGGCAGAAAATATCCCCCAGTCACCTTCCATTTCCGTCTGTAAATTTCCTTCCGCCACCGAATGAGCCGCCGTCAGCATCTCCCCATACTGTCCCTGAATGATGCGGATGTACTTTCTCAAAAGTCCATAAAGAAATACGGTGTAGGGAATCAGCAAAAGTACGCCAAACACCCAGAACAGACTAATGACCGCAAGAATGAAATAGTTTGCCAAAAACATCTTAAACAGCGGCACATTCAAATTCTGTTCCAAATCCATATGCAGAAATTCCCGCTTGATGCGCGCACGCTTTCTTCGAATCGAAGCCCGTGCGTATCGGAAGATGCGATAACAAAAACAGCGTTTTCGCACATAACTTTTCAGTCCGAACACATAGACCTGCGCATACGCGGTAATCAGGGTAAACCAGAGCGTAAACGCCGCCGCCAGAAAGAGAAAATTGAGTATCCACACGATATCCGCGGCTCCCGCCGTGCTAAGCCCCGGCAGCGTGGCACAGAGTATATGGGAAAGGCTGTATTCCCAGCTGTCGGACATGGAGTACATCACAAACGTGGCGGACAGCTCACCCAAGAGGAAAAATGCGGCGACAACAAGCACCGTCAGCACCTCTATGTGCAGCGGCAAAAGTCGGTATGCATGGAGCCGGTACTTTTTCCACAAGGGCAGAAGCATGGCGGCAATCCCCAAAACGATAAGCAATATACGAAACACATCCTGTATGCCGCTGTGCAGGTAATTGCCCGCAGAGCTCATGGCGAGAAACATGCGTGAGGATGCCTTTACATCAGCTAACTGCGTCTCCGTCAGCGCATAAGAGACGGTACAGTTTTTCGGCATATTCAGAACCTGCAGATTCATCTGCATCACCGCATTGTAGTCCGGCGACTGATAGTAGATGGCATCCTCCCAGTTGATGCCCCCGTAAGCGGAATAGGACAGATTCTCATAGAGACACCGTTCCAGGTAACGGCTCCGCATCACGCGCTGTACATTCTCCACGAGCGCATCCGCATCCTCGCCGCGCACCCACACATGTTCCAAAAGCCCGTTCTCGTCAAAGTCCAGCTTGATATAATAAGGATAATAGTCATCCAGATAAACGCTCTCCTCCTCTGTGCCGAGATAGTGCAATGCACACTCGGTATTCGCGAATGTCTGTCCGTTCTCGCGATCCATGATTTCATAGTCAATCTGCTGCTCCAGCCCGTTCGCAAAGGAAAGATACCACTGGTCAAGCAATTCATCAAGCTGCTCTCCCGCATAAGTAAGAGGCGTCTCCTCGCCAAAATCATAGTACTCGTCAAAGTCTTTCGCCTTCGTAATCTCCGCACTGAGAAAATAATCCTGCGCGGATGCTTTTTCTCCGCTCTCCGCCTTCGATGTTTTATAGTCACAGAGCTGCTTATAGAGCACGATATTCGCCTGATAGACCTCATGTAAAAACTCGCTGCCCGCAAGAATATTCGGCTCATCCGCCGCCGCGCGCTCCTTGAAACCCGGATACTGCGACAGAAAGGCAAACGAAGCAGCCAGAATCAACACCGCTGCAATAAAAATCCCCGGCATCCTCTCCCGTTTACTCAGATTTCCCGTCTCACTGTTTTTCGATCTTGTATCCAACGCCCCACACCACCTTTAAATATTTTGGTTCCCGGGGATTCATCTCGATCTTTTCCCGGATTTTCCTGACATGCACCATGATTGTGTCCGTGTTTATCGCCTGCTCGTTCCAGACCCGCTCGTAAATCTCCTCGGCGGAATAGACCCTGCCCGGACTCTTTATGAGAAGCAGAAGAATTTTAAATTCCGTGGGCGTCAGCTTCACGGGATTACCGTCCAAAAATACCTCCACTGTATCCTCGTGCACTTCCAGCCCGCCGATGTTATAGACTCTCTCCTCGTTTTCCGCTTTTTTACCTTCCTTCATTTCCAGAAAGCGGCTGTAACGCCGCAGATGGGAGTTGACTCTGGCGAGAAGCTCCATGGTGGTAAAGGGCTTCGTCACATAGTCGTCCGCCCCCATGTTAAGCCCCATGATTTTATCCACTTCCTCCGATTTGGCGGAGAGCATGATCACCGGAAACTCATACTCTAACTCCCGCATCCGCATCACCATATTGATCCCGTCCATCCGCGGCATCATCACGTCCACGATCGCCAGATGGATCTCCTCCTTCTGGAGCACGGCTAGCCCCTCCACGCCGTCCGCCGCCTGAAAAACGACATAGCCCTGATTTTTCAGATAGATTTCTATGCCCTCCCTGATGTCCTTGTCGTCCTCCACGATTAAAATATGGTAATCCATTTTCTGCCCCTCACTCATTTTCCTTTTTCATGGTTTATAGTATATACGGCGTATCTAAACAGAAACCGCAGATAGTTCTTAAGAAATTCTAAACAAAAACCCATAAAATCCCAAAATATTTAAAAGAAGAAAGGCACCCCGAGCCGGATAACCGACGGAATGCCTTTATTATCTTATTTTTCCGTATATGTGCCATACAGTTTAGCGCATGTTTACAGCTTAACAAATAACGAAGTTAGTTATTGATCAGCTTGTCCTCGCCGTTCCAGCTGTAGAGCTTTCTGACCTCCTCGCCCACAACCTCAGAAGGATGCTCGGAAGCAAGCTTCCTCATCGCCTTGAAATGTACCTGACCGCCTGCGGAAGACATATCAAGCAGGAAGTCCTTTGCGAAGGTGCCGTCCTGGATATCGGAAAGAATCTTTTTCATGGTCTTTTTCGTCTCGTCGGTAATGATCTTCGGACCGGTGATATAATCGCCGTACTCCGCCGTGTTGGAAATGGAATATCTCATGCCCGCAAAACCGGACTGATAAATCAGGTCTACGATCAGCTTCATCTCATGAATACACTCAAAGTAAGCGTTTCTCGGGTCGTATCCCGCTTCCACAAGCGTCTCAAAGCCTGCCTGCATCAGTGCGCATACACCGCCGCAAAGTACCGCCTGCTCACCAAAGAGATCTGTCTCAGTCTCGGTGCGGAAGGTGGTCTCCAGCACGCCTGCTCTCGCGCCGCCGATTGCCAGCGCGTAAGCTAACGCCATATCCTGCGCTTTGCCGGTAGCGTCCTGATGAACGGCAACCAGACAGGGAACACCCTTGCCCGCCTGATACTCGCTTCTTACGGTGTGCCCCGGACCCTTGGGCGCGATCATAGTCACATCCACATCCTTGGGCGGTACGATGCAGCCGAAATGAATGTTGAAGCCATGCGCAAACATCAGCATATTACCTGCTTCCAGATTCGGCTCGATGTCTTTCTTGTACATAGCCGCCTGCAGCTCGTCATTAATCAGAATCATGATAATATCCGCTTTTTTAGCAGCTTCAGCCGCCGTATATACCTCGAATCCCTGCGCTTCCGCCTTTGCCCAGGACTTGGAACCCTCGTAGAGACCGATGATTACATGACAGCCGGACTCCTTCGCGTTCAGCGCGTGCGCATGTCCCTGACTGCCGTAGCCGATGACTGCGATCGTCTTGCCGTCCAGAAGGGATAAATTACAGTCTTCCTGATAGAAAATTTTTGCCATTTTTCTTCTCCTCCATCTAAAATTGATTTGTCGTATCACGTGATACCATGTATAACTGAAAGGGTTGTCCCTTGAGCTAACGTAAAAAATGCGAACATTCTCTGAATCGAGCGTGCCGACGCTCGATTTTTTATAAATAGGTTACGTTTTCTATGCCGCGGCTTAATCCTGCGATGCCGGTGCGCGCCAGCTCCAGAATCTCGTAGCCGTCCAAAACCGCGATAAAAGCGTCGATCTTTTCCTGATCGCCGATCAGTTCAATGGTGATGCTGCCGGGTGAGACATCCACGGGATCGGCACGGTAAGCGTTCGCCACCGCGAGCACGTCCATACGGTCTCTGGCGGAAGTCACCCGCACCTTAATCAGCGCCAGCTCCCGGTATACGCTCTCCCCGGGCTTTAACTCCTTGATATCCCGCACGTCCACAAGCTTCGCCACCTGCTTTTCAATCTGTTCGAGGATCTCGTCGTCCCCGGAAGTGACGATGGTAATGCGGGTATAGCGGGGATCCGCCGTCACACCGGCGGTAATGCTGTCAATATTGTAACCGCGTCTGGAAAAAAGTCCGGCAATGCGGCTCAAAACACCCGATGTATTGTCAACCAATAACTGAAACACCTTTTTCTGCATACAAGCACCCTTCCTTCCGACTCCCGTCAGCCACTTTTCACGCTAAACACTGTCAATAATTGTAGCAACTTAAGGGCGAAAAGTCAACCTATTCATCTGCCTCCAGGCACTTCTGCAGCGCCAGCGTCCCCGTGCGCGCCATCTCCACAATACTGATACCTTTCATCATACTGATAAAGAGACGGATTCTTTCCGGCACGTCGCATATCTGGATGATAAACATATTCTGGGACATATCCACAATATCCGCATGCATGATATCGCATGTCTCCATGATGTCTTTTCTGTTATTTTTGTTGTACTTGACCTTCATGAGCATCAGCTCACGGCTCACGCTCGACGGCTCGTCAAAGGTCTTTACTTTGATGACGTCAATCTTTTTGTTGAGCTGCTTCTCAATCTGCTCGATGGTGCGCTCATCCCCGGAGCTGACAATGGTCATGCGGGAAACCGTCGTATCCTCCGTCTCACCAACGGCAAGGGAATCAATATTAAAGCATCTTCTGGAAAACAGCCCTGCCACCTTGCACAGCACGCCCGATCTGTTCTCCACCAGTACGGAATATATTTTTTTCATCCTAACCTCCCTATATCTTCTATCGATACGGAGAATGCCTCATTTTGGCATTCTATTTCACCAAATCCATCGGATCAATCAGACACTCCATAAGCACCGACTCGTCCTTCTCCAAGAAAGCTTTGATGGTCTCCTGCGCGCCTTCCATGGTCTCCTGCCGCATAAACTTAAGTCCGAATGCCGCCGAAAGTTTTTCCAAATCCGGACTGCCTGATAAGTCTACCACGGAATAGTTATCCTTGTAAGTGTAATGCTGATATTCCCGCACCATGCCGAGATAATTATTTTTCAGGACAATGATTTTCACCGGCACGTCAAACTGCCGCATGGTTGCTAACTCCATCATGGACATCTGGAAGGATCCGTCGCCGCAGACCGCCACCACCTGCCGACTTCTGTCCGCCAGCTTTGCGCCCATTGCCGCCGGAATGGAATACCCCATGGTGCCCATACCGCCGGTCGTTAAAAACCGCCCTTTCTTTACGATATGGTAGCCGCAGGACCAAATCTGGTTTTGTCCTACATCCGCCACATAGACCGCGTTTTCCTCCATTTCCCGGGAGAGCATAGCGATAAACGCCGCCGGGTCCACATAAGCGGGATTCGGCTTCCTTATGGGCTGCATGGTTTCGCGGTAAGTATTTAACGTCTGCAGCCACTCTTCATGCTCACAGCTAAACTCCTCTGTCTCGATATCTTCAAAAATATGTTTTGCATCGCCCACCAGCGGAATGGCGGGACCTACGTTTTTCCCGATTTCCGCCGGATCCACGTCGATGTGGACAAGGATTTTATTTTCCGTAATCAAATCCGGCTGGTTCACCGCCCGGTCGGCAACACGCGCACCGACCATCAGGAGCAAATCGGATTCGTTCATGGCACGGTTCGCGAAGGGCTTGCCGTTATTGCCGACCATACCGTAGTACATCGGGTGTTCGGTCGGCATAGCGCCGATTCCCATCATGGTGGAAACGACAGGAATGCGGTACTTCTCGGAAAAAGCCCGAAGCGATCCTTCCGCCTGGCTAAGGAGCACGCCGCCGCCCGCACAAATCAGGGGGCGCTTCGATTTAGCCAGCTCCTTTATGACTTTCTTAATCTGCGCCATATTGCCCTTTACCGTCGGCTTGTAAGTGCGCATGTTGACCTCGTCGGGATATTTGAACTTCGTGACGGGCGCGTTCTGGATATCAATGGGAACGTCAATCAGCACAGGACCCTTTCGCCCCGTTGACGCCAGATGAAACGCTTCTTTAAAAATCTGCGGGATATCCGCCGCATCCTTCACCAGATAACTGTACTTGACAAAGGACTCCACCGCACCGGTGATGTCCGCCTCCTGAAACACGTCGGAGCCAAGCAGTTCGCTGTTCACCTGTCCCGTGATACATACTAACGGTATGCTGTCCGCAAAAGCGGTGGCAACGCCCGTAATCAGGTTTGTTGCGCCGGGGCCGGAAGTCACCGCGCATACGCCCACCTTCCCGGACACTCTTGCCAGACCGCTTGCCGCATGAGCCGCGTTCTGCTCCGTGCGGATTAAAATGGTCTTAATGTCAGATTCCAATATGCTGTTGTAAAAGGGGCATATTGCCACGCCCGGGTACCCGAACACATATTCTACGCCTTCCTCTTCCAGACATTTTACGATTGCATCTGCACCTATCATATACGTTTCCCTCTCCTCTATCTTCTATATTGTAACTGCTCCGTAACTTCAAAAATACTTGCTTTTACGCATGTAATCCCAGCAGCTTCTGTGTCAGCTTCACCGCCTCCGCCGCGTCCTTGGAATAGCCGTCCGCACCGATTTCATCCGCATACTCCTGCGTGATGACGGCGCCGCCGACGATGATTTTCGCATCCACAGCCCGCTCCCTGGCGTAATCAATCACATGGCGCATCTGCTGCATGGTGGTAGTCATCAGCGCCGAGAGCGCAATGACCTGCGCGTTATGCTCTCTCGCCGCTTCAATAATGGTTTCCTTCGGCACATCTTTTCCGAGGTCAATCACATGAAAGCCGTAATTCTTCAGCATCAGCGCCACCAGATTTTTCCCGATATCGTGGATATCGCCCTCCACCGTGGCGATTACCACCGTGGGCATATCCTCCCCTGTCTTTGCCTGTAAGAGAACCGGCTCCATATATTCAATGGATGCCTTCATCGCCTCCGCACTGGCAATTAACTGCGGCAGAAAATACTTGCCTTTGTCAAACAGCTCACCCACCTCGTTGATGGCGGGAAGCAGCACCTCATCTAAAAGCGACTTTGCCGGGATGCCTTCCTCCATCGCCTTTTTCGTATCCTCCACAATGGTTTCCCGCTTTCCTTTGAGAACATCCATGCGAAGCTTATCCTGCGGCGAAGATGTGCTTTCCTCCTGTAGCGTCTTATTGAGCCGTATGCCCGTCTCCCTAGGCGCTGTCTCCCCGGCTGCCTCTTTCTTTTCCCGCAGGGCGTTCATCAGCCGGATATAGCGTGTGTCAGCCGTCTCCTTATTTAAAAGCAGGTCGGAGGCAAACGCGCAGCTCATCAGAAGCTCCTGCGAAGGATTGGCAATCGCCATGGTCAGCCCTTCACGAATCGCCATCGTCAGAAAGGCGGTATTCACAAACCCTCTCTCCGGCAGTCCGAAAGAGATATTGGACAGACCGCAGATGGTGGCAAGCCCCTTCTCCTTACAGTAGCGGATGGTCTCAAGGGTCTCTATCGCCGCGTTCTTATTGGCGCCGACAGTGGCGACCAGACCGTCCACCACGATATCCTCTTTCGTCATGCCAAGAGACAACGCCTTTTCCTGTATGTCCTCTATAATCGCCGTCTTTTCCGCCAAATCCTTGGGAAGTCCCGCATCCGACAAAGGCAGGAGGATAAACATGGCGCCGTATTTTTTCGCCAGGGCAAGCAAAGGTTCCTTTGCCTGTTCTCCGGAAATGGAATTGATCAGCGCACGTCCCGGATACCGGCGAAGCGCTGCTTCCAGCACATCCACATGGCTGGAATCGATGGACAGGGGCAGATTGGTAACGCCGCTCACCGTCTCAATGGCACGTAACATCATCGCCTTCTCGTCAATACCGCTCATGCCCATATTGACATCCAGTATGCCCGCGCCGCACGCCTCCTGCGCTTCCGCAAAGTCAGCTACCATTTCCATGGAGCCTTCCTTAAGCGCTGCCTGCAGCTTCTTTTTCCCCGTGGGATTAATGCGCTCGCCCACTACAATAAAAGGGTCATCCAGACCAAAGGACACGGTCAGCCGTTCACTCGTCACAAACCGTTTTTTCGGCTTTTCCCGATGCACGACGCCTATATCCTGCACGGCTTCCTTCAGGGCGCGGATATGCGCCGGCGTCGTGCCGCAGCAGCCGCCGACCACGGACGCGCCCGCCGAAACCAGCGCGCGCATATGTCCGCCAAACGCTTCTGCTCCCATATCGTAAACCGTATTGCCATTCGCATCCAGAGACGGCAATCCTGCGTTTGGCTTAGCGATAATCGGAATGGATGTTACTTCCGCCATGCAGCGCACGGTATTCACCATTTTATCAGGTCCTGTGGAGCAGTTCGTCCCAACCGCCGCCACGCCGAGACTTTCCAGAACAACCGCCGCGGTAGCTGCATCGGTGCCAAACAAAGTTCGTCCGTCCGACTCAAAGGTCAGCGTCGCCATAATAGCAAGATCACAGACCTCCTTCGCGGCAATCACAGCCGCCCTCGTCTCCTGCAGACTCATCATCGTCTCTATCACCAGCAGATCCACACCCGCTTCCACAAGATAACGAATCTGCTCTTTATATACCTCAACCAGTTCCTCAAAATCCAGCTTTCCCATCGGTGAAAGCTGTTCACCCGTCATCGTCAGATCTCCGGCTATATAAGCTTTGCCGCCTACCGCCTCCCTGGAAATCCCCACCAAATCGCGGTTAATCTCTTCGATTTGCCCCTCCAGTCCGTATTCCTTCAGTTTAATCCGGTTTGCCGTGAAGGTAGGAGCATAGACAATATTGCTGCCTGCCGCCACAAAATCCCGCTGCAGTCCGATCATAATATCCCTGTGCTCCAGAATCCACTGTTCCGGACAAACTCCCGCGGGCATCCCCTTCTTTTGCAGATTGGAGCCCGTAGCCCCGTCCAAAAACAGGGGCGTATCTTTTATCAAGGCTTGAAATTCCTGTCTGTTCATCTATTCTCCGTCCGTTTCTGAAGGTTCCTCATAAAAAACCGTATCGTCGGTGTCAAAATCATCTTCCGGCACGTCCTCCTCCCCATCGGGAATTTCCGCGTCCTCCGATTCTTCGTCAGCCGATTCATCATCGTCCTTCTTATTCAGATAGCCGCCGCCAAGAAGAGGACTCTCCTCCGTATAGGTAACGCCCTCGCCTTCGGGAATCTCCCCGTGCAGAATCGTAATAATATACTGGATGCGTATGTTCGTTCTGTTATAGTACTCCAGCGCCGCCTGCTCGGAACCCTCGTCGTAAGTTTCCCCGTCATAAGCCGCATGGAAAAGTGCCACCGCTTCCTTCATATTTTCATCCGCTTCATCCGCCAGGCTTTCCACCGCCGAAAACTGTTCCGGCACCTCAAGCTCCGCCATCCACTGAATATCCTCGGCAAAAGCGTCCAGATACCCCAGAAGCTCGATGACCGCGGTATCGGATTCGTGGTCGATGGCATTCATTTTGTCATTGTACTCCGCCGCCCGCTCAAAAAACGTGTTCATATCTTCCTGATAAACTGTCAGTTCCTCATTCTCCCCACACGCCGTAAGCAGAAAAGCAGAAAACAGGGCAACGAGCATTATTTTGTATTTTGTCAAAACCATTATCCTCCGAATGCATAAAAATTCGAAATCCCCTATCTAAACATAGTACTGATTTCGTCGCCTTTCGTCAACCTTTTCTTTTTCTGGGAAGAACAAAACGGGCATGAAATAAATGGAAAAGAAACGAAAAGAAGCGGCAGGCTTCCTCAGCCAACCGCCTCTTTTTATTCTATTTCATGATAGCGCGATATCGCAGTCCGGTTCTACCCTCCGACATGCCTTGAGGACTTCCTTCATCACGCTCTTTTCATCTGCGCCTTCGGCAAACGCCACCTTCATTTTCTGCGTCATGAAACTTACGGTAGCTTCCGCAACGCCGTCTGTTTTCGACGCCGCCTCCTGCATTTTCTCCGCGCAGTTAGCGCAGTCCACCTCAATCTTGTACGTTTTCGTCATCCTTTCCTTCTCCTTTCCCGAATTTTTCCACATAACATGACAGGCAAAACCTCAACCTTTGTTCCCCTCCATAATGTGTTCCATACCCATATTCAGAATCGAGCGGACATGCTCGTCGTCGAGCGAATAAAAGATGGACTTACCTTCTCTCCGGCTCTTTACCAGCTTAGAAGTTTTCAAAATCCGAAGCTGATGGCTGACGGAAGATTGGCTCATGCCCAAAAGCCCCGCAATGTCGTTGACACACCGCTCCGCGTCAAGCATAGCATACAAAATTCTGATCCGGGTGGGGTCCCCGAATATTTTAAAGAGCTCTGCCAGAGCGTAAATCGCTTCCTCCTTATATGCTTCCTCCACAAGCTTCCTCCTTCCTCAATCCGGGTCAATATATGTTTATTTGTTCATATTATAATATGAATATTTCATGTTGTCAAGAAAAACAAAAAGGGGAAACCCATGAAAGGTTCTTTCTCAACTTTGGGTATATTAGGATATAAAATAAGCTGGCATTAATGCCAGCTTCAGACTGTCAAAGAACCCCTGTTATGCAGCAGCACAGCAGAGGTTCTTTTTTAAA
>CAJUMV010000030.1 GCA_910587715.1 uncultured Lachnospiraceae bacterium | reverse complement strand
AAGGTGCTTTCCTATTTCTTTCTATTCTGTTTTCCTACAAAAACTTTACCCTAGCTTTCATATATCTTCCATTTTTGCCATTTTAGATAGAAATTATACAGAGAGTTTATGCACTTTGCACATAACTAAGCGGGCAGAGAAGTTTTTCCCTGCCCGCCGCATAGACCACCGTGTCACTGTCTGCTCTGTAAGAATGCCAGAAACGCCGCCTCAGGTAACGGCTTTGAGAAATAATAGCCCTGAATATAATCAATGCACAGCTCTTCCATTGCCAGATACTGCTCCTCGGTCTCGATGCCTTCCGACACAATCTTTAGCTTCATGCCGTGGATCATCTGCATTGCCGCGTTCATCACGTACTTTGCCTTCTCATCCTGAAAGAATGCCTGGCTCATCTCTCTGTCAAACTTCACGATATTGACCGGCATGTCCACGATATAGTTCAGATTAGACTGTCCGGTGCCGAAATCATCCAGCGAAAAATAAACACCGTACTCCATCAGCCTGCGCATATTTTCTAAAAGCGTCTTCTTCGCCGCCATGGACGCGGACTCCGTGATCTCCAGATTGATGAATTTGGGATTGATCTGGTATTTCTCCATAATCCCTATGTAATCATCCGCCAGTCCCGGGTAGCCACACTGGATGACCGACAGGTTTACTTCTATATAATGCAGTCCGTACTGCTCCAGCTGCTCCTTCGTAAAGAAACGGCAGACTTTCTCAAACACAATCTCCCCGAGCTGCAGAATCTTGCCGGTCGCCTCTGCCACGGGGATAAAAGCGCCCGGCGGCACGAGATTGCCGTCCCGATCGCGCATCCGCACAAGCGCTTCCGCACTTACAAACTTTTTCGCCTTGGTGGAAAAAATGGGCTGATAGAATACTTCGATTCTGTCCTCCTTCATCGCCTCATCCAACATCTGCTCCATATTCTTTTCGTTGCGCATCTGCTCCACGAAGTCAGCGTCCACCTCTTTGAAATTGCTCGCGCTGTGGTCGCTGCTCTTCCATCTGGCATACTGCATCAGATGCACCATCTCCTGATAGTCACCCACCATCGCCGCATCCGGCATATAGGTGAAAGCCGCCTGCGCCATGCCGCCCAGCTCCCGTCTGCCGTACTCCACAAAACTTCTGACCTTATCGACGGTGTCCTCCACATGCTCCATATCCTCAAAAACCATCCACACTTCGTCGTCAGCCATCTTAAACACTTTTGTCTGGTCGAGTTTCGGCAGCCTTTTGGCAAACGCCGCCATCACCGCCTGCTCTCTCGCTCCCTCGTCCGCCTGGCTGATGCCCAGATTCCACCAGATAGACATGAGGGAAAACGGCTTTTCTTCATTATAAAGCTTGCGCGCATAAAGCAGCAGACCGTCCTGATTAAACAGCCCCGTTATCGCATCTGTCAGATACTCGGGATTATCCAGTCTGAAGAAAATAACAAGCACGCCCAGCGCGCCGGCATAACCTACGAGCAAAAGTTCATTGTTGAAAAACTGCACCACCGCCGCTGCCAGCCACAGCGCCAGCCATGACAGAATCACCTGACTTCTCCTGTGGTTCGCCTGTTTCCGCTTTGCCAGCGTAAAGATGATATTCCCAAGGATAAACATGCCCGTAAAAAGATAAGTCACCATCACGGCAGGTCCCGCCGTATACACGACCCTGCCCATCTTATAAATGCCGAGCGGCAGACAGACAATCACGATGCACGCCGCCAGCCACAGCAAGCCCCCGGCTATCGCCACCTGCCAGAGCCTTTTCTTGTCCTCATACACATCCGTGCACTCATACCAGAGTCCCGCAAACCCTACCAGCACAATCGACATCAGGTACGCTTTGCAGATGACATACACCACCCATCGATAATCTAAAAGAAGTCTCACAATCGCCCATATGGAAAGCATATCCAGAAAGATGCAGAGCAGCATGCACAGCATCAGCACCTGAAAGCCAATCTGCGTGTTCAGCCGCAGCGACTCATATTTTCTGTAAAACAAAAACATGATAACAAGTAAAATTATCCCGCAAATCTGTGCTTGTATGTTCATCCTTCGCTGCTCCTCTTTGTTTTATTTCAATATCTGTTGTTCTTTTGAAATACTCACTTTCAGGTCTGCCGTCGCCTTTTCCCTCAATTTCATCTGAAAAGCTGCCTTATAAAAAAGGAATCATCTCCCGCACTGACGAAAAAATCAGATGCGGCTTTATCTTTGAACTACGCGCATCCTCAAGGGTCGCCTCGCCGCTCAAAACAAGCACGCTCTGTAATCCATGGTTCCTGCCCGCCGCGATATCCGTGTACAGGCGATCCCCCACCATGGCAATGCAGCTTCTCTCAGCGTTGACTCTTTTGGTCAAATAGTCTATAATATCGCCGTTTGGCTTGCCGATTACCCTGTCAGGATAGCGGAAAGCCGAAGCGTTGATAAACGCGTGAATGGCACCTGCATCCGGAATAAAGCCGTCCTCCGTGGGGCAGTTATAATCCGGATGGGTCGCCAGATAAGGCAGTCCCGCCCGCACAAAATCGCAGACCTTACACATTTTCTGATAGGTAAGCGACGTGTCAAAGGCGGTCACCACCACATCGGGAGCATCCTCCTCCAGAACGATGCCCGCCTGTAAAAACTCTTCCCGCAAAAGCGCGTTCCCCAGAAGGAATACTTTTTTGCCGGGAAAATGCCGTTTCAGATAATAGATGGTCGCCTGCCCCGAGGTAACTATTTTTTCCTCCCCTACGGACAGTCCCATCCGCCCGAGCTTCTCCACATAAACCGCCGCGTTTTTGGAGGAATTATTCGTCAAAAAGACATAGCTTCTCCCCGACGCTTCGATGCGTTCCAGAAACGCCTTCGCGCCGTCAATCCAACGCTCGCCCAGATAAATGGTGCCGTCCATATCGAGCGCGAAGCATTTCACCTGCGAAAGAATGCCTGCCGGGTCTTCATTTACATTAGGGATGTTTATCTGCATAATCGTATCCTCTGTATACTGATATATAATCAGTATAGCATCTAACCCCTGTTCTCCGCAATACTCTGCTCGACCGCCTCCACTTCCCTGCTCTTTCGGTAGCCATCCTCTATGATCTTCTCGATTGCCTGCAGGAAAATATCCTTTGCCTGCTCCTCATCTTCCGTTTTCTCTCTGCCGTATTTCTGCGCCCGGCATTCATACATTGCCACCTCGCTCTTCATGCTCTCGGCAAGGTTTCTGTAATTCTGCTTTTTCTCGGAAAACTTGAAATGCGCGATCACACCCGCTGTCACGGTAGCAATCAGCGTGATTACGGGAACCTCCAGATCGAGCGACGGATACTGTTCTTCATAAAAGCTGGCGGCTGCTGCCGCAAAGGTCGCAAAAGCGGGCAGCACAATACTTGCCATTCCCAGAAAAGCGTCCCTCTTCCTATATTTATTTGCCCTTGTGATATAGAAACGAAAGCTTGTCTCCACACGCTTCTTCAAAATTTTATCGCTCAGCCCGTCCACAAGAAATTGATACTTGGCAAACTCCGATTTTTTCCCAAACATACGCCCCTCCTTCTCTATTTTTTCTGATTCTTCATCTCCTGCAGAATCCAGCAGATTTTGCCGCCGTACCTTTCCCCGGATGCCCAGCCCTTGCCCTGCGGATTTTCTTTTTGTCCGAGCCACTCCACATAGGGCGCGCAGCTCTTTTCCACATAAGCGTATCTCGGGTCAACACAGCCGTTTACAAGCTCTTCCCTGCTGGCGTAGGCTTTCAGGTGCTGAATCTGCGCCCGCACCCCGTCGCGCACCGTCTTAAAGCTGCACCCTTTCATGCCCCGCGACGTAACGCCCAATCCGCAGAAATTATATTGTTCAAGCGTCACCGCAGACCCCTCAAAGGTCAGGTTGCCGGTCTCCACCATTGCCTGCGCAGCCGCGATGTCTCCCCGCACGCCCTCAAAAAGCCCTTCCTCGATGTACAGCTGTGCCAGTCTTTCCGCGCAGTCCGACATTGCCGGGTTCTTTTCCTTAATGTAGGCGGCAATCTGCTCCGCGCTCACACAGGGTCTGCCCATAATCGGATGCAGCCCGTCTCCGCTTTCTTCCTTTTTGGGCTGCCGCTCTTCCCGCGATCTTCCAAGCCACGCAAGCAGCTGATTGAGCAGACCGCCCTTTTCAAACCGTCCCTTGCTGCTGATCGCTTTTTGAAATTCCTCCCATGTATGCTGCGTCGTATTGTGCACAAAGGGCGCCGGGCAGGTCTTTCCGGTGACATCATAATGACGCAGCACTCTGGATGCGGGCACCCCGTATTTATCCATTAGATATCTGGTCAACTCCACCGCCGTTTCTACCGTGGCATCCCCAAAATACCAGTCTTTGTCTCCCGGCTCCTTGCTTTCCCTGTTTTTCTTGCTCGCACAAAGCTCTATGCCGAGACTGTTGCTGTTCCGGCATTCCGGATGTACATATTTTTTCGCGCCGCAATGCCATGCAATGTTTTCATCCTCCACGCTCTGCCAGATTTCCCCGTCGTATCCCACAAAATAATGTGCAGACGCTTTTCTGTCCCCGCCGGCAAAATACCGGCAGTTTTGCTCTGCCGTGCCAAAGCCGCCCGTATAGTGAATGACAATATAGCGAATACGGGACGCATCTCCTTTGTTGAAATTATACTGACTTATCATCAAATTAATCGGTTTCATCGTTCTCCTCCCTTTCATCAGAAAGGGCAGCGTCCTGCCGCCCCTCCGTTATTCCTCATCCTCTCCGAAATATTCCGCCATTTCTTCCAGAAAAGGAATCCAGTATTTCTCCTTGAAATCCTGCAGACAGTCCGCGTAGATACCATCCTCCCATTCACTCAAAGGAAGCTCCTTCCTGTCCTGATGCTGAAATACGAATGCCGTGAACACCAGCCCCTTGACCATCATCAGACCGCCGTCCGACGCCATATACATTTCCCAGAAATCATAGGAAAGACCGGGATTCTCCAATATCTGCGGGTCGTCATTGCAAAGTACGCAGGGCACGCCAAGCTTCATAAGCATCAGCGCGTAATGGTTTCTGATGTCAGGAAAATACCTGAGCATCTGGTTGCTGATCGGGCACACCTCAAGCACGGGACCTGTGGGAGAATCCGTACTTCTTCCAAACAGATAATCCATCAGCACAGACGGAAATTCCAGCATCTGAAATCCATGTCCTATCCTGCTCTTTGACACAATCTTTGCGTCTATGATATTTTCCTGTTCCATCCACAGACTCTCTCCGGCATGAAGCATCAGCTCCATCACTTCCATTCGGGAAACGCCGATCAGCTTATACTGCAGCTTCAAAGGCTTAAAGGCTCCTTCCTCTGGAGAACCTTCCTCATACCCGTCGAACACTTCGCCGTATATGATATCCTTGTAGTAGGAATAGCTTGTCTTCCCGCGGTCCTCCTCGCTGACAAAATCAAACCCTTTTATCCGTTTTCCGTAAGGTCCGATCTTCCATGCTATCGCCGTATCCAGCTTCCGCATCAACTTCAGCCTCTGGTCCGGATTATCGGTATCTAAATCTCTCCTCGCACACAGGATCACGCCCAGCCCGATTTCCCCGTAAGGCGGATTCCAGCCGCTCCCTCTCGCCTCTTCCATGTACGCATCCATCGCCGCTTTTCTCGCTTCCTCCAGCACATCCAGAAAATCTGGTGACTGATTCAAAATAACATCATGCTGCACCGCAGCCTGCCCGCCCGCAAAATCCTGAAAGCCGCAGCGGAGCTCCACATAATCGATCCTGTCCCTGAGACATTCCAAGAAAAACTGGCGATGATACTCCAAATAAAAGTCCCTGTCCTCAAACAGATCGCCGGTCCTGATAAATTTCCTGTTAAACTCATCCCAGATATATTTTATCGTATCCGTATGTTCCCCGACCGTCAGCCATTGTCTGAGCTTTGTTTCCGCATCCTTCACTTTCCAAAAGTCAGGAAGCAGCATCTCGTTTCCGGTAAGCTGCTGCCCTTCCTCCTGCAGATATTTCATATGCCCTTCCAGATTCTTTTCCAGCTCGCCTTCCCTCCCGGTTCCCGAAGTCAGCCCAGGCCACTTTTTATAAAACCATCCCCTCCGGTCCGCCTTCATCATCCGGATGTTATGGTCTATCGCTATCGTAACGCCGCGTTCCCTGTAATCCTCATTTTGTAATATCATCGTCTCCTCCATTCTGAAGCATGAAACCGCAGTATGCTTCTTTTTCTGCTTAAAGAAGGACCGGCAGTCCAATTCGTCTGCCGGCCCGCTTCTTTGGACATATATGTCTCTTAGTCAATCGCTTCCCATGAGTTGTTGGGCGTAAGCTTGATCGATCTCTCATACTGGTTGATCGGGAACTTAATCTCAAATCTCTGGGTCATGCGGTTAAGGTCGATGACCTCTCCCTCCTCAAAATCACCGAACGCAATCCAGTATTTCGGATGCAGCCCGAAGGTGTACTGAAGATTGGGATCCGCAGGTCTTGCAAACACCGGATTGCCGGACATGCCGATACCGATGGATGCCTTGCCTGCCGGAATGGAACCGTCGCATCTGATTCCCAGCTTGCCCTGCATCGTCTTGTGGCCGGATTCCACAAAATGGTACGCACCGTTCTCCCGCTTGAAAGCGATGGAGTTTTTGGTCGGATCCGAAGGATCGGCTTTGCGCACTTCGGATGCATGGAATACCACGCCGGGCTCCAGCGAACCTTCCTCGCACCATGCGAAGCTGTAGTCGATATCCCAGCCGAATTTCAGCTTAGTCCCGGGATGCGCCGTCTTGCTGAACCATACGAGAGAACGGATATCCTCATCCTAATCCTCATAGGTCTGGTAGATACAGAAATCACCACAGGATGTCCCCTGATGGTCTACATTAAGTACATAGGGTGTTGCCATAATTCATTTCCTCCATTTTTCTTTTTTTCAAACATTTTGCAGCTGCGCTTTCTGTCTGATGACGTCAGTGTAGCATGGAGACTCGGAAAGTTTCCGTAAACAAATCGGAAAGTTATCGGAATCCTTTTAACTTCCTGCTGTAGTAGAGAATCTTTTCCTTATTTTCCTCTTTTTCATAATAATCTAAGAGCCTGCCCAGCGCTTCGTAATACGCCATATCATAAACGGCTTCGTAGTCCTCCACCCACTCATAGCTGTTTTCAAATAAAAGAGGAGCCGTATAAAGCCGTTCCGCACGTTCCCAGTCCTCCACCTTTTCACTGTTGAGACACTTGAAAAACTTCTGCAAGTCCAGCTCTATCAGCTCCGTATCCAGATAAATCTCCTCTCTGTATATGGCAAGCGGCAGCGCAACCCCTTCCCTCTCCTGCCACCCGTTCAAAAACGCACACACCTTGTACAGACTGTCCCGGGCTCTGCCCCGTTCCGCTTCCGCCCACATAAGCTCCTCCAGCATTCTCTTCCTGACCGCTTTTCCGCCGTTGCAGCAAAGGTAGGAAAGCAGCTCTTCCGCTTTCTTGTTTTTCATCGGATGATAACGCCCATTCCGATAAATGCTGAATTTGCCAAAGCATTCAATCTGTACGTCAATTTTTTTCAGCCCTGCCATACTTTACGCCGGGATGATAGGTGTCAGCAGAATACCTGTCTGCGTAAGGCTGCAGTCCAGAATATCCCGCTCTCGAATGGCAAAAGCTGCCATTGCCTGTGCAGGGAGACAGAGCATTCCCTCATTTTTCACTTGTACTTTCATTGTTTTTTCCCTTTTACGTTTTTTCCACTTTATAGTGGTTTACATAATTGTACTATAAATATAGTTTTATGTAAAGAATTTTACATCCGCCCTCTCTTTTCTTCTCGCTTTCGGGATGCTATACTATAGGAAACATATGGCATCTGCTGCCCACGAAAGGAGCCTTACTTATGAAAGAAAAACTATACACCATCCCCTTAAACGACGCCATCAACGCGCAGGATGAATGCCCTTTCTGCTTTATCGAACGCAATGTGGAACAGGACCTTCTGGATTTCGTCCTCGGCTCCGGCTCCTCCTACATGGAGAGCGATGTGCGGGAACAGACCGATAAAGAGGGCTTTTGCAGAAATCATTTCAAGAAAATGTTTGACTACGGCAACACGCTGGGAAACGCGTGGATTCTGAAAACGCATTACCAGAAGATGAATCAGGAGCTCCACGAAAAAATCAAGGCGTTCGCACCCGGAAAAACTTCCCTCAAGGATAAATTCAAAAAACAGACCGAGCGCACGAACCCCATCGGTATCTGGGCGGCGGAAAAAGACGCTTCCTGCTATATCTGCAAACGTTATGCGGACACCTACGAGCGCTATCTGGACACCTTTTTCGTCATGTTCAAAAAGGATGCCGAATTTCGCGCAAAGGTAACGGAGAGCAAAGGCTTCTGTCTGCGCCACTTCGGCGATCTGTGCGAGGCGGCGGACAGCCGGCTGAACGATAAGGAGAAAAAAGAATTTTACGATATGGTCTTCCCGCTGATGGAAGCGAATATGGCGCGGCTTTCGGAGGACGTCTCCTGGCTCGTGGAAAAATTCGACTACCGCAACAAGGACGCGGACTGGAAAAACTCAAGGGATGCCATCCAGCGCGGTATGCAGAAATTGAAGGGCGGATATCCCGCCGACCCGCCATATCAGGCAAACAAATAGAAACACGAAATCAGGAGCACTCCCGTCATAGAATGCTCCTGATTTTTTGCGTCTCTCTTAATAAATCGCTTTCTTCCCAATCTCAAACTTGACCGTCACGCTGCCGCCGTATCTTCCTGCCCCGGTGACTGTCACGCTGCCTTTGTTTTTGCCTGACGCGATGTTCGCGCCGTAATTTACGGTATAGTCACCGTCCGTCTCTCCTGTTTTGGCGGTCAGCTTCGTCAGCTTGTATTTGCCGTTCGCCGCGGTCAGTTTTGTCCCGTCCTTCTCCTTATCCTTCTTCGCCACGCTGACTGCGTTTTTCTCTCCATAGTACACCGCCACGGCAGGCGTAACCTGTTCCCCGGTATAGACACTCTGCCCGGCTCCTTCCGACACAATCACATACAGATTTGCCGTGTTCAGCTTCTGGGCGTAAATGTATTTTCCGAGCGGAATTTCTACATCCGCTCCTCCGGCATAACCGTTCTTTCCCGTCACCTTCACTACAGGTTCCTGCGGCAGCGGCGTACCGGTCGTGGCAGCATCTGCGCCTGCGGACGCTTCCACAGCCGCCAGCGCATCCGCGTAGGCTTTTATGATTTCCGGCGTGCACTTCGTCTCGTCAATGACATAATCCTTCGTCTCGCCTGCACTGAGAGCTTTCTTTCCCTCCACAAGCTTAAACTTAAAATCCTTGAACTTCATGCCATTTTTCTTCTGCACCTGCGCGCACGATACGGTGACAGTTCCATCCTCCATCGCCTGCTCCAGCGGCGTCGGTATGATTGTAAAGGACACTTCCACCTTTCCTGCATAGTTTCCTTTGCCCGTAACTGTCAAAAGGGGCTTCTTGTTCTCAGCCGTCTGCGCCGTTGTCACCGCACCGTTATTCTTATATTTCACCGTGTAATCCGTGCCTTCGCGCAGCACCGTCCCCGCTTCATCCGTGACCGTAAAGGTGAGCTTCGCCCCGTTTTTGCTGTAAGCCGTCGCGCTGTTTGGTGATATTACTGTCAGTTTTTCCTTTTTCAGCTCCTGCGGCACGATTTTGAAGGTCTTCTTAAAGCTGCCGGTATAGCCTGACGCGGGCTTTGCCGTAAAGGTCATGGTAGCGGTGCCCTTCTTTACGTTATTCTTATAACTGATGGTGTAATGCTCGCCGTAAACAAGCACCTTTGCCGTCGGGTTATTTCGGGTTACTTTCGTTGTCAGCGTGACCTTATTCTGTGTCACCGCCCTCCCGATATAGGGCATGGAGGCACGGAAAGCGTCCGTCTGCGGCTCACTCTGCATGGCATTGTCATAAGTCTTTACGTCAATGGTATTCGACGCGAACTTCGTGCCCGTAATCTTGAAGGTGACGCTCTTCGTACCCACATACCCGTTTATCCCCGTAAGGGTCATGGTCGCCGTGCCTGCCGCGCGGTTTGTACCCGCGTAGTCGATGGTGTAGTCCTTTCCCCAGACCAGACTTTCCCCGCCGGTCTTTCCATTCTTCCCCGCTTTCACAAGGAACATGTCGTTCGCATTCTCCGCAGCAGCAGTGTCTACCGTGCCGGATGCCGTCACTTTATGATATTTCTTTGTCTCTGCGTTATAATATCCGGGCGTCAGCTCCACGTCTTTCCCCGTGTAAGCAAATGTCTTCTGGTTTTTGCCAAGGGTGATGGACGCGTTCTTCATCAGCTTCTGCTTGTCAGACACATACAGCTTTCGCCTGACTGCGCCTGTGTAGTTGCCCTGTCCGGTAACCGTCAGGGTGAAGGCGCCGCTGCAGCCCTTGGGAATCGCTGGCAGCGTATACTGTTTCCTCGCATTCAGCGTTCCTTCCGCTGTCCAGTCTGCGGCAAGGGGATTCTTCCCAGCGTCAAAGGCTCCCTCTCCATGCGCCACGCCGAGCGTCACGGTGAAGTCCGTCCCCGCTTTCATCCCTTTCTTGTATTTCATGGAGCCGAAGGGCTTCTGCTCCTTCGTCTGATTCACCACAAGCTGATCCGTGTATTTCAGGGTAAAGCCCGCCGCAAGGGGCGTATCGCCCGCCTGTACCGTCGTTCCCGCATCCGCCGCAATCTGCGCCGGAAGAATCAGGAAGTTCCGGTAAATCGTCTCCGTATAATTTCCCTTGCCCGTAATGACCACATAAGGGTAATCTTTACGAAAGCGTCCGATAACATCCGTTATTTCTTCATTGCTTTTCCCCGGGTTCACGACGCTGGCGGTTCCGCCCGCCTCAGCAGGCTTCCCATCCTCGCCGACTGCCACCGCATTGGTGTTGTTGACGTATTTTACGGTATAATCCTTCCCGGCTTTTAAAAGCGTTTCGCCGTCGCTGTCATACACGGTCACCGCCGGTTTCTGCGCGCTTCCCGTATAGACCAAATCCGGGAGCTCCTGCACGCACAGCTTTAAGCCGCTTCCGTCCTGCGCCGCCACAGTCAGCCAGCAGGCATACAGGGTCAGGTCGGACTGCACCGTGTCCGTATCGAAGTTCCACTCTTTTCCTTTGGCAAAGCTCTTATCTTTGTACCAGCCCGCGAACACATATCCCGGCTCTTTCGCTGCCGGCATCCGCTGCTCCTCTGTCAGTTCCAGCAGCGCGCCCGACTTGATGCCGCCCTTTCTGAAACCTTCGCAGTGTCCCATACCGTCAAAGGTGACTGTATACGCCACCCGCTCCTCCGACACCATGAGAATGCCGGGTCTGCAGGTCAGGTTATAATTCATCCCCGCATCCGCGTTCGACGGCTGGATGTAATACTCGCCCGCCTTTGAAATGTCGATCGAGGAAACGGCATTTTTTCCTTCTTCGTCCGTCGTGACGGTATAAGACGGGGCTGTCGTCAGCTTGTCCCCGTTCAGAAGCCCCGACGTCTCATAGCCGAAAGTATTCTCTCCCACGCCGCTTTGTCCCACGGAAACCGTGCCGCCGCCAGCCTGCATCAGCACGACCATGTCTTTCGCCCGCACGGCGGCGTCCGCCTTTGCGATCGTGAACGGGTATTCTGCGCTGCCCACATAATCTGGGTCATCACCTTTGACCGAAACGGTCAGTTTATAGCTGCCCGCATTCACGGGCGATTCCGTTCCGCTTCCATCCGGCGCGCCTTCTGTGCCGCCTGCCGCACTGCCTCCATCCGCGCGTGTGGGGTATGCCGTGCCGTCCGCCATCGTGCCGCTGTAGTGATAGACGAGCGACACCTTCCCCGTGAGATCCGTGCCGTCCGCCGCCTTCACCACCGCTGTCCCGCCGAAGGAAACGGGCGCACCGTTATACACGCTGTCCTGCATCTCGATGCCGGAGATGACCGCCGCCTTCTTCGCCACCATGCAAACTACCACAGTCAGGCTGGCGTCCTGATAGTTCCGAAAAGATACCTTTATCGTCAGGAAAGCAGATTTACCCTCCTCTGTCGCTTTGGTACCGTAGGTCAGCACGCCGTTTTTAATATCCGCCGTAACAGGTTTTTTAGAAAAAATACTTTCTGTGTCCGTTACATTTGTAATCTCATAGCCAGTCTTTGCTCCGCAGTCCTTGAAGCAGCCCGTCAGGTCTATCTTCCTGTTTTCCCGCGCCTGTGTGCACTGTGCCGCCATGACACTGTGGTACTCCTTTTCCGGAGCCGCCGCCTTCCCGATGGCAAAGGTTTTTGTGACCGTGCCGCTGTAGCTGCCCGCGCCTTTGATAATGACTGCCGGTGCTGCCATACTGCCGTCCGCCGAATCCTCTGCAAACTCATACGCGTTTATGTTATTTCGGTAGGATACGGTATAGTCCGTGCCTGCTGTGAGTGTTGCCGTCGTGTTGTCTGCCTTTTTGTAGGATACCGATGGCTTCGGCGTTTTGGGCTGTCCGTCGTAGGTATACTTTTCTGACGGGAGGGTGACGGTCGTATCGTCGGCAGTCAATCCGTAGGTAACCGTCAGAATAATCTCCGCCGTTAAAGCCGTGCCTCCGCTCTGATACGTGACAACCAGCTTCTTTTCGCCCGGTTCGTTTGTGTCAATCTGTGCGGCGTTGGTCGTATACCCGTCTGCCTCATTCGTCTTTTCCGCCAGCTTCTTCACGCTGCCTTCCGAGCCGTAATAGGTGACGGTCAAATCATCCGTGTTTATCTTCTCACCGCAAGTATATGCTCTTTTTGTTTTTACAGCCGTAATATGCGCCTCCACTTTTTCCGGCACTTTATTTTTATACAGCATAATGCTATGAGCAAGATTCTGCGGCAACTCTATGTACTCATTTCCATTTACATCATACCATTTATCCGTAACCTTCCCGAATTTGTTTCCCGGCAATTCACATTTGACTGATAAGGAACACGGCGTATAAATTACGTTTGCTGCATACGGTTTATTTATTCCCAGATACAACATAGAATTGACATCCGTCACTTTACCACAATTAAAATTGCTCAAATTTAAAGTCTGCAAGCTCAGGCATCCCGTAAACATGGAGCCCATGCTCGTAACATTACCGGTATCAAAGCTGCTTATATTCAGGCTGCGCAGGCTTTCGCAGTAACTAAACATATCTGACATGTTCTGAACGTTACTTGTATTAAAATTACCCAGATTCAGGTCAGTCAAACTTCTGCAATTCTGAAACATGGCGCCCATATCTGTGACGCTTCCTGTATCAAAATTGCTCAGATCCAGACCCGTCAAAGCGCTGCAAGTGCTAAACATTCCACTCATGCGGGTCACCTTTGCCGTATCAAAACCACTCACATCCAGACTCGTCAGATTTCTGCAGCTGAACATTCCCTGCATGTTTGTTACGCTGCTTGTATCAAAATGACTCACATCCAGGCTTGTCAAACCATTACACAGAAACATCGACTCCATATTCGTGACCCGACTGGTATTAAAACCGCTTACATCCAGGCTTGTTAAGCCGTCACACGCGAACATCTGGCTCATGTCTGTAACGTTTCCTGTGTCAAAATGGGTCACGTCAAGCTTATTCAGCTTATGACATCCCGAAAACATCCCCCGCATGGTCGTAACCTGACTGGTATCAAAACTGCTTATATCCAAATTGACCAATTTATAACAACTGGCAAACATAAAGCTCATATTTGTAACTTTACTTGTATCAAAGCTGCTTAAATCCAGACTTTCAATCGGACTGTTCAGATTGAACATACGCTCCATTGTGATAGCGCTATCGGTTTTAAACATGCCCAAATTTATTTCCGTCAGCTTGGCACAGGAATCAAACATATAGTCCATATACACAACACTGCTCGTATCCGACTTGCTAAAATCTACGCTTCGCAAGTTTTTACAATTATAGAACATCCTATATGCATCCGTCATTCCACTAACCGCTACCTCAGCAGAAATGATGGAATCGGCATACTTCAGCCACGGCGCATTCGGTTTTATACCATTTTGCCGTCTGGATTCTCCATAGTCCCCCGTTCCTTCCACCGTCATCTTCCCGTCCGCGTCAATCACCCATGTAATATTCCCGTACTTTCCGCTCGCTATCGCATCCGCAGGCACCGCCAATGCGCGCACTTCCCCTATCACTTCCATGTCGTTTTCCGACACGGAATTATCCGATACGGAGTCCGTTTCTTCTTCCTCTGGCGTCTCATCCTCTTCCGAAGCGTCCGGCTCCTCCTCCGGGTCGTCTATTACCTCGTCTCCTCCATCCGGGTTCTGTGTGTTGTCCCCGTCCGTTCCGTCATCGGGATTCTGCACATCGTCCCCATCTTTCCCCTCGTCGGGATTCTGCGTCTGGTTTTCTCCGCCTTCGCCGCCGGGATTCGTCACTTTATCCTCACCATTGTCTCCACCCGGATTTTCTGCTGCCCCTTCTCTATTTCCGTCGTCGGGAGTCTGGACTTCCCCTGCCACGCTTTCGTCAGATCCCTGTGTCTGCTCCACCGCTGCAGCGTTGTCCTGCGCCCATACTGGCATTACGGATGCCACATCAGCTGCAAACAGGCTGATACAGAATAACCCTGTTATCAGCCTGCGCCTTGTCTTTCCTGCTTTCTTTGTCTGCCGCATTCTCTTTTCCCTCTCATTTCCTTAATCTCATATAACCTAATTATGTGTAATTTTATCCTTTTCATCTTACCCCCCCCGTATAAATTTGTCAAGAAGCGATCCGGGGCATATGCCTGCGCGAATAAATAGAAAACAGCCTTGAGTTTCCTCTTGGCTGTTCCTTCTATAATCATTGAGATTATTTCAAGATATTCTTTGCCGTCTCTCTAGCCACTTTTCTCCACCCGCTCTATCACACATTCATGCGACTTACTTTCCTTGTCATAGTTAACCCCCACCAGCACAATCTCCCCGCTGTAACCTGCGATCGCCTGTGTATAACGCCTGTCTTTGATCTGCTGTATAGCGCTTTCAGCATTCTTATCATATTTTAATTCTACCACAATCGCCGGTCTGTCCGTGTGTGGCAGCGGCAGGAACACGATGTCCGCAAACCCTCGTCCCGTCGGCATCTCCCTGATAATCCTATAATCCTTCCTCGCACTATAGTACGCAAGCCCGATGGCACAGCCAAGCGAGTTCTCATCATTGTACGTCAGGATGGATGCCACCTCTGTATGCGCCCGGTCAAGCCCTTCGGCAACGCTCTTCTCATCGCCGCGCAGGGTATCTTCCACCAGCTTCTCCGATGCCTTTAAGACACGCATCACCTCCGCCCAGCCGCCCGCGCTCATGGCATTCTCAAACTCCCGAACAATCTCCTTGTTTGGAATAAAAGCCTCCTCCCTCTCGCAGTCATAACCGAGATAGCCCAGATGGATCAACAGCGTGAGCACATCGTCCCTGCTCTCCAAATTTCGCATATCATTCCGAAAGTTCAACGTGTTAACCTTCACCTGCTCCCCGCCGAGCATTCGCACAATATCCGCCCGCAGCCCGTCAAAATCCATATCCATATATATCTTCAACGCCTCAAAGGTTTCTGTCTTCGTCCAGTAGTTGGAAAGGACGCGGTTCTGCATTGCCGCCACCACGGACCGCGGATTATAAATATGGCGGATTTTCCGAAATCTATAGCCGTCATACCAGTGTCCCGTCTCGGAAAAATCCATATCGTACCGCCCGCACAGCTCCTTTACCTCCTCTTCCGTAAACCCCGTATATTCCTCAAAATTAAACTGATCCGTCATGGAATACTCCTGAAACATATTCAGGGCGGAGTGTATGCCGTATTTCTTGACCGGAAGGATCCCCGTCATATACGCCAGCGCCACATAGGGCTGATCTTTTAGCAAGTTCCGCAGGAAATCGAGATACTGTTTTTGTAAGTCTTCCGCTTCCTGCCTCTCACGCATCACGCAGTCCCACTCGTCAATCAAGAAGAGGAACTGATTGCCTGTTTTCGCATATATTTTCTCAAGCGTCTCCGCCAGACCAAGTCCCTGTCTATTCAAAAAATCTCCGTAACTCTCGCGTAGTTCCTCAACTACAACTTCTTCCAAATATTCTGTTATCTCCCGCCCTTTTGCACGGATCAAGAACTGCTGCATATTCAGGAAAATCACATCATACTGATTCAGATGTTCCCGAAAGGACGCATCCTTTTCAATCTGCAGTCCGTTAAAAAGATCCGCGGAATCACAGCCACGGCTATAATATGCCGCAAGCATATTAAGCGCCATCGACTTTCCGAAACGTCTCGGTCTGCTGACACAGATATACTGCTGCTCCGTATTCAAATACCGATTTGTCAAAGCAATCAGTCCCGTCTTATCCACATAAATTTCAGAACGAATTGATTTCCAAAAACCCTGTTTCCCCGGATTCAGATAAATTCCCATAAGCCATACCTCGTAAATAAGGCGGTCCCTGTCCGGAGCCGCCTCTGTATGTGTCCAATTCCTTTATAAACGCTTTTTCTTTTGCGGTTGCTACATCGCATCCATAGACCCATCGCTGTCATCATCATCGAAGAACTCTTCCACTTTCTTCACGCTCCCGACAACCTTATCCGCAGCCTCGGCCTTCGCCACCTGAATGCCTTCCTTAAACTCTTCTTTTACTTCTTCCTTCGGCTCCTCTTTCGCGCCGCCCTCCTCGGTCTTTCTGAGATCAAGATCCACATAGTTCCTGTCGTTCTCGTCGTCAAGGTCATCATCAAAATTATCGAAGTCCTCGTCGTCATCAAAATCGTCATCCATCAGTGCGTCTCTGCCCTTCAGGTAATAGTACGCACCTCCCGCTACGGCGCCAAGAGCCGCTGCCATCATCAAAACCTTACCGAATTTTTTCGCCATCAGTGTTCTCCTTTCACCGTATCAGTTCCTATTACCATTATATTAATACTATTTTGTGAAAATGAAAAGAGAATATGTATAAAAAAAGAGAAAACTTTATGAAAATTACAATTTAGCCACAACATCTTGTGCCCTCAAATTTTGTTAGAACAAGTTTTACTCAGGTCATTGAATCCCGCACGGGGTTGTGCTATAGTTATATTCGACCGAAAAGGTCAATTTATGTAGAAATTGGGGAGAACATGAACGAGAAATTTTTTGATCTGAAAAAAGAAAAGCAGGACCGCATGATAAATGCCGCTTTAAAAGTTTTTTCCATAGGCGGCTATAAACATGCCAGCACGGACGATATCGTAGGGGAAGCCGGGATTAGTAAGGGGCTCTTGTTTCACTATTTCGGGAGTAAGCTCGGTCTTTATAGTTTTTTATACGACTACAGCGTGCGATTTATGAAACTGGAACTGACCGGCGGCGTTTCCTCCACGGAGCGGGACTATTTTGAGATTCGCCGCCAAATGGAGTATGCCAAAATGCAGGTACTCAAAAATTATCCTTACATGCAGCAGTTCCTTGACCGCTGTCGTTTGGAGGACGTCAGCGAAGCTCTTATGGCAATCGAGCGTCAGAAGAATGTGCTGAGCGATATGCAGGCTGTTCTGAAAAACCAGAGCGACTGCTCTCTTTTTAAGAGCGAAGTCGATTACGAAAAGCTGGATCAAATGGTAACCTACACGCTTGATGGACTGATGGATACGCGTTTTCAGGATTCCTCTTTCCATCCGGATATGCTTTACGAGGAGATTTGCTCCTACCTGAACATGTTAAAAACGCTTTCTTACCGCTAATCCGACGGAAACGAAAGATAACAGGAAAACAAAAGCCCGGTACAATAAGTACCGGACTTTTTTATGGTTTTCCTCATGCCGCACCATTATTTTCTGGACGCTGCATTCTTTTCCTTAATCTTTTTCATAATCATTTCCTTCACGTCCCTCGCCTTATCCTTCATACGGGGATTCGCGGTCTTTGACGTGATAAGCCCTGTGATGAGACGGCTCGCCACATCGTACTGTTCAAAGCGCATCGCCGTCACGGAAATCAGGAAATCCACTGTAGGCTCATCCATGCCGCACATCGGGAAACTCTCGGTCTGTCTCGCCGCCAAAAATCCTTCCAGCGCATTTCTCAAAAATTCGTCTTCCTCCACCTGGCACTGTTTCTTTTTCTCCTCGTAGCCTTCCTCTGCCGGATCCAGATGCTCCGCCTGCCCTCTCAGGAGCCATGCCGTCTTCAGACAAATGTAAGCCTTCTCGCTGGCCTTCGTCTGCTTGACAATCGCATTTGCCAGAGCCATCTTATAGCGCTCCAGAGCCTCGTCATAGGTATAAGTCTCCGACGTCTCCTTCTGCGGCTTAAAGTTCGCGGAAATCGCCTTCTGGATGTTCTTCGCCTGAGGGGAAGTCAGGTATTTAAAAAATCTGCTCAGCGAAGCGTAGCCACAGGACGGGCACATAATCACATCATACTTCAAAAGGTCAATCTGCTCGTATCTGGGACGAAGATCCAGATCACTTCCCGCAAGCTTCGCCTTACCAATCTTAACAGTTCTCGCTTTAAATTCTCTGTCGCAGAGCGGACAGGTAAAAGATTTATCAAAGAGGAAATCCTGCTCCTGCACAACATGCGCAGCCGCCTGACCACCTTCTCCGCCCTCTTCCGGCTTTTTCTGTGTCTCATAGAGATCCATACTTTCCAGATTGCTCAGTCCAAACTGCTCTAACCCTGATAACAGTCCTGCCATTTCTTTATCCTCCCCAAGTTATATTTATATATTCCGCAGTGCCTGCTCGAAAAACCTTTGGTTTTCCTCGCTCACGGGCTGTCTGCGCACTGCTCATTGCTTTCGTGTATATCTTACCCTAATTTTCCGATTTCGGCAAGACATATGAGCTTTTAAGAGAAACAATTCTGTTAAAAACAAGGTTTTCCGGCTTGGAATCCTTGCAGTCCACACAGAAAAATCCCTGTCTGACGAACTGGAAGCTCTCAAATGCCTTCGCGTCCTTCACCGACGGCTCAATGCGGCACTCTTTCAAAACAGTCAGGGAATTGGGATTCAGGTTTAAACTCCCGTCCTCGTTGTAGACACCTTTCTCCTCGTCGATGATGTTCTCGTATAGTCTGACCTCGGCTTTCACGGACTCTGCCGCTGATACCCAGTGAATCGTCCCCTTTACCTTTCGTCCGTCCGGGCTGTTGCCGCCTCTGGATGCCGGGTCGTAGGTACAGTGCACCACCGTCACATTTCCCGCAGCGTCTTTCTCGCAGCTTTCGCACTTCACGAAGTAAGCGCCCATGAGCCGGACCTCATTGCCAGGGAACAGCCGGAAATATTTCTTCGGCGGCTCCTCCATGAAATCCTCTCTCTCAATATAAAGCTCCCTGCTAAAGGGCACCTCTCTGGAACCGAGCGACTCGTTCTCCGGGTTGTTCACCACGGGCAGCCACTCCGTCTCCCCTTCCGGATAATTGTCGATAACCAGTTTGACCGGGTCAGTTACCGCCATGATCCGGGGTCGTTTCATTTTCAGATCCTCTCGGATGCAATACTCAAGCATGGAGTATTCCGCCGAGGAGTTTGCCTTGGACACGCCGCACAGTTCCACAAAAAGCCGAATCGACTCCGGCGTGAAACCGCGTCTGCGGAGCGCCGCGATGGAAACCAGTCGGGGATCATCCCAGCCGTCCACGATGCCGTCCTCCACCAGTTTCTTAATATATCTCTTGCCTGTGACCACATTGGTCAAGTACATTTTCGCAAACTCAATCTGCTTCGGCGGATGCGGGTACTCCAGCTCCGTCACCACCCAGTTGTAGAGCGGTCTGTGATCCTCAAACTCCAGCGTACAGATGGAGTGGGTAATCCCCTCGATCGCGTCCTCTATGGGATGCGCATAGTCGTACATCGGGTAAATGCACCACTTATCCCCCGTATTCTGGTGGGACAGATGTGCCACGCGGTACAGAATCGGATCGCGCATATTGATGTTCGGGGAGGACATGTCGATTTTCGCACGCAGGGTTTTCTCCCCGTCCGCGTACTTTCCTTCCTTCATCTCCTCAAACAGCCGCAGATTCTCCTCCACGCTGCGCTCCCTGTTCGGGTCATCCTTTCCCGGCTCCGTCAGCGTCCCGCGGTACTCGCGCATCTCGTCCGCCGTCAGATCCGACACGTATGCCTTCCCCTTCTTAATCAGCTTCACCGCGCCCTCATACATCTGGTCGAAATAGTCGGAGGCAAAGAAAAGCCGCTCCTCATAATCTGCTCCCAGCCACTTCACATCAGCCTTGATCGACTCCACAAACTCGCTCTTCTCCTTGGTCGGATTCGTGTCGTCAAAACGCATATTAAACTTTCCGCCATACTCGGAAGCCAGCCCGTAATTAAGCAATATGCTCTTGGCATGTCCGATATGCAGATAACCGTTGGGCTCAGGCGGAAACCTCGTGTGCACAGTGTCATAGACACCCTCCGCAAGATCCTTATCTATAATCTGCTCAATGAAATTTTTCGATTCCACTTATTTTCACTCCTCTGCTTGTAATCTAATAGGGAAGGCGGACGCCCGTGTGCAATCGAGCAGGGAAGATCTCTTCCCTGCTCGCCGCGCCGCCCGCACGCTACTTTAGCAGCAATATTCCCTGTGCGGGCGTGTGCATCAAAAGGGCAAAATCCCACCCTCTGGGATCTTGCCCTGTCCCTAACTCTGTGAAGATCAATCCTCTTCGTCATCCACCGCGGCTGCAATCCCTGAAACAACTGCCGACACCACGGAAATCACCACAGGAATAATCACTACCACAAGAAAGCCGCCCAATAACAAAATGCCCATAATCGAATTCCTCCTTAGATACACCATTAATTATACACATTTTTCCCGAAACTGCAAGACCCACAAAATCAGTCATCACTGAGACACCCGGGCCAGCGTTCCGTATAATTCCAATAACTGCTGACCTGCAGCGCCTTACGCCCCATATCCACAACTTCTTCCGTATCATACAAAGGAGATGTATAGATCTCGTCTCCGTTATGCAGATACAAGGTCTTCGACCGCGCATCAAAAGCAAGGAAACCACGAATCCCGGAAAGTTTGCTGTACATCTGTCCCTTTTGCATACTTATCTGACAAGAGCCGTCATCCCCGCATAAAAAGGCATAATCCGTGCCCTCTGCCGCCTCATACCGCTTCATCTTCCCGGGCAGCTGCGCATATCTTCCATGAACGCCGCAGAAGTAGACATCATCTGTGGTGCTCCACTCCACAAAGTAGATCACTACCCTTCCGTCTTTATAGACCAGATAAAGATCGTCGTCGTCCTCGTCAAAGAACATAGTCTCCAGATATTCCACATCCAGACCTTCCTGCTGGGGATCCACATAGACGCCCTCCTCTCCCATCTGATAAAAGAGAAGTTCATCCGTCTCTCTGGAAGCCACCGCATAAAAGGGGCGTTCGTTACACACAGCCGTGACGCCGTCCGCAAGCGCTTCCTCATAGAGCAGCTTCCCGTCCGAAAGCCGATAGCCGTACAGCGCACTGTACTTCTGCATCGAAAGCACCCCGTTCTCCCGGTCTATCCCCAGATACGTCAGGCCGTCGTTTTCAAAGGTGACGGTCCGTCTAACGCTTTCGTCCGCCGGGTCTATGAAATGGCAGGCGTCTTTGGTCACCACAAGAAGCGACTCGTTTCCGTCCCCGTCAAAGTCCCCGAAAGCCATTGCCTCATAGTAGGCTGCATCTTCATATGTCCAGAGCAGTTCTTTCTTTGCTGTATCAAACAGCTCCACACAGGTATTGCTTTCCCCGTCATACCTTGCCGCCGCCAGATACGTTCCGTCTCCGCTTAGTCTCGCCTGCCTGTAAATACCGCCTCCCTCGTAAAAGGTCTCTACGCCCTCGCCGATTACCCGCCGATATACCGTGATCCGGTTGCTGCTGTAGGGCAGGGTCACGCAGTAGCCGTCCCCCATGGCAAAGTCTTTCACATTGGAGGATGTGCAGTCCGCAAAAACGCTCCCCACCATATCCATCCTATAATCCGTGTCCAGATAATGCCAGACGCCGTCTCTGGTAAATGCCATAAAGTCATCTGTGTCCGTATAGGACCCTGTCTCAACGATCTCCGTTCCGAATGAAAAGGTATCGATCTGCGTCCCGTCCCTTCTGTCAAGCAAAAGGGCATCGCTGTATTTCTGACACAGAAGATAATGACTGCCCTCCCTGCGCGCAAATCCCACATCATAGAGCCAGCCGTCCGCTATCTCATAGCGCCACAGTTCTCGCTGACCAGTTAAGTCAAATGCCTGCAGCCTGCCTGACAGCCCCGCCGCCACGAGCGCAGACTCTGCTCTTTCCGAATGGTTAGCGGTCACATAGAGTAAATCGGCGCCCTGCTGATAGCGGCCCTCCTCCAGACAGAGATCCTTGATAAATTCATATTCGACGGGATATAGAGAAGTCTCGGGACCTTCTCCCCCATCGGCGGAATAGGCAAGCGCTGCGATCCGTTTGCCGCCGCTTTCCGCATCCAGCTCTATCGCCACGAGGATCCTGCCGTCCCCCGTGACCACCTGTTCCGCCTCAAAACCGGTTTGGGCATACAGACCTTCTTCCAGTTTCTGCCACTGCAGCCTGCTGCCCGCTTTTCCGTCTGCGCCCACCAGATAGCAGCCTTCTTCCTCCACCACCAGAAAAGCTTCCTTCTCCGGTATGGGAATCACGCCCTCATAGCCGATACAGGGATAGGTCGTGATCTCATCCGTTTCGAGCTCCCGTACGCAGAGTTCCTCTTCCTGCGCACCCTCCTTTTTTTGCGGATAAAGAATCTTGTTTTCCGACACAAATCCCACCTGACACTCCCACGAAAGATCCTCCCCTTCCGGCCGAAACGAGATCTCGCTGCTCTCGTGCAGGCTTTCCCAGACCGTCAGCCTGCCGGAATCCCCCACCGCCATCACCCTGCCGCCCTCTGGGGACAGCTTCATAAATTGAATGGCGCTGCCCGCCTCCAAGATACGGTCGGGTTTGATCTGTTCCCCGTTCTCATACAGACGAAGCAGTTCTGTCAACGCATATGTCAGCTGCGGCGGCGCCTCGGCTGCCTGCTCCCCGTCAGCGGTTTCCGACTGGTATTCCTCATACGCCATGACGCCCACCGTCAGTCCCCGCATACGGTCTCCTTCTTCCAGATAACCGAGCGCTTCCCTTGCATAGGCTTCCGTGACCCTCCGTTTGGACTGCGCATACTGTTCCTCTATTTCCTCATACTGCTTTTCAATCACGCCGGACTGTTCATAGATGAGCTTCGCGTCTTCCTTGATCTGCTGACTCTGATGCTGTATCTTTAAGGCGGCTGCGGTACTGACCAATCCGATCAATAAACACAGCACACTGACTGACACAGACGTCAGAATTATTTTTCGCACCCGTTGTTCCCGATGCCGCTGCCTCAGATCGTCATAACTGCAATCAAACATGGGCGCCGCCAGACGAAGCAGCTCGCTCTTGATCTTTCGGCGCATTTCCCTGCGCGTGCTCCCGCGCACATCCGCTGCCAGCGGCTCCACGGGAATCTTTTTATAGATGACACTACCGTCAGGTTTCTGTTCTTCCTCCTCCCGGAAGAGCAGTTCCTCTGGAAACGAGACTTCCGGTTCTCCTTCCGCCAAAACTGCCAGCACATGCTCCCTGTCGTGCATCCGAATAAAGGTCTCGATCTCCTTGCGGCACCAGATTGACTCATTCAGTCTAGGCGAACAGATCACAATCAGATACTCCGACTGCGAAAGCGCTTCCGTGATTGGATCGGCAAGATTGCTCACAAGGGGCAGCTCCTCTTTATCGCGAAATACTCTGCGAATCCGCGTCTTCAGCTGCCCTGCGCCTTTCTGCCGCGCCACGTTTCGCGGCAGACGAAAGCTTTCCAGACATCTATGAAGCGTCTGTGCTACAAAACTGTCCGGCTGTGTATGGCGGTAGCTGATAAAGGCGTCGTACTTCCAATCTTTATTCATCCTTCTTTTCCTCATATGTCTTAAAGAAGATATCCCGTTCTACCACATAGATATCATGCCGGTCATCGCTTCGCACCGCCAGATAATCTCCGGGCTTGCCCAGCATATATTTCTCCTCGTCCCATGCAGTAAACACTTTGACTCTTTCAGTTAATTCCTTGGCATAAATCTGTCCGCCGCCGTTGGCAATGCACATTTTTGCGTGGTCGATCAGTTTCATGACCTCTCCGGTAGAACGATCGTGTACCGTCGGTTCATACAAGAGTTCACACTTACTGTGATCCTCACATTCATGGTAAGGCCTCTGTGTCGCCTCATATGTTTTGGCAAAGCGCTCCAGGCGGTTCGGATATACCTCTCCTTTGATCCCCACCATGATGATCAGATCTTCTTCCGCCACCATATCCACGTCCCCTTCCAGTGTGCGGATCGTGATCGGCGTACCGAGCGGCAGCACATCCTTAGCCTCCACATAACCGATGGAGATGCGCTTTTTCACATAAGGACACATATCCGTGAGATCGATCTCGTATTTTTTGGCATAAATGATCTGGCAATGATCGAAATAATCGTTGAGCCGTTCGCTGAAAAAAGCTTCCGAGTGAAGCGTCGGATAAGCTTCCTCATAGAGCGCCATATTGATAAAGCCGCCCGCCTTCTCCCGATGCCCGCCGCCGGATCCGACTCCCTCCGCCAGAAAGGCAGACAAATCATCGGCTTGTACCTCTTTCACACAACTGCGGACCGAAAACTTATAACCGTCTGCTGTCTCATTATAGACCACACAGCAATAAACTTCCGCTACCTGAATCAGAAAATCACTGATCAGACCCAGAATATTCGGGTCGCAGGGTTTTGACTTGATGATCGCATAGTGATAATCGTCATTATAGATATGCCGGATCATCGCCACCCCCGCTACTTCCATTTCCTGCAAAGAAAGATTGGAGTTACGGAATAAGGTGATCAGCGTTTTTTCCACGGGAACCGCTTCCCGCATATCCATATCCAACGGATTAAAAATCTCTGCAAATTGATTGGTATCCGTAAACAAGCCATAGTACAAAGCCGTTCCCAGCCTGCTGTCGTCGATCTTATAACCGGCGCTGCACAACATCTGCCACACTAGCGTAGAGCAACTCCCCACATGAGGATTGATCTCACTATACTGCGGCTGTACCGTCTCGATCTGGTGATGATCGATGACTGCCACCTGCTCCGCCGGCAGCCTGACCACATTGCCTGCGCCATACTGACAGTCCACCGTGACCAAAAGTCCCGGCAGCTTCCCGCCCGGCTGTTCCTGTATATAAGCCGCCGCATCTTCTATATGCGTGATGGGAATTTCCAGATGCTCTAACATCAGCAGCAGATTCGGCTTCTGTATCTTATTCCTGCCACCATAGACAAGACGCACATGCTTTCCCAGAGACTCAAAATAGCGGCAGAGCGCATACCCTGCCGCTATGGCGTCCGCATCAGGATTGTCATGGCACTGTATGGTGATGGGAGCGTATTTTGCAAGTTCTTTCAGTATCATGGTGTCACATTCTCCCCCGTAATTTTCCCGGTGTCGGAACGCTATTTCCTGTCCGGCTCTCCCGCGTTCATATCCGTGTACATATCCAGAAGCCCCACCGTCTCAGACGCCGGTCTGCCGTACATATTGCAGCATTCGTGAGACACGCTCTTCGCTTCCTCACTCTCGTCGTCAAAGTTGACGCTCATACGGTACACCCCGTGCTGCGACTCCGCATCCAGATGCCGCATGATTTCCTCAATCATTTCTTTGTCACTGCTATCCATCGCACACTCCTCACCAATAAAAACTATACATCGACTCGAGAAGGTTCTCATAATCTCTGTATACCCTTTCAAAAATGGTTTCCCATTCTCTGTCCGACATTTCAAAAAACGGCGTCTCTGCTTTCACATTCTGCTTAATCCGTCTTTTAAGCGGTGAAAACGCCACATCTCCCCTGACCAACCAAAGCTCCTCATCATATGCGCTAAGCATCATTTCTTCCAGCTCTAAGTCAAAGCTCTCTCCCTTTGTGATATGGGAAAAATCGCCTGCCGCCTGTAACACCACCTCAAAATCATCCTCCACATCTTTCACGGAAATTTTCCCGTCAAAGCTGTTTTTTCTCCCGTCGCACTCCAGCTCGCAGCCAAGCCGCATATTCTGCGTCTCCCCGTTCTCCACGAGATTACACTTGATATCCGATTCCATCCGGTAATCGTCGAGCTCCAGACTCTGCGTCATCTGCCAGACAATTTCCGTTTCTTTTCTCTCCTCCTCCAGCTCGTTCTTCACAGTAAGCATTCCCTGCATCTTCTCTATGCTTCGCTTTTCGCCCAGAAAATAGATATCTCCGGAAACCCGTATCTTACCGTCACAGAGGGAAAGCGGCTCCTCCACCCGGATGCTCTCAATCCGATTCGCCTTGTTTATCTCCAGAATAAAGCTAATCTCATCCGCGCCGGAAACCACATCGAAATAACTTAATATTCCCATGGCGCCTTCCCTGCCCACCTTGGAAAAATCCACATAATCGTATAAAACCTGTCTGACCAGTTCGTTGAAATACATCTCGTCAAAGCTGACCCGATAAAGGTTCTCCCCTGCTTTCTCCATGGTCATATGACGTCTGCACTCCGCAATCTCACTCGCATACTCTTTCAAAAAGGCGCTTCCTATTCCCTCTTCGTCCCCGAAAATCCATGCATCCGGGAATAAGTCAATGGAAATATCTTCCTCCGTCTCCCCGAAAAGTTCCGACCATAGGGAACGGTTATACTGCCTGCTTACATTTTCATTCTCGATATAAACATCCTTCAGGTAAAGTTCGGGAATCGTAAAACACAGATTCTCCTCATCCCCATACATCTGCATACTGGCAAGTTCATAATTCATCACGCTGATGCTCGCGGAAGCCGCCATCTCCTTTTCCTGCCTGTCAATCTCGCAGTCCGTGTCCACGCCAATCGTCGCCTGCCCGAGAAAGGTATCCGTGGTGACGTTCATTTTACTATTCACATGCGCGCCTTTTTCCACAAGCATCCGCCTGATTTCATCCGCGCCAAGTTTTTCCATAAGCGGATTCTTCAACTCTTCTTTCTCCCGCACCAGATTGAGAAAGCCCCTCTGAATCCTGTAAGCCGCCGAATGTGTGTGGTAAAACCACCCTCCCAGAATGGCTGCGAGAAGCACCGCCGCCACGCACAGAATAACGATAAGCGCCGTCTTTTTATGGTTCTTCGGCGGCAGATAAAGCTGCGCCGGCGGTCCGAAGGTATTGCTGTTCTGGTTCTGCGGCTGTAATGAGTAACTGTCCATATGCGATCCCCTTTAATATTTTAATCCTGCTATCCTTAGTTTCATATCTATTTCTACACATGCGTTTTTCTGACTTAAATTTTTATTTCCTAAATATCATCTTACCATATCCGCGCAAAAAAAGAAACGCCCCGGCAAAAACCGGGGCGCACATTATGTTGAAATTATGCCAAACCGAGCCTGCAGCCTCGCAATCGAACAAAGTTCGATTTGTTATTTAGCCGCAGCAATCTCCGCTTTCAGAGCTTCTGTCAGCTTCGGAACGATCTTGTTTAAGTCGCCCACTACGCCGTAGTCAGCCACATCGAAGATCGGCGCGTCCGCATCCTTGTTGATGGCAACGATGATATCGGACTCTTCCATACCTGCCACGTGCTGGATCGCACCGGAAATACCGATTGCGAAGTACACGTTCGGGCGAACGGTCTTACCGGTCTGACCTACCTGCAGATCCTTCGGCTTCCAGCCGGAATCCACAACCGCACGGGAGCAGCTTACGGTGCCGCCGAGCACCTCAGCCAGATCCTCGAGAATCTTAAAGTTCTCCGGGCTGCCTACGCCACGGCCGCCGGACACAAGAATCTTAGCGTCCATAATATCCACGGTCTCAGCCACGGACTTCACAATGTCAAGAATCTCCACATACTTATTGTCGGGAGTAAAGCCGGGATTGAACTCCTCCACATTTGCCTTCGCGCCTTTAATAGGATCGATCTTCTGCATAACGCCCGCGCGAACCGTAGCCATCTGCGGACGGTTGTAAGGACATGCGATGGTAGCGATGGTGTTGCCGCCGAATGCCGGACGAGTCATAAGCAGCTGGTTGTGAAGCTGCTCCTGACCGGGAACTGCCTGCAGCGGGAAATCACCGATCTCAAGAACGGTACAGTCAGCCGTCAGACCGGTAGCCACTCTCGCGGACACTCTCGGTCCTAAGTCTCTGCCGATAGCCGTAGCGCCTACCAGCATGATCTCGGGTTTATACTTATTGATCACGGATGCCAGCGCGTGTGCGTAAGGCTCCGTTCTGTAATCCTTCAACTCGGGGTCGTCTACCACGATCACCTTGTCAGCGCCGTACTCAGCGAGCTGATCCGCCAATCCCTTGACACCGGAACCGATCAGAACCGCCGTCACTTCCTTCGTATCCAAATCCTTAGCGAGGTCTTTTGCTTTGCCGAGCAGTTCAAAAGCGATACTGCTGATTTCATTGTCTACCTGCTGCGCAAAGACATATACACCCTTGTATTCTTCTAAATTCATTTTATACCTCTTTCTGCGCACTCGTTTTACGCGTATACTCTAAATAAACCTCTGTTCAACCCAAATCATCGCTCTGGCCGAACTGTCAGATGACGTGTTTCACCTTTAACTTGTCGACAATATAGCTTACAGACTCGTCGGGATCAAGGGAAACCTTCTCGCCGGCGCCCTTTCTCACCTTGTCGGAAGCCTTAGCAATCTTGGTCGGTGAACCCTTAAGGCCAAGGTTCGCATCGTCAACATCCTTAAGATCCGCTCTGCCCCATACGGTGATTTCCTGCTTGTAAGCATCGAAGATGCCGCCCGGGGTCATGTAACGAGGCTCATTCAGCTCAGAAAGAGCTGTGATCAGGCAAGGCATTTTAGCCTTAACCACATGATATCTGTCCTCATACTGACGCTCTACGACTACGCTGTCACCCTCAATCTTGATATCCTGTGCATAAGAGATAACCGGAATATCCAAATGCTCGGAAATCTGCGGGCCAACCTGTGCGGTATCGCCATCAATAGCCTGACGGCCTGTGATAATCAAATCATAGTCCAAATTTCTGATTGCACCGGCAAGCGTAGTAGAGGTAGCCCAGGTATCAGCGCCGCCAAGAACTCTGTCTGTCACAAGAACGCCCTTATCCGCGCCCATTGCCATAGCCTCACGTAAAACCTCCTCCGCCTTGGGAAGACCCATGGTGACAACCGTAACCTCCGCACCGTACTGATCCTTTAATCTGAGTGCTGCTTCCAGACCTGCTTTATCATCCGGATTCATGATGGTGAGCATAGCGCCTCTGTCAAGAGTTCCGTCCGGATTAAACTTAACGCCGCCTGCGGTATCAGGAACCTGCTTAATACAAACCACAATTTTCATTGTATTTTTCTCCTTCTAAAATTTTAATGTCTTTCATTTTTTACGCGCTTACTTAAGCAATGCCCCGGAGATAACCATTCTCTGCACTTCACTTGTGCCCTCGTAGATCTCCGTGATCTTAGCGTCACGCATCATACGCTCAACATCGTACTCTCTGATATAACCGTAACCGCCGTGCAGCTGAACCGCCTTTGTGGTCACTTCCATCGCTACCTCCGCAGCATACAGTTTCGCCTTGGCAGCCTCCACGGAATATACCTTCTGCGTAGCCTTTGCCATAGCCGCCTTGTAAACCAACATCTGAGCCGCCTCAACCTTGGTAGCCATGTCAGCAAGCTGGAACTGTGTATTCTGGAAAGCGCCGATTGCTCTGCCGAACTGCTTTCTCTCCTTTACATAGGCAATGGTATTGTCAAGCGCACCCTCAGCAAGACCGAGCGCCTGGGAAGCGATACCGATACGGCCGCCATCCAGCGTGTGCATTGCAATGTTGAAGCCCTTGCCCTGCTGACCCAGAAGATTATCCTTCGGGATACGGCAGTCTGTGAAAATCAGCTCATAGGTGGATGAACCGCGGATACCCATCTTCTTCTCCTTCGTACCGAAGGTAAAGCCGGGCGTTCCCTTCTCCACGATAAATGCGGAAATCTCTTTCTGCATACGGCCGCGTTTTTCAACCGTACCCGTGATGGCAAAAATAACATAAACATCAGCTTCCTTACCGTTGGTGATGAAACACTTGGAGCCATTTAATACCCACTCATCACCCTCAAGCACAGCCTTGGTCTGCTGTCCCTGCGCGTCCGTGCCGGCGCCGGGCTCTGTCAGACCGAATGCGCCCAGCTTTTCACCTTTTGCAAGGGGAACCAGATACTTCTGTTTCTGCTCTTCCGTACCATAGGTCATGATCGGGTCGCAGCACAGAGAGGTATGTGCAGAAACGATAACACCTGTTGTTCCACATACTTTGGAGAGCTCCTCTACGCACATAGCGTATGTAAGAGGATCACAGCCCTGTCCGCCATACTCCTTCGGAACCGGAATGCCGAGAAAGCCCAGTTTAGCCATCTTCTCAACAGTCCCTCTCGGGAAAGCCTCTGTCTCGTCCACTTCCTGCGCGAGAGGTTTTACTTCTTTTTCAGCGAACTCTTTAAACAGAGCTCTCGCCATTTCATGTTCTTTGCTTAACGTAAAATCCATGATTTTTTATTCCTCCATGTTTTTTATTGTAATCTGCCTGTTTTGAGATAAGCAGACTCGAAATGCTTCGGATTTTTTACTTGGAATAGTCAAAGAATCCAACTCCGGTCTTTCTGCCGAGCTTCTTCTCTTCCACCATCTTCTTAAGAAGCGGCTGGGGCGCATACTTCTCGTCCTTCGTCTCGTTGTAGAGCACTTCCATGATAGCAAGGCAGATATCCAGACCGATCAGGTCGCCGAGGTGCAGCGGACCCATGGGATGGGAAGCGCCGAGCTGCATAGCCACATCGATATCCTCCGCGGAAGCGGTGCCGGCATCGAGAACGCCGATCGCCTCATTGATCATCGGAATCAGGATTCTGTTTACCACGAAGCCGGGAGCTTCTTTTACCTGTACAGGTGTCTTGCCGATCTCCTCAGCGATCTTTGTGATCTTATCCACCATATCCTGAGGGGTGTTCTCGCCTCTGATTACCTCAACCAGCTTCATTCTGTCAGCCGGATTGAAGAAGTGCATACCGATCATAGGTCTGTCAAGACCCTCACCGATCTTGGTGATGGAAAGGGAGGAAGTATTGGATGCAAACATGCAGTCCTTCTTCACGATGCCCTGCAGTTCCTTGAAGATTGCCTGCTTGATCTCCATCTTCTCCAGCGCAACCTCGACAATCAGCTCGCACTCACCACAGATATTGTTCAGACCTGTGGTAATCTTGCCCATAACCTCGTCAGCCTTCTCCTGCGTAATCTTCTCCTTGCCTACGAGGAAATTCATATTTTTCTGGATTTTCGCCTTGCCGCCCTCAGCGTACTCTTCCTTGATATCGCAAAGGCAAACCTCGTAACCGTCTGTCATGGCAAACGCCTGCGCGATGCCGGAACCCATCGTTCCCGCGCCAATAATACCTACTTTCATTATAAGTCCTCCTTATTATAAATTGATATATTTATTTAGTTCCTTCAAAAATCTTAGCAATTCTTAAACGGCTCCTTCACCTTCTCCTTGTTCTTGTCAAGGAAGAATGCCATACCGTACTTCTGATCCTCCGTCTCGAAGCAGTCGCCGAAGAGCTTCTCCTCGATCACGATCGCCTCGTCCATGCCAGCCTCTAAACCGTCGTTGATCGCTTTCTTGCAGTTGCGAACCGCGATGGGCGCGTTCTTAGCAATGCCAGCCGCCATCTTCTCAGCCGCCGCCATCAGCTCCGCCTGCGGATATACCGCGTTAACCAGACCGATACGCAACGCCTCGTCAGCCTTGATGTTTCTCGCCGTGTAAATCATCTGTTTTGCCATGCCGGGTCCGACAATTCTTGCCAGTCTCTGCGTGCCGCCAAAACCGGGTGTAATGCCAAGCCCTACCTCGGGCTGTCCGAACACCGCGTTGTCGGAGCAGATTCTGATATCGCAGCTCATGGAAATCTCACAGCCGCCGCCGAGCGCAAAGCCATTCACCGCAGCGATCACGGGAATCGGGAATGTCTCCAGCTTGCGGAACACGTCGTTGCCCTTCTTGCCGAAAGCCTCGCCTTCCGCCTTGGTGAGCGTGCTCATCTCACCGATATCCGCGCCAGCCACAAAGGACTTCTCGCCCGCCCCCGTCAGGATCAGGCATCTCACCTCATTCAAATCCACGCCGTCAAGGGTTGCGTTCAGCTCGTCCAAAACTGCGGAGTTAAGAGCATTCAAAGCCTTCTCACGGTTGATCGTGATGATACCAACCTGACCTTTTACCTCATATAACACAAATTCCATTGTATGTATCTCCTTCTTATTTTTTTGCATTTTCGGGTGACAGCAAGACTCATCACAATACTACATTAATTGTGCAAATAGTATAACCATTAGCAGACCCTTGGAACTGTTTAAATCCTTCGGATTAAAACGGTCAGTGCTTAATGAGGTTTCTCACGAATTTAGCACTGTTACGCTTGGAACGGAGCGCAAGCGCGTCTGCGTTGGTTATGCTATTTGTACAATTTCAACAACCTATATATGAGTCTTGCACTAACCTTTTAATCCATCTCTACAATGGTCGCACACCCCATACCGCCGCCGATACACAGCGTAGCAAGACCCTTCTTCGCGCCCTTCGCCTGCATCTCGTGAAGCAGGGTTACAAGAATACGCGCGCCGGAAGCGCCTACCGGGTGACCGAGCGCAATCGCGCCGCCGTTCGGGTTAAGCTGCTTGTCTACGTCGATGCCAAGCTCCTTGCCCACTGCAACGGACTGCGCCGCAAACGCTTCGTTCGCCTCGATGATATCGAAGTCCTCGATCTTGTAGCCCGCTTTCGCCATAACCTTCTTGGTCGCGGGAACAGGACCGATACCCATGATCTCGGGTCTGCATCCTGCAAGTGCGCCTGCCACGAAAGTAGCCATAGGCTTCACACCAAGCTCCTGTGCTTTCTCTTCGCTCATCACAACGATTGCCGCCGCACCGTCGTTGATGCCGGAAGCATTGCCTGCCGTCACGAATCCGTCGGGATTGATCGGGCGAAGCTTCTGCAGTCCCTCAATCGTGGAACCTGGTCTCGGACCTTCGTCCACCTTAAACTCAACCATCTCTTTTTTCTTCTTCACCATAACGGGCACGATTTCCTTGTCAAACGCACCGCTCTTCTGTGCTGCTTCTGCCTTCTGCTGGCTCTTTAACGCGAACTCATCCAGCTCCTCACGGGTAAGTCCCCACTCTCTGCAGATATTGTCCGCGGTCATAATCATATGGTAGTTATTGAAAGCATCCCAGAGGGCATCGTTCACCATCGTATCAACCAGCGTGCCGTTGTTCATTCTGTAACCGTAACGACCCTGCATCACCGCATAAGGAGCCATGGACATGTTCTCCATACCGCCCGCAACCACGATATCAGCGTCGCCCGCCTGAATCATCTGCGCAGCCATGTTCACACAGTTTAAGCCGGAACCGCACACTACGTTGATGGTCACCGCAGGAACCTCGTTAGGAATGCCTGCTTTGATGGAGGACTGGCGCGCTACGTTCTGACCCTGTCCTGCCTGAATTACACAACCCATGTACACCTGATCCACTTTGTCGGGAGCCACGCCTGCTCTGTTAAGCGCCTCCTTAATAACGATTGCTCCCAGCTCTGCTGCCGGTGTGGTGCTTAAGCCCCCGCCCATCGTGCCGATTGCTGTACGGCAGGCGCCTGCCAAAACAACTTTTTTTGCCATTTTCTTCTCCTCCATACTTGTAATATTTTTTTACTGAAAAGCCCTGTTTTCAAGGCTTGCCGACGATTGTTATTTTTTTGTCATTGTCCGCCGTTTCTATTGTATCATAGCGATTTCGTTTTTGCAATTTTTATATCTCAAATCTGTCCATCAGTTCCACCATCGTCTCCACCTGCGACTTCTGCTCCGTGCTGACAGCCGCCGTCTCCTGTGACGTTGCCGAGTTGTTGTCAACAGCGGAGGAAACCTGCGTTACATTCTGATTCAGCTCCTGCATACGCACGGTATCCCGCTTCAAAATCTGCTCAATCTGTCCCATCTTTTCGGTGGCTTCCTTCGCGTCGGACATCACCTGATTCATGTTAGCTTCCGTCTCCTCCGCGATGGAAATACTCTTGTCCATCACGGAAATCGTCGTCTCTATCAGCTCCGTCGTCCTGCCCGCTGCATTCGCCGACTCGTTCGCCAGATTTTTCACCTGCTCCGCCACAACAGCAAAGCCCTTTCCTGCTTCGCCCGCTCTCGCCGCTTCAATCGCCGCGTTCAGCGCCAGCAGGTTCGTCTGGGAGGCGATATCCTCTATCGCTTCTATAATCGTGCTAATCTGCTCGGAACATCTGCCAATCTCCTGAATGGAATCTTTCAGTTCCTGTAATTTCACATTGCCTTTCGCCAGCGTCATCCCCGCCGCCGAAGCCATGCTTGCCGACTGCTCCGCTTCGCGCGCGTTCTCCTCCATGCTCTTTGTCATCGCGTCAAAGGCGGTCATCAGCTCCGATACCTGCGCTGCCTGCAGCGTACAGTTCTCAGCCAAATCCTGCGCCGCAAACGCAAGCTGCTCCGAACCGCTGTCTATCTGACCCGAGACATTGCGGAGCGTTCCAAGCGTTTCCCGCATCTTCTCCGCAATCTGCATCAGAGAATCTTTGATAGAGATAAACTCGCCCACATACTCCTGCCTGATGTCCACCCGATAATTGCCGTTGCCCATCTGCTCCAGCGTCTGCGTAATCTCCTGAATCATGCCAAGCAGATTTTCCTTCATAAAGGCGATGGCTGCAACCATCCTGCCGACCTCGCTCTCATCCGCTTCCAGCTCGAGCTCCACATGAAATTCTCCGCCTGCCAGCACTTCCATCTGGTCAGACACCTTCATGATCGGCTCCAAAAGCTCTTTCCTGGAAAACTTAATCGTCTTGATAAACTCTCTTACCAGATACAGGAAAGACAGCGCAAACAAAAGCTCCATTAGATACTGCAGCACTTTCATTGCCGCCTGCCTTTTGTCTTTTCTGTTCAGAATGGTAAGAATCGTATCATCCGTCTGTTTGCTGATCTGCTCTACCGAATCACCATATTCTGCGCTGAACACACATGCCTGCGCTGCCGCGAGGTCCCCCGCCTGCACATACGCAATCGCCTGCTCCTCCAGAGGAACCAGGTGGTTCGACATATCGGCGATCTGGTTTAAGCTTGTCCACTCGCTTTCCTTCAAATCGCATTTTTCCAGCGTTTTCAGCGCCTTCTCTCTGTTTTTGTCCTCGTTCAGCTCCTTCATATAGCCGTCATAGTAGCGCTGTTCCCCCGTGACGGCATAAGACTGAATGTCATACGTCAGTGTCTTTGACGCAATCCGGTACTGATTTAACGCCACGGTCGTGTTGAGCTGTGCACTATGTATACCGGACATAGCCATGTTGAAAAAGATGAGTGCAAGCAGCAGCACCGCCCCAACTGCCACTGACACGAACGCCTGACGCACAAGCCTTTTCAGCCGCGCCGCCTGACTCTTGTTTTCTGATTCACTGTTTTCTGTTTTACCCATAATCCCTCTCCTATAACCCCTCTCTCCTGTTTCTAAAGCACCTGCCAAAAAACAAATGGCTTTACCAAAAGTATAGCTGAATCATTACTTATTTTCAACAATTTATTTTCCGACCAGGGGTTATTTTTCGTGCATTTTGCTAATAGTTTTATCGAACAACCGTTTCTGTTTTCTTCCTGTACGTCTCCGCGGACGGGTCTGTCATGGGCACAGCTCTTCTCCACTCTCTGGAATCTCCCACCTTCTCCACCTCGCAGCGGTTTTTGTAAAGGAATTTGGACAGCTCATAGCAGTCCACCCAGATTTCATTGTTTCCCTCCTTCTGGGACTCATCGAAAATAAGCTGCAGCCCCCAATGCAGATGCACGGTCTTGATATTATTCACATTCTCCGTCGTACTGTAACCGGTATGTCCCATATAGCCGATTACGTCCCCCGCCGTCACCACGGACCCTTCCGCAAGCCCCTCCGCGTAAGGGTAATTCTGCCGCAGATGCGCATAGTAATAGTAGCGTTTCTTATCAAAACTGCGGATGCCGATGCGCCAGCCGCCATACTGGTTCCAGCCGAGTGCTTCCACGTAGCCGGATTCCACGGCAATGATGGGCGTGCCGATCTGCCCCATCATGTCATGCCCCAAATGAGGTCTCGCATAACCGTAGCTGCGGGATGAACCGAAATCATCATAATGGCTGTAGTCAAATCCTTTTGCGATGGGCGAGAACGCCTTTAATCCGTAAACATGTTTTCCGTCCAGCGCAAACTCCCCCATCATGCCGCCGAGCACCGCCGTGTACGCCTCCAGATAATAGTCATAATATTCCATGTCCTTCGTCAGCTCCGCCATGGTGTCGCCGCTTTTCAGCTTTTCCGCCACTTCCTCTATTCTCCTGACGCTGTTTTTGTCAAACTTCCCTCCCGTCTTTGCCCCCACATAGGCAAGAAGCTCGATCCAGTTCAAATGTATTTCCTCCCGATAGCTGTCCACATCCAGATCATACGCCGCCGCCATCGCCTCATTGGTGACATGAAATTCCACCCACTTAATATAATTCCCGTCCGCAGTCACTTCCACCGCCTGCCCGTTTGTCCTGTCTTCCTCCTGCCGGGCGGGCGTCCGCCATTTGCCGAGCAGTTCCCCCGCCATACATACACAGCCAAAGGCAAGCAGCAAAAGCGCCCCCAGCCTAATAACCGCCCTGCCCCATCCCCCGTTATATTTCATGCCGCCTTCCATGGTTCTTCGTCACCAATCCATGCATTCCTTATCTTAATACTATGTATGGCGCAATCGCGTTATGTCAAACGATAGGTAAAGAGAAGGCAGGGTAGATTGCTCCGCCCTGCCGTCGTTCCTTTTCCTATCAACTGTTTTTAAAATTCAGGCTCAATCAGCCCGTATGTGTTTCCCTTTCTCTTATAAACCACATTCACCTGATCCGTCTCCGCATTGCAGAATACGAAGAAATTATGACCGAGAAGTTCCATCTGCACACACGCATCCTCCGGATACATGGGCTTGATGTCAAACTTTTTCGTGCGGATGATTTTTACTTCCTCCTCATCCATATAATCTTTCTCGATAAATTCCTGACGGAAAAAACCGGCTCCCTGCTTCTTGTCCACCAGCTTATTCTTATACTTTTTAAGCTGTCTCTCGATAATCTCCTCCACCAGATCAATGGAAACATACATGTCGCTGCTGACCTGCTCGGAACGGATGATATTCCCCTTCACGGGAATCGTCACTTCAATCTTCTGCCGATCCTTCTCTACACTGAGAGTCACATGCACCTCTGTGTCCTCGGTAAAAAACTTCTCCAGCTTACCAATCTTGTCCTCCACCGCTGCCCGTAAACCTTCCGTTACTTCGATATTCTTTCCGACAATGTTAAATTTCATCTAATTCATCCCCTTCCAATTGGAGTGTTAAGCAATGCTTATGAAATCAGTATACCATATTTTACTATACTATTGCAACAATTTGCTCCCATTTAGAGAAAATATACAAAACATATGTTCCTTCAGTTTCCATAAATGAACTGAGTGACCCGGTCAAAAAGCTGTGGATATGGTGGATAACTCCGTGTATAAAACCATTTTATGCTTAAAATCCGATTTTTTTATGTGTATAAGTCGTTTTTACCCCGCATCCGTTATTTCGCATTTTCTAAAAACTTTGTGCATTATAGATAAATCAACCACACATAGATAAAATGGAGAGGGAGACGCCCTGCCGGAACGTCTCCCTCCTATCGTCACTTTTTATCATTTTCTGTTTGTATCACAACGCCGCTCTTAGAGGATTCTTCTGATGGAAAGAATCGAACGGTAGGTTGCGCTGGATTCGATAATACCTGTTCTGGATGTAGATGCATGCACGATCTGACCATTGCCCGCATAAATTCCCACATGACCCGAGTAGCAGATGATATCGCCGGGCTGTGCGTTTTCCAATCCGTTTACAGATGCGCCCACACTTCTATCTGCCGCCGATGAATGAGGCAGGCTTACGCCAAAGTTCTTATACACGCTCATAACAAACCCCGAGCAGTCTGCACCGTTTGTCAGGCTGGTTCCGCCGTACACGTAAGGATTACCCAAAAACTGTCTCGCAAACTGTACCACATCGGCTCCTGAACTTCCGGTCGGATTCGCATAAGTCTTTCCGCCGTCCTCGCCCTTGCTGCCGGACGCCGCATTTTCGGACGTTTTCTTTTTCGCCGCCGCCTGCGCTGCCTTTCTTGCCTCTTCCTCCTTGGCAAGCCGCGCCTTCTCCTCGGCTACGGACTCCGCCTTTACAAACTCCGTGGAAAGGGTGACATAGTCCATGGAAACATAGCCGTCACCTTCTTCGATATTTACCTTCACCCAGCCGTCCATTTCCTCTGTAACAATCAGTTCGTCCTCAATCGGAACCAGACCGAGAACCGCTTCTTCCAGACCGGGCTGCTCACGCACCTTCAGGGTCGTGGTCGTAACGGTCGCGATTCGGGTTCCCACTTCCTTCGCATAATCAACGGCTTCATCGCCAGTCACACAATACTCGCCCTTCACATATCCTTCCACGGAGCCGGAGCTTATTTTATACCAGCCGTCCTCCTCCTCGATAAAGCTGCCGACGGACTTATTATAGAGCTTGCCGACAATCTCGCCTTCCTCACTCGGAATATCACGCACATTTACATAATCATTCACTCTGGCAATCACCAGATTCTTAAAGCTCTCTTCCTCCTCAGACAAGCCGCTTCCCGCCGCCGCCTTCAAATCCTTGGTATAGCCCTCGCTGACTACAATCGTATCCGCAATCTTCTTTTCCGGAACCTTGCTTACCTTATCGGATGTGCTGGCAAGATCGGAAAAACCGCCTACCTGAACACTGCCGACGCTGATGCCTTCGTTTTCAAGCTCAGAGGATGCATCCCCGTTTTCTTCCTGCTCCGCCGCTTCCTTATCAGACTCTTCCTTTAACGTAGATAACGCGGTGGACTTCTCTTCATCCTGAAGGGAAAACTCTATTCCTGCCGAAGGAAGCACGCTTCCCACATTTCCTGTGGCGCTTACTTCCATTCCCGTACCGGTAAATCCAACTACTGCAGCCAATGCACATGCTGTCCATTTCAGTTTGTTTTTGTTCATAAAAAACACCTCATTTGTTACAGAATTGTTACATCTGGCTATAATATAGCATTGAATAAACGTTTTGTCAACCACAGCATCTACCATCAAAACGCACACTCATACGCAAGTTATTGTGCTTTTCGCACAAAAAGCCTGATTTTTCGGTATTTGAGGTGTAAAACTTATGTCAAATCATGGCACATTTTACCTAAAACAGCTTCGTAATACTTTCGTAATGATTACACGTGGGATGTTAAATATCTCTCCACCGAAGCCACGGCGCACGCGCCGTCGGAAACTGCCGTCACAATCTGGCGAAGCGCCTTTGTACGGATATCCCCCGCTGCAAAAATGCCCGGCACACTGGTAGCGCAGTCCTCTCCGGCAATGAGATAACCGCTCTCGTCACATGCCAGGAGGGCGCGGTACAGCTCCGTTTTCGGCTGCATTCCCACCGCAATAAAGACGCCGTCCACCGCAAGCTCCCGTTCCGCATCCCCGTCTTTCGGATGAATGCATATGCTTTCCACCAAATCGCTTCCCTGAATCCTTGTCAAAGTGCTGTTCCAGACGACTTCCACATTTTCACAGGAAAACAATTTTTCCTGCAGGCTTTTTGCCGCCCGCAGACTGTCCCGCCTGTGGATCAGATACACCTTGCGGCAGAACCTTGCAAGATAGACGGCATCCTCCACCGCCACGTCGCCGCCGCCCACGACTGCCACGTCTCTTTTCTTAAAGAATGCGCCGTCACAGGTCGCGCAGTAGGAAACGCCCTGCCCTCTGAATTCCGCCTCCCCCGGCACACCCAGCTTCGCATGTTCCGCACCGCCCGCCAGAATCAGCGTCCGCGCTTCATAGGATGCGCCGTCCGCGGTTTCCACAATTTTCAAATCTCCCTCGTTCCGAACCGCGGTCACCCTGCCGCTTAGAAATATCGCGCCAAGCCCGTCCGCGTGACTGCGGAATTTCTGCGCCAGATCAAATCCATTGACACCGGGCATTCCCAGATAATTGTCCACCTCATAGGTGTCCACCACCTGTCCGCCGCCCATGGGCGTCTGTTCTATTATCATAAGGTCAAGCCCCGCGCGCCTGCCGTAAACCGCCGCCGACAGACCTGCCGGACCCGCGCCGATAATGATAAGGTCATACATAAGATGCCGCTCTCCTTTCTATTGTCCCTAAATACCTTCCCAGACACACTGTCCCATCTGGGTGACATTCCCTGCCATCTGTAGTATACTTTTTTAATATACTCTTTACAGTATAAGTCTTTTTCCCGCAAATATCTAACGCAAACATGGAAATAAGGGAAATAAAAAATCTTAGCTATTACGATGTATTTGAAAATGAATAAGGAAAGGCAGGAATAAAGAACGGAAAATGAAAAAACAAGATAACCAAAGCATCACAGCCCCATATGGAAACATGCCTGCTGCCGCTCCCGATTCTGCCCCCCGCTCTGCCCTCGTTACCGGCGCATCCCGTGGCATCGGGCGCGCCATCGCACAGGCGCTCGCCAGGGAGGGTTACCGCCTGTATCTCACCTGCCGCCATTCGGAGAAAGAACTGACAGAGTTGTCATATCGTCTGTCAGAAACCTACAACATCGCATGTACGCCCATGATAGCGGATATGGGAGACATCCATGCCGTAAATAAGGTATTTGCACAGATAACCGATTTGACCCTATTAGTCAACAACGCCGGCGTCTCCCATATCGGGCTGCTCCACGAAATGACGGCGGAAGAATGGCAGTCCCTTATGAACATCAATTTAAATGCCCTGTTCTATACGTGCCGTCTCGCCATTCCCCTCATGTTAAAACGCCATGCCGGACAGATTATCAATATTTCCTCCGTCTGGGGAAATGTGGGGGCTTCTATGGAAGTTGCTTACTCGGCTTCCAAGGGCGGCGTTAACGCCTTTACGAAAGCCCTGGCAAAGGAGCTGGCACCCAGCGGCATTCAGGTCAATGCCATCGCCTGCGGCGTGATCGACACGGACATGAACCGCTGCTTTTCCGAGGAGGAGCTGTCCGCTATACGGGCGGAAATACCCGCCGACCGATTCGGTCAACCAGAAGAAGTCGCCAACATGCTGCTCTCTATTGTCAACGCTCCTTCCTATCTGACCGGGCAGGTCATTACCGTAGATGGAGCCTGGACAACATGAGAAACGCGAAAAGTACTTCTAAAGACGTCCCGCCATAGGACGGGACGCCAAGAAGTACTAAGTTTCGCGTAAGAGAATGCCCAAAATACGGGCATTCTCTGCCTTGTCATCCCTGCAGTTTCTTCATCTGTGAAAACCAACTCCCTACCAGCACCACATCCGCGCCGATCCATGCCGCGATCTCCGCGAAGAAGATGCCGACCTCACCCAAAAGCATGGGCAGAAAAATCACCGACAAGGTGCGCATCACAAACTCCGCCACGCCGGACAGCATCGGCAGAATCGTATTGCCCATGCCCTGCAGGGCGGAGCGCGTCACATGCAGCACATAGAGAATCGGCAGGCAGACGCTCATAACCGCCAGATAGAAATAGGCGATCCGCATGGTCTGCTCTACCACTTCCGGCGTTCCGGAAATAAACAATCCCAAAAGATACTTTCCGAACACAAGCATACACACCGCAATGAAAGCAGACGTCGCCATAGCAATCCCCATAGCCGCACGCATCCCGCTTTTGATACGGTCATATCTGCCCGCTCCCAGATTCTGCCCCACATAGGTGACCATCGCGTAGCCGTAAGAGGTGCCCGCGATCTCCAACAGCCCATAGAGCTTGTTCGTCGCCGTAAATCCCGCAATAAAGATTACGCCGTACCCGTTCACCACAAACTGCACAATCATGCCGCCGATGGCGATAATTCCATTCTGAAACGCCATGGGAAGCCCCAGCATAAACAGCCTTGCGGAAAGCTCCTTCTGTAAATGAAAATCCGTCCGCGAAAGTTTCAGAAAGGTAATCCTTTTAATATGGAAGAAACAGAACACGCTCGATACTGCCTGCGCAATCAGAGTCGCGGCAGCAGCGCCCGCAATGCCCCAGCCAAACCCCAGCACAAAGAGATAATCCAACACAATGTTCGTCACGGAAGCAACAATCATAGCGTTTAACGGCGTCCTGCTGTCACCCAGCGAGCGGAGAATACACGCCAGCAGATTGTAAACCATCACGATCGGCACGCCCGCAAACATAATCCGCAGATAGAGAAGCGAATACCCGATGATCTCCTGCGGCGTCTGTAAAAGCGTCAGCACAGGTCTTGCAAAAAACTGCCCTGCCGCCACCAGCACAATAGCAGAAAGCATGGACAGCACCGCCGCGCTCCCCACGCTTCTTTTTAACTCATCTGTTCTGCCCGCACCAAACTCCTGCGCCATCCTGATGCCAAACCCCTGCGTCAGTCCCTGTATCACGCCCAGCATCAGCCAGTTCATCCAGTCAGAAGCCCCCAGCGCCGCCAGCGCGCTCACACCGAGAAATTTCCCGACCACCATGGTATCAACCACAGTGTATAACTGCTGAAAGACATTGCCCGCCACAAGGGAAAGGGAAAAAGCCAGAATCAGTTTCCCGGGCTTTCCCGTGGTCATATTCTTTACATGTACCGCCATCTTCAGATATACCTCTTAAATCCCTTTCCCATAATCTCGCTGCTCTTTGTCACCATAAGAAAAGCCTCCGGATCCACGCTCTGAATATGCCGCTCTAAAAGCACCGCCTGTTTCGGGTCCATAACCGTAAGGATGACCACCCTGTCTTTGTGTGTGTAAGCGCCCTCCGCCTTGTAAACCGTAGCGCTTCGGTGCAGATCTTTCATGATAAAGTCGCAAATCGGCTCCGGTTTGCTGCATATGATTGTAAAATACTTGCTCAGCTTCATGCGCTCGATGGCTTTATCAATCACCAGCGACTTCGCCATCAGTCCGCATATGGAAAAAAGTCCCGTTCTCGTGTCAAAGGCAAAACATGCCACCACCACGATAATGGCGTCCACCGCCATAAGCGCCGCCGATATGTCCATGGTCGAATATTTCTTCAGCACCATCGCTATGATGTCCGTGCCGCCGCCAGAGGCGTTCTCATAAAAGAGAAGCGCCGAAGCCAGAGCCGGAAGCGCTATGGCATAGATAAGTTCCAAGGTTGTCTCATTGGTGAGCGGCGCACTCATAGGGAACAGCACTTCCATCAGATTCAGCAGTAAAGATGACACCACTGTCACATATGCAGTCTTTACCCCGAAATTCCTTCCCAGAAACAGAAACCCGAACACAAGCAGAATCATATTGATGATGAGGTTGATCTGGGACGCCGTAAAAGGTGTATAGTGCGTCACCACAACCGCCAGACCCGATACCCCGCCGAAGGAAAAGTTGTTCGGGAACTTAAAGACATAGACACCGATATCCATAAGGATTACCGCGATTGTAATCAGAATATACTCTTTGATGACTTTTTTTCGCTTCGTCATAGTATCCCCCATCTATACAAAGAAGCCGGAATGGCACCGTCATTCCGACTTTTTAATCGAGTAGGAAAGAGTTATCTGCCCCTACTCGCCGCGCGACCCGCATGCTGTGGAACAGCAAACTTCCCTATGCGGGTCTGCGCATAAATAGTAATGGAAGCAATGGGGCTCGAACCCATGACCTCTCGCGTGTGAGGCGAACGCTCATCCCGGCTGAGCTATGCTTCCAAAGTGGAGATAGGGGGACTCGAACCCCTGACCTATACGTTGCGAACGTATCGCTCTCCCAACTGAGCTATATCCCCATATCCAAAATTATAGCATAAGAATAAGAAAAAGCAAGAAAAAAAAACTATTTTTTGAGCGCAAGAACCTTACGAAAAAACTCTAAAAATCCATCCTCTACGGCAACCTGCTCCAATCTGTCGGACGGCAAATCATAATAATACTGTCCGCTTTTCATATCAACAGACAGACTGTCCAACGGAAAGCCTGCTTTTCTAATCGCGCTATGCGGTCGGTCCATTAAAAGAAACGGCTCACTTTCCATAGATGGCTCCATCGCTTCATAAATATGCGCTTCGTCCCTCACAAAACAAATCGCATTTTTATATCTTGCTTTCAGATTCCCATACTTTTGCGCTAATCCCGCATAATATGCTATCATCTCATCGTCAGACAAACATTTACCATGGACATTGCGCACATGCACCCCAGGCTGCATCTCATCAGGAACATTATCAAAATACAACCCCGAATCACAGGAAAATACGGGTATCCGAAACGCCTCATAATACGCCGTCGCTTTCTGCCTCGCATTTTCAAGCGGGGTGTTCCCATCTTCCGACACTTTCGGAATACTTTTCCCTTCTGCAATGAGATCCTGCAGACCAAGCAAAGCAATACCTAATGGTTCCAATCTGCTCTTCATCGACTCCAGTTTCGCCAGATTACCCGTACCGTAAAGTATTTTTTCCATTATCCCGGCCCCTCTAATAATTGCAGATAATTACTTCTTCTCCCACTCTATTCGATGCATCTGAATTAATCATACGCTTAACGCTTACCACATCTATCTTGTATCCTTTGTTACCATATAGTTTATTTATCAATTCTGTATTATGGTTTGTGAGCATACAGTAACATCCTCTAGCTGTTAATTCATCATAAAACTTCGCAAGTCTTTTATGACTTTCTATATCAAATCCCTCTTTGGTATATGATTCAAAAGATGTTGGATTCAACGGTGCATACGGACTGTCGATAAAAACAAAATCCCCCTCCTTCGCCTCCCTGCAAGCTTTTTCAAAATCACCATCAATAATAGTTACACCCTGAAGGTACTTTGATATTTCCAAAATTACACTTTCATCAACAGACGACCGGCGGCTACCGTTATAGGGGACATTAAATAATCCTTTGCCGTTCACTCGATATAAACCGTTAAAACAATGCTTATTGATAAATACAAACAAAGCAGCCAGCTCCACATCATACTCTGCTTTCATCAACTTATCATTGTAATGCTCTCTTAGAGAATAATAGTATTTCTTACCATCCTCCCACATACCTTCATCCAGGTTTTTTACAGCCTTCAGAAACCCCTCTGGTGCATTACATATCTGCCTATAAGTATTTATCAACGCCCTGTTACTATCATTTATCAGAGCATTGGCAGGCAGCACGTCAAATACGACCGCACCGCCGCCTACAAATGGCTCATAATAATCATGATACCTTTCAGGCATCCTCTCCTTTATCTGTGGAAGTAACTGGCGCTTGCCGCCAGCCCATTTCACAAATGGAGCCACACTTACATGACTCATTCTAAAAACCTCTCTCAACACAAAAAAAATCTATCTTCCTCATTATAAAACAAAAAACTCCGCAGGATAAACCTTATTTCTTTTCACTCATAAAATCTCCGCATAGTTTCTCTAAAGCCTTATACTCTAATGCCGCTTTCACATATCCTGCCGATATGTCGTTTTCTGTTTTTTGCTTATATAACAATTTTGCATTAGCAAGAATTTTATCCTGGTTTTTACGAATAAATATAATTTCATTCTGCACCAAATCTTTATATGTATTGTCTGGCTCATTTTCGATATCATAAAGCTCCAGTTCTGATGGTGGTATCATATGACTGATTCGCAGAGTCCCTTTTAATTCCTTTTGTCCCCTTGAATTTTTTACCACAATCCGTATAATTGGGACAATACTCTTTTTAATAACCTTTTTCTCACTGGCAATTTGGTAATTCGATTCTTTTGGTGAAGACATCGGTATGTAATAATGGTAATTTCCCAAACGTAACACTATACCAACGTACTTTCGGGTATGAACCCTCGTTGTTTCCTTGTTTGAATATACATTCGGAAATATAGCCCGCAAATATTCTATATATTCGTCTGATACACTATACAGCTTAAATTCTTCCATTCCATCCCTTTCTAAAAAAATGAGGGAGCATTACTGCTCCCTACGAGTTTAAAATCTTCCACTATCTGGCAGGAACTCTCCAAAGATAGTTTCCTATCTGTTTTTATTATATGCAATTATATCATAAAAATCAACAAAAATATTATAAAACCCTTGAAAGGAACAAATTTTCAAGGGTTTTATACTGCATATAAATAATTCCTTATCTCTTGGATAGTTCCAAATGCCTAAAATACGACATTTTTTAGCATTTTGTTAATTATGTGTCACTTACCCATATACATTCATATTTACTTAAAATAAAAATTACCCGTATACAAAATTTTTCTGCCTATCATATCTTAAATCTTATTTTGTTGATTTATGTATTATCAATTGATATAATGTCATTATAACCAGAAACAATACGGAGGACACTATGGGGAGAGTAAAACCTAAAAACCAACTCAATATATATAAAGAATTTTGGAATTTAGCTAATCAGGCAAATGACTTGGCACAAACAGGCAACTACGATGTAGACATGTTAATCTCAGCATGGAAGCACCAATTAACCGCTTCTAATTTCTTTTACGGAACACTTGTTTGCAAAGAGCCTAACCATGACGCTAACAAAACCTACTATTCATTAAAAACAGAGCCAAAAGAACATCAGTTAATATATTGTCAGATCGGTCGCGGATATTCAAAAGAATTATTTGATCCCCACTGGTGCTATGTTCTTAAACATTGTGGTACTAAGTTAATTGTAGTTCCTGTAACATCAATCAAACAGGATTCTGGAACCTTAACTGTACCATACGAATATGATATTGAAGAAGATAGTCATATAAAAGCACGAATGCATTTTGACGATATCCGCTGCGTAGATAAAATGAGGATACTGGAAAAAAAGGGCTATATTAATATTATTACACCCCGTATAGAAATAGAAAAAGCCATATCAAATTTTTTTAACTTTACAGAAAAAAACATTGACGCAAAAGAATAATCATGTTAAAATGGGAGAAATTAAAAAAGAACCCTTTAATGGGCAAACAAAATTTATAGTCATTAATTTGACAACTTAAGGACAACAGTTTAACTGTTGTCCTTCTTACTATACTTTATCGTAAAACCAAAAACTCCGCAGGAATACCTGCGGAGTCCATATTCTTGCATCTGTATAGTTTTTCTGCCTACCTCTTGGAGAACTGCGGAGCGCGACGAGCCGCTTTGAGGCCGTATTTCTTTCTCTCCTTCATACGAGGATCTCTGGTCAGATAGCCCGCTTTCTTTAAGGTCGGTCTGTAATCCGGATCCGCCTGAAGCAGCGCTCTTGCGATACCGTGTCTCACCGCGCCTGCCTGTCCTGTATAGCCGCCACCCTTTACCGTGATAACGGCATCGAACTTATCTACGGTATCGGTTGCCGCCAAAGGCTGACGAACGATCACCTTCAAGGTCTCAAGACCAAAGTAATCGTCAATATTTCTCTTATTGATGGTAATTTCACCCTTACCGGGCATTAAATATACTCTGGCAATGGATTTCTTTCTCCTGCCGGTTCCGTAATATTTTGCTGATTTATCTGCTTTAGCCATGATTCTTTATCCCTTTCTTAAAATGTTAATGCTTCCGGTTTCTGTGCCGCATGCTTATGCTCAGGTCCTACATATACAAAAAGCTTCTTGTACATCTGACTGCCAAGAGGTCCCTTGGGAAGCATGCCCTTCACTGCGTGCTCCACAACTCTCTCGGGGTGCTTTTGCAGCATCTCTTTCAGAGTGGTTTCCTTCATACCACCCACATAATCGGAGTGATGATAGTAAATCTTCTGATCCAGCTTCTTACCTGTCACTTTCACCTTTTCCGCATTGACAACGATCACATAGTCGCCTGTGTCCATGTGGGGTGTAAAGATCGGCTTGTTCTTACCTCTCAATACCTTGGCAATCTCTGACGCCAAGCGTCCCAGTGTCATATCTGTCGCATCAACCACGTACCATTTTCTTTCGATCGTAGCCGGGCTCGCCATAAAAGTTTTCATGAATATTACCTCCATAGTAACTGTCTGTGCCGTTTCCAAAGATCGTCGTGCAGATGTCCGGCCACACTCGTCATCCCTTCCGCGGCGTTTGTACTTCTCTCTTAATCGGGCAAGGCAGATTGCCTGCTCCTGTAAAATGTCTCACCGGGGCTTTGGTCAGACATTTATAAACAATTCGTCACAGTTAAATATTATATTATACGCATCCTCGCGTGTCAACCGGTTTTTCCCTAAATTCAGCCGAATTTTCCTGATTTTTCAAATGTCCGCTCCCATTGAGGAACTCATACCCCACAAGCGTCAGTCCGCACGCAGGAGCCGTAGGTCCCGCCGCCTGTCTGTCACATGCCGCCAGAATCTCCTTCATGCGCTCCGGCGGTATCTTTCCCCGTCCGATCTCTATCAACGTCCCTGCAATAATTCTTACCATATTATATAGAAAGCCGCCGCCTGCCACGCGGATGACAATCTCCCTGCCGTTCTGCTCTTCCCCGGCTGCACGCCCCCGTACTCTGTGGTCAGCAAAAGCGATATCTGTCAGCGGTTCCTCACACACACAAATGTCATCCACCCGCCGCACTGTGCTCAATGCCTGTGTGTCTACGCTGCAAAAGCTCTTAAAATCATGCTCCCCCACCAGATACGCCGCGCCCTGCCGCATCCGCTCCACATTTAACGGCACATAGGTAAAATAAGAATAAAGCCGCTTCACAGGCATCGCAAAAGGCGCATTATAAATGCGGTATTCATAGGTCTTCCTGCTCTCGCAGTGTCTCGGGTGAAAATCCTCCGCCACCTCCACCGAACCCTGAATCCGAATGTCCTCCGGCAGTCTTTGATTCAAAGCATAGGAAAACTTTTCCGCCGGAATCAGACTTTCCGTATCAAACACAGCCACATTGCCCAGCGCGTGCACGCCGGAATCCGTGCGGCTGGCGCCGATTACCTCTGTCTTTTCCCCGGTAAGCTCACCGATGCAATGGTTTAATACGCCTTCTATGGTCTCCCGTCCCGGCTGTAACTGCCACCCGCTATACGCAGTCCCGTCATACGCAACGGTTAACATAACTCGCTTCATCTTCTGCCCCCTAGAGCCACACCCGAATCGCCACGCATCCGGCAAAATACAGCAGCAACACGCAATACGCCACCCTGTCTGCCGCCTTGTAACAAAGCGGCTTCATTTTTGTTCTGTGTTCTCCGCCCCGGTAGCATCTTGCCTCCATAGCCATCGCCAGATCATTGGCACGCCGAAACGCCGAGATAAACAACGGCACCAGAAGCGGCACCATCGCTTTCGCCTTCTTAATCAGATTCCCGCTTTCAAAATCTGCCCCGCGCGCAATCTGCGCCTTCATAATCTTATCCGTCTCCTCCAGCAGAATCGGGATAAAGCGCAGCGCAATGGACATCATCATCGCCACCTCATGCACCGGCACCTTTACATACTTTAAAGGCCCCATCAGCTTCTCCATGCCGTCCGTCAGGCTGTTGGGCGTAGTCGTCAGCGTCATCAGCGAAGAGCCCACGATCAAAAACGAGAGACGAACCGCCATCATGACCGCAATCCGCAATCCTTCCTTTGTGATCGTCAGCTTCCAAAACGTAAATAACGGTTCCCCCGGCGTCAGAAAGAGATTAAACACCACCGTAATCATCAGAATAAAGACAATTGCTTTCATTCCCTTAATCATATAGCGAAAAGGAACCTTTGACAGCTTAATCATACATGCCAGAAACAGAGCCGCCACCACATATCCCACCCAGCTGTCCACCACAAAAAGGGATATGATAAAGCCTATTGTCGCTACCAGTTTTACCCGCGGGTCCAGTTTATGAATGACGGAATCCGCCTGATAATACTGGCCCAATGTAATATCTCGAATCATATTTTCTCCACTCCGGCGCTTTTTCAAAACATGCAAAGTACCTCTCAAATTTTCGTCTGCCGCCGCTGCCCATGTCATTCGGTTCTGTTACTTTCCAAGCACCCTCAAAATCTCCTGAGCCGCTTCTTTTATCGTCGTGACTGTGGTATCCACTTTCATGCCCTGTTCTGCCAGCGCCTGCATCATATATGTCACCTGCGGAGCCGCCAGCCCTACCTGTTCCAACTCCTTGCAATGCTGAAAAACCTCCCGCGGCACATCATCAAAAAGGACGCTCCCCCAGTTCATAACGATAATCCGCTCCACATATTTCGCTACGTCCTCCATGCTGTGAGAAACCAAAATCACGGTAATTCCTGTCTCCTCCTTGAGCGTGGCAATCTGGTCAAGGATTTCGTCCCTGCCTTTCGGGTCAAGCCCCGCCGTGGGCTCGTCCAGAATCAGTATCTCAGGCTTCATTGCCAGTACGCCCGCGATTGCCACCCGGCGTTTCTGCCCGCCGGAAAGGTCAAAGGGCGACTGATAAAAATACTCGTCCGCAAGCCCCACCTGCTTCAGCGCCGCATAAGCACGAAGCTCCGTCTCCTTTTGGGAAAGTCCCAGATTCTTCGGTCCGAAACACACATCCTTAAACACGTCTATCTCAAAAAGCTGGTGCTCCGGGTACTGAAATACCAGCCCCACCTTGCTACGCAGCTTTTTCTTGTCATAATCCCCGTCGTGGACATCCTCACCGTTATAGTAGATTGCCCCGCTGGTCGGTTTAATCAGCCCGTTTAAATGCTGTACAAGCGTAGACTTGCCGGAGCCGGTATGCCCGATCAGCCCGATAAACTGCCCGTCCGGAATCACCAGATTAATATCCTTTAAGGCATGTACCGCAAGCGGCGTGTCCTCTCCGTATATATAATTTACATGATCCAAAATCAAAGACATGACTGTATTTCCTCTTCCTCATTCATACTAATCGCCATGATTCCGTTTCGGCGGAATCTCAAATCGGTGCGGAGAATGCCGTATTTCAGGCATTCTCCTATGCGAAACTTAGTACTTCTTGGCGTCCCGTCCTATGGCGAAACGTCTTTAGAAGTACTTTTCGCATTTCTCACGCTAGTCCTGCCGCCTTGAGAAGTGCCTGCGTAAACTCCTCTATAGTCAGAATCCCTTCCGGCAGATTCACACCTTTCTGCCGCAGTTCATACGCGAGGAGCGTTACCTGCGGCACATCCAGCCGCAGTTCTTTTAATTCATCCACCCGGGAGAAAATCTCCCTCGGCGTCCCTTCCATGGCAATATGTCCCTGATCCATGACAAAGACCATGTCCGCGTGAATAATTTCTTCCATATAGTGTGTGATCAATACGACCGTAATCCCTTCCACATCATTTAACGCCCGCACCGCGCGAATGACTTCTTTTCGACCGTTCGGGTCAAGCATTGCCGTCGGTTCGTCCAGAATAATACACTTCGGATGCATGGCAATCACGCCCGCAATGGATACCCGCTGCTTCTGCCCGCCGGAAAGCTTGTTAGGCGAGTGCTTGCGGTACTCGTACATACCGACCGCCTTCAGGCTCTCTTCCACGCGCTCCCAGATTTCTTTCGTGGGCACGCCCATATTCTCCGGACCGAACCCCACATCCTCCTCCACCACCTGACCGATGATCTGATTGTCCGGATTCTGGAACACCATCCCCGCCTCCTGACGGATGTCCCAGAGATGATTTTCGTCCTGCGTGTCCATGCCGTCCACCCAGACGCTGCCCTCCGTCGGATAAAGAATGGCGTTGATATGCTTGGCAAGCGTAGACTTTCCGGAGCCGTTATGCCCCAGAATCGCAATAAAATCGCCCTGCCTGATATCCAGATCCACCTCGTCCACAGCCCGGGTAATGCCCTCCACATTCCCCTCTTCGTCACGGCGAATATATTCAAATGTAAGCTTGTCCGTCTTTATGATTCCCATAGCATTTCCTTCGTCTGTTGTAACTGTTCCGCATCTTTACAGTTACGGTGCAAAATCCGTTTTTCGCCGTCCCCTGCCCGGATACGGCGTTTCACCACCGCTTATTGTACTGGATTACCGTAAAAAAAGCAAGTACGGACGCCCATCCTTCCCCCATTACCGAAAAATATGTTATAATATCCGGGATAGCAATGAGCAGGTTTTTCGAGCGTGCATTGCGATATCCAATTACACGAAGGAATGAAATAGCCATGTCTGATAAAAAAACGTTACTGCGGCAGGCAGCAAAACCCACCCTGTTCCTGCTGACCTTTATTTTCGTATGCGCGTTTCTGGCACACTATCTGACAGGAGATGAGACCCTGCTGGAATATGCCAAAAATAATCCCGAACTCGCCTATGGCACGCAGGACGGCGCATCCGCTGACATTGCAGACAATCTGTCTGAAAAAGAATCGACCCAGTCGGTTGATTCCGCCCTTTCAGAAACAACGCCTGTGTCACCTTCAGAGGAATCCGATAAACCCAGCATCGACACAGGATATGACAATTCCGTCACACCGGACAAATCCTCCGCATATACTGACGTCAAAGACCATATCGCAGACGTACCTGCCGAATACCCAGCAAATCAGGGGGACGACGCTGCGGAGCCTGCAGAGGAGCCCGTTATGATGACCGAACATCCCGACCGCATCACTTATGAGGAAGGATTCTATTATGAACCGCTGACCGAAGAAGTCAAAGAGAGGATTACCGGCATTTCCTATCCGGAAAGCGGCTGTACTGTCCCCTATGAGGATTTAAATTATGTGGGGCTTAAATATATCGACTTTGACGGACAAGAGCAGATTGGCGAGCTTATCTGCAACAAAGCCATTGCACAGGATATGGTGGAAATCTTCCATACGCTTTATCAAAATGACTACCGGCTGGAAAGCGTCCGCCTGATTGACGAATATAACGGCGATGACACTGCCTCGATGGCGGAAAATAATACCTCCTGCTTTAACTACCGGGTCGTTGACGGCACTACCAGCCTGTCCAAGCACGCTTACGGACTCGCCATCGACGTGAACCCCTATTATAATCCTTATGTGGTCTTCGGCAGAAACAATGACGGCAGCGACTATATCTCTCCGCCCGGCAGCGAGATCTATGCCGACCGCAGCCAGAGTTTCGCTTACAAGATTGACGAGAACGATCTGTGTTACCGTCTCTTTACCGAACACGGCTTCACATGGGGCGGCAACTGGAACTCCACCAAAGACTACCAGCATTTTCAGAAAACACTAAAATAGAAAAAGAAAAGGCTGCGCCGTCCATTCGGGTTCTTTCTGAACTTTGGGTATTCTGTTAAAGGCAGATATGGAAATATCTGCC